>CAMQYL010000056.1:0-2552 GCA_947039275.1 uncultured Bacteroidales bacterium | reverse complement strand
GATTGATGATAAATTTATTCAAAATCTCTTGTCCGTGCAAATGTACGACATGCCACAGCATGTCCGCATCTATGTGAAATGTCGACAATGGGGATTCGGACATGCCACGGCATGTCCCTACACCAAGATTTTATTCCCTATATGATGAAAAGCGTTTGGAGCTACATCCAGCATACTTATACCCTGTCGGGACATCAGATCAGACGGTCGATGACGATGCCGGTCATGAGGTCGTCGACTCCGGCGGCGCGGAGATGCTTAAGGTCTTCCTGCATCGACTTGGCAAAGGCTGCTTTGCCACCTGAGGGCATCTCGATGGCACGCTTGTACATGTCTATTGCCTCGTGATAGTGATGCGTAGCCATCTCAAGGTGTCCAAGATTGATCATATCGGCAGGCATCGGGTCATCGGCAAGAACACGCTCGTAGTAACGACGCGAAGTGTCATAATCACCTGTCAGAAACGATATCCAAGCTATAGGCCGGAGAGTCTTGCGCGACGAGGGATCAAGAAATTCCACTTTGAAATACAATTTCAGTGCATCGCTGTTACGTCCCAACTCTGCAAGGGCGTTGGCTTTCTGCAAGGTCAGAGAGAGATTGTCAGCATCATCGGCAAGCAGACGGTCATAATAAGCCAATGCCTTGGCTGGATTGCCCATCACACGATGGCATGCGGCTATGCGTCGCCATGTCCACTTGTTAGTGGCATCAAGCATCTCCGCCTGCTCATAGAGACGCAGGGCTGCTTCATGATGCCCGAGTTTCTGCTCCGAATATCCCATTTTCTGATATATCTGAGCCTTGCTGTCGGCAAGGGGGAGCAATTTGTTGAATACCGTGACAGCATCAGCCCAATATCCGTGGCGAAACAGGAACTCGGCTATGAGTGACAGATTGTCAGTATCATCAAACGTATCGGCTATCTGGGGGATGTCGACAGGATTGAATCCTGATGCAAACGGATCTTTAAATTCCCCTTTGCGGCGGAAGAGCTTGAAGAAACGGTACAGATCTCGGATATAATTTGTAGCATATACCTCGCGACCGCCATCCTCACGGTGCAGCTCAGCGTTGCGCATCTCTGCCATATTGATGTTTTGCGCTTCAAACTGTTGCATCATCATCTTGCGCTGCGCCTCAGGGAGACTGTTGATGCTGAAAAGCATTGAAAATCTGTCACTGCTGCATACAAAGTCAGATGCCGCTATCATATCAGCCACAGCATCGCCTCCGGAAGTGCTTCGCAGCTGCATCATGGCAGAATGGTCATCATGAAAAGGCATGAACCAGTTGGTCATATCACTGAAAAAAGGATAGCTCTTGAGGTGAGAGAAGGTTGCCATCATCACATCGCTCCCCTCTTCCTGCATCTCACTCAGTTTCTTGAGTTTGTCATTGAGACCGCTACGTTCGAGCAGTTCCTCCCACTCGGGATTCTCACCAAGAGATGCGGGGTCATCCACCGCCCCCTCGTCATTGAGTTTGCGGTATATGTCGGGACGCAGTTTGAGCATCGACGGTATTACCTCTTCTGTCATAGTCCTGGCTATCTTCTCAGTGTCACGTGTGCGAAGCAGCAGCAGAGCCGCCATCTTCACATCCCGGTGCCATGAAGCCATATCAGCCAACGCGGCGAGACGGTCATCCACAGGCTTGCCGAGTGACTCGCCACGATATATCCACAATACCATCAGTATGGCTATAAACGACCTCATGGAAAGCTGTGGATCTGTGGCATCCACGTTGTTGGAATATATATCTGCCAATAAAAGCAGTTTCTGCTCGTCGTAATATTCCATGCAACCGAGCATAAGGGCTGAAATAAGAAACAGCTTGAGATGGCGCGGCGTGCTGTCAGACTGCATCATCTCCCTTACGGATGCAATATCCTCATGTTTCATGGGATAAGAAATCCATATCATACGGAACAAATCGGCAGCCTTGCTCTCCCGAGCCTTGACATCCTCTATATTGGTAGAACCGCCAGTAAAAACGCGCAAAGCGCTCTCCTTGGCATCCTTCATCAACTGAGCCGAAAGAGATGCGATGGTAGTCTCAGGGTGAAGCTGAGAATATCTCAGCGCATCAAAATACATGGTAGAGGCATCCTTTGACTTGGCATGCCTCACCATGCGGTCAGCAAGCGTGCGTATGCCCTTGACTATGCCGAGATAGACGTTTTTACGTTCGGGATCATCAATGCCATCAAGAGCATACCGGCTCATATACTCATATGACGAACGCATGCGCTCGATCTCGTCCGTCACTCGCCAGTCACTTGCAGTCATCGAAGCAAGCGTCACCAGCAAGTTCAAAGCTTCGGTTATCCTGCGAGCCTGCACACAGCGGTCGATACGACCCTTTACATCCAAAATATCCTTTATATTAATCATATGATAGTGTTCAAATCAATTAACCTCGTAAAGATACAACATTTATGGGAGATTATTAGATTGCTCCCCAGCTTATAAACAAGATAAAAGACTATAAAGATATCCCATCCCTGTAGGGACATGCCGTGGCATGTCCGCATCCCCGCCGTGCATAAT
>CAMQYL010000055.1:0-2624 GCA_947039275.1 uncultured Bacteroidales bacterium | reverse complement strand
TTGTTAACACAATCCTCTCCTGAATTTATTTGCAAAGGTCAGAGTAAACGGTTATACATCCATGCATTTTGGAAAAGAAGGGTGAATAGCACCACTAAGCATATGCCAAAGAATATTTCTCCGCTGATAATCATCAGTTTTAATGAAGCAGTCCGGGCAAACAACTTGGCAGGCAGCAAAGCAGCCACATCTATACGGCTTAATTTCCGGTAAATAAACGCGTACCACACAGCGGCTATGACAAGGAAGGAAGCCAGATATACCTTAAGATAGAGCGGGAAAGAGAGCGGATTGATGTTGGCGATGGCTGCCGCAGTAAATACGGCTGCAAGAACCAGATTCGTGACTACCCCTTGCCGCAGTTTGCGCAATATCTTGTTTTTCGCGGTCTCTGAGGCTGACACGTCGATGCTTATGTCCGAGTCTGTTTTAGCGAGCACCTGCTCGAGGGTTGACATGCTCTTTCTGAGTTCGTTTAGTTCCATATCATATTGATTTTGAAAGTTTTTCTTTGATCCGGTGTATTTTCGTTGCGACGGTGTTGCGGTTGAGTCCGAGCGTGTCGGCTATCACGTCATACGGATAATCGTCAAGCCACAGGAGTATTATCGCCTTTTCAACCGCCTCAAGCCTGTCAATCAGGGCGTGGAGAGCTTGGAGGTTCTCACGCTGGGCATCGTCAATCTCCGACGATGCATCAAGGATGCCGAAATCAAGCGATACAGTCTATATCCTCGGCTTTGATGCCCTCAGAGCCATGAGGGCGGAGTTGACAGCCACGCGGTATATCCACGTAGTCATCTTGCTGTCGCCCCTGAACTGCCCCAAGGCTGTCCATAGGTTGACGTAGATTTCCTGCCGCAGATCTTCAAACGGCAGCCTGTCAGTGGCATAGAAATAGCTGACCTTGTTGATGATGCGGGAGTGCTGCTTGATCAGCGAAGCAAACTCCCTTTCGTCTATCGGCGGACTTGTCATTTCTTCAATATGTTTTTTTGCTTCATTAGATGCAAATCCGCCATCAATAGTTTCATAATCCAGAGTTTTTATTTTTCTGCAAAGATATAATCCCATCCATGAACTCAATGCAAAATCGCTATATTTGCAGAAAACATCTTAGCATGAAACGAACTTATGCATTGATAAGCCTCGTGGCGACTTTGGTCATCACAGGAGGTACTGTAGCGGCAGCCCTGACAGGCGCGTGGAGCGGCAAACTGACATATGGGCAGTTCAAGATTCCGCTCGTGTTTAATTTCTCCGAAAATACCGAGGGGAAAACTGCATGTACCCTTGACTCTCCGTCACAAGGCGCAAAGGGGATACCGATGACGGTCAGTCTCTGCACCGCCGACTCCATAGCATTGGAGTGTCCCTTAATAGGGGCACGCTTCAACGCCGCAGTGACCACCGATTCAATTTCGGGAACATTCACACAACGCGGCATGTCGTTTCCTCTGACTCTGACACCCGAGGCGTCAGCTGAGGATCGCCGACCGCAGACACCCAAGCCTCCATATCCCTACACGACCATCGACACCACTTTTTGCTCCACGGACGGCACATTGCTCAGCGGTACGTTGACCCTCCCGGCAAACTACACCAAAGGCAAAATCCCCGCCGTGGTCATGGTCACAGGCAGCGGCCCGCAAAACCGCGACGAAGAACTGTTTGACCACAAACCTTTTGCTGTGATTGCCGATTATCTCGCCCGTAACGGCGTAGCCTCCCTCAGATACGACGACCGTGGCACCGGCGCATCCAAAGGTGACTTCGTCAGTTCCACCACATATACTTTTAAAGAGGATGCCAAGAGTGCTATCGACTTCCTCCGCACCATACCGCAGCTCGGCAAAGTCGGCATTCTCGGGCATTCCGAGGGAGGCACGATAGCCCTGCTGCTCGGAGCTGACAAAGTGTCCGACTTCATAGTCTCACTCGCCGGCATGGCAGTGTCGGGCAAAGAATCCATACTCAGGCAAAACAGCCACCACCTTGACTCCGCAGGGCTTCCCGATGAAGCCAAAGCCAACAGCATGGTCATAATCGGCAAAGTTTTAGACCTGTGCGTCCAGCAAGCCCGCGACGGAGTCTCAACTCCGATAGACATCGATTCGCTCATAGCCACCACGGGGACTGACATACCTGCACCAATCATAGCGTCATTGAAATCCACTCAGAAGGTCCGCACCCCATGGTTTGACACACTCCTAACCATCGACCCGCGTCCCATCCTCCCCTCCATCACATGCCCCGTCCTCGCCCTCAATGGCGACAAAGACACCCAGGTCGACGCAACCACCAACATCCAAGCCATCCGCGAAGCCCTCCCCCAAGCCCAGACCCACATCCTCCCCGACCTCAACCACCTCCTCCAACACGCCACCACCGGCGAAGTCGCCGAATACTCCGAAATCCGCGAAACCATCTCCCCCGAAGCCCTCCCCCTCATCCTCACCTTCATTACCCAACATTCTCTACCCTAAATACCGACCCAAGTAAGAAGAATCGCAATAGTACAGAGGGTGTTGCAAAACTCCAAATCACACGATGTTGTAGGGACATGCCGTGGCACACAGCTGTCCGGGGAAAATTTTAACAATTCAGGACAGTAGCAAATTGCC
>CAMQYL010000054.1:0-3770 GCA_947039275.1 uncultured Bacteroidales bacterium | reverse complement strand
GTTAACCTTTTCTTTGCAGGTGCAAATCTAATAGAGGGGCTTGCCCCTCGGTAAGAGATTGATGATATACGCGCTGCGCTTTGCCGCAGCGCATCAGTCGCTATCATATTGAGCATCATGGCGTTTGATGCGCTGCGGCAAAGCGCAGCGCGTCAAATATGCTGACGTTTACCGAGGGGCAAAGCCCCTCGGCTACGAGAGAGATGCGCCCTTTCGGGCGCGTACATGGGAAGAATAAGATTAGTTTAAGTTAGTAACATTATGCCACGGCATGTCCCTACAATCTTGGTAAACCCTGCCAGCTTTTCAGGCGGTGACGAACTGGGGATGACCTGGATAGGGGTCGTCCTTGAGGTAGACGAGGTCGGGGGTGATGAGAGCGCGGAGGGCTTTGCCGTCACGTATGTCGTCAGTGATGATATGACGCAAGAGCTGTCCGCGGAGGGTCTTCAGGAGGGTGGAATTGGGGGTAGATAACGAATCGCCGTTCTGGATTTTGAAATTGGGAACAAGCACATTGGCGAAATTCTTGACGAGCTTCCAGTCAATGCACTTGGAGGCATCCATGGGCAGCAGATTCACCACCTCTCGCATGCCACTATCACGGATTTCGTTGACAAGCCTGATGGTAACATCCTTGCGCCAATAGCTATACATAGATGTGTCGCCCCGAGCCACCTTGGCTGTGAAATCAAGGCGGTAGGGCTTGATTATATCATCTGGGCGCAACCAGCCGTAGAGCGATGAAATAATGCGTAGACGATGGCACATCCTGCCTCGCGATGCATCGTCAAGCGACAGTGCGTCAAAAGCCTTGAACACCATGCCCGTAAATGCGTCTACAGCAGCTATGCCTGTGGCGTGGTTGGCGAAATCATAAATATCGTCAGCCATCATTTTGGCAGATTTGGGACCTATGCCAAGTTTAGATGCTATCTCTCCCACCGACATGCCGGAAAGCGAGGCTATTATCGCATCTGCCTGTGACTGGAACACGGGAAGATGCTCCGCGCGTTCAGTAGGAGTGACACCGCGCAGAGCATGGTTCATGGTTTTGGATTCAGCGATGAGTATCAGCATACGGAATCTTGATTAAATTTTTGTAGGAGGGTGTTGTAGAACTGTGAACCCTTCACATTAGTAGGGACATGCCATGGCATGTCAGCCCCGACCTGCATGGCCGTATACGCTATGGATGCCTTATGCAGACATGCCATGGCATGTCCCTACAGACTGTTGAGGTCGAGGACGAGACCTTCGTCAGAGAGAGTGACGGCAGGGAACTCTTCGCGCGCCTCGGCAAGGAGAGGTGACAGGTCGCGGTAACGCTTGCTGTAGTGGCCGAGAATGAGGTGGCGCACCCCTGCCATGGCGGCAATCTTCGCCGCCTGACGCGCTGTGGAGTGTCCGCGCTGGGCAGCCTTCACCTCCTGGTCATCGGCATATGTTGACTCGTGGTACAGGACATCTACACCGCGGACACTTTCGGCTACACGGCGGTCCATCACGGTATCGGAGCAATAGGCATAGCTGACATGGCGTCGGGGGGGAAGCGTCAGATGGCTGTTGGGGATGACCGTGCCGTCATCTTTGACGAAATCCTCGCCGCACTTGATGGCGTGGAGCTGACGCACTGGTATCTGATGGAAGCGCACCATGTCGCCGCGCAGATTGAGCAGTGACGGTTTCTCGCGGAAGATGAAACCGCTACACGGCACACGGTGATAGAGCGGAAAGGTCTCCACTGCCAGCCCGTCGTCCTCATAGACCACTCCCCTCTTGGGCAACGGCTCAAAACGCAGGTCATAGGCAGTGTTGTCACAAAAGTAACGTATCATCGGCTCCATCACCTTGATGCCTTCGGGTTGCATATGTACAGTGACTGTGCCACCCTTCTCATGCAGCGACATAGTGGAAAGCAGCCCCGGCAGACCGAAACAGTGGTCGCCGTGCATGTGGGAGATGAATATATGGCTAAGGCGAGAGAATTTCAGTCCCATCCGCTTCATCATCACCTGCGCCCCTTCGCCGCAATCTATCATGAAGAGCTTGTCGCGGAAATTGACTATCTGCGATGACGGATTGTGCCGCACGGTAGGCGTGGCTGAGCCGCAGCCGAGTATGTTGAGGTCAAATCTCATAGTGCGTCGCTGAGCATCTTCCTTGCCTGGTCAAGTGCCTCCTGACGCTCGATGCAGGTGGCGCACTCGCCGCAAGGCTTTTCGCCGCCTTTATAGCAAGAATAAGTATGGTCATAGTCAAGCCCCAGACGCATACCGCGCAGAGCAATCTCCGCCTTGGTCAAGCCGGTGTAAGGGGCGTCAAGCCTCACAGGAGCGAAAGTGCCCTCGCTGATAGCATAGCCCATGGCGCGGACGAATCCCGGACGGCAGTCAGGATATATCTCATGATCACCTGCATGATTGGCAATCATCACGCGCGTCAGAGAGCGGCTTTCGGCAAGCCCGGCAGCCACGGCAAGCATGATGCCATTGCGAAACGGCACGACCGTAGAGCGGAGATTGTCACCGTCATAATGCCCCGTGGGTATGGCATCCGCGCCACTGAGCAGCGAGCTCTCGAAATACTGCCCTATGAAACCGAGAGGTATGACAAGGTGCGGCACACCGAGCAGCTGACAATTATACGCGGCACACTCTATCTCGCGGGCATTGTGGTTGGAACCGTAGTCAAATGTCACTGCGAGAGCTATGCGCTCGCGAAATTCATAAAGCATTGTCGTGGAGTCCATGCCTCCCGACAACACGAGTATCGTATCTTTTATGGTATCGCTCATATCATTTTATATATGTTGCGGAGGGTGTCACAAAACTGCAAATATTCACGCAAGAAACCCTACGCTGACATGCCATGGCATGTCCCTACATAAGTTGAGGCGTTTCCAATTATGCGATATCCTCCTACGTTTTATACGCCTAAATATACGGATTTATCTTTTCTTGCTGAAAAATGATTTCATCAATGCCGCGCACTCAGCCGCCATCACTCCCGATACCACCTCGCACTGCGGATGAAACGGGGAGCGGCTGGTCATCACCGAGTAGCCTCGCTTGGCATCGGGGGCACCGTAGACCACACGGCTGATTTGGCTCCACCCCAAAGCCCCGGCACACATTACACAAGGCTCCACGGTGACATAGAGAGTGCAACCTGGCAGATACTTGCCTCCGAGAGTATTGGCAGCGGCGGTCAGAGCCTGCATCTCGGCGTGGGCAGTGACATCGCCGAGACTCTCGGTCAGATTATGCCCGCGACCTATCACGCGGTCGCCGTAGGCGATGACCGCCCCAATAGGCACCTCATCGGCATCATAAGCCTTGCGCGCCTCGACAAGGGCAAGCTGCATCATGCGGCGGTCAAGGTCAGATATAGGAGTGGTATTATCCATGAATCAAAATCTATATGTGGAAAAAGTTACATATTCAGACGTAGGGTCGCGACCTGTCGCGACCGAGAACCCTCTGATTTGCAATAATTCATCCTTGCGGTCGCAACAGGTCGCGACCCTACTTTGGCTAAAATTGGCTGCTCTGCAACACTCTCATCTAACGCAATATACATCGTCTAATCCGATGACGCGGCACACCGCGTCCCTACGCTTATGTGGGTTATGCTTTCGGGATATATTATAAACGCCGAAAGCATCGCTCCGCTTGAGAGTGATGCTTTCGTCAGCGAGGATGTCTCTCGCAGGGTGACTCCTACAGGATTCAAACCTGTAACCTTCTGATCCGTAGTCAGATGCTCTA
>CAMQYL010000053.1:0-3788 GCA_947039275.1 uncultured Bacteroidales bacterium | reverse complement strand
CATTTTCAGACTATGTAATCTTTACGCCTAAACACAGGTTTTTTACCATGCCCCATGTTCATGCGGAGCACATATTTTTTATTGTAAGGTGATAAAAAAAGTGTCCTCGAAAATATTTCCGAGGACACTTGATCTTGGTGGCGGGTGCAGGACTCGAACCTGCGACCTTTGGGTTATGAGCCCAACGAGCTACCACTGCTCCAACCCGCGATGTTTTGACAGTGCAAAGGTAGGAACTATATTTTAATTTGCAAAATATTCAGGCTTTATTTTGTCCTAAAATTTGTTAATAGGTTGTCGCCGAGATAGAACAAAGCCGGATGCACACATGCATCCGGCTTTGAATAGTATTGAGGATGAGTTACTTTGCTGGATCGAGAGTGAGGACACGGTAGTTGCCCTGAGCGTTGAGTGCCTTCATGAAGTTCATCACATCCTGAACGGTTATTGAGTTCATGGTCTCAATATTGTTGTTGAATGTGTCAACGCCGTTAGTCTGGTATCCGAGGATTGCACCGAGCCAAGCTCCGTTCTTTTCTTTTGACTCTGTGAAACTTTTCACCATATATTCTTTTATGGGGTTAAGTTCTTCAGGGGTTATATCCTTTTCCATGGCTTTGTACTGGCTCTTGATGAAGTCGAGAACCTCATTTTTCATCTCAGGCTTCATGGGGAATGAGGACGAGAGGGTGATGGGGTTGAGACCCATGCGGGAGGCAGAACCGGATGCTCCGATGGAGTAGACTGCGCCCATCTCTTCACGGACTGTCTTAATGAGACGGTTGGTGAGGATCTGTCCTGCTATGGATGCGAGCTGGGCATTCTTGGTGGTGTACTCCATATCGCCGATTTCAGCTATGGCTGCAAATGTCTGGGGTGTGGTCATCTCTGTAGTGAAGCTGTCGATGGATGACCCGGGGATAATGAACAGCTCGGGGTTGTACTTGTCGACTTTCTTGATTGCGGTCTTGGGATTGCCGGGGAGAGATGCTATATAGGTCTCGACAAGAGGCTTGAGTGCATTCAGGTCTACATTGCCTACAAAAACAAATGTGTAGTCGGCTGCATTGGCTGTCAGATCCTTGGCTATCTTGAGAGCCTGTTCGCGAGAAGCAGCCTCTACGTCGGCAGGTGTCACTGACTTTATGTAGGGGGAGTTATACCATGTGCGGACCATTTTGTCGGAGAACACATGCTGAGGATTCTTTTCCTGGTTGGCAAGAGCCGCTGAGACTGCTTTCTGCATAGCGGCAAACTCGTTTGCATCAAGGTTGATGTCTGTGAATGCCATGTACAGCAGTTCCATCATTGTGGGGAGATCCTTGGGGGTAGAGCCTCCGGAGATTGAGCGGCTGTATGAGCTGAACGATACACCTACGCTCGCAACCTTGCCTGAAAGATATTTGCTGAGGTCGCTTGAATTGTAGGAACCGAGACCCATATTGCCCATTATATTGGAGAGCATGAGAAGTGTGGGTATGTATTCTTTTGAGTATCCGGCAGTGCCTCCGAAAGCCTGTGCCACCATGCTGATTTCATCTTCCTTGAATTTGGTAGGCTTGATGATGACTTTAGCTCCGTTTGAGAGGGTCCACTCTGTGGTGCCCCATACCTTGTCCTCCTTGGTGGATACAATTTTACCGGGCCTGGGTGCCACTGTGATGAGTGGCTCCATCTTGAAGTTGTCGACGAAAGGTGCGATCTCTTCTGCGTCAACCGCGGCAAGAGCTGAGGTGAGTTCTTCCTTTGTAGGGATTTTTGTGCCCTCCTTTTCGGGCGCGAGTACCATGATTGCACGATTGTCAGGCTTGATCATGGAGGCGAAAGTCTCGTTGATCAACGCAAGCGGTGTGATATTTGCCAGTTGCTGTATCAATGGCCATTCGATATCGAGACCGGGGATAGGAGAGCCATCGATAAAGTTGCGTACATATTCGTTGACGAAAGTTCCGTTTTCGCGTGTGGCACGGTTGTTGTATAAGCTTTCATATGATGATATGAGGCTGTTGCGGGCACGGTCGTATTCGCTTTGGGTGAACCCTCCTCTTGCAGCACGAAGCATCTCACGGTATACAGCCTGTAGAGGAACGACGATATCGTTGCCTTTGGCTACAGCTGTTCCTGAGAGAGCATCTTTGGTCTTTGTTACGATGTAGTCGCCATAGCCTACGCTTGCTCCGCCGAAGGGGGCGTCGGGATGGGAAGAGATGTCGTTAAGACGGTTGTTGAGCATGCTGAGAGCCATACCTCTGACATAGTCGTTGATATAATATGTCATGGTGTTCTTCAGTTCTGCGGGGGTCGGATCGGCGAGGAACATGATCTGACCTACGAGCTGTTTCTGCTCAGGGTCTGATCCTATGCCGAAGAGGGTGCCTTTATGGTCGGGGACTGCCTCGTAGGTGCGGGGCTTGGCATTGGCTGGCATTTCGATGGATGTGAACATCTCTTTGATCTTGTTCTCGATACGATCTACATCTATGTCGCCTACAACAACTACGGCCTGCTGGTCAGGACGATACCATGTCTCATAATAGTCGCGGAGGGCCTGCGGGGGGAAGTTGTCAACGACTTCCATAGTTCCTATAGGCAGGCGGCGTCCGTATTTAGTAGTGGGGAGGAGTTCGGGAAGAATGCGCTCGAAAATACGCATCTGTCCCTGCATGGAGCGACGCCATTCCTGATGGATCACGCCGCGCTCTTTGTCAATCTCCTTGGGGTCAAGTGTAAGGTCGTTAGCCCAGTCGTGGAGAATGAGGAGGCAGGAGTCCTGAACGCTTTCACGAGCGATGGGCACATTTGAGATGTTGTACACAGTCTCATCGATAGAGGTGTACGCATTGAGGTTCTGGCCGAATTTGACTCCGATTGATTCAAGCCAGTCACGAAGGAGGTTGTCGGGGAAATTTGTGGTGCCGTTGAAGCACATGTGTTCGAGGAAGTGTGCGAGTCCGCGCTGGTTCTCTTCTTCAAGAGCAGACCCGACTTTTTGAGCTATATAGAAGTCAGCCTGTCCTTTGGGATACTCATTGTGACGGATGTAGTAGGTGAGCCCATTGGGGAGATGACCGATGCGCACATCCGGGTCTACTGGGAGTGGTTGGGTCATTGGGTTCTGTCCCTGAGCATATGCCACAGAGGGTAGCATGGCAAGAGCCATGAGTGCGAACAGAGCCGTTCTTAACAGATTTTTCATGAGTGATGAATATTTGGTTTTGTATAGATTAACAAAGTGTTTCACAGTCATTTTTATAATTTAGACGTGAAGATACACGAAACGTTTCAGATAACTGTTCTAATTAAATAAATTTAACGTTTGAATGGGCGATTCTGGGATATCATGGATGATATAATAATGGAGTTGGCTTTGTCAATGGCTGATGTGACCGGTATTGGCGAGGGGAATAAAAAGGTTTTGACCGGAATGAAAAAACATTGTGATGTGTAGATAATTTTTACAGGGCTGACGCATGAGATTTAACTATCCTTAAAGACTTTGTACAGATATTCAGTGCTCCACATACATTTTTTGCGTCTTCGTTTAAGGCTGAGTTTATCGTTCTGCTTTTTAAGCATTTCCAATGCATACTTGCGCATCGCTGAAAAATTGACAGCGCCATTCTTGGCGCGTACGCGGCACATATCTTCCTGAAACGTCACGTCGAGATGCCAGTGTAGTTTGTTCTCGATACCCCAATGCGCACGAATACGCATCGCATAGTAAGAAGCCTCATCTGGAAAACCCAGGCGCGGATGACCCCTGGGGCCAAGGTTGATCTGACCCCCGA
>CAMQYL010000052.1:0-4477 GCA_947039275.1 uncultured Bacteroidales bacterium | reverse complement strand
GCCGATGTAATTTTTGCCTCATTTTATTTGGCTTTTAACATAGTTCGTCCCTACATTAGAGTGGCGGTTTTGGTATGGATGAAAAAAGCGGCATCCCCGGTGATGGGGATGCCGCCGTTATAAGAGGGTGATTACGGGCTTATCAGCGTACGCGGACTGCCTTGCCTACACCGTCGATATTGATGATGTAGATGCCGGCGGGGAGTTCGACTGTCACGTCAGATGTGCTGCGTGAGTTGAACATGCTGCGTCCGTCCACAGAGCTTACGCTCACTGCTTCGCCGTTGAGACCGTAGAATTCGATGAAACCTTCGCCGAGACGGAAGTTGGCAGTCAGGTCTCGGTCGCTCTTGATAGTGTTAGTCGACAGGGGTGCACCTGCGCCAATACGTGCGGGAGCATAGGTGATGATGTCCTTATCGCTCTTCTCAGCAGAGCTTGATGAGTCGGGACCGTATGAATCCTTCACATTGTCATAGAATGCAGGGTCATAAGGAGTACCACCAACAGGACTGCTACCGTACATATCAAGATACTGAACACCGATACCGTTTGTGCGGATATAATCATCAGTTACACCAAGAAGCGACAGGGGTATTTTGAACTCATAGAATGTATGCCATGCGTCTTCTGCTTCGCTCCTGAGATCAGTGAAGCCTGTGTTGCCAGTAAGAACTTCAGGATCAAATCCGAAGTTATCCTGTCCCCATATATTAGTGATAGAGGGGAGCAGACCGTCGGCGTAACCATAAGAGTTGGCAGGAATTGTCTTGCAGTACTCAGCCTTATAGCTGGCATGACCGTCAGGGGTTGCTAAAAAGAAACCGGGAGTACCTACACCAGGCTTAGTTGAACCGATCCACACGGCATCAACACCATTGTTGAAGAAGGCTCCATCAAGCTCACTACCGCCATTCCAGATGGCACGGATACCGTCATTGTCATCGGTAATGTAGCCGTCAAATGACTTGTTGGGGTCAAGGTCAAATGCCCACATGATACGTCCGTCCATGTTATAGGGCTTAGACTCGCCGCCCTGCTTGCCTTCTCCACCAAGATCCCATACGGTATAGACAAACTGTACACCAAGATAGAGGTTCTGATTGTCATAGGCAGCATAGAGAGCGTATGAGTCAACGATAGGACGTTCGTGAACACCCTTCATTGCCTGAGCAACGTCGCGGGCTACGCCCTGGGCGATGAGTTCGGCTTCGGTCCAGTTGCTAAGCGCGCTGGTGGCGGGGTGACCGGTTACGTTGATGGTCTTGTTTGTGCCATAGTGTCCGTCGGGGTTAACCTTATAGTAGTCGGTGATAAGGTTATTTCCGGGCTGGGGCTGAGGGCCAGGGTTGCTGCTCTTAGTGTAGCGGAAGCTCTTGACATCGCCCTTGGTGCCGTCGGCTGCCACTGCGAATGCATTGAGTGTGGTAGTCTCGGTGAACTTGAGAGCTGCTGTGTACTTGGTAGATGACTCTGTGGGTGTAGAGTTATCGGTAGTGTAGTAGATAGTGCTGCCGGCGGGTGTCACGCTGAGGGTCACAGTGATGCTCTCAGAGAAGCTTCCGCTTGCAGGGCTTGCAGATACCACGGGCTTGGTGGGCTGGGGATTGGGGTCATCATTCACAGTCCAAGTACCGTCCTGATGATAAGTGGCTTTATCAACATACTTGAGGTCACCACCACCAATCTTGTTGTCACCTTCGTGGATGATTATTTCCTCAGGGAGCGACTTGCCAGAAGGCACTGCCCAATACCACTTGCCGTCCTTCTTGGTCATATTGTCACCAGGCCATGCTGTGGCTGTGGTGCAGCTGCCTGAAGCATTCCATGCCCATACCTGAGGAGCAGAGAATGTACCGTCATAGTAAACATAGTGGTCACCATCGGGGATGGGATCAGGGTTGGGATTGGGATTGTCACCGCCCTTGAATGTTACGGCGGTAGTTGATGGACCGTTGTCGGTCATCACGAATGAGCCTGAGTATGTGAGGTCACCGGTCTTGCTCTCGTCACCGTTGGTGTTGAAGAGACAGCCAGTAGAGGTGGCATCAATTTTAGCGACCTTATAAGTCTTGCCGTCTGAGCCAGTAGCAGTTGTCATGGTCACGCCAGGCCAAGACGAGGGAGCTGAGCCGCCCCAGTAGTGTACATTTGCCTTGTCACCGCTGTAAGCGAGGTTGTAATCGCCGGTGATGGTGAGGGTACCAGGGGTTGGATCTGGATCAGGATCAGGGTTGGGATTAGGATTGTCACCAGTCTTGACCACAGTGAGCTTCATGGATGAGAGGTCAGCAGTGATATCGTATGTGCCAGGGGCAACAGTCCATGAAAGGCAGCCAGAGGCATCAACTCCATTAGCGTATTTCACGATAGTCGCAGCCGAACCAAGAGTGATGGCTTCACCTTCGGTGGCAGCACCATAGCGGTTAGCAGTCATGTTGAGGTCATCCCATGTTGAGCCTACATAGTCAGTAAGGTTGAAATAGCATGTGGTTTCACCAGTGGCGGCAACAAATGTAACGCCTTTGGCTGTGTATGTGCTTCCGCTCTGGGTCATTGCCATGCCTGTGCCAGGTGTAGTGCTCCAACCAGCCGCACCGGAGAGATTGCCGAGAATCCACATAGACGCTGTGGGATCGGGGTCCGGATCGGGGTCGGGACCAGGATTGGGATCAGGACCTACGCCATCCTTCATGATGACAGCGATACCGCTTGAGCCGACATTGCCGCTGATAGTAGAGGCTGTCACAGTGAATGTGCCCCCGCTAACCATATCTTTGTAGGTACCTGCGGGGCAGTAACCGCCACCGTTGGCGATTGAGATATTGCCGCTACCCTTCATTACAATGACAGCACCGCCACCCTGACGGGTGATCGAGCAGGCATTGCCTGTACCGGTAAAATAATCGGCTTTGCCGACCATTGCATTGCGGAACTTGTTGACAGCAGCGATATGTGCACTCTTATAAGCAGTCTTGCTGCCCTTGCCTATCTTGATGCTGTTGAATTCAGTAGCGTCAGGACGAGCGAGATAGAGAGCTGTAGCACCCTTGCGACATGCGTATGCAGCATAGGCGCGGTCTATGATGCTCTGATCAGTATGCTTTGACCATCCACCATCGTTGGAATATGTATCGTGGCTCTCGCCCCAATATACAACTTTGGCACCAAGACCATAATTGACATCCCAGCTACCACCGTGACCACCGGGGATACCGCCGTTGCTTTTCGCAGCATAATCACAATATTCATTGTCGGTTACAGCCATATATTGACCGTATTCCTTGATGATGCTTTCGTTAGGACCTGGTTTGTCAAGGATCTCACCATAGTGGTACATGCCAGGGACAGAAGTGACAGAAGACCAGAAGCCGCAACCTTCAGAGGGAAGTCCGATGTGCTTGGCGGCATCCCAGCGGATACCTTTGACGCCCATGCTCTTGAGGTCTTCGACATATGCTTTGCCTCGAGCTATGACCTGGGCATCTTCAGAGTTAACATCTCCGTAATCACCAAGCTGTCCATGTGTGATGGAGTGGCGGTCTCCGTAATAGATGCTACCTTCCCAACGCACACGACCATTTGCGTCCCACCATGTATCATGGTAACCGGCTGTCTTATCGACATGGTTGGCAACAACATCGACGATAACCTTGATGCCGTAGGTAGCAGCTTCTTCACAGAGAGCTTTGAGTTCTTCACGAGTTGCAATACCGCCCTTGAAAGCGAGATCATAGGGACGATAGAGGTCATGCCAAGGATAACCTACCTTGGAGTCGCTGCGCTGCATCGGGCTAAGCTGTACAGATCCATAACCTGCAGCTGCGATGGCAGGGAGCTCTGCCTTAACCTGGTTTGCAGTCCAGTTGAAGCAGTGGAGGATGTTGCCGTCCTGAATATTGGCGGGCAGACCGTAGTCGGCAGCACGCAACATGCCCGGAAGGGCGAGGACCATCAACATCAACGCTGAGAGTAAACGTTTAGACATTTTACTTTTGAATTGGTGTTAAATAGGATTAATGGATATATTGAGAGCTAATAAAATAAGCCAAGTGGAATTTTGACTGCCTGATGGCATAGAGTCCAACCCGTGCACAAAAACACTGCTTTTTAATCTTTAAGCCACATTAGTGATATTAGTAAGGCAAGAAAGTTGGTTGGCTATGACATTTACAGCGGAAATTGTACCTTGTGAGAATTTGGCATCACGTGCCGCCGCTTGTATGGTCCTCTGTGCCGCTATGGCGTGACAATCTTTGCCAGACTGCACCGCCTATTATAAATAATCAGAGGAGTGTGTATGAAATTCGCAATATTTTCACAAAGATAATACTATTTTTTGAAATTATAAACATAACACAGCATCCACATTTATATTTTTACACAAACATTAACATATTTCAGTAAACCATAACTGATGTATAGGGACGAACTATGTTAAAAGCCAAATAAAATGAGGCAAAAATTACATCGGCCT
>CAMQYL010000051.1:0-4769 GCA_947039275.1 uncultured Bacteroidales bacterium | reverse complement strand
TGGTGTTGCGGAGATACCAGTCGGCAGCAAGGGTGATGCGGTTGTTGAGCCATGCGGCATCAAGTCCGATGTTCCATGTTGTGGTCTCCTCCCACTTGATGTCTGTGTCGTAGGGTGAGGGATAGAGGGGCGATACCCATGAGGGGTTGACACCGTTCTGCCCGTAAGCGGGATAGAAGAAACCTTCGCCATCACCGTTGAAGCCTGACACATTATATATCGGGAGGTAAGGGAAGTAGCTTCCGCCGAGGTCCTGCTGGCCTGTTACACCCCAGCCGAGACGGAGCTTGAGGTCGTTCCACTTGTCGCGTACGCTTTCGAAGAAAGGCATGTTGGCGATCTTCCAGCCGAGGGCTACTGAGGGGAAGAGACCCCAACGGTTGTCCTTGCTGAAGCGGGAGGTGCCGTCATCACGGAGAGTGAATGTCAGCAGGTAAGTATCGTCGAAAGTATAGTTCAAACGACCGAAGAACGACACGAGCTGCAGAGGCTCAGACCACATATACACCGGAGATGTATAATATCCGATGGGGTATTCACCCTGCTGGTTCTGGTTTAGTGTAAAGGTATTGCTGAGAGCGTCAAAACTCTGGGTGAAGCCGAGAGTGGCGAGCTCTGTATGGCTGCGGCCATGGTAGTCAAACTTCTGCCAAGAATAACCAGCCATAACATCAAGATTAGAGCGGATAGCTGAGAAATCCTTGCGGTAGTTGATGTAGAAATCAAGGAGGGTGTTGCGCTGGAGCTCGTACCAGTCGTAGAGTGTGCCTGCACCGTTCTCGCCGATTTTCGGGAGGTTACCGTCACGCCAAGCCATGATGGAGTTGGCAGCAGTCTCGCTCTTGGTCTTGTTCTGGCTCACCTGGTAACCGAGGTTGAGATTGAAGTGGAGCTCAGGAAGGAAGTGGAGAGCGTAGTCAATCTGAAGGTTGCCGGTTGACGAGAGCGATTCGCCTTTGCTATTGACATCCTCAAGCATCTGCACTGGGTTCTGAGTTGCCTGGGTATCGGGGGTGCCGTTTTTGTTGAGAACATTGGTATAACCGTTATAAATCGACATTCCCGTATTGCCCACAGTGTTGTAGTTATGACGCACAGGCAGAGTAGGGTTGAATGCAGTAGCAGCACCCACAGCGCCAAGGTCGGCATTGCGCGTCTTCACGTAGCTGCCCTGGGCATTGGCGTTGATAGAGAGCTTGCCGTTGAAGAACTTCGGGTTAAGATTGAAGCCAACGGTAGTACGCTGCATGCCAGAGGTCTTGACTATACCCTGATTGTTGGCATACGAAGCGTTGACTCGATAAGGCAAGAAACCAGCTGTACCGCCCACGCTCAGAGAATAGTCCTGAGAGAAGCTGGTGCGGAGCACCTCTTTCTGCCAGTCAGTGTTGGCATCGCCGAGCTGCGCGATACTGTTGGGCGAACCGAGACGATTGCGTACAACATCCGCGAAAGTTTCGCCGTCCATCAGGTCGAGGGTCTTGCGGGCGGTGTTGACGTGCCAGTTGGCGGCGAAGTTGACCTG
The DNA here is from genome assembly GCA_947039275.1 of uncultured Bacteroidales bacterium. Lineage (GTDB taxonomy): Bacteria > Bacteroidota > Bacteroidia > Bacteroidales > Muribaculaceae > Amulumruptor. The sequence continues at coordinate 3,244 of CAMQYL010000051.1, read as the reverse complement.
GGGCTTGCCGGCGGTGCCTTTCTTGGTGGTGATGATGATGACGCCGTTGGACGCGCGCGAGCCGTAGATCGCCGTCGCCGAGGCATCCTTAAGTATGGTCATTAGGGGCGGTTTTTGCGGCAAAACGCGCTTTGATGTTCTGTTGCTGAATTGATAAGGTGTCGCAGAACTCTAAAACCCTGTCAAAGCACGTTCATAGCTGTAGGGTCGCTACATGTAGCGACCGTTAATTGACGGGATGCCATCTGTTGCTCTTGGCGGTCGCTACATGTAGCGACCCTACAGCCTCTTTCTATTGTGCGATGCTTGCTCGGAGAGGTTATGGCTCACATTTTGCAAAATATGTTTTACAACATGATTTCCAAAAAATCATTAATAAAGCCCTGTTGTGATTGCTATTTATTGTTAACATTTTGCTACATTTGCATCCGTAGACGGTCATCAAACTCTCGGAAGCTGAAAAATCGAAAGGCTCTACAGCCTCTACAATGGCATCCTCCTAAAGAAAGATAAATATGATATAATTTATCTTTCTCACTTTGACCTCATTTAACCCTTGGCTGCTGCTCGGAGTAATATCCTTGTTTGCAGATGTTTATATGTTTTAAACCTCTAAATATATCTCACTTGATGCTTCACTCATTGATATAGTTCACATATATTAAATAATTTTGTATTCGTATCAAAGGGTCATATTGTGACCTGACGTGAACGTCTTCCGTATGGAAGAATCTTGCATGACATTAACCGGAAACATTAACTTCTTACCCTAACAACCCGATACCGAAATGGAACGAAACATTGCTGCTACTCTCCCGCCTTGACCGTGAGCCACGGCCGAGCAGACATATGAGCAACATGCTTGCTCTCATGTCGCATGGCTGCTCACTGTCGCAGCCGCCATCCCCAACCAAATAAGATTATACAGTTCCTGCTGAAAATCTGAGAACATTAATCCTTATACAACCAATCTTAAATTAAATGAAACACTTAACCCAAGGAATTCGATTCCTTTTCATGATGATGGGTCTTCTGTGTACACTCGCAGTCAACGCCCAGACCATCACAGTGACAGGTACGGTGACTGACACTACAGGCGAGCCCCTGATCGGAGCTTCCGTCGTAGCGCAGGGTCAGAATGCCGCTACTGCTACGGACATTGACGGTAATTACACCATTAAAGTCAATCCCAACGCATCTCTTACCTTCTCTTATGTGGGTATGAATCCCCAGACCATCGCCGTCGACGGCAAGAACACTCTCAATGTTGAGCTTTCTGAAAACTCAGTGATGCTCGGTGAGGTTGTCGCCATCGGTTATGGTGTAGTTAAGAAGAGCGACGCTACTGGTTCAGTGGCAATGGTTAAGCCTGACGACGTTGACGCCGGTATGGCTACCTCTGCTCAGGACCTCCTCGTAGGCGCAAGCCCTGGTGTGGTTGTTACAACCAACGGTGGTGATCCTACAGGTAATGCGACTATCCGCATCCGTGGTGGTTCCTCGCTCAATGCATCTAACAACCCCCTTATCGTGATCGACGGTGTGCCTATGAGCAACCAGGACGCAGCTGGTGGTACTAACGCCCTTACAATGGTCAATCCTCAGAACATTGAATCAATGACCATACTTAAGGACGCTTCGGCAACCGCTATCTACGGTTCTCGTGCGTCTAACGGTGTCATCATCATCACCACTAAGAAAGGTACAGCTGGCAAGCCCCAGATCAACTTTGCTGCCAACTGGCATGTCAACACTGCCCGCAAGACTCTTGATCTTATGGACGGTGCCAAGTTTGCCGACGTTGTCCGCAACACTCTCAAGAGCGAAAGCGCTATCGCTCAGCTCGGCGATGCCAACACTAACTGGCAGGACGAAGTGCTCCGCACCAGCTTCTCTCAGGACTACTCTCTGAGCGTGGGCGGTACAGCAGGCTTCCTTCCCTACCGTGTCAACGCTTCTTATACCAACAACCAGGGTATCGTGAAGACTTCTAACATGCAGCGTACCACTGTAGGTTTCAACCTCAGCCCGAAGTTCTTCAACGGCAAGCTCTCTATCAACGCCAATGCCCAGGGCAGCTACGTGAAGACTCGCAATGCTGACCTCGGTGCTGTGGGATCTGCTTCGGCTTTCAACCCCACACTCCCCGTGCGCCACGCTTATAATACTGTAGGCAACACTGGCATGTCAATCTACAACGGTTACACCAACGTGCTCAACGCCAACGGTACTCCTGACACCCAGGCTGCCCAGAACCCTCTGCAGATGCTTGAGGACAAGAAGAACGAAGGTCAGTCACTCTCATCTACCGGCAACCTCCAGATCGACTACGCTCTCCACTTCCTCCCCGAACTCCACTTCAACCTCAACCTCGGCTATCAGGTGAGCCAGAACAAGTCTAAGACTGAAATCGCTCCCAACTCCATCATGGCTTGGCGCGACGGCAACACCCAGAAGATCGGTGAGAACGGTGCAGGCACACTCTACGACTGGTATGAACTCCAGCGCAACACCCTCCTTGACTTCTACATCAACTACCGCAAGGATTTCGCAGCTATCAAGTCTAACCTCGACGTTATGGCAGGTTACTCTTGGCAGAAGTTTGACTACCATGGCCGCAGCCACACCGAGCTCGCTTCTCTCGGCTTCACTCAGAGCTTCGACGCTGCCACCAACACATTCACCCTCAACCAGAATCCTCAGGGCGACTACAATGTAGGCTACTACACTTCACCCCTCTATATGTGGGCAGAGCCTCTGCAGCTCGTTTCATTCTTCGGTCGTTTGAACTACTCATTTGACGATACATACCTCCTGACATTCACTCTCCGTGACGACGGTACCTCTCGCTTCAGCAAGGACAACCGCTGGGGTCTCTTCCCCTCAGTAGCCCTCGGCTGGAAGATCGCCAACATGCCTTTCTTTGAAAGCGTACGCGACAAGTGGAACGACCTCAAGCTCCGTCTCGGCTGGGGTGTGACAGGTCAGCAGGACCTCGGCGGAAGCTACTTCCCCTATCTCCCTGTATATAATGTATCTGCATGGAACGGCAACGGTGAAGGTTTCTTCTATCCCGCTTACGGCACCAGCAGCTCTAACCCCTCTTGGGTTGAGCCTCTCTATCCTTCTCCCTACGACACCGACATCAAGTGGGAGGAAACAACTACCTGGAACATCGGTATCGACGCTGCATGGCTCAACAACCGCATCACCCTTGCTGCCGACTGGTATCTCCGCAACACCA
>CAMQYL010000050.1:0-5934 GCA_947039275.1 uncultured Bacteroidales bacterium | reverse complement strand
TGTTTGGTTGTTGTTTTCATTTTAGATATGTATTCTATAAATCTGAGAAATTTCTTTGGTGTAGTCAGGAGAGCAGCAAACGGTAGATGTCTGGTGGATATGTCATATTCTGCCGGCAGTCGGTGCGACCGAAAAGCACGGGCTGCGTGGGCGTATAGTCATATTCTGCGTGAGGCTTCTGCAAGTTTGCTCGTTCCACTACACCGGGCATTCCAGAGCCTCGCAGTGTGGGACGGGCAGGCAAGTACAGCTCTCACGCTTTTTCTTTTACCCGACCAGTCACACCCTTTCTTCCAATGGCAGGGTCTGTAGGGGAGCGCAACCCCGCCGCATGTTATCCCTATGCGACAACAATTTTTATCTGTATCCTGGCGGAAAGTCTTATTCGCGTTGCTCCCATTTTTCTGTCTGAGCTATATGCCGTCAGTAGCACAAACAGTGTGGTATGATTTTGACGGAGATGGCATTTTAGAGGGATTGCAGCGGAGCTATTCCAATAAGGGTAGCTCTCCTTACCTGTTGCAATGGAATAAGCCGCTCATTTCTGATGGTCAAGTCTCTTTTGATCCCATTAAATGGGGTGGTGTGGATATTTATAACATTAATCACGTCGCAGATTTCAATAATGACGGTGTGATGGATGTATGCGGTGAAAACGAGGCTTATATTTCAGGCAGTGACAAGCAATTGAAAAAAGTATTTGCAGCTCCACAAGATAATCATGTTAAATTATATGGTGCTGACATATATAATAATGGTCATATGGGATTGATATATATGCCATACAGTGATAATTATGTCCCGTCAAAGTCTTTGACTATAATCGGCGATGATATTCCTGTTACAGGTCATCTAAATATCATATCCTTGAAAGATTTCCATAAGAGTCAAGGTGGTTTTTCAGTAGGATTGCCATCTCTTGCTGATGGAATGTTTGTAGGGGGCGGTGGAAAATTCAGTGTCCGTTTTGCTGAATTTAGTTCCAATGACATCACTGGTGATGGAATATCCGATATTTATAACCCTGAAAACGGCATGGTCTATGGAGGTACAGGTAACGGCGATTATATTGAGTTGCAGATGGGTGGCAATATGAAGATGCGTGATCTTGATGGTGACGGTTCAATGGATTTCATTACGTATGATCAGACATCACGCACACTGCAGATTCTATTCGTCAACCCGGATGGAAGCACCGCATCAAAGCAACTTATCAAAGGTTTATACTGTAATACGAAATTATGGATATATGATTTTGACAAGGATGGCGATTATGATATACTTGTCCCATTTGATTATGAGGTTTCAGGACATAAAAATGGTGGTTCATACCTTGTGATGTTTGAAAATAAAGGAAACAGATCTTTTAAAAAACATGAGAATTTTATTGAAGGTAATCTAAAATTCATTGAATGTCTGGATATTAATGCTGACGGAAATTATGAGGTAGTGGCAAAGGATAGCGATATTACATGGTATGAATTTGCTATAAAAGGCCTAAACATTGATAAAACTGCTAAAAAAATAGGAGAAAAGATTAATGCCACTTTGCTTGACCTGGAAAATTCAGGGAAAATGATGCTTGTTGAATTAAATACGACTTGGTGGAAGCCAGGTAAAGTAATCTCATTGACTGATAAAGCCAATGCGTGTCCACAACCTCCTGTCGAAGCGCCATCATTACACTATAACCCTTCATCAGAGTTACTATATGTAACATGGCAAAGAGGATCCGATACCGAATCCTCCGCTCTTGATTTGACCTATGAGATAAGGGTCTCCACTGAACCAGGGAAGGGCAATTTTGTTAGGGCACATTCTCTTCCTGATGGTACACGTCGTAATCATCTTGAAGGTCGTGAAGGTTATAACACTAATCGTGTTTTTAACGTATCTTCATGGCCTGCTGGGACATATTATATAGACGTACAAGCGATTGATCCCAATCATCGTGGCTCAAAATTCAGCAAATATGCAGTGTGGACAAAAAATGTTCCATCCAGTGCATTTATTCTTGATTATACGAAACCATTTGGCATGATGGATATATGCAAAATATCAGCCACGACAAAACCTATTAATGGGTACATGTACAAATGGGATTTGGATGGAGGCAAAATCCTTGAATCTAATGATGATAATACCATCATTAAAGTCATCTTTGATACTCCAGGTATAAAAAATATAAGACTCTCAACCATAGATTGTAATGGAAATATCAAAAATACTTCCCTACAAACCATGGAGGTGAAATCAGCCAATCTGAAACAATATAGCGATTGGTGGCAGACACCAATATTGTCCGCCGATTTAGATGCGGACGGTAAGAATGAAGTATGGGCTGCAATTAGGGAAAATAGTCATTATGATTACAGGATTCTAAAAGAAGATGAGGATGGTGCTTGGAATCCGATAAACAAGATTTTCAATACAAATCTGCCGTACTATAAAAATGCCTTTTGTGCTGATATAAATCGAGACGGTTTACCCGATATCATAAGTTTCAAAGATAAGTTCAAAATGCTTAATATGGGTGATATGGATATGGAGATTGCAGATTTTGCATATTCCCCATATAATATTCAACTTATAAGTGACCTTGACAACAACGGTTTGCTGGAAATAATGCATCAAAATGGTTCAATTGAAAAATGCAATCCAGACTATACCATAGATCCTAACATACTTACATCAAATTATATTGCAGGTGATATAATTAAAGTATTTGACATCGATGGTGACGGACTGAGTGATATAGTGTCTGCTTATAATGGAAAAGTATATGCTCATTTAAATGATGGGCAGTATGGATTCGAACGTTCGGCACATAATTTTAATTTCAATTATCCATCTGATACAACGATAAGAATTTATGAAGTTGCTGATTTCGATAATGATGGGTTATTAGATGTACTATGTAATATAAATGACAGATTGCATATATTATGGAACACGGTCCAAAAAGAATCTGTGAACAGCAAGAATGATTCCACTGACTTGAAATTGTCTTTCTTAGGAAATGTCACTTTGCTGGATATAGACAACAATGGGTATGAAGATATAATCGTCTATAATCAACGTGGTGAATCTTTCATAATTCATTTCTATTCAGGAAGAAAATTCCGAATGGAAAGTCGTAATTCAAGCTCTGATGAAACGAATGAGACTGTTGTAAAGATTTCACGTCCATTCTTCAGCAATTATGATAATGAATTATTGACATATGCTTCAATAGATTATATGGATCGAATTGGAATTATCAAAGCCGTTAATACTCGCCCAGATGCACCAACTGGCGTAGTGGTCAATGAGACCGACCGTGGTGTGGTTATCGATTGGTCTCATGCTGTGGATAAGGAGACTCCGGGCATCAAGATGCACTATAATATCAGTGTGCGGCACAAGGGTGCTGAGGGCGAAGGTGCCTATCTGATTTCTCCGATGAACGGTGAGGTTGACTATGCCCCTGTGCCTCAGTCATCAAACTGGCGCAATAACGGTGTGCTTTGGAACGGTAACCGCTTCCTGATTCCGCGCAATGCGATTGCTAATGGCGAATACGTAGTGCGCATACAGGCTATCGATGCGATGATGGCTACGTCGGCGTTTTCCGCTCCTGTGGAGTTCTCGGTCAAGGGCGGCGGTTTCGGCACAGTGCCGACAGCAGTCAAGGTCGGTGCGGAAGCCAAGATTGTCACGGCTGAACATGTAGGCGGTAACATAGACTGGGACGGCGGCAAGGTCATCGCCTACGACGGCCACAACTACACCGTCACATGGAGCAAAGTTGGTGTCAAAACCATCTCTGACGGCACTTACACAGCCCAGATCAATGTGATGCAGCCTGTCAGGGCAGATTTTTACATGATTCCTGACGAGGTGAAGCTTGGAGATGTTGACAAAGCTATGTGTCACAACGCCTATGAAGGAGACTGGGAGGTAAGTTTTGACGGCAAGACTTTCCAGAGTGTCGCATCTACCCACGAATTCTTTGATATTGATTTCGCTGACCCCGAGCCACACAACTATGAATACAATGAGTTCCTGACGTATTTCCATTTCAACAGACTCGGCGATGTTCACGTGCGTCATACCGTCCATGCCCCCTACGGCGATGAAACGTTTACATGGAAATATACAGTGCTTCCCGCTGAGGAGGAGACAATAGAAATGGTAGACATCGACCCCGCTACAGGGCGTCTGCGCCTGACGCTGAAACCGTCGGAGCAAAGCAATATGGTGGGCTGGTATATCTATCGCGAGGCCTCGGAGGCTGACCGTTATGAACTTGTCGGCAAAGTACATAGGAGCCGTGATGGAAATGTATTCATAGACCCGGTATCTGAACCTAATGCACGCTCTTCACGTTATCGTGTGTCGTATGAATGGCCTTATGGCGAGTCGGTCATGGGCAAACCCCACCAGTCGCTCCACGTGATGATCAACCGCGCAGCTGGCAATGCCATCAACCTTATGTGGACTCCCTACGAGGGTCGCGAGGTGGCTTCGTACCGCATACTCCGCGGTGCCACTGTCGCTTCAATGACTCCGATAGCCACAGTGTCAGGCAATGCACGTTCTTTCACAGACCTTAAGCCTGATGTGGCGCAGCCACTCTATTCCGTAGAGATGGTATGTGCGTCAGCTACGAGGGCTGATGGCGTCTCTGTGCGTTCAAACGTGGTCTCTACGGCAGATGCCTATTATACCACAATGGTCAATACGGTTGAAATAGTTTCTGCTGACAACCGCACCGATATCGGTGGCGATAACAGCAGCACATTGCAGCTCAACGCTGTCGTTATGCCTATCACAGCCAACTACCGCACGGTCAACTGGACGATCGAAGCTGGTAGCGACATAGCCACAGTATCGCCATCAGGTGTAGTGGAGATGAAATCGGGAGCACCGTCAGGCCAGGTGGTAGTGAGAGCCACGGCTGTCGACGGGTCTGGAGCATACGGTGAAATCACCCTCAATGTCATGTCAGCTATCGGTGACACCAAGGCTGACGTGAAAGCTGACGGCGTGTTGACATGCTCGCCTTGGGCAGCCGATACAGATGTGACCATCGAGGGCATGGCTGACGGCGAAACCACGCGCCTCGTCATCTTTGACCTCTCAGGCGTAGTCTGCAAAAGCCTTGAAGTCAACAGCTCGTCAGTGACCGTATCTGTAGACAACCTCGTGCCGGGACACTACTTCGTGCGCACCGAGGGCAGCAGCGGCGCAGCCACCTGCCGCTTCGTCAAGAAGTAACTCCCTACGATTCGAGCCAAGTAGTCATCGTTTAGGTAGCGATAATCATGACACTAAGATTACTTGGTTTGAGTCCCTTGTAACCTCAAACTTGACCTCTAAATGAGGGCGGTGCCATCAGGCATCGCCCTCATTGTATATTAGGATGATGAGAAATTCAACTTCCTGGCTATGGGATGAGGATTTTTGCAGAAATATCGTTATTTTTGCACATATCAGTCTAACATGTAAATATGGGACAGTTAAATGGTTCTCTAATATGGATGACAAAACACTTGAATTTGTGACCTATTGTATCAGCAAATTATCGCAGGTGCTTAAGATGAGCCAACGAGAGATTTATCGTCGGTTAAAACAGTCTGGCATATTATATGATTATATTGTGCCGTCGTATGATGTGTTACATACATTTGGCTCCCGCTATCTTGTAGAAGACCTCACTGAATATATGAGGGAGAAAGGAGTATTATCGCAATGTATCGGATTCCGATGTGAGGACGGAGAGCTTGACGAGAGTTCAGTTGTTCGGAATTTCCTAACAGCTGCTGCTGAGGGTAAATCACAGTTCTTAGTGTAAGGTTAAGAGCCAATGCTGTTCACTTAAGCATGTAAGTGAATCCAATATAAAAGGTACGTCGGAGACGTGCCAGCCGTGCGAAACCCCATGCACGGAGC
>CAMQYL010000049.1:0-7194 GCA_947039275.1 uncultured Bacteroidales bacterium | reverse complement strand
AAGTCTAATAATTATGCACGGCGGGGATGCGGACATGCCACGGCATGTCCCTACAGGTTTTATGGACTTCTCTCTGTAGGGACATGCCGTGGCATGTCCGCATCCCCAAGTGAGGAGATGTGTATTGTTTATAAGATTTATTTTCATTGTTATAAGATTTATTATCCTTGCTATGTGATTTTAAGCGTCTGATTTTGTGAGAAATTTTGTAATTTTGCGTGGTTATATTGTGATATTTATCAACACTATATATTTCTCATTATGAAGACTATTGAAGTTAACAACAAGCATGTGACAGGTACTGTCAGCGAAGCCCAGCTTGAGGCTATGAAGCCCGAGGCTGCTGCGGCATTGAAGACTCTTCTTGACGGCAATGGTGCCGGCAATGATTTTCTCGGTTGGCTTGACCTTCCTACCCGCACTCCCGATGCCCTGCTTGACGATATCAACGCTACGGCTGCCCAGCTCCGTAAGGACTGCGACTATGTGGTGGCTATAGGTATCGGCGGCAGCTATCTCGGTGCCAAGGCTGTAATCGAGGCTCTGAGCGATGCTTTCGCTGCCTACCGCAAGTCTGACAATACTGTGGTGCTCTTTGCCGGTCAGAACATCGGAGAGGATTACCTCTATGAACTCAAGGATTTCCTCAAAGACAAGCGTTTCGGCATTGTTGTTATCTCAAAGAGTGGTACTACTACCGAACCTGCCATCGCGTTCCGCATGCTCAAGGCTCAGCTTGAGGAGCAGGTCGGCAAAGCCGAGGCTGCAAAGCGTATCGTCGCTATCACAGATGCCAAGCGCGGAGCTCTCCGTCAGCTTGCCACCGAGGAGGGTTACAAGACATACGTTATCGATGACAATGTCGGCGGCCGCTTCTCTGTGCTCAGCCCTGTGGGTCTGCTTCCCATCGCTGTTGCAGGATATGACATCAAGGCTCTCATGAACGGTGCCCGTGCCATGCAGGCTGCTACCAACGAGGCTTCGATGGAAAATCCCTCGTTTAAGTACGCTCTGACCCGCAACGCCCTCTACCGTGCCGGCAAGAAGACCGAGATTCTCGTCAACTACAACCCCAAACTCCACTACTTCGGCGAATGGTGGAAGCAGCTCTACGGCGAGAGCGAGGGCAAGGACCACAAGGGTATCTTCCCTGCAGCCGTCGACAACTCTACCGACCTCCACTCTATGGGCCAGTGGATACAGGAAGGCGAGCGCACCATATTTGAGACAGTCGTGTCTGTGCTCGAACAGCACCACACCGAGATCATCCCCTCTGACGATGCCAATCTTGACGGCTTGAACTACATTGCCGGCAAGCGCGTGGACGAAGTCAACAAGATGGCAGAACTGGGCACACGTATAGCCCACGTTGACGGTGACGTGCCCAACATGATCGTGACCGTGCCTGCGCTGACTGAGCAGTATCTCGGCGAGCTTATCTACTTCTTCGAGAAAGCTTGCGGCATCTCAGGCTATCTGCTTGGTGTCAACCCCTTCAACCAGCCCGGCGTAGAAGCATACAAGCGCAATATGTTTGCCCTCCTCCGCAAGCCCGGCTACGAGGCAGAGACCGCAGCCATCCAGGCAAAGCTCTAAAAGCGAAGGATCTAAAGCTTCAACCTGATGTAGGGACGCGGCGTGCCGCGTCATCGTATCAGCCGATGCGCATGACATCTGATGACGCGGCACGCCGCGTCCCTACACTTGGATTGGAGTCCGTTACCATAAAATTCACATTATCACCATTTCGTTAACAATGAAAATCTTAGTCTCTGCCGCGCTCGCAGCCTTGAGTGCGCTACCCATGATGGCACAGGAACATCTGAAAAGCATTGACAAGGCGAATTTTGACACTACCGTGTCACCTAAAGCCGATTTCTACGAATACGCCACACGCGGCTGGCAGAAAGCCAATCCGCTGACTGACGAACATGCCCGCTACGGACAGTTCAACGTGCTCAACGACTCGAGCGAAATCCGTGTCAAGAACCTCGTGCTCGGATTGGCTGCCACCAATCCCCAGCCCGGCACCGTAGCCTTCAAGGTGTCAACCATCTACAACCAGGCTATGGACATGGACCGCCGCAACGCCGAGGGCATCAAGCCCATCCAGGCTGACCTGAAGAAAATCGAGGATACTCCCCACGAAGGGATGACCGACCTATTCCTGTGGATGCACGGCAACTACTCCAGCCCGCTCTTCGGCGCAGGCATGCAGGAGGACCTCAACGACTCGAAGCGCTACGCTATGTATCTCAGCGGCGGCGGCATGACGCTCGGTGACCGCGACTACTATCTCAAGAATGACAAGCGCAACAAGGAAGTGCGCGATGCCCTCAAGAAGCTCATCGTCGACCAGATGGTCAATGCCGGCTACAGCAAGAAAGATGCCAACCGCATCATGAAGAATGTCATGAAGATAGAGACCGCCCTCGCCGACTCGGCATGGACACGCGAGCGCACCCGCGACCTCCCCTCGCAGAACAATCCCACTCCCACCGCCAAGGTCAAGGAGATGTACCCCAATCTGCCCTGGGACCGTTTCTTCATCGAGACAATGGGCATCCAGACCCCCGACACTCTTATCGTGACACAGTTTGAGCCTCTCGCCCAGGCTGACAAGCTGTTTGCATCGCTGACTGACCGCGAGCTCAAGGACTACTATCTGTGGAAGTATGTCAATCAGGCTTCCAACCGCCTGAGCCAGAAGTTTGTCGACACTAACTTTGAGTTCTCCAAGGTCGTGAGCGGTGTTAAGGAGCAGCGTCCTCTCTGGAAACGCGCTCTCGGTGCCACAGAAGGTGCCATGGGCGAGGCTGTCGGCGAGCTTTATGTAGAGAAATATTTCCCCCAGTCATCAAAGGACTACATGATAGGCCTCGTGGAGAATCTGCGTACAGCCCTCGGCAAGCACCTTATCCATCTTGACTGGATGAGCGACGAGACCAAGCTCAACGCTCTCAAGAAGCTCAACGCCTTCACCGTAAAAATCGGTTATCCCGACAAGTGGAAGGACTACACGACTCTGGAAATCGACCCTGCCCTGTCATACTATGACAATATGCACAATGTCAGCATGTGGCATCAGAAAGACTACTACAGCAAGTGGGGCAAACCCGTTGACCGCACCGAGTGGGCTATGACACCTCAGACTGTCAACGCATATTATAATCCCCTTGCCAACGAAATCGTATTCCCGGCAGCCATACTCCAGGCACCCTTCTTTGATCCCGAAGCAAGCGATGCCGAGAACTACGGCGGCATAGGCGTGGTCATCGGCCACGAGATGACCCACGGTTTTGACGACCAGGGACGCAACTTCGATGCCGACGGCAACATGACCATGTGGTGGACTCCCGAAGATGCCAAGAAATTCGGCGAGAAAGCACAGGTGCTCGTTGACCAGTTCAGCGCGGTAGAGGTGCTCCCCGGTCTGCATGCCAACGGCCAATACACCCTCGGTGAGAATATCGCCGACCAGGGCGGACTCAACATCGCCATGACCGCCTTCCTTGACAGCCAGAAGAAGAAAGGCGTGGATGTGAACTCCGAAGAAGCCAATATCGACGGACTGACCCCCATCCAGGCATTCTATCTCAACTACGCCAACCTCTGGGCTCAGAACATCCGCGACGAGGAGATCCGCTCCCTCACCACAGGCGACGTGCACTCTCTCGGCAAGCAGCGCGTCAACGTTAGCCTCCGCAACCTCCAGCCCTTCTTCGAAGCCTTCAGCATCGTAGAAGGTGACCCCATGTTCCGCCCCGAAGCCGAGCGCGTCATCATCTGGTAACCAATCCCCCCGACCTTATATATGTCTCAAGCCCATCGTCCCCCCGGCGATGGGCTTTTTGTTTATGCACTGAGAACCAGAATTCCCCACCCTGTAGGGACATGCCTTTGGCATGTAGCCTGATACCCACAGACATATACAGGTTGTACATGCCAAAGGCATGTCCCTACAACATCGTGTGATTTGGAGTTTTGCAACACCCTCCGATGGCATGCGTCCTTTTGTGTTTGTTTTGATGGGGGATTTCGTTATATTTGCGGATATGAAAAAGAAACTTGTGATTTCTACGGGCGCGGGGATGAGCGCCGAGAGCGGCATCGCCACCTTCCGCGATGCTGGAGGTCTGTGGGACCGATATCCGGTGATGGATGTGGCGAGTGCCGACGGCTTCCGCCGCAATCCGGCTCTGGTGCACGAATTTTACAACAAGCGCCGCCGCGAGCTGGTCACCTGCGTCCCTAATGCCGGGCATCTCGGACTCAAGGAGCTTGAGAAGCACTTCGACACCTATATCATCACCCAGAATGTGGACGACCTGCACGAGCGTGCGGGCAGCGCGCATGTGCTCCACCTCCATGGCGAACTGATGAAGGTGCGCTCCATGACTCATCCCGAGCGCATCTACACCCTTGACAAGGATCATCTGGAGACATCGCCCGAAACACGCGATGAGTATGGCGACCCTGTGCGCCCCCACATAGTATTCTTCCAGGAGCCTGTGCCGATGATTGAGAAAGCCATCGAGTGGGCACAGCAGGCTGACATCTTCGTGGTCATAGGCACCTCGCTCAATGTCTACCCAGCAGCGGGGCTGCTGGGCTATGTGCCTCTTGATGTGCCCATCTACTATATCGACCCTAATCCCGCTGCGGTGCCTCCGGGCGTGACGGTCATCAAGATGTGTGCCTCTGAGGGCGTGGCATACCTTGCCAAACTGCTTACCGCCGAGGAGTGACCGCCATGCGCATAGCGTTTCTGAGCACTAACGACAATCTCGGCGGGGCTGCCACGGTGACGATGCGGCTCATCGAGGCTCTGCGCGACAGGGGAGAGGACGCATATATGGTGTGCGCCCGCCACGAGCTTAAGGACAGCCCGTATGTGCATGCTGTCAGCCGTCGGCGATGGCTGTCGGCGTTTCTGCGCGAGCGTCTGGGCATATTCGTGCGCAACGGGCTGCACCGCGGTCGTCTCTTCAAGGTATCCTCCGCCTCCACCGGGTGCGGTGTCTGCGACATGCCGCAGGTGCGCGATGCCGATGTCATTGTGCTCAACTGGATTAACCAGGGGCTTGTGTCCCTCGACGATATAGACCGCCTGTGCAGTCTCGGCAAGCCTGTGGTGTGGATCATGCACGACCTCTGGTGTGCCACCGGCATATGCCACCTGCCCGGCTGGTGCAGCAGGTATATAGGCGAGTGCGGCTACTGTCCCCTGCTCGGCAATAGGGACAAGGACGGGCGGTTTACCGACCTGTCACACCGCGTGTGGCAGCGCAAGAAAGCCCTCTATGACCGACACCCCAATCTGCACTTCGTGGCGGTCAGCCGCTGGCAGCACGAGATATGCCTCAGGAGCAATCTGCTGGGTGACCGAACGATACACATTCTCCCTCACGCTTTCCCGGTAGAGCTTTATTCTGTGGAGCCGTCAGCCGGGCAACTGGCTTCTTTGCGCGAAATGGGCATCAACACTGACCGCCGGCTGATCGTCATGGCTGCGGCGCGTCTCGACGACGATGTCAAAGACCTCCCTATGGCAGTCAAGGCTCTCAACGCCCTCGCCGCCTCAGACCCCGGGCTGGCGCGTGAGTGCCAGGTAGTGTTTGTCGGCGAGTTGCGCGATGCCTCCATGCTCGGCGGTCTGGTAATGGACCACGTGGCTACAGGGCAGCTGACCTCGGAGCAGCTGCGAGCCGTCTATTCAGCCGCCACAGCGGTCATCTCCACCAGCGACTTCGAGACCATGGGCGCGACACTGATGGAGGGCATAGCTTCGGGCGCGACCGCAGTGACATTTGACAGAGGCGGCCAGCGCGACATAGTCAGCCACGCCGTCAACGGCTACATAGCTGCCTACAAAGACCCCGCCGACTTCGCCGCCTGCCTCCGCCAGGCACTCGCCGCCCCCTTCGACCGCGCCGCCCAACGCGCCTCCATCGCCACCCGCTTCACCGCCCCCGTCATCGCCACCCGCTTCCTCAACATCCTCCGCGCGCTGTAACCCCCGCCATCCCGATATTGATTGCATGAATATCGTAGGGAGATGCCCCAACGCTGTTAATGTGTAGACGCGGATAGATACGTCGGAGACGTATCAGTCGTGCGTAACCCCATGCACGGAGTGTCAGCGAACGTACATGGGGTCAGACGACACGCTATTATGATCAACCTCGGAGAGGTTGGGACATACCCGCGTTCCTGCACCGCCATTCTTGTTTTCCGTTTTAAATCAATGACTTACACGCATAATCATGCGTGCCACAACCTCTCCGAGGTTGATTTTACATGGGCATCCTGTCCCCCCATGTACGTTCGCTGACGCTCCGTGCATGGGGTTTCGCACGGCTGGCACGTCTCCGACGTACCTCCTATATTGGATTCACTTAAGCGGAGATGACAGAAATGTTGACCTCCGCCGGAGGTCTCTATCACACGATTTTCTATCGTGAATCCAAGAATAGGGGACTGCTAAATCGTAATGTCGTAGAAGGGTGTTGACGAACTCGTCAAATCTGGCGATTATGCCTATGGACGTAGGGACATGCCTTTGGCATGTAAAACCTGTATATATCTGTGTATCAGTCTACATGCCAAAGGCATGTCGTACATTTGCACGGACAAGAGATTTTGAATAAATTTATCATCAATCCTCAGGTATCACAGGCATGGAATAAGGCAGCCGGCATGTAGGCAGACACCGATAGGGACGTTCAGCCCCCATGCCTTAACATCCGAAGACTGGATAGTTCGTTGGGGCGGCATGGCCGACCCCGTGTTTGCGACGCGAGTGCATAGGATGTGGACCTGACAAAATACTTGACGATATGACATACATAGGCATCGACATCAGCAAAGCCACTTTTGTGGCGGCTTTCCCACAGGAGAAAGGCTACCGTACAGAGACATTCCAAAATGACACCAAAGGTATCCGTCGGTTCATCTCGAAGCTCGACCCGGCCATGCACCACTGTGTGATGGAGGCGACCGGCAACTACTGTTTCCTTCTGCTGTATCTTCTTGAAAAGGCAGACATCAAGGCGAGCCTCGTCAATCCGAAGAAGATAAGGAATTATGCCCGTGTGATGATGTCCGTGACAAAGACGGATTCAAAAGATGCGTGCCTAATTGCCGATTTCGGCGAGCGTTTCAAGCCGGAGCCTTACAGGTTCCCGTCGGAAC
>CAMQYL010000048.1:0-7614 GCA_947039275.1 uncultured Bacteroidales bacterium | reverse complement strand
CAGTTATATGGATTTGTTAAAATTTTCCCCGGACAGCTGTGCGGCGTGCCGCGTCTCTACTACCATCGCGAGCCTTAGGCGTGGCAATGGCAAACAAATCGCGACATTGCATTGTTTTATTTTTAACATTCACCATATTATCCCACATTGTGTAACCCTATAACCTGTATATCCAAGTATGCACATGGCAGATGCCCTGGTGTCGCCGGCAGTAGCAGCCGGAGCCGCCGTAGTCTCAGTGGCAGCCCTGATTGTGGCAGCCAACAAGGTAAAGAAATCCGACTCCACCAATATCGTCCCGCTCATGGGGGTGATAGGAGCATTCATATTCGCCGCCCAGATGATCAACTTCTCCATTCCTGGCACAGGGTCGAGCGGGCATATCGTAGGCGGTGTGCTTGCTGCGGCTCTGTTGGGACCGTGGGCTGGACTTATCACGGTGGCATCGGTGCTGGTGGTGCAGTGTCTCGTGTTTGCTGATGGCGGACTGATGGCTATAGGCTGCAACATACTCAACATGGGCATATGCACCACATTTATAGGTTACGCACTTGTATATCGCTGGATTGCAGGGCGCTCGCTCACTCCGTGGCGTATATTTCTCGGTGCGATACTCGGCTGTATCGTCGGGCTTGAAGCCGGGGCTGTACTTGTAACTGCCGAGACAGAGATGTCGGGCATCACGGCTCTGAGCTGGAACCAGTTCTTCGCCCTGATGACCTCGATACACTTCGCTATCGGAGCCGGAGAGGGCATCGCTACAGGCTTCTTGCTCTATTTCGTTGCCAAGACACGTCCGTCGCTGCTGCTGAGCGAAGCCCCGGCGCAGTCACAGGCGCGGGAGACACGCAGTCTGCGCCCGGTGATGATAGTGTTCGGAGCATTGGCTATCATATTCGGCATTACGTTCACATGGATTGCCTCGTCGCATCCTGACGGACTGGAATGGTCGATAGAACGGCTGACCGGCTCCACCGACATCATCAACGACACCGCAGCAGCCACACGCTCGGCTTTCGCCAACGTGCAGAATGTCACCTCCGTGCTTCCCGACTATGACAGCACATGGTCAGGCATCATCGGATGCACCATGGTAGTCATACTGACATGGGCGATACTGACCTGCATGCGCCATCGCCGCCATGCCACCCAGACGGTGAAATAACCACACACATACCATACACCCGAGTCTATGAGTTCCATCGACAAGGCATTGCTGACCCTCAACGACGTGGAGCGGATCTCAAGCCGCTCCACGTCAGCCATGAGCGTCCGTGATGTCCGCGCCAAACTCATAGTGACGGTGGCATACTTGGTGGCAGTGCTGAGTTTTCCGCTCGACAATCTCGGCGGCATCATCATCTTCGCCATCTATCCACTGGTCGGCTGCACCATGGCTGACATCTCATATGGCAGAGTGCTGAAGCTATCGCTCTACACGCTGCCGTTCATCGCATTCATAGGCATATTCAACCCCCTGTTTGACCATCGCCCGATGCTCCATGTCGGCACGGTGGCTATAAGCGAAGGGTGGATACAGTTCCTGTCAATCATCGTGCGCGGACTCCTCTCCGTCCAAGCCACGCTGCTGCTGATCCTGTCGTCAGGATTCATCAGTGTGTGCCGTGGTCTCAAAGGACTCGGACTGCCCGACATATTTGCCACGCAGCTGTTTCTGCTCTACCGCTATATATTCGTGCTGCTTCAAGAAGCGCGCTCCATGCAGATGGCTCGCACGGCGCGAGGCTACGGGCGCACCTCCTATGGTATGCGCTTCTGGGCAGTGTTTGTCGGGCAACTGCTGCTACGCACCGCCGACCGCGCCGAGCGGCTCCACCGCGCCATGCTGTCACGCGGATTCTGCGGGATGTTTCCTCTGAGCCATCCGCTGCGCTGGCAGTGGAGCGACACGCTGTTTGTAATCGTCTGGACGGCACTGTTCGTGGCAGGGCGACTGTGCGACATCCCCCTACTGTTCACCCATATTTTCAACCGCATCTGACCTATGAGCCACCATTACGTAAAATTTGACAACGTGCACTACCGCTACCCCGACGGCTTCGAGGCTTTGCGCGGGGTGTCATTCCTCATCACTCACGGGGAGAAAGTGGCTCTCGTAGGAGCCAACGGGGCGGGCAAGTCGACACTGATGCTCCACATGAACGGACTGCTGCAAGCCTCGGAGGGCAGCGTCATCATCGGCGATGTAATGATCACCAGGAAGACCCTCCCTGAGATACGCCGCACAGTGGGACTGGTGTTCCAGAACCCCGATGACCAGCTTTTCATGCCCACGGTGGAGGAAGATGTGGCTTTCGGTCCGCGAAACATGAAGCTGACCGAAGAGGAGGTGGAGCGGCGCGTCAGCCACGCTCTGGAGGCAGTGGGCGTCGGCGACCTGCGCCATCAGGCACCCTACCGACTGTCCGGAGGACAGAAGCGAAGCGTAGCGATAGCCACGGTGCTATCCATGGAGCCTGACATCCTCGTGCTCGACGAACCGTCAAGCAACCTCGACCCCCACGCACGCCGTCTCCTCATCAAGCAGATCCGCGACTTCTACCACACAGTCATCGTCACCAGCCATGACCTCGACCTCGTGCGCCAGACCTGCCCCCGCACCATCATCATGGCTCACGGCACCGTCATAGCCGACGGCCCCACCGCCACCCTCCTCGACGACCAAGCCCTGATGTCCCGCGCCGGGCTGTGACCCCTTTGCCTCCGTGGGAGGCACACATGTTAGGCAGTGGTCAGGGTGACTGTAGGTCAGCGTGACCACTGTACAGGCGATGACACAAAACATACGCCGCTGTAGGCGGCGCACTTTGCCTGTGGGGGTGCGCCTCCCATGGAGGCGATAACAATGGGGGGATGGATGCTACACAGGGGTCATGCAAGCCTAAACAGCTTGCTTGACCCCTGCCTAACATGTGTGTCTCCTACGGAGACATGACCCAGACATTCACATCCCATAGCACAACAAAAAATCGGGGGCGCACCATAGGCGCGTCCCCGATAATATGGCTTTGCGATGCTGTAGCCGTTATTTCAGCATCACCTTGAAGCTCTTGCCACCGACCGACACGATGTAGAGGTCAGGCGACAGGCTGTCGATGACACGCTCCGCAGTCTTCGCCACCAGCGCACCCTGCATATTGTACACCTTGGCTATCGCATCCTCAGCCATATTGGAGATTACGATGCGGCCGTTGCTTGCCGTCACGGACACATTGTCGTAATCAGATGACAGGTCATCGATGGCTGATGAGGGACCGATTACAATTTTCTTTGACAATCTACGGGAGTCGCTGAAGTCGTAGAATCCCATATCATTCTTCTGACACTCTATGTCAAAATACAGGGTGGTTTCACCTTCCTGGAGACCTGTGGCATACCAATGTGGGTCGTTGGAGGTTTCGCCCTCTGAAGTGAGCTCAATAAGCTGGTCATCGTAGCTTGTGTTGAACTTGCACCAGAGGTCAGCTTGGTATGAGATGCCAAGATCGACCTTATCTCCAACTTTAACCGAAATGGGGGAATTAGCATCCCACTCAAGATTGGTGGATGCTCGGTTGACTGTCAGGTATGCCCGTGAGGGATTAGCCTCTAAATTGGGGTTCGTACCCTTTGATCTCAGATTGAATATGTACTTGCCAGCCCACATCGGTCTGTCATAGTTTGTATTCACATAGTTGCCGGCATATGATCCGCTTGTGATGGTAGCCACGTGGTTGTCATATTGATTGTCTCCGTCAAGGAACCACAGTTCAAGCCAGAAATCATCTGCGCTGAACGGACCTACAATCTCGGGGATGTAGTTGAAATAATTGCCACTTGAGCTGACTGACATATCATTGTAGGTCACTGAATTATAGACATCCTTAAAGCCTACAGTGAGAGGATTTACAGTCAGCATGCCGTCTTTGTAAATGAAATTGTAGTTTTTAGCCGAGCCCCCGCTGACAGTGATTGGATATGTACCGGCATTGGATTCCTTAGTGGCGACACATTCTGCCGCAGGCTGTGATTCCAATGACGACTCGGTATCGCCGTTGACAAAACCGATATACGAGATGCCGAATTTGGGGTTATCTTCGCCGTACAGACGTGAGCAGTCATTGGCTTTCACTGTCAGATCTCGCTTGTTGACGGTCAGGATGCCTGATGTATAGGCAGTGATGTCATAATTGTTTGCCTCGCCACCAGATGCGGTGACCTCATATTGTCCTACATCAGACAGTTTATCCGCAAGAGTTGAGAAAGCAGGTTGTCGGCTCCATACAGGTGCACTCTGACCGTTTTTCAGTCCTGAATATGACAGCACAAACTGTGGGTTGGCATCACCATATGTCTTTGAAGCATTGGCCACGCCGACACTTAACGGAGCTTTGATAACCGACAGAGTTCCGTACTTATAGGTGATGTCATAGTTAGGAGCATCCAATGATGCGAGGATGCGGTAGTCGCCCACATTGCTCTGCTGCGTAGCTTCGCACTCAAAGGTTGGTGTCGATCCGATGCTCTGCTCGTTTTCACCATTAACAAAGCCAGAGATAGCACATGTGAAGGCAGGATTGGGGTCACCATATTCACGTTGCACATCGTTGACCGTCAGTGACATCGGAGCCTTGGCGATAGTATAAGTGTAAGGGATATCAACCGAAACATCCACACCGTCGGAATACTTCGCAGTCAGATACTTCGTGTACGTCCCGGCATTCACATCAGTCTTGCACTCGCCCTCGGCAATCTCGCATTTATAAGCCTTGAGATTGTTCTGCCACTCGATATTATGCTGCTGACCAGTATATTCAAACTCCTTCTGCGCAAAAGTCACATACTCCTTGCCAAAACCGTAGACAGCCACGGATGGGACGTAGCTTTCCATGCCAGCATGTGTGTCAGTAAATGCATTTGAGCTGATGGTCGGTCGAATGGAGCCAGTAAAAAATACTTCAAGTAGAGAGGAACAGCCTTGAAAAGCTCCCACTCCTATCCTTGCGACATTTTTACCAATCGTAATTCTAGTTAGTTTTCGACTCCGTGAGAATGCCGATGTCTCTATAGATTTCAATGCCGTAGGCAATGCACATGATTCCAAATATTCACATCGTTGGAATGCACCTTCTTCAATATAAACTATAGTGCTTGGTAAGATTAATTCAGTTATACTACAACCTTCATAATAAATATATTGGACACTCCAGCTAGTTGGGTCAAGTTTCCTAATTCCCCCCATAGCATACGAGAGAATAGACGTAACAGTATACGTACGATTATTGTAGTTAACCGAAGCCGGTATTGTTACTTTTCCAACATAAGATGTATTTTTACCTTCAACATACTTATCATACTTGTGTGTAACACCCACTTCCAGATTAGATGGTGATGTGATGTTGTAGTAGATTCCATCAACCTCGAAGTCGTAGGCTGAGGAAGTGAGTGTTGCCAGCAATCCTATCACCAGCAGCGCGATTCTTGTGAAAACATTTCTCATATGATTACTTTTTAGGTTTAGTTTAGTTTTCTTTGCGGTCGTTGTATTCCATAAGTTTAGATTGATGGAATCTATTCGCATATTCTTTGTATCGATTTTTTAATCCTGTAATTATTATATTCTCTATTCTGGGATGGAGAAATGGTGAGAACGTGATTGACTCAATGAAATCATCTATATTTTCAATAGGTATTTTCAGTTCTGAAGACTGTTCTAAAAAAGCCATTCGGACTTCTTTCTCCCCTGCATAATATATAGATTTTTCAAATGTCAAACACTCAGGATTGCATCCAATAAAACTCTTGACATAACGAACATCAGAAATCATTACATCACATGGAGGTATGATATTATTGATAAATTTCCTGATAGTCGTACCGATTCTACACACCAATTCTCCTGATTTGTAAGCTTTCCACATCAGAAAATTTTCGCCGTATTCATCCAACGTCCAGCAAGAAATACAAATTTTCATAATTTGATCTTTTATTTCTTGCTGAGTCTTTCGCCATTTCTTATCTTTAGAAGATAGAGCTACGTCATAGTTATTAAAATCAGACCCATTAATATATTTTTCTTTTCCACTCCAATCCTTGACATCTGTGAAATTCTTCCGATTACTGACGTGTAACACCGCTTTATCTAGTATTTCCATTGTATGGTCAAGTCGGATATAACGATATATTTTAGTGTCTAACGACAATCCCTGATTTTGATGTCGGAAGTATATACGGTTATCACCGACACGAGGTATCAGTTCAAAATCTTTGATATCAAACAGCTTGTCTGCAGTCAGTTTTTTCATTGCGGAGCGTGGATAATTATGAATAAAAAACGGGAGCCATACTATTGCTCATCCTGCTCCAAGAGGCCGACCAAAGCCCATCATAGTAGAATGAGCAATGATGACCCCGCGTGTAATATTCATATAATCCACCCTGTGACCACAGGTCACCGATGGATATGATTACCCACGGACATCTCATTGCTTCAATCTTGACTATGATTGTGAAATTGGTCGTTTCTTGGAGCCAAGAATCAAAGCGCAGCAAACGCCTTCGTTCTAAAAAAACACCACCCAATACCCGGCATCAATCCTCCTCTGAGGAGCCACGTATCGCGGGGTTTCTGCAAATATATGTAAAAGAATCTTTTATTGCAAATTTGTTTTTTTAATGGTTTGGAAATCGACTTAATCACATCAAGGTGCGATTCTTTTTAAGATTGAGAAAAGTAGATGCGAGCTGCTACTACAAGTTCATCCTTCCATGATCCTTGAGATGGATAATTGGCTGTCCGCAGATTTGCTTCATACAGGGTTTGGTACGGATTCGTCCCGTTAGGATTCTGCTGTTGTGGGGGGATGGGTGGATTTGGCGGTATGGGCTGGGAGGCGGACATGCCACGGCATGTCCCTACAGATTTATATGCAGTTTTATCTGTGCGAGGGGCGACATCGGGGATGAGCCAGCTGTGCGTAAGGCTTGCGCCATACATGGGGTATTTGAGAGCCACCATAGATAAAAACCTCGGGGAGGTTTGGGCACATAATCAGGCGAGATGCCATTGCATGCGGGTCAAAACCTCTCCGAGGTTTTTCTGTGGGGGCGTGGTTCTCTACCCCATGTACGGTCGCTAACGCTCCCGTGCATGGGGTTTCGCACGGCTGGCACGTCTCCGACGTACCTCTTTTTTCGTCATTGTAGGTATTACGATGCTGGCTCTTGCCTCCGTGGAAGGCACACATGTTAGGCAGTGGTCAGGGTGGCTGTAGGGCAGACTGATCACTGTACAGGCGATGGTACAAAACATACGCCGCTGTAAGTGGCGCACTTTGGCTGGGGGGTGTGCCTCCGACGGAGGCGATAATATGTGGGCGGATGGCGGTACAGGGGTCAGCCAAGCTTACAGCTTGTGTGACCTCTGCCTAATATGTGTGTCTCCTACGGAGACATGGCCCATACATTCACATCCCATGCGACAAAAACGGGGATACGTTCCTGACTACCCACGTCAGAGGGTAACCTTTGATTGAGGCAGTCAGGGTGTAGGGACATGTCACGGCACACAGCTGTCCGGGGAAAATTTTAACAATTCAGGGCAGTAGCAAATTG
>CAMQYL010000047.1:0-11680 GCA_947039275.1 uncultured Bacteroidales bacterium | reverse complement strand
GTATGAAAAACAACCCATTACAAGGTTTTCATCACCCCAAATGTCCACCCCGCCAAAATCGTAGGAAGGTGTCGCAGAACCGCACAAGCGCATGAACTGATGGTCAGCTGGTTAACGGTCGCTACATGTAGCGACCCTACAAATTTGATAGCATTTGTTGCATGATTCCAGAGTTCTGCAACACCCTTATACAGAAACGGAGAGGCATCCATCCCTACTGTCTGGGAGTGGATGCCTCGCTGTTATTGCGTATTCGGGATGTTATGCCTGTGCCACTACTGCGGAGGAGGAGGGGGGAGGCACGATGGATACGAGGGGCTTGGCTTCCCAGCCGAGGGCGCTGGCACCGAGCACGGCGGCATCGGCTTCCTTGAGCTCGCTGAGGAGGATCTTCACCTTGCCCTTGAAGATGGGCATCATGTTCTTCTCCATAGAGGTGCGCAGGGGGCGGAGCAGCAGTTCGCCGCTCTTGGCGAGACCGCCGAAGAGGATGATTGCCTGGGGAGACGAGAATACGGTGAAGTCGGCAAATGCCTGACCGAGGAGGTCGCCTGTGAACTCAAACACGTCCTTGGCGAGCTTGTCGCCAGCCATGGCTGCGTCATACACGTCCTTTGATGTGATGTCTTCGGCAGGTATCTCGCGGAGCACCGAGGGCATGTCCTTGCGGCTGTCGAGGAACTCGCGGGCTGTGCGAGTCACGCCTGTGGCTGAACAGTAAGCCTCGAGGCAACCCGTGCGTCCGCATCCGCAGAGGCGGCCGTTGTTGCGCTTCATGATGGTGTGGCCGAGTTCGCCGGCGAAACCGTCATGACCGTAGACGAGCTGACCGTTGATGACGATGCCGCTGCCCACGCCTGTGCCGAGGGTGATCATGATGAAGTCCTTGAGTCCGCGCGCCGCGCCGTAGGTCATCTCGCCGATGGCAGCTGCGTTAGCGTCATTGGTGATGGCGACAGGTACGCCAAACTTCGCGCTAACGAGCTGTGCCAGAGGTATGGGGGTCGGCCAGGGGAGGTTCACGCCGTCCTCTATCACGCCGGTGAAATAGTTGGCGTTGGGAGCTCCGATGCCTATGCCGTGTATTTTCCCCACTGCATCGTTGGCTTCGAGGAGGCGCATTGTCTCCTGGTAAAGCTCGTCGATATAGTTGTGGATGTCATTGTGCTTGCGGGTCTTGATGCTTGCGCTGGCAATAACCACGCCACGTGCGTCTACTATTCCAAACACTGTGTTGGTACCGCCTATGTCGATACCAATTACATATGGTTTGCTCATGTGTCTAATTATTTAGGTTTAAGTTAAGAAGTTTTCGCTTAGGTCAGATGTTTCGCCGAAATATACAGGATTTAAGGCATATATCGTTGTCACCTACAAAGTTAATCAAAATCTGATACAATAGCGGCAATATTGGATTTTTTTTGGGGCTTAGACCCTGCCGTGACATGCCGCGGTGCGGGATAATAGTGGGAAAAGGCACGTCGGAGACGTGGCAGCTGTGATTAGCCCCATGCACGGAGCGTCAGCGAACGTTCATGGGGTATTAGCCAACATATGATAACAACCTCGTAGAGGTTGGGACACACTATCAGATATTTTGCTAACTTTGTCAATATGAGTAAAGTTAACAATCATATCCATGCGGTCATCAATACATACTGTCGGCACATGACTATCGATTCTGACCATGCCGAATCGTTGTACCGATTCATTTGGGCTTTGTTGCGTGACAGAAGTTGCCATCTGTACCGAATCGGAGGTATAGAAAACCATATTCACATCCTTTTTGACCTTGATCCACGTCATGCTTTGATGGATGTAATGCGTGACATAAAACGAGAAAGCAGTAAGTGGATGAAATCTTCGGGGCTTTTCTCGTCATTTGAAGGCTGGGGCAAAGAATACTTTGCATGCGGTTGCAGCCATGAGGGTCTGAATGCCGTGATTGAGTATGTCAAAAGACAACGTGAACATCATTATGGCAGGGGAATCACTTTTGAGGAGGAATTTCGTACCATGGTTGTGAAGGAATCTATGATATGGGATGACCGGATGCTGACATGAACATGTGGGTCTCAACCTCTCCGAGGTTGTCATCAGATGGTGGATGATGCCCCATGAACGTTCGCTGACGCTCCGTGCATGGGGTTAATCACGGCTGGCACGTCTTCGACGTGCCTATGTCTGACTGCTCCCGAGGGTGTTGCAGAACTGTATTTAAACATGTTTTTAGGAGGGTGTTGCAAAACCTGTCAATTGTGGTGATCCTATCTGTATGATGTAGGGACATGCCATGGCATGTCTGCTGATGCTCAAGTACTTGCAGATTAGACATGCCATGGCATGTCCCTACAATATTGTACGATTCGGAGTTTTGCAACACCTTCCTAAAAATTTGACGGTGTTTGTCGCACTATTCCTGAGTTCTGCAACACCCTCCTTAGTTCGACTCTATAGCTGCCTCTCCCGGTAGACGCTGTGCGGTCAGAAGATGTGCATGATGTTGCCGTGTTCGTCGGTGAAGGGGGGCTGGTCGATGGAGGTGGTGTAGGGACCGTCGAAGCGGAAGTCCATCGACTTAATCGGGAAGAGGAAAGTGGGGAAATACTGGTCGATGGGTGCGATGAAGATGTAGCGGTGTCCGTCATCGGCGGTGAAGGGGTAGGTCTGGCATACCTGGTCTTTGACGAACGGACCCAGCCGTGTGGTGAAGATGGGTAGATAGGCGTGGTCGGCATCATCAGGCATGTAGAGCCATCCGTCCACCGAGCGGATGCCGGCATTGCCGGGGATGGGTGTGCCGCTCGTGGGCGTGACCGATTTCAGTGCTGCTGGGATGATCCAGCGGTGAGAGCGGTCATCGCTGTTCATGCCGATGTATTCGCTGTAATGCCACACGTTCCACACGTCAAACAGGCATGCGTCAGGTTTGCGCCAGCAGATGAGATTGTTTCTTACCGGCGATGGCAGCTCGACGAATACTGCGCCGGGTGACATCGCTCCGTGGGCTTCCATATCGTGCCACACCTTGCAGTATTGCCAGCTGCGGTGGATGACGGTGGCGTAGTGCCAGGCGAGCAGGGCGGTTATGATGGCGGCGAGGGTGAGTGAGGGCGCGGTGTCTGTCTTCCACCGCCGTGGCAGAGTCTCCGCCAGGCAGCGCATGATGCCGAGGATGGAGGCGATGTGCGCCACGGTGGATATCCTCTCGCCTCGGGTGATGACGGTGTTGATGCCTATGGATGTCAGCGCGACCATCAGCAGCATGATGACCCACGGCGACAGCAGTGCGCGCCAGTCGCGCAGATGCACCGCACGGCATATCACGCATATTATAAATAGGAAAAATGACACCTGCAACTTGCCCACAGCCACGAGATTGTGTATGGGATTGTAGTCGCTGATGACGTATCCGCAGTTGTTGATGGCTGTCAGGACGGCTGTTATGCAGAGGAATATCGTGCCGGGGACAATCCACAGTGCCAGCCTGATGGCATGGCGGCGATGGGGCGTGGCGATTATATATGCCAGAGACCCCACGACCAGCGATATGCCGAAAGCCTCGTGCCATACTCCGAGTACGAGGGCGTTGACATAAGCCCATCGCGATCGCGGACCATCGTCGGTGAGCGAGATGATGTAGGAGCACATCATCGCCGCAGGGGGCAGATAGTTGAGCGCGAAGCAGAGGGTGAAGAAGTTTTCAAACCAGGGTGGGAATATCGACACAGCCAGTAGCGCGACGGTCACGAGAAGCAGGTTACGCCCGTCGATACGCGCAAAGCGGCAGATGCCCCAGCTCAGCCACAGCACACACCCCCCCGGCACTATCGCAGAGACCCAAGCAGGCAGCAGTTGCAGGAACATGAACACCACGTTGGCAAGACGCGTGTTGTCCGTGGTCAGATGCACACGCATCGTCTCCCAGAAGCCCTCCCATGATATGGAGTCAGACAGTCCGCGCAGATAATCTGCCTGTAATATCCCATACCAGTAGTCGTCGCTGATGCGCGGAAAAAGGGCGAATATAGCCCAGTGCGCCAATGCAAAAAGCCCCAGGAGTGACCAGAAGGTCACCGTCGGGGCTTTGATGTCAGTGCTGATTTTCATGTATGGGCAGTTTGCTCGCTCATATGCTTGTAGGGACGCGGCGTGCCGCGTCATCAAACGCCATACACCTCGCCTGGTGCGATGACGCGGCACGCCGCGTCCCTACATTAAAAATGGCTGTTTTTACGGATTTACTTCGCTTCGGGCTTGAGCCAGCGGTCGAGCCAGCGGAAGAATACGCGCTGCCACATGACGGCGTTCTGAGGCTTGAGGATCCAGTGGTTCTCGTCGGGGAATATGAGCATCTCGGCAGGCACTCCGCGCAGACGTGCGGCGTTGAACGCCATCATGCCCTGCGAGGCGAGGATGCGGAAGTCGTACTCGCCGTGGGTGACGAGGATGGGGGTGTCCCAGCGGTCAACGAAGCGGTGGGGCGAAGCCTTGGCGAAGGTGTTCTGTGCCACAGGGTTTGATTTGTCCCAGTATGCGCCGCCCATGTCCCAGTTGGCAAACCACATCTCTTCGGTCTCGAGATACTGTGTCTCCATGTTGAAGATGCCGGCATGGGCTATGAAGCATGCGAAACGCTTGTCGTGGTTGCCTGCGAGCCAGTAGACCGAGAAGCCTCCGTAGCTTGCGCCTACTGCTCCGATGTGGGCTGCGTCGATGTAGCTCTCGCGCTTCATGTCATCTACTGCGGCGAGGTAATCCTGCATGTTCTGTCCGGCATAGTCGCCCGAAATCTGCTCGTTCCACTTGGTGCCGAAGCCCGGCAGGCCGTGGCGGTTGGGGGCGATGACGATGTAACCCTGGGCTGCCATGAGGGCGAGGTTCCAGCGTGTGCTCCAGAACTGGCTCACTGCCTGCTGCGGTCCGCCTTGGCAGTAGAGGATGGCGGGATATTTCTTCGTCGCGTCAAATTCGGGGGGATACACCACCCACACTGTCATGTCCTCGTCGGAGGTGGTGCGGACTATGCGTTTTTCCACTGTGGGCATCTTGAGCTTGGCAAGCAGCTCGGTGTTGACATCGGTCAGCTGTGTGACTGCCTTTGCAGGGTCTTTGGCTTTGAGGTTGACGGCGCAGATTTCATTTGGCGCGAGCATGGAGTGGCGCATGGTGATGAGGGTCTTGCCGCCGGCTACTGGTGCGAGCGATGCGAAGTCGCAGACGCCCTCAGCCACTGTGCGCACCTTGTGGTTCTTGACATCGATGCTGAAGATGGGTGTCACGCCGCCCTTGGGAGCTATGAAGTAGATTTCCTTGCCCGAGGGTGCCCAGGCGATATTGTCGGCGGTGTAGTCCCACTCGGTGGTGAGGTCGGTGCGCACGCCTGTAGCCATGTCCATGACGAAGATACGGTTTTTGTCGCTCTCGTAGCCGTCATGCTCCATCGAGAGCCATGCCAGCTGCGAGCCGTCGGGTGAGAACACGGGCATGGTGTCGTAGCCCATCATCCCTTCGGTGAGGTTGCGTGTGGTGCCGTCGGCGAGGGTGTAGAGGTAGAGGTCGGAGTTGGTGGATATGGCGTATTCCATGCCGGTCTTCTTGCGGCTGACGTAGACCACCGCTTTGTCGTCGGGAGTCCATGCAAACGATTCAATGCCGCCGAAAGGCTTCATCGGGGCTTCGTACATAGGCTCGTCAGCCATGATGTCCTTGATGTTGACCACCTCGGCTCCGGTGTAGTCGCCTATGAAAGGGTGGGGGATTTCGGTCACCCACTCGTCCCAGTGCTTATACATCAGGTCGTCGATGACACGGCCTGTAGCCTTGGGCAGGTCGGGATAGATGTCCTTGGCGTCACGTGAGTATTTGATGTTGGCGATCAGGAGCACCTTCTTCTCCGCCGGGGAGAAGAGGAAGCCGCCGATGCCCCCCTCTACCTTGGTGATCTGCTGGCGGTCGGAACCGTCGGCGTTCATGGTCCACAGCTGGGGTTTGCCATCCTCTCCTTCATAGGTGAAGGCTATCTTGCGTCCGCCGTCGATCCACACAGCCGCGCCCTCGCTCTTGGGGGTGCGGGTGATGCGGCGCACGTTCTTGCCGTCGATGTCAGAGACGTAGAGGTCAACGTTGGAGCGGTTCTGCTCCACGCTCTCGTAGCCGATGCCGTAGAGGAGCGACTTGCCGTCGGGCGACACCGCAGGTGCTTTGACGCTTCCGAGAGCCTCGAGGGCGTCGATGTTGTATTGTCCCGAAGCATCGGGAGTGAAGTCGGGCTTCTCGATAAGCGGAGCTTCCGCCTCGGCTGGGGCAGCTTTGGCTATTTCTGACGATGTAAGCATGAGCATCGTGGCGGTTAATGGTAGTAACAGTTTTCCGTGTATCATGGGTATAATATATAATGTGATTTCTGTATCAGGTTATTTGCGGCTCTTGCGTTTCGGGTTGGAGGGAAACCATCCTCGCTCCACGCGCTTCCGCTGCTCGAACACTTCCAGTATGGACCAGAATGAGGAGAAAGCCGTCACAGCAAGCAGCGATGACCACAGCACATCGTCCACAAGGTATGATGCCACACCTAACCCTGCGCCGCATATGGCAAACACCCACCAGCATCCGGTGCCGAAATAATATTCACCCTTGATTACGAGCGGATGAAACAACCCGATGATAAGGAATGTGGCGAGTCCGATGACTAAGCCGAGCAGGTGGAGGTCGGTAAGTATCTGGGTCATGACATTAAGCGACTTCTAAAGGTTTACGTGTTCGGCATCTACGAGGTGGTGCAGAAACAGCGATGCCAGTTCGTTGAACTTCACGGGGTGCTCTGTGGTGAGATAGCGGCAGTCGGCGTTGCGCTTGATAAGGCGGTCTATTTCAGGATGTCGATTGAGATATGCGTCGAGGCTGTCTGCTACCAGTTCGCCTTGGGTGATGATGCGGGCGCGTCCGTCCACTGCCTCAGTGATTTTGTCAAGCAGCAGAGGGTAGTGGGTGCATCCGAGCACGAGGGTGTCGATGGCTGGGTCCATCTCGAAGAGGTTGTTGATGTATTTGTGCACGAAATAGTCGGCTCCGGGTCCGTCAGCCTCGCGGTTCTCCACCAGCGGCACCCACATCGGGCATGCCATGGAAGTGACCACCAGTGCCGGGTCTAATTTCGACAGCTCCATGTCGTAGCTGCGTGACTGCACAGTACCGGGGGTGCCGAGCAGCCCTATGTGCCCTGTGGTGGTGACGTTGACGATGTCTTCTACCGTGGGCAGTATGACTCCGAGCACCTTGCGCTTGCCGGGGATGCCGGGCAGGTCGCGCTGCTGTATGGAGCGGAGGGCTTTGGCTGAGGCGGTGTTGCATGCCAGGATGACCAGATGGCATCCCTGCGCAAAGAGGTATTTGACCGCCTCGAGGGTGAATTTGTACACTACGTCAAACGAGCGCGTCCCATAGGGGGCACGTGCATTGTCGCCGAGATATATGTAGCTCATCATCGGGAGCTTGTGGCGTATCTCCTTGAGGATGGTCAGTCCGCCGTATCCGCTGTCGAATACTCCGATAGGTCCCGGTGTCTTGTCATTGGTTATGTGAGTCATTGCAATGCAAATTTACAAGTAAATTTTGACCTATTAGTTGGATTCGTTGAAATTTTGTCAGTAAATTTGTACAATATCCCCTGATAATCTATGCAACCATTCATACATCTCCACGTCCACTCCCAGTACTCCCTCCTTGACGGTCAGGCTGACATCAAGAAGCTCGTCGACAAGGCTGTCAAAGACGGCATGCCCGGCATGGCGCTCACTGACCACGGCAACATGTTCGGCATCAAAGAGCTTGCCAACTACGCCAAGAAGCACAACGGCAAGGTCGACGGCAAGGTCAAGGACCTGCTCCGACAGGCTGACGAAGCTGAGGCTGGCGGCGATGCCGCAGCGGCTGCCGATCTGCGCGCCAAGGCTGAGGAGGAGAAATCGCACCACTTCAAGGCGATTCTCGGCTGCGAGATGTATGTGGCTAACAATTCCCTCCATGACCGCAACGACAAGACCGACCGCGGACGCCACCTGATAGTCCTCGCCAAGAACCAGAAGGGCTACAAGAATCTCATCAAACTCGTGTCACAGGCGTGGACCGAGGGCTTTTACAACCATCCGCGCACCGACAAGAAGGCTCTTGCAGCCCACCGCGAGGGGCTCATCATCTGCTCGGCATGTCTCGGCGGCGAGATACCGCGCCTGATACTTTCGGGGCGCATGGAGGAGGCTGATGCGAGTGTCAAGTGGTGGAAGGAGACTTTCGGCGACGACTATTACATAGAGCTGCAACGCCACAAGACCGATGTCCCCGGCGGCAACCGCGACACCT
Source organism: uncultured Bacteroidales bacterium (assembly GCA_947039275.1). GTDB lineage: Bacteria > Bacteroidota > Bacteroidia > Bacteroidales > Muribaculaceae > Amulumruptor. The sequence continues at coordinate 3,319 of CAMQYL010000047.1, read as the reverse complement.
ACGAGGAGCAGCAGCGCGTCAACCCCGAACTGATACGCCTGGCGCGCAAATATGATATCAAGATCATCGCCACCAACGACTCCCACTTCGTCAACGCCGAGGATGCCGAGGCGCATGACCGCCTCATATGCATCTCCACCAACAACAATCTCAACGACCCTGCCCGCATGCGCTACACCAAGCAGGAGTGGTTCAAGACGCGCCAGGAGATGAACGACGTGTTTGCCGACCTCCCCGAGGCTCTTGCCAACACGATGGAGATTTACGACAAGGTGGAGACCTACTCCATCGACCACGAGCCTATCATGCCCAACTTCGAGATTCCTGCTGACTTCGGCACTGAGGAGGAATACCGCAGCCGCATCACCGAGCAGGAGCTGTTTGACGAGTTCACACGTGACGAGAAGGGCAATGTGGTGCTCTCGCAGGCTGATGCCGAGAAGAAAATCAAGAAACTCGGAGGCTACGACAAGCTCTACCGCATAAAATTTGAGGCTGACTACCTGCGCAAACTCGCCTACGAGGGTGCGAAGGTGCGTTACGGCGAACTCACCCCGGAGCTCGACGAGCGCATCAACTTCGAGCTTCACATCATGAAGACGATGGGCTTTCCGGGATACTTCCTCATAGTCCAGGACTTCATCAACGCGGCGCGTAACCAGCTCGGTGTCAGCGTGGGACCCGGGCGTGGCTCGGCTGCGGGAAGCTGTGTGGCATACTGCCTCGGCATCACACAGATCGACCCCATAAAATATGACCTGCTGTTCGAACGTTTCCTCAACCCTGACCGTATCTCCCTGCCTGATATCGATATCGACTTTGACGATGACGGACGTGCCGACGTGCTCCACTATGTGACCAAGAAATATGGCGAGGAGAAGGTGGCGCACATAGTCACCTACGGCACCATGGCTGCCAAAAGCGCCATAAAGGACGTGGCGCGCATAGAGCAGCTCCCTCTTAACGAGGCTAACCGCCTCGCCGGGCTCATCCCGCGCCACATGCCCGAAGTCAACGGCAAGGAGCTGTCACCCACATTGAATAACTGCCTCGGCTATCTTCCGGAGTTCAAACAGGAGATGGCTGGTCCCAATCCGCTCATCACCGAGACACTCTCTTATGCCCAGCAGCTCGAGGGCACCGTGCGTAACCTCGGCGTGCATGCCTGTGGCGTGATTATCTGTCGTGACGACATCACCGACTGGGTGCCTGTATCCACGGCAGTGGATAAGGCGAGTGATGATAAGAGCAAGCTGATAGTCACCCAATACGAGGGGCGCGTCATCGAGGAGACTGGTCTGATCAAGATGGACTTCCTCGGGCTGAAGACTCTCAGCATCATCAAGGAGGCGGTCAACAACATCAAGCGCACACGCGGCATCGACATTGACATCGACAATGTGCCCATCGACGACCCCAAGACCTACCAGCTCTATTGCGAGGGGCGCACTACCGGCACGTTCCAGTTTGAGTCCGCCGGTATGCAGAAGTACCTCCGCGAGCTGAAACCCTCGACTTTCGAGGACCTCATAGCCATGAACGCCCTCTACCGCCCGGGTCCTATGGACTACATCCCCGACTTCATCGCCCGCAAGCACGGACGGTCACCTATCACCTACGATATCCCCATCATGGAGCAGTACCTCAAGGATACATACGGCGTGACGGTCTATCAGGAGCAGGTCATGCTCCTGTCGCGACTGCTGGCTAACTTCACGCGCGGCCAGAGCGACACGCTCCGCAAGGCGATGGGTAAGAAACTCATCGAGAAGATGAACGAGCTTAAAGGTCTCTTTATCCAAGGCGGCACTGCCAACGGCCATGATGCCAAGGTGCTCGAGAAGATATGGGCTGACTGGGAGAAATTCGCATCATATGCGTTCAACAAGAGCCACGCTACCTGCTATAGCTGGGTGGCTTTCCAGACGGCATACCTCAAAGCCAACTATCCCGCTGAGTACATGGCGGCGGTGCTGACGCGTAACCTCTCCGACCTCACCAAGCTCACCGGCTTCATGGACGAGTGCAAGCGCATGCACATCTCGGTCAAGGGTCCTGATGTCAACGAAAGTTACGCCGGATTCGGTGTCAACTCTCATGGTGACATCCGCTTCGGGCTCGCCGCCGTCAAAGGCATCGGCGGCGGTGTAGTGGCTGACATAATCCGCGAGCGTGATGCCAACGGTCCGTATGAATCCATCTATGACCTGGTCGAGCGTGTCAATCCGTCTACCCTTAACCGTAAAGTGCTTGAAAGCCTTGCTCTCTCCGGCGCGCTTGACTGCTTTGACGCGGATGTGCAGCGGGAGGACTATTATGCCACCAACAGCCGTGGCGAGACCTTCATGGAGCAGCTCCTCCGCTACGGTCAGGCATACCAGCAAGACAAAATTGAGAGTGCCGCTTCGCTCTTTGGCGATGATGAGGGCGCATGTTCTACCGCCGGACGTCCGGCGATTACCCACGCCGTCCGCTGGCCCGATACCGTGCGCCTCGACAAGGAGCGTGACCTCGTGGGCATGTACCTCTCAGCGCACCCCCTCGACCCCTATTATCTCGAGCTGCAATATGGCTGCACGTGCGATTTCAAGCATTTTGCCGAACTCGGAGCCAACTTCGAGGGGCAGGAGATAACACTCGGAGGCATGGTGGTCAGTCTGGAATCGCGTCCCTCCAAGTCGGGCAGCATGTTCGGCATCCTCAAAGTCGAGGACTACTCGGGCAGCCACGAATTCATGCTGTTCGGGCAAAGCTACATCGATTTCCATAACTATGGAGTTACAGGCACCCCCATATATATCAAGGGTGCATATGAGCGGCGGTACAAAAATCAGGATCTACGTTTCAACATCAAGAGCATCCAGCTCCTCGAGGCAGTCAAAGGCTCACTCGTCAGCACCATCCACCTCAAACTGTTCGACAAAGACATCACCCCCCGCATCCGCGGACTCCTCGCCGAACATCTCACCGACAATCCCGATGCCGGCAACCTCGAGATGACCTTCATGGCAACCGACATACGCCGCCGCGTCCGCCTCGCCGCCTCCCGCAAAGTCAACATCACCCGCGCCTTCCTCGACCTACTTGTCGAAGAAGGCATCGAGTTCGAAGTCTACTGACCTCCCCCTCTGGAACACCAGCTCAACCCTCCCCCTCTTGTAGGGACATGCCGTGGCATGTCCGCCCGCGCGCAGCTCATAGGTCTTATGAGATTTATAAGATTTATAAGACTTATCCGATTCATTCGCGCGCCTTCCTTGCAGGCGTGCCGTCAGGCGGCGGGGCAGCCCCGCGGCGCGTCGCGCCGTTTTGGCGCCCG
>CAMQYL010000046.1:0-13867 GCA_947039275.1 uncultured Bacteroidales bacterium | reverse complement strand
TACAAATGTTACTACACTTACAGTAGTAACATAATCTCAAACTGATACAAATGTTACTACACTTACAGTAGTAACATAATCTCAAACTGATACAAATGTTGCTACACTTACAGTAGTAACATAAATCATAGCATCAACGGTCTAATGCCTTGCAATACTGGAGGGAAATATAGAAACTTCGTGAAGTCATTAAGTTAATGAAGTTATACAATTACCGCCCATCCGCAGAGAATAAGACAACATTTTAATTTTTAATGTACCCAAATTTCCTTTTGAGTGGCATACTCACAGACTTTCAATTGAAACTTTTAGAACTTATCCAGTATTTGAGAGATTATCTAAAGGGCGCGGAGCAAAAGAACTCCCACCATAGCAGCGAACCAATCATAACGTTACAGTACAGCTATATAGTATCTATACTTCATTGTTCCCACAAATCAGTGTCAGACGGTCTGCAAAAATTGTGTGACATTAAACTACTTGAACGAATAAGCAATGATTACGGACACTGTGCTACTTATCGGTATAACCCCAGTGTCTACGACTCACTAATCAAGAAAGCAAAAGAGCGCAACTGCACCCTCATCACTGGACGCATTAAACAACATAGAGAGGTTGCAACTGGAGACGTTCTAAAATATATGATTGGGAAAGCAATAAAGAAAGCAATCAAGCGTAAATAACGCCCAGTATAGAGTTATAGCATCCTCAACAGATACATTTATCATCGCTCATAAGAAAAGACCGTACAAGCGTTTAAAATGCGCTTATACGGTCTTTTTGTTTTGCCGTCTCAGATTAGTATTTTGGCTGGAGATTATGCCTATAATTGTTATCCCAGTCAATATATATTTTTGTTGATTGGAAAGGTACGTTATTTGGTCTATCTGTATATAACGCATTGTACAAAGCCAAACGACACCCAGGATTAGTAGGATTATAGTGCTGGTATATATATTCTAAATCCTCATAACTTTGTGGCTTTTGTGGATAAGATTGGTTTGAAACGGTTGATGCAAGATAATCATTATGTTGTTGAATAGCTTCTTTGATTTGTGTCTTTTCGTATCTATAATATGTGTAACCACCAACAACCAATAATATTGCACATATTAAGATTGACAACTTTAATGCTTTTTTGTGATTGTGTGAAGATAGGGGGCATCCACAATAAGGGCATTGTTTCGCCCTATCGCTTATTTCCTTGTGGCATTCAGTGCATTTTATAAGTGCCATATTTTACAGAGCCGTACAATTTCCAATCGGGCAAACAAGATTACACAAAAGGCGTGGAAACTGTTAGCTAAACTATTTCGGAGGCTCTGGACTGCCTGACACTTTCGGATAGCAACAGCCCACGCCCCTATATTGCATATTGGAGAATATACAACAGAGCGTAAGCACATCGCATAATCATCAAGTGTCGTGAAAGTGTCCAGTTTTCCGAAATAAGATTAATGCTAAACGCCTACATTTTTTAAACACCGTCCACTCTTGAACGGCGGGACAAAGATAAACAATATTACTGAGATTTTCCCAAACAAACGAAACTAATATACCGCAAAGAGCCGTTAGACAAATTCGTCTAACGGCTCTTACAGTCCAGAGCATCAACTATATTCGCATACAATTGACAGTAGGTCTACTTGTTCATCGCATTAGTTTGTTAATATTCTCAGATGATACACAATCAATCTGATAGGATATGTCTGCGCTGTTGCATAGGGTTTTGGCTTTGTCTATATTATTAGTCAATATTATAGACCATCCCTCAAAAGATTGCTGGAGTACGGAAATCAGCTCATTAGAGTAATCACACCCAGCGTAAAAGTACAACAACGTTTTGTTGTCATCGTCCATGGCTACAACATAGCCAAGCAACATAGAAAATTCAAGTAGTGTCATATAGAGATGTTATATTGCGGTTGAAGTAACGGTATTGGAAACATAGTGCTTTTGCAGCATCCCTATTGATGTGCCAGCATCCAAAGCTATAAGCATAAGGTTTGCACCCTCAGACATGCAAGCATGCGTAAGGGTGGAGTGTCTGAACGTGTAGAGATGTGGCACTATATCCCAGTCAAGAGCTTTAACTACTTTTTCACGTAGCCACTTGTTAATCATTTCTTGCAAACGGGCTTTGCGGTGATTCCATTTGTTCCAATCTTTAGCGTCCCTCATATCCCAGCTATATTCATTCATAGAGAACGGAAATATATAGCCTTGTGAGGATTTGCCATTGTATTTTGCTATGATGGATAGTGCTACATCAGATAAAGGGGCGTAAACTGTTTTATTCTTATCAGTCTGTTTGTTGTTCTTTTTCTTTTCAGGGGTATAGCGATAGAATTTTTTGCTGTCTTTTCCTACAATGTTGCTTGTGTGAGCGCGTGTAACGTCAACTGGACGCATTTTGGTTTCATATAGAAATACACAAAAATCCTTATATAGCTGCATAAGCTCATAACTCAGCGACCCACTTTTGCTAAGTGTCTTGACATCCAGTGCAACAAACTGTGCGTATTGCTTGGGAGTCAGTGAGGGCGATTTTTCGGTGTATTCATCTGAAAATGATGGAGCATTTTCGGTGTAGTCAAAACGTAGTACGGTGTCTGTCAATTCTCGCTTACATGCTTTGGTGTGTACTTGCTTAAACAATTTCATTATGTTTAAGTAGTTCGTGCGCCCCTCATCATCAGAGAGTGAGAGAATAAAGTCGCTGAACTGGATAAAGCATTTATTGTCTATTTCAGCAATAGGCACGTTGATGAGGTCTGACACTTTCCCTTTATAGTGTGCTTTTTCCTCTCGTTCCAGTTTGTGAAGCAGATTAATATAGCACTGGTAATTTTTAGAGGGGCGTTTGTTGTTCGTGCCGTTCCTCATCTCATCAATTAAAGTCCTAAGGAAATCCCCCAGTGTGATAACATCAGACGGAGTAACGCCACTATCCAGTGCGTCTACAAACTCTAAGGGTGTAGTGATAGCGGAGTTATTCAATAACTCGTCACAACGTTTGCAAATATCGTCCAATACTGGATTATTCGCCCTTGCCGTGTCTGTACCACTGGTGAAGCGTTGAGCCTTTTTATCCCAGTAACGGAAATCGGGAGCGGTCAGACCGCCAATAACATGAGATTTGCGCCCTTTGCCAGTGCCTTTGTAGCCGACAACCACGCATAGTACACCTTTAGGTCTACTTGGAGCGGAGGGCGTTAGTTTGTAATAAATTTTTATTGCCATTTCTTTTCACTCGTTGGCAATGAATAACCGAGATTAGAACCAGTGCGCAAGCCGAACAAATTTTGCGAACAAATTTGCTCTTTTTGTTCGTTCTCATCTGTTTTAAGAACATCCCAGTTGAAAAAACCAAACTGAGAAACGGCATCAAACCGCCTTAAAATCAGTCAATTAGAAAAGTTCCAACCTTTAATATGTTGAGGTTAGAACTAATAGGGGTGGAGCTGGAGGGACTTGAACCCTCGTCCAAACGCGGAACTAATGAGCTTTCTACATGCTTAGTCGCCACTTGGTTTTCGTGACGGCACAGGCAGGTGACGACCAATGCCATCCTTAGCCTCTAAGATTTCGGATGCCTCGCGAGGCTCTCGGCACCCTATTCCCGATATTTCTGCACCGCCTGATCGGGTTGTCTCGGAAAAAGGACTCCCGGACGATGTCTTGTCTCTGCAACTGTTGCGGAGATTAAGCCGGATCTACTGTACTTCGATTAGGCAGCAAGAGCGTAGTTATTTTCGCCATTTAAAACTTGCTGATGTCTCTGATTTAAGAGTGTAGGCATCATCACTCTGCATGCTTACTCACCACCTCTACACGCTGTCAAAACCGGTCAGCCCCGTTTTGTCAACTTCCCTTGGGCGGGAAATAGGGATACAAAGATATACAAACATTCGATACCGCGCAACCGCCATAACAACAATTTAAAATATTTAACCAAATCAAAATCAAATATACCCAAATAAGCTTGTCAGCATATATACTTCGCCACAGACTGTCGTTATAGATTACGCAAAATGACACACACTAACAATCAAACACAACTGCATGAAACATCTCATCATCTCGCTATTGATGCTTATCACAGCAACAGCCTCCGCGTACGCATTCATCGACTCTTACACCCTAAACCGGGAGAAACTCCCCGAGGAGGCTCGCGAAATGCTCGACACCTACTTTCCCAAAGCAAAGATAAGCAACATAAAGATTGACAGGCATCTGCTCAAGAAAACCGACTACGATGTCAATCTGGTTAACGGTACAAAAATAGAGTTCAGCAACTCCGGCAAATGGAAGTCGGTGGATTGCAAAAAGCGCGAGGTTCCCGAAGGTCTCATCACGAAACCTATACGCAACTATACCAAAAAGCATTATAGCGACTCCAAGATAGTCAGAGTGGTCAAGAAATCCTCTGGATACGAAATCGGCTTGTCAGACGGAACAGAACTGAAATTCAACCTTCTCGGAGGCTTCAAAAGCGCGACCAAACGGGAAGAGGAGCTGTGATAACCCTTCCCTCCCCCACAACAAAAGCGGCATGAACTCAAAAAATGGTCTCATGCCGCTTTTCTCTCATTATTTTGATGTAATTTTGCATCAATGGGCACAACACACCTCTTTCATCTCAACATCTCCAGAAACATCAAGGCATTAATATGCCGCATGTCAACATGCGGCATATTCCTCCTGTGCGCATTGGGCATATATGCAGCCCCATCCGTCAGCCATAAGGACGTGGAAGCTGCGTTGGAAAAAGTCGACCACGAGCTCTCGCTGCGGGAAGGATACGTGGCAAACCGAAAGCGCTTTATCGAACGGCTCAAACGCGACATGGACAGCATCCCATCCGGAGCTGCTTCACTCAAGAAAATACTGGCTGTGGGCGAAGCTTACGAAGGATTCAACACCGACTCAGCCGTCAAATATTTCACAATCCTCCACGAAGAAGGTCACCGGCAAGGGCTGGATTCCCTCGCTGCGGTGGGCGCATTGAGAGCTGCCGCCATACTGCCTCTCAACGGCACCATGGGACCAGCCCTATCTCTGTTCGCCTCGGTGGATACCACCGGTTTCAGCCGCGAGCAAATGGTACTTTACCACAATTCCGGGCGATCCATGTATGGGTTCCTGTCCGACCTGCGCGGCCAGCACAAGTATGCCGACATGCACTTTGCCGACAAGGCAACCGAACATCAGCGACAACTCATTCACTACCTGAGCAAAGACTCTCCGATGTACCTGCTGCAATCGGGAGGCTACTACTTCACCCAGGGCGAACTCGCAAAGGCATGGAGCTACACGTCACAACTGATGCGCATAATCCCCCGCGATTCCCGACTGTTTGCCTACGCCGCCTATCAGATGAGCACCATAGCCAGAGCCGAAGGAAATTACAATGAAGAAATATATTACCTTGCACTCTCAGCCACTGCCGACCTTAAAGCCGCCGTCCAGGAAATCAGTTCACTACAGACGCTCGGACAGCGCCTCTACGACCAAGGCGACGTAGAACGAGCCTATGACTACCTGATTGCAGCTCTCAAAAGCGCTGTCAACTCTGGAAGCGAGTTGCGAATCAGCGAGACAGGCTTTGCGTTGCCGTTTATCGAAGCGTCACACGCAGCCCAGCTCGACCGTAGTCGCCAGCGCATGCTGTGGGTGCTCGGAGGTCTGGCGATACTGTTGATTGTGGTGGTGTCGATGTTTGTCAAACTGCGCAAGGAGATGACCCGCATGGAGCGCCTGCGCAACAACCTCACAGCTGCAAATGCCGCCAAACAGGTATATATCAGCCAGTTTCTGGAACTATGCTCCATATACATGGATAAGCTGAATCAGTTTTGCAAATTTGCCAACCGCAAGATATCGGCAGGCAAAGTGGACGATCTATATAAGATGACAAAATCAGGAAAATTCATCGAGGAGCAGTCAAAAGAGTTTTACGAAGTCTTTGACAACGCCTTCCTGCACCTCTACCCCGATTTTCCCGAGAAAGTCAACGGCCTGCTCAATCCTGACGAACAGCTTGAAATACCCACAGACGGCACACTGACCACCGACCTACGGCTGCTTGCATTCATGCGCCTCGGCATCGAAGAAAGCGGACGCATCGCCGAACTCCTCAACTACTCGGTCAACACAATATATTCCTACCGCAACCGCCTGCGCAACCGCGCCGTCAACCGCGACACATTCGAAGCCGACATCATGGCAATACGCCCCTCCGACGAGCAATGGCTCGACGGTTTCCGATCAAAATGAACTGAAATTCATATCACAGCCGCCACTTCCTTGAAAGCATACGTGCGTCGACTGCCGTCGACAAGCCTCAGTGTCAGCATGCCGTCAGGTGCCACTCTATCGATTGCCGCGCTGATTGCTTCGCCAGCGATATTGTCAATATAGGGATGAAATCCTTCCCTGCGCCACAAAATGCCGCCATATTCCCGTTGCAGTTGCTCCATGTCGGCTCCCTCTCGGTCATACAAATCCATAAGCCTGACTATGCCGTCGGCTATAAGTTCTATAACTTCTTCCACAGCCCAACACATGCCGGTCAACTGATACAGCGACACCGGATTTGACGCATCCGACAGAAATTCACGCTGATTTACGTTGACACCTATCCCCGCTATCGAATGCTGGATGCCGTGTCCCGACAGCGAATTTTCTATCAGTATGCCGCATATCTTGCGGTCACCGACATACACGTCATTGGGCCATTTCACTCCGACATCTCCGACATCCTGACAGGATGCCCGCAGCAGCAGTCCGCGGACGGCATCAGCCACCGCAACCGCCACTATCTGAGATATATAGAATTGCTCCGAAGCCTTGAAGTAGCGTGGGCGCAGAAGCATCGACATAGTCACATTCTCTTCAGGAGATGCCTCCCATGTATTGCCCCGCTGCCCGCGTCCGGCTGTCTGCTCCACGGCAGATATGACTGTATGTGTCGCCAGCTGTGACGCCTGTGACTTCATCTCGGCGTTGGTCGACGCGACCGATGCCAGCCGTATGTGTGTAAAACCGTTTGCCATAATCTGCCTCAAATTTAATTAATTTTAGCTAATACTGTAATCCTTATGGAGAATATTTATAAGCTGTTCACTTCATAATGCTGTATATATTTGCTAAATTTGCGCACGAAATATAGAGAGTAAAAAATCATATATCAAATTTCACATTAAATGTTAAACCCAATCAAGAAAACCATCGAGCTTCCTGATGGCCGCCAGATTACCATAGAGACTGGCAAGCTCGCCAAGCAAGCCGATGGAGCGGTTGAAGTGCGCATGGGCAACACGATGCTCCTTGCCACTGTAGTGACGGCAAAAGATGCCGGCGAGGGCGTAGACTTCATGCCCCTTCAAGTTGAATACAAGGAAAAATTCTCCTCTTTCGGACGTTTCCCCGGCGGCTTCCTCAAACGTGAAGGCCGCGCATCGGACTACGAAATCCTCACGGCGCGTCTCGTTGACCGTGTGCTCCGTCCGCTTTTCCCCAGCAATTACCATGCTGACACATTTGTCAACATAACCCTATACTCCACCGACGGCGAAGACATGCCCGACGCTCTCGCCGGACTCGCCGCATCGGCAGCCCTCGCTGTCAGCGACATACCTTTCAATGGACCCATCAGCGAAGTGCGTGTAGCCCGCGTCGATGGCAAATTCATCATCGACCCCACATTTGACGAGGTTGAACGTGCCGACATCGAGCTGATGGTAGGTGCTACCTATGACAACATCATGATGGTCGAGGGCGAAATGAACGAGGTATCCGAAGCCGAACTGCTCGAAGCTCTCAAAGCAGCCCACGAAGCCATCAAGGTGCAGTGCAAGGCTCAGATGGAGCTTGCCGAGGAGGTTGGCTCCCTCACCAAGCGCGAATATTGCCACGAGGTCAACGACGAGGAGCTCCGCAAGGACATCCACGACAAGTGCTACGACAAGGCTTACGCAGTAGCCAAAGCCGGCTGCGCCGACAAGCACTGGCGTCAGGACAGTTTTGATGCCATCTGCGATGAATATATCGAATCACTCCCCGAAGAGGAGCGTGACGAAAAGACACCGCTCGTCAAGCGTTACTACCACGATGTAGAGAAAGAGGCTGTGCGCCGCTGCATCCTTGACGAGGGCATACGCCTCGATGGCCGCAAGACCACCGAAATCCGCCCCATCTGGTGCGAGGTAGACTATATCCCCGGACCTCACGGATCGGCAGTCTTCACCCGCGGCGAGACACAGTCGCTCTCCACAGTAACCCTCGGCACCAAGCTTGACGAGAAGATCGTAGACGACGTAATCAACCAGGGTCGCGAACGCTTCCTGCTCCACTATAACTTCCCCCCCTTCTCTACAGGCGAAGCCAAGCCCCAGCGTGGCGTAGGCCGTCGTGAAATCGGCCATGGCAACCTGGCACACCGCGCCCTCAAGCGCATGTTCCCCGAGGACTTCCCCTACGTATGCCGCGTGGTCAGCGACATCCTCGAGAGCAACGGTTCGTCATCGATGGCAACCGTCTGCGCCGGCACACTCGCCCTGCTTGATGCCGGTGTCAAGATGAAGAAGCCCGTCAGCGGTATCGCCATGGGTCTTATCACTGATACCGAAAGCGACAAGTGGGCAGTCCTCTCCGACATCCTCGGCGATGAGGATCACCTCGGCGACATGGACTTCAAGGTGACAGGTACACGTGACGGCATCACAGCCACACAGATGGACATCAAGTGCGACGGTCTGAGCTACGAAATCCTCGAGAAGGCACTCAACCAGGCTCGCGACGGACGTCTCCACATCCTCGACATCATCGAAGCCACCATACCCGCTCCTCGCGAGGACTACAAGCCTCACGTACCACGCATCGTCACTATGACCATACCCAAGGAACTTATCGGTGCAGTCATAGGTCCGGGCGGAAAGGTAATCCAGGGCATCCAGGAAGAGAGCGGTGCCACAGTCTCAATCGACGAAATCGACGAAGGCGGCTACATCGAAGTGGCAGCAGCCAACAAGGAATCTATCGACAAGGCTCTGGCTATGATCAACGCCATCGTAGAACTGCCTGAAGAGGGCAAGGTCTACAAAGGTCGTGTACGCTCCATCCTCGAGTTCGGCGCGTTTGTAGAGTTCATGCCTAACCGTGACGGCCTGCTCCACATCAGCGAGATCTCATGGGACCGCCTCGACAACATGGAAGCATCCGGTCTCAAAGAAGGGGACGAGCTTGAGGTCAAACTCATCGAAATCGACAAGAAGACCGGCAAATACCGCCTGTCACTCCGCGCCCTCCAGCCTAAACCCGAAGGCTACGTAGAACGTGAACGCGCACCTCGCGGACCTCGCCGCGAAGGCGACCGTGGACCCCGCCGTGACGGCGACCGCGGACCTCGCCGCGATGGTGACCGTGGACCTCGTCGTGACAACGGCAACCGCGGACCCCGCTTCGAATAAAACCCATACATCCCTCCAACATAGCATCAGGTCATACGCGCTCCAAGCGCCGTATGACCTGAGCTGTTTTTTGACCCACTGCAGGTACCTACCGTGGCATGTCCGACACACCCAGCAAAAGACAACATCGGTCTACAGGGACTACCATCTAAAACAGCGTTGACCGACGCCTGTAGACCCGAAATATACCATCTACATACCATATCTACGCCGACATATACCTAATTTTGCGACATCTAAATTTCATTATCATTCTGCTCTCAGACCATTTTATCACATCTAAATAACTTCTACTTTTATTCATGAACAAAATTTTACTCACCGCCGTAGGACTGGCGACCTGTATCAATGCTCTTGCAGTGGACTTCAAAGCCGAAGTTACCGACGAAGCAAAGAAAATATGCCGCATCACAGCGCTCGCCGACCCTGATGACTATCTCATCAGTGGCACTCTGGCACTCCCCTCTATCATCAACATCAACGGTTACCCCTACACCGTCACCGCTGTAGGAGACCACGCGCTTGACGGGCTGACATCGGTCACAAAAATCGTGATTCCGCAGGCAGTCGTCCGCATCGGTGATTCATATGAAAGCAACCGTTCCGGCGACACAAACAATTTCAACAATTGCCCCAAACTGGAAGCATTTGAAGTCGGTAAAGGCAACAGCTTTTTCAGCGCGACTACCGATGGGCTTCTTCTAGGCAAAACTTTTGGAGAAAATAACGGCAACGTACTCGTCCGGACACCACAGGCAGTCAAAGTCACAAACGGTCTGCTGAAGCTGCCCGCCAATGTCACCGCCCTCGGAGAGTCCGCATTTACAGGAGTCACCACCGTGACCACCCTCTCGCTCGGTCCCGTCACATCCTACCCCGGAAACAGCGGCATCAACTCCATGCCATGGCTTGGCAACATCACCGTCTATGACTCCAATTCCATCTTCACAGCCACCAACGGAGTCCTCATCAATCCACAGCACGGACACCTGATAGCGTTCCCCGCCCGCAAGATGCAAGGCTCCTACACCATACCGTCAGGCATAACAGCCGTCATGGACAACGCTTTTGCCAACACGCTATACCTGTCAGATGTCACAATCTCCTCTACCGTGACCGAAATCGGCGAAGCAGCCTTCTCGAAATCCCACATCCGCAAAACCAGCATCCCAGCCTCAGTGACCGAAATAGGCGATTACGCATTTTCAGAGTGCCCGGATCTCACATCCATAGCATTCAAAGGCTCCATCAGCAAAGTGCCCGACCACATGGCAAAAAAATCATCTAAACTCGTATCTGTCACCTATGCCGGAGAACTGCCCGAGAAGATAGGCATAGGCGCATTCGCCGATTGCGAAGCACTGAAAGAACATCCGTTCACCAACTTCCACATGGGCGACTCGGCATTTGCCAACACCGGATTCGAGACTGTCATCTTCGATGACGCAGCCATCACTTCCAAGCCCGTAGGAGGTGGCTACTGGAGCAATTACATATTTGACGGCTGCAAAAACCTGACCAAGATAGATGCCTCCCAGCTCGTCACCACTCCCGAATTGCCCTTTTATGCCGGGACATACTTCGCCGCAAATTGCCCGCTCCTGACCGACCTCTATTTTCCCTCTTACACCTATTTCTCGCAAACCTACATCAAGTATGGCTCCGTCGCCGTAGCCACCCGCAGCCCTAAACTCAACAAGATAATACTCGGGAGCTTCACCCGCCGCCCCGAATCCTGGAACAACAAGCCTCTGTTTGAGCTCACTCCGCTCAAGCCCCACATATTCATGAAAGTCGACGGACTCGAGGGCGCAACTCAAAACGGAGCATCAGTCAGCAGCATTCTCGCGCAAGCCGACAAGTCGGACAAGTTCAAGCCCATCTTCTACTGGGAATCACCCTATGCACCAGCCTCCGACTATGTAGTGGACAACGCCACCTACTACATCCCAGGCGCATCAATGTCACGCTTCTCGGAAGCCATCGATGCCGGCTGCTACGTCGAAGAATTCTTCCGCCTCGACTTCTCCACCGTCAACAACGGACTGGTCATAACCCTTAAAGAGGTGTTCCCCGAGATGGTCAAGCTCAAAGAAGTAGCCACCGACGCCATGTACTGGAAAAAACCCGCATATGGCGAATATAACACCGCCATACCAACCCAATATGTCAAATGGGTCAAAATCACCTACACAGTCCACGGCGTAGAGTACACCTCCACCTATGATCAAGACTTCATAGCCTCAGCCGACACCCCCGACCTCCCCACAGACCCCGTCTCTGACGAAGCCCCCGTCTACTACAACCTCCAGGGCGAGAAAGTAACCACCCCCACCCCCGGACAGATCTACATAGTCCGCCAAAACGGCACCACCACCAAACGCCTCCTCTGACCCCTCCCTCTCCACCCTCCCATAAAGGCGCACCCGCACCCCGCGGATGCGTCTTTATTACATCAAGAGCCTGTACACTTCGTGAAATATCGTATTGAAATGTTGACGCATTTATTTTTTATATGCATATGTATAAGCGTATTGACTAACTAACAAATTGAATGTCTGAACAAATGATTAGATGAATGAGTGACTGGTCATTCATCTGAATGTCTGAGAAAATTTCGCCATGTTACACATTTATGTGAAATATTTGTCGTATCTTTGCGTTGTAATCATAAAGCAACCCAAAGAATATGAGCGAAGTCGAACTGGTGCTCGTCAACGACACCGACAAATGTACCATATACACGATTCAGTTCACCGCTGAATCTGAAACCGAGTATGAGCGATTCTACGCCAAATTCATTGCCGATGCCAAGCTGAATCAAGACCTGCTTCGCATCGTGCAACTTGTGGATAAGATTGCCGACGAGGGAGCGTTGGAACGCTTCTTCCGCCCGGAGGGAAAGATGCGCGACTCGGTAGTGGCACTTCCAGTGCTTCGCTCCAAACTCAGGCTGTATTGCCTGCGCCTTTCCGACCAAATCCTTATCCTCGGCAACGGCGGGGTGAAGAACTCGCGCACATATGAAGAAGACGATTCTCTGCGCGGCTATGTCCTCACACTCCAAAATTTTGAGGAACTTCTCAAAGAGGGACAATGTGACGGAACGGTGACAATAACTGCAAAAACAATCAACACTGACAAAACTTTTAAGCTATGAAGGATATAAGAAACCGATATCGCGAAATGGTGTCACAAGTGCCGCAGCCGATAAAAGATGAAATCGACCTATCCTTTGCCATTTCCAACAGGATAGATACTCTAATGAAAGAGCGCGGACTCTCAAAGAAACAGTTTGCCGATGCTCTCGGCAAACGTCCCGGTGAGGTGACGCGCTGGCTAAGCGGACAGCACAACTTCACTATCGCTACCCTTGCGATGCTCTCCTCCTTTTTCGGCAAATCTATAATCTCCGTGTAATTATGGCAAACTCAGACCTTAAAGCCGCCAAGAACGGCAAAAACGATGAGTTTTACACCCAATACCACGACATTGAAATTGAGATGAACGCCTATCTCGATTTCAACCCAGACGTGTTCAGAGGCAAAACAGTGTTGCTCCCGTGCGATGATCCCGAGTGGAGCAACTTCACTCGCTTTTTCGCGGCAAAGTTCGATGAATTGGGTTTAAAGAAACTCATATCCACAAGCTACGCCCCCGAAAGCAAGAAGTTTGTGATGGGCGGCTTGTTCTCTTTTCTTGAACAGAACTCTCCGCAATTTGACGCAGATAAATCCAAGACGCGCGGCAAGATTTTCGTCCTTGACCGTGATGTGACAGGTGACGGCAAAATCAATATCGACGACCTCCAATGGAACTATCTGCAAGGTGACGGCGACTTCCGCAGCGATGAAGTCACCGCCCTGCGTGACGAAGCGGACATCATCATAACCAACCCTCCGTTCTCGCTTTTCCGTGAGTTCCTTGCGTGGGTCGTGGAAGCCGACAAGAAGTTTATAATTATCGGGAATGTCAATGCCATTACTTACAAAGAAATGTTTCCTCTGATAAAGGACAATAAGGTATGGCTTGGAGTAACATCCTTTAATCGTGGAATGTACTTCCAAATTCCAGACGGCTATGAATATGCCTCAACATACAAGTTTGAGCGTGAAAGAGATGGGAAAAGAGTGATGCGTGTGGCAAGTATATGTTGGTTCACCAACATAGACCACGGTCGCCGCCACGAGCCATTGCCACTAATGACAATGGCGGATAATCTCAAATTCTCTAAACATAAAGAAATCCGAGGCAAAAAGGGTTATGACCATTACGACAACTATGATGCAATCGAAGTCCCTTTTGCCGATGCTATTCCATCGGACTATGAGGGCGCGATGGGTGTTCCTATTACCTTTCTCGACAAATACTGCCCGGAGCAATTTGAAATATTA
>CAMQYL010000045.1:0-14768 GCA_947039275.1 uncultured Bacteroidales bacterium | reverse complement strand
AACAACCAAAAATGTCGTTTGGCTTCTGATTTCTGTCTTCCGACCACTAGTGCCCATTGGGGCTGCGTGGCTGCGGATTCTTCCATATCCAGAATGACCTTATTGTATATCAGAGAGGTTATTGGGACAAACTTAGTTTTTTGAAACAGCACAATCTTCCAATCGAATAGACAATCATGCCCTACATATCAATTGAAAGCGGAGCATTGACCGCCGAACAAAAGAAAGAACTTATCGAGCGTCTGACAGCGACAGCCTCCGAGATAACGCATATCCCGGCACAGTTCTTCACAGTCACAATCAAGGAATTGCCGGATGAGAATTTTGGTATAGGCGGCAAGTCAATAGATGAAATCAAACGCAATTATCAGCCATGAGTAAGGTTAAAAAACTTAGGTTATGCGATTGGGTGCTTGTTTTTGCAACGACATTCATTCTTGCATCTGGCATACAACTTGAAGCCACTGATAGCCGTTGTATCGCATGGGTATTGATTCATATGATTGTAGGCAGCCTATTCTTCGCCAATATCGTATGGCATCTTTATCTTCATTTCGGGTGGAAATCGTGGATTCAAAGATTGCTAAAACAAAAATCGCCTGTCACACGCTGGCTTGCCATTTTCGCACTGCTCACAATTATAAGTACATTTGTCACTCTCTTTCATTGGATTGGCACATATACACATTCACTGGTGGGTGCCATCCACGGCAAGATTGGCTTCGTATTCATTGCATTGGCAATCGGTCACACTGTCAAACGAATTAAATTTTTCAAATTTGCAAGAAAATCATGAGCAATAAGATATACCTACGTTCCGGTGACACTCAGACCGTCTATCTTAAATCGGTCATAACGCGCCCAAATATCGAGGTCGGAGATTTCACCATTTACAATGATTTTGTAAATGATCCTCGTGAGTTTGAGAAGAATAACGTGCTGTATCATTATCCGATAAACCATGACCGTTTGATTATAGGCAAATTCTGCTCTGTAGCCTGTGGAGCAAAGTTTATTTTCAACTGTGCCAACCATACACTGAAATCGCTTTCAACATATACATTTCCACTATTTTTCGAGGAATGGGATTTGCCTAAATCGGAGGTGGCTACGGCATGGGATAACAAAGGCGATATTGTAATCGGCAATGATGTGTGGATTGGATATGACGCTGTTATCATGGCAGGGGTGACGATTGGCGATGGTGCGATAATCGCAACACGGGCCGTTGTCACAAAAGATGTGGAACCGTATTCAATAGTCGGCGGCATCCCGGCTAAAGAGATACGCAAACGATTCTCTTCGGATATTGTAGCCCGATTGCAGAAACTCCAATGGTGGAATTGGGATTCAAATAAAATCCGTAATTCCATCAGTGCTATTCAAGCCGGTGATATAGATTCATTAGAAAGTCTTTCTATATAAGAGCCTACCCGAAACGATTAGGCTGAAAGACGGGATAAGTATTTAATATCATATTGGTTTAGTCTATGTTCAGATTTAGAAAATTGCAAGCCAACTCCTTACCAATATTGAATGCTGTGAGCAATTCCTTTGGGAAAGTTTTTTCTTTATACTCATTCTTTTCGCTCTCCGAAAACACCTCTACCAGATACTTTGAATAATCACGGAATTGGTATGTGTTATAGGCACATATACGTGTTGGTGGAGTAAATATATGCCCCACGAACATATCAATATTATCCATTGCTCCTAATGGCGCATATTCCGGCAAATTATTCATCGTGTAGATGGTCACAGTTTTTATTTTCTTAGGAGCGAGAGAGCGGTAGCCGGTTTCATATGAGCCGTAAGGATAGCATAATCTTTCGAGAAAAGATTTCATTTCACCAGTTACATCCATAAGATAGATAGGTGATGCCAATACAAGAATGTCAGAGTCTGAGACTTTTTGTAGAATTGGGGTCAAGTCGTCATGTAGGGCGCATTTCCCATAACTTTTTCCTCCATTGAGTTTACAAGAAAAACAGCTGATACACCCTTTGAAAGATAGGTCATAAAGAAATATGGTTTCTATCTCTGCCTTCGGATCGAAATTTCGAATACCTCGTACGAAAGCATCACACATTTTTGAAGTATTACCGTTCTTTCTTGGGCTTCCATTTATGATTGTTATCTTCATATCTCGATTATTTTCGTTAATTTCGTAGTGCAAAATTAGGTGAGAATCATCGGCAAAGCAATAACTTACCGATTGGTTTGACCCTTACCGAAAGGTTTGTCTTGCTCAAAACCAATAAGTTCTGACATCGAGAAAATGGCAAAAAAATTGGACTACGAATATTGCAAAGCCGCTCCCATGCTTGAATGGATGGGCAACAAATGGGCTTTGGTGGTGCTTCTGAAAATTTCGGAGAATGAGCCTGTAAGGTTCAACGAACTTTACAGAACAATCCCGGCTATATCAGAGAAAGTCCTCTCGCAAGTCCTGCGCCAATTATACACCGACGGGATTCTTGACCGCCAGCTATATCCCGATGTGCCTCCGAGGGTTGAATACTCGGTCTCTGATTTCGGCAAGACGCTGCTGACACTTGTCCAAAACCTTGTAGATTGGGGACGCGAGAATTTCGATACGATAATAAAACATAGACACGAGCGAGAAACAAAATAATACTTAATCCACCGAAAGAAGCGATTTTCTCTCGGTGGATTTTTAATTAGTGTAGTTTCGGGCCTTTAATGCGTTGTTTGGCTTTCTGCTGGTCGCGGAAACGGTGCCATGCTTCTTCGATGCTCATGCCGGGGTGCATTTCAAGGAAGTGCTTGAAATCATCAGATACTCCACCTCCGTGGGCGAAGCCTTGTTCTTCGGGGACATTCCCACCGAGAGAAGGCGATGAGAACCTGATTCCGGCACCCGGCGATGGCAATGTGGAGGATTGCTTAGCTAACATGTGTGGTCAATCTTCACGCCGGACACATTATCAGGCATTGACAGAATGGCAATTGACTTAAACTATATCAGTTGGGTTGGTTTGAGGCGGTGTTGCGTTAAATATTTGGGAGTGCGGGGGATTTTGACTAACTTACGGTGTCAAAAAGTATGTATTCTCTGTTAGACAATCTCGGATACGGCTGGGTGTACTGGGTGCTCATGGTGGCGTATGCCTTCACGATACTCGGTATAATCGTCATTGTGCTGTCGGAAAACCGCAATCCGGTCAAGTCGCTTGCCTGGATCACGGTGCTGCTGCTGTTTCCTGGCGGCGGTGCGATTCTGTACATGTTTTTCGGCCGCAGCATCAAGAACACCCATATCCTATCGCGGCGCAACAAGAAGCGTCTGCGCGGTCTTCAGATCGGCAGTGAGGTCATCAACATCCCCAAGGACCTGTCATCGGAAAACCGCCGTCAGGTGCAGCTCGCCCGCTCGCTCTCTGGTGCGGGATTCTACGAGGGCAACTCGGTGGAAGTATTCGTCAATGCCAACGACAAGCTCAACGCCCTTGAGGAGGATCTGCGCAACGCTAAGCAATATATCCATCTCCAATATTACATCTTCGAAAATGACACTTCAGGGCAACGCATAGCCGACATCCTGATGGCTAAAGCCCGTGAAGGGGTGAAGGTGCGTGTCATCTATGACCACGTTGGTTCATTTCACGTGGCAAGCAACTTCTTCCAGCGCATGCGCAGTGCCGGAGTGGAGATATACCCGTTCTTTAGAGTGGCATTCCCGTTCTTCGGGTCTAAAATAAACTGGCGCAACCACCGCAAACTCGTCATCATCGACGGCGAAATCGGTTATGTCGGCGGCATGAACATCGCCGACCGCTACCGCGACGGAGGTCGCAGATTCGCCTCATGGCGCGACACGCATCTGCGCGTTTCAGGAGCCGTAGTTGCTGCCTTGCAATACAGCTTCGCCACCGACTGGGCGTTTATCGGCAAGGGACTGCTCACCGAGAGCGCAGGCATCAGTTCGCCACGAGTCAAGGGCATCTGCTGTGATGCCCACCTGACCACCTCAGGTCCTACCGACCAGTGGTGCAACATCGAGCTGCTGTTTCTAAAAGCCATCGGCAATGCCAAGAAGCGCATCTATATCCAGACACCTTATTTCCTGCCCACAGAGAGTCTTCTGAGAGCCCTCCAGACCGCTGCGTTGTCACGCGTGGATGTCCGTATAATGATACCGCGCCACAGCGACTCCACGATGCTCACTGCGGCTTCCAACAGCTATATATCGGAATGTCTCACCGCCGGCATCAAAATCTATTTCTATGACGCGGGGATGCTCCACAGCAAAATGGTGCTCGTGGACGACGACTTTTGCAGCATCGGCTCTACAAACTTTGATTTCCGCAGCTTCGAACACAACTTCGAGAGCAACCTCTTCATCTATACCCCGGAGTTTAACGAAAAGATGCGCCACATATTCCACGCCGACATGGAGAAATGCGAGCAGATACGTCTGCCCAAGTGGCGCCGCCGCCCCCTACCGCGCAAAGCCTTAGAGAGCATCGTGCGGCTGCTCTCGCCGATACTCTGATAAATCTTATAAGTCTTATAAGAATTATAAGATTTATACGTCTTATTTCTTGCGGAAAATGGTGAAATTGACTGAGCCGTAGGCGCGGTGGCTGTCAAATTCGGGATAGTCGGAGTAGTCGTGGTCTCGGCTGTGCTCGAGGATGAAGAGGGAGTCAGAGCCCATCAGCTTGCTGTCAAGCACCATGCGGGCGATATCGCCGAAGCGGGGGTGATTGTAGGGAGGGTCGGCAAAGATGAAGTCACGCGGAGATGATGCCGACTCCACAAACCTGAACACATCGCCGGTGACGAGCTGCAAGCGGTCCTCGCAACCGAGTTTATTAGCCACATCGGCTATGAAACGAGCCTGCACAGACGCTTTCTCTACCGCCGTCACCATAGCCGCGCCACGCGAGAGCAGCTCGAACGTGATGGCCCCCGTCCCGGCAAAGAGGTCCACAGCCTTTATATCCTCTATGTCAATGAGATTCTCAATCACATTGAATATGTTTTCCCGCGCAAAATCGGTAGTAGGTCGCGCGGTAATACGTGTGGGCACGTCAAACCGACGCCGCCCGTACATGCCTCTTATTATTCGCATAGCGGAAGTATCTGAAGGTCAAAATCAGTGTCGGAGACTGCCGGATGGCTGACGCTACCCGGGATGATTACCGGCATGACATGGTTAACATATGTGCGGAGTGTATCCATGACTTCATTACGCCCGGATGTGATGCCTCCGATAAACATTTCATCGTTCATGACATCCATGCCTGACTGCTGGAAAAGAGCCATGATGAAATACGCAGCATCCATCGGCGCTGATATAGGATGGGTGACGGCATGGACGAGACTGCGACGGTCCATCACCACGATATCCACGCTGTCGGCATTGACGATGGCGTAGAGCCGCCGTCCGTTGCCCCCGGCTGTGAACCGCGCACCGAAATAATCGATCAACACGCTCAGGCGATGCCGTATATCCGCATCAGGAAATGTGCGGTGCAAAAACGAAACCTCCTCCCGAGGCAGCTTCATAGCAAGCTTAGCGCCCTCCATCTTGAGGTCGTTGACTATGACTGCATCCCCGTCAACATCCGCATCAAGTATCTGCGCCGCCATATCATCCGCTGCTGACGGTATCAATGACATGTAGGGTGTGGTAACTATGACAGACACGCGCCCAAAATCACTGAGCAACAGAGGATTGTCATAGACGGTAGCCGTCAGCAGATCAAGATTCTTGCCTCCCGAGGGATCGAACCGAAATGTACGCACATCCCTCTCCGAACTGTCGGCAGTGTTATAGAGCAGAGCCGTCAGCCCACAGGCATCAATGCGCAGAGCCATGCGCCACAGTGCGGCATCAGTAAGTCGTGTGTTGTCAGGGAGCATAGTTACGGTCACACTGCCACAGGGGCTTTTATCGGAGGATACGGGTCGTAGTCTTCAAGTGTGAAATCCTCATACTTGAAGTCAAATATATCATTGACATCGGGATTGATCACCATGCGCGGAAGCCGACGTGGAGTGCGGCTGAGCAGTTCACGCACCTGGTCGAAATGGTTGTGGTAGATATGCGTGTCGCCGAGCGTGTGGATAAATTCGCCTGGCTGAAGTCCGCACACCTGTGCCATCATCATGGTCAGCAGCGCGTAGCTTGCGATATTGAATGGTACACCAAGAAACGTGTCGGCACTTCGCTGATAGAGTTGAAGCGACAACCTACCGTCAGCCACATAAAACTGGAAAAAGGCATGACACGGCGGCAGATTCATATTCTTGATGTCACCGACATTCCATGCGCTGACTATGATGCGCCGGCTCTCCGGATTGTGCTTTATGGTCTCCACAGCCTCCTTGATCTGGTCGATGAAAGTGCCGTCATAGGCAGGCCATGACCTCCACTGGTAGCCGTAGATGTGTCCGAGATTGCCGTCAGCATCAGCCCACTCGTCCCATATGGTCACCTTGTGATCATGGAGATACTTGACGTTGGTGTCACCCTGTAGAAACCACAGCAACTCATAGATGATGCTCTTGAGGTGTACTTTCTTGGTGGTAAGCAACGGGAAGCCCTCAGAGAGGTCAAACCTCATCTGGTAGCCAAATATGCTGCGTGTGCCTGTGCCTGTGCGGTCACCACGGTCCACGCCTGTCTCCATAATCTTACGGAGCAAATCCTGATATTGTTTCATGACACGGTGTTGGTGGGTCGGTGAAGTCTGCGAGGAAAGAGAAATATAATCGAAAGGCCCACCATGACGGCGAGAGCCCACGGATAGTACAAGTAACGCCACGGAGCCAGAGGGGATATGCCGGCAAGTGATGTGGCGAGAAGCGTCTGCGCCCCGTAGGGGATAAGGCATTGCACGATGCACGAGCATGAGTCAAGCAGCGAAGCATTCTTGCGCGGATCCACTCCGTAACGCTCCCCTATCTCACGCGAGATGCCTCCTACGGTTATAATCGCCACAGTGTTATTGGCTGTGCAGAGGTTGGTTAGAGCTACTAAAAACGCTATGGCAGTTTGCGCCCCTCTGAGACCGCTTACGTGGTGCATCATGGCATTAAGCAGATATGTGATGCCTCCGGCAGCCTTGATGGCACCGAGCATACCGGCAGCAAGCAGCGTGACGATGATAAGATCACCCATCGAGTCTATGCCACTGCCCATATATCCAGCCATATCTATCATATCAGTACCGTTAAGAAGCCCCACGATGACTGAGGATGCTATACCAAGCAGAAGCACCACCGTCACATTGATACCCGACAAGGCTGCTGCAATCACGATCAGATACGGTATCACAAGCCACGGATTGGCAGTGCGGACCATCTCCACAGGAGCTGTATTATGACCGATGACGGCATAGATGGCAAGCGTCACCAATGCCGCAGGGACGGCTATCCAACTGTTGGCTATGAACTTGTCACGCATCTTGCATCCCTGGCTGCGGGTGGCAGCGATGGTGGTATCGGAGATGAATGAGAGGTTATCGCCGAAAAACGCACCTCCCATCACCACAGCAGTGTAAAACGGCACACTTGCTCCTGTGATGCCTGCAGTCTCAACCGCCAGAGGCGTAAGAGCCACCACCGTACCTACCGAAGTGCCTATGGCAAGCGAAATCAAGCATGAAGCCACAAAAAGCGCCGGGACGATATACTGCACAGGAAACATCGACAGCGTCAGATTGACCGTCGCTGTGACAGCCCCCGTCTCCTTAGCTATGGCCGCAAACGCCCCGGCGAGTATGAATATCCATATCATATATATGATATTGGAGTGACCGGCAGCCTTGGAAAACAGTTCCAGCCGCTGCGTCAACCCCTTCTGGGGCATCACTGCCACGCTCCACACAGCCGCGACCACGAGAGCCACGGCGAGCGGTATC
Organism: uncultured Bacteroidales bacterium; assembly: GCA_947039275.1. Taxonomy (GTDB): domain Bacteria; phylum Bacteroidota; class Bacteroidia; order Bacteroidales; family Muribaculaceae; genus Amulumruptor. Next base: position 6,873 of record CAMQYL010000045.1, on the reverse strand, counting down.
TTGTAGAAGTCACCGATGATGACCGAAACCGCCACATACAGCAGCAGAAACAGAGCCACCGGCGAAAGCGCCAGCAGCCCCCGCCGGGCTGATATATGCGTGGCATTATCCATATCAGAGAGCCAGATTGTATATCTGCTCGGTATCGGCAGCCGACAGACGATAGTAGCCGCCTATCTCTGCCCCTTTGTTTTGATGCAGTTTCTTGACGAGAGTGGCTATATCAGGCTTCTCTATGCCGAGTTGGGCGAATGTCACAGGCAGCCCGAGCGAACGGAAGAAGGCACGAAGCAGTTCCACTGCAAGCAGAGCCGCCTTGCGGTCGTCAGCCTCAGTCACGCCGAGCACACGCCGTCCGAGCTGGGCAACCTTAGCAGGGCGGTGCTCCGCCATAAAGGTCATCCATGCCGGAATCATCACCGCCAGCCCTGCCCCATGAGCCACATGGGTGTAGAGCGCCGAAATCTCATGCTCCATGAAGTGTGACACCCAGTCTTCGACACGACCTGTCCCGCAGATACCGTTGTGGGCGAGAGTCCCGCTCCACATTATGTTGGCACGAGCCTGATAGTCATGGGGATCTGCCATCACCTTGGGGGCTTCGGTCATTATAGCCATCAACACCCCTTCGGCTACGCGGTCAGTAATCTCTACATCGGTCGTAGGAGTGAAGTAACGTTCAAATATATGCGCCATCATGTCGCAGATGCCGCATGCAGTCTGAAACGGCGGCAAAGTCTCCGTCAGAGCCGGATTCATAAGCGAGAATACCGGACGCAAGCACTGCGTGCGCAGGCTGAGCTTGATCATGCCGTCGGTGCGGGTGATGACCGAATTGCCCGACCCCTCGCTGCCAGCAGCAGGAATGGTAAGCACCGTAGCCACCGGTATGGACTTCTCTGCCGGCATTTTACCGCAAAAGAAGTCCCAGAAATCACCGTCATACGGTATGCCTATAGCTATAGCCTTGGCGGTGTCAATTGCCGAGCCTCCGCCCACGGCTATCAGAGCGTCAATATGTTCACGCCGACCCAATTTGATACCCTCATAGACAAGCGTGTCCGTGGGATTTGGCTGGGCGCCACCAAGCGGCACGATTTCTATGCCTGCATCGCGGAGGGATGCGCTTACCGTGTCAATCAGTCCGCTACGCACCGCACTGCCCTGTCCGTATACGAGCATGACTTTCTTCCAGCCCTCGGCGGCTGCTTCTTTGCCCGCCTGATGCTCCACACCGCGTCCGAAGATATAGCGTGTGGGGGTGCAAAACGTGAAATTTTCCATAGGTATCTGTTTAGCTTGGTCGTTTTATTGCTTGACAATCCCTGTGACAACCACTGGCTGAGATCCACGCCAAGGCACGGTGGCATAGTAACGCTCATATTCAAGCGTGACGGGCTTGCCCGAACCCTGAAGATTCTGCAACTGCTTGACAACAATCTGGTCTGCCACCGAGAAACTGAAATCACGCGAGTAGATGCGGGTCGTATCTGTCAATGCGCTTTCGGTAATCATCTGACCCTCAAAGGTCTTGAATATCATGCCCCGACGCTCTATCTGTGTGACATAGCCTGTCACACGCGCCTCGGTGATATAGGGATTGAAATAGCGGAAATAGCATGTCACACCGAGACCTATGATGATAATCGTCAATGCCCACGCCCAGAAATGCGACTTGCGCTTCTTGGGCTGACTTTCCGCAGCCGCTTTGGCGGCATCGTCGGCTATGTCGTCAGTGAAATCCACATGCTTGTCAGACTCCGAATCTGCCGCAGGTGCTGCGGGCTGGGGAGCAGTAACATTGGAAGAAGTAGACTCCGGGGCATCAGCCTCGTCAAAGTAATCGTCAAAATTGTCGTCTTTCATCGTAGTAATCTGTCGCTATGTGTTTCACATCTTCATTGGCTCGTCTGATTTGCCGCGAGTGCTGCGTTTGTCAATCGATATGGCGATAAAAGTGAATATGCCGAGTATTATCAACAGCAAGGTATTTGTGCCCATCACGAGGTTGGCAAACGACGCGCTCATATCCTTAAACGAAACTCCGTCAGGCAATATGATACCAGCCGAGTAGAAACTCAACGCGAATATCACCGACCACTGCCACGGACCTATGCCGCCATTGCTGGGCACACCCATCGATATGCTTGACAGCACGAAGGTGACAAGCACCGCCAGTATCGTATAGTCATGAATGATCTGCGTGGTGAAAGCGAAGGCGTGAAACGCTATGTAGAGCTGCGTGAAATAGCAGCCCCACAGGGCAGCCGTATACAGCAGCCAGCGACCCTTGCCGGGCATCTTGACTATGACCGCAAAGCCTTCCCACAGTCCATGCCACAGGGACTTTATCTTCATCAAAAGCTTATTGTCAGGCACACGTGTAAACAGCAACCATATGCCGATCACAACCACCCCTACTGCCGTCCACAGCCACGGATTGGTCAAAACGGCGTGTACACTCGCTGCCGCATCAGGGTTCTGGGCAAGATAACGGTTCATCTCGCTGCCAGCGAGTATGAATGTGACCAATGTAAGCAACAGTACCGTCAGAGTGTCGGCAAGACGCTCTGCCACCATGGAGCCGAAGACGGTGGTAAACGATGCATCTTCTCTCTTGGCGATGAAACCAGTGCGCCACACCTCGCCAAGGCGAGGAAACACGAGATTGACGGCATATGTGCCGAAGATACTGTATACAAGGATATAAAGCGGCACATTGATGTCGAGAGCCTTGAGCTGGATGCGCCAGCGCATGGCGCGGAACACATGGCTGAATATGCTGACCACCCATCCCAATCCTATCCACCAGAAATTGCAGTAGTCACGGATGATGCCTACCATCTCCTTGAAGTCTATCCCGGTAAACAGCAGGTAGCAGAGTCCCACTGTGATAATGAGCGGTACACCGTAGCGGAGTATCAGCACCAATGCCGACGGCTTCTTGCCGTCGGGACTCTGGGATATTTCGGATTGTGTCATATATGTGTCAGAATCTTTATGCTTTCGTATATGATGTTGCAAAACCTCAATGAAAAAACGGCTGTAGGGTCGCTACATGTAGCGACCGCCAAGAGCAATCGTTGAGTATGCCGCCTGGTAACGGTCGCTACATGTAGCGACCCTACTGTTATGAACGCGTTATTGACATGCTCAGCGGCGGGGACGCGGAGCGGGATTGGGTTCTGTCGGCTTGACGCGGGCGAGGGCTTCGTAGAGGTCCCAGACCTTGACGTTGCCGTCCTCGCTGACATACTTCTTCATAGCCTTGATATTGGCATTCTCGTTAGGAGAGCCCTTGGCAGCCCAGAGCATGTCGGCGATGGAGCGCGCTATGCGGTTGTTGAGATTCTTGTCTACTATGATATACTCGTGGTTGATGACAGCATCGATATCTCCTGATGCCAGGGCGGTGATGAGAGTCTTGTATTTGTCGGTCTTAAGCTCCGCAATGTTCCAGGTCTTGGTGTTGTCGTTGAGATATGCTATGTCGGCAGCTTCGTCAGCCGAAGGTGTGGCAGTCGCAGCTGATGCCGCCGCAGTCGTTGGCTGGCTACCGGTGGCAGCTATCTCTGCATTAAGTTCCTCTTGGGTGACCTCCTGACCAAACTCCTGCGAAGGCTCGCTGTCGGGCAACAGGAAGTAGGCGATGCCTCCGGCAATGATCAACACGAGCATGATGACCACAAACCATAGTCCACGGTTGCTGTGTTTGAAGCCGACCACGGTTTCTTCCACCGCGTCATCCACCATCTCCGACTGGCTGTCGGCTGCCACGGATATCTCTTTGTGGAGCTCACGGGTATTACGCGCCTTGTCCTTGCGCTTCTTATCCATGTCAGGCGTAGCGCGGTCAAACACCGGGGCTACGGGACGCACCGGAGCCTGGGGCTGATGGTGATGGATCGCAGCAGGCGCTTCTGTTGCACTCGCCACTGCAGGTTGTACAGCCGCTGCAACTGGTCGAGAGGGAGACTTCATATCCACATTATACACCTCCGCATTGCCAGCCACGGTCAAGCGGTGGGCACGGAAACCGTGGAAATTGCCTGAGTGGAGCTGGCTGTATTCGGGTGTGTTCTTCTCAAGCGTTATCTCCTGGGTGAATATGCGTCCGCCCCCGAAGTCCAGACGCAGGGTGATCCCCTGCTCCACCGGCTCAAGCACAAGCTCCACCTTTTCGCAGTTGATCAGTTCTGAAGGGCTCTTGAGCACCTTGAGGGGTTTGTAGTTATTGCTCGCCACCTGTATCTCGGTAGTGCCGTTGGGCGACAGGTCTCGCTCGGTTATTTCAATATACGGCTCCATCGTGTTGATGGGACGGCCGTTGACGTTGATGGTATATCCGTTGACAGGTATGCCTTTTGAGGAACGCACCTCTAAAGGCACACGGCGCACGAATCCCATACCGCTCTCCGCTGCGGTCTTAACTCGCAAGGCGGGTCCCTCATAGCGCACATAGGGCGACGGGGCTCCGACCGATATGTTTTCCGACCTCGGATTGAAACCGGCTTTGGTGAATGTCAGGGTCAGACGCTCACCATCGGTGACAACGATGCGCGACGGTGTGCAACCCACAGGCGCTATTACAGTATATTCACGCTTCACAGGAGCCGTGATGCGGTCCAGCTTGCTGCCTGGGCGCAATGAAGCTGTAGCCGGCACCACAAGCACGCGGTCAAAGCAGGCATATTCGACCTGTGACGGGAATGAGAGTGTAGAGTCAAGCTCGCTCGAGCTGGCATATGTGCGATAACAGAACGGCTGCTTGGGCGCGGATGCCGAAGTCAACGGACGTACATACTGCCATGACTTCAACCGCTCCGGTTCTGCCGGCACTCCAGCCGATACAAAGCAATGCTCTACGGCATCATCGCTGAGTGAACGATCCTCTACGAGCATCTTTTTCAGCTCGCCCAGAAGCTGCACCGTGCGGCGACCAGAGAGAGCACACTCATTGTCAAGACGCAGCGTGAGCACGAAGCAGCTACCGTCGGGACTCGCCGGGTTAGGTGTCACGAGCGAAAAATAATGTCCGCGTGGCGACGACCACAGCGCGTAACACTCGCGCAGATTGAGAAATTCGCGTATCGCCTTGGTGCCGTCAAACACCGCATCGGTGTCGATGTCCTCACCTGTGGGATAATTGTAGATTACGTTAGGCTCGCCGGAGATGGTTTCCGACAGCGAAACTCGTATATAGCCGTATTTTGGCATGACTCTGTTAGTGTATGATATGTTGCAAATTAGTGTATAGAGGAGGTGTAATCAACTGCAAATATAGCCAAATAAACTCTATCCGCCAAGATGATGTTATATTTGTATCTTCACACACTCTCTAAATTCAAACTGATATGTCACCCATCACTACAGGCTGCGTATGCAACGCCGCCCTATCAGATATAGCTTACGCTCCACGATTAGATTTCAGGGAATTTACGCTCGCCGAGATACCGCAGATTCGTTCTCTGCTTGAGCATGCGCCTTCACGCACGTGCGATTTCACCATCGGAGGCATCTATATGTGGACCGACTATTTCCGCTACCGCCGCACCATCATTGATGACACGCTGATAGTCAGCGGACTGAGCGAACTTGATGTCACCAAGGCGGCGTTCTCGCTCCCTGTCGGACGCATGCCACTCATACGTAGCATAGCCATGCTCCGCGGCTACTGCGAATCAGAGGGGATTGAATGTCGTCTGTCAGCCATCCCTGAAGAAGCCGTGGCTTCGCTTGAAAAACTCGGAGGACGAGTGGACGCCCAACTCTCCGACTGGACCGACTACCTCTATGATGCTGCTCCTTTAGCCACCCTGAGCGGCAAAAAGATGAGCAAGAAACGTAATCATGTCAATGCCTTTGCCGCAGCCTACCCCGGCTATCGGTTTGAGCCTCTCACACCTGACAATCTGGCAGCAGTGACAAGTTTCTATAATGCCATGCATCTTGCCGCCGACAAGGGAGTCACAGCCGAAGTGGAGAGGATGCAGACACTCCGCGTCCTTGCCAATCCGTGGGCATACCCCTTCCACGGCGCAGTGCTGTCAACACCATCTGACGGCATCGTGGCTTTCACCCTCGGTGAGATCAAAGATGACACCCTCTACGTCCACATCGAGAAGATGCGCCACGACATCACCGGTGCAGGCGAGACCGTCAACAAACTGTTCGCTGCTGACATGGCGGAGCGTTATGCTATCCGCTACATCAACCGCGAAGAAGATGCCGGCGACGAAGGGCTGCGCCAAGCTAAAGAGTCATACCACCCTACCGCCATGCTCCACAAATATGATATAGTATTTTGAATTTCATAACACATATTGGGTCATATTAATGTAGGGACATGCCGTGGCATGTCCGCTCATCAGACGATGTTTTTGCAGATCATATGGGATGCGGACATGCCACGGCATGTCCCTACAATTTTGTAAAAACTACCTATAAAAAACTAAGGAGGCGCATCCGATTGTGGATGCGCCTCCTTTAAGTATCTATCGGTCAGCTATGATCAGATAGCTGTCAGAGTAGCGTGGTAGGGAACCTTGCTGAGGTCGAGGGTGACTTCGAAGGTGCCTGCAGCAGGAGCTGTAAAGTTGCCGGAACCACCGTCGCATACGAGGTCGTCCATGCCGTTACCGCCGTTGCCATACTGGATGTCCCAAGCACCGTCAGCGCGGAACTTGAACTCGTCACCTGCTGCGAATGTCACAGTAGCCTTCCAGATCTGACCGTCAACAGTAGTCATGGGGACATCAGTACCCCAGCCAGAAGCTGCGAAACCGCCGATTACACCCCATGACTGCACGGGACCGTAAACGGTCTCCCAAGTCAGGAAAATAGGACTCATGCGCACACAGTAGAGACCTGCTA
>CAMQYL010000044.1:0-17469 GCA_947039275.1 uncultured Bacteroidales bacterium | reverse complement strand
AGAAGCCTCCGAAGGTACGAATTAAGTCTTCCGACCACTAGTGCCCTCCGGGACTCCCACGGAATCTCCTGCAATTTTTTGCATTGCTTTTACTTACATGCCCACGCTTCAAATCACCAAATCACTTACACACATAGTCATGCGTACCACAACCTCTCCGAGGTTGATTTTACATGGGCATGCTGCCCCATGTACGTTCGCTGACGCTCCGTGCATGGGGTTTCGCATGGCTGGCACGTCTCCGACGTACCTCATATCATGGACTCTCTGAATGCACTGGGGGTGATGCGCATTTCGGGTATATTGTGGTGGAAAATCGGTGGGGATTTCGGTAATTCACTGTGAAATCATTAATTTTGTGGGGTAAATGTACTAATCAGCATGTCACGGAAACTTACTATTGTGCCACACAGCGGGCTGGCTAACAGGATGCGCGCCATAGTGGGGGCGTATGTGCTGGCTATGCAGTCGCGCCGCAAGCTTGAAATCCTCTGGCCTGTCACGCGTGAGCTGGCGGCTCCGATAGAGGTGCTCTTTGACATGAAGCCTTTCCATGCCGAGTGGCGCAACATCACGCCCCGGCAATATTCGCTGCAATACCGTGAGCCAGGGCTGCGCAACGGCTACCTGTCGGGCATCGCGCGCAGATGGGGCGAGAAATTCCAGGGACGCTCATATGTGAATCCCGAGAAGATGCCCGGGGCACAGGACAGCTACGAGTCGTTTGAGAAAGTGGAGCTTGACATATACAATCAGACCATGTCGGCTGACATACGTAACCTCGTCATAACATCGGCGCAGGAGATAGGATATGTGGCGCCTGAAATCATCAGGCTGATATTCCGCCCCTCGGCTCTGGTCAGAGAGATAGTCGAAGGCAAGGAGGGGCTGATGGGACCGGCATGCTACCGTATAGGCGTACACGTCAGACGCACCGACAACAAGGAGGCGATACGCCGCTCTCCTCTTAAAGACATCATAGCGGTGGTAAAAGCTGAAATAAAGCGCATAGACAAGCCCAGCATGATATATCTCGCCACCGATGACGAGAAAGTGAAGAAGAAATTCAGCCGTGAATTTCCCAACGTCATCACATCGGCGCAACCCGCGACGCGCTCCACCGTCAGCGGCATGCTTGAAGGCGCAGCCGAGATGTGGATGCTGTCGCGCTGCCATGTCATCATCGGCTCGGCAGCCAGCACCTACAATGTCATGGCATCGCGGATAGGCGACGTGCCACTTATCACAGTAGAACGATGAAACGATTCGCAAATATACTCTACAAGGGCAGCAGACCCTTGCAAATATCCCTCAACGCATTCCTGATGTGGCGCCAACGCCATATCAAGGAAAAGACGTTTGTGGTCATAGTGGCTCTGGTGGTAGGAGTGCTGTCAGGTCTGGCAGCCTTACTGCTCAAGGCTCTTATCCACTTCATATCGTCATTTCTCAACTCTCACGTCAACATCGCCGGAGCCAACTACACATATCTGATATATCCGGTCATAGGCATCTTCCTGACGATGCTGTTTGTGAGATATATCGTCAAGGACAATATAGGCCACGGTGTGACGCGCGTACTCTACGCGATATCCCAAAACAAGAGCCGCCTGAAGAAACACAACATGTACTCATCGCTCATCGCATCCTCGCTGACAATCGGAAGCGGAGGATCAGTAGGAGCTGAGGGACCGATAGTGTACACCGGGGCTGCCATAGGCTCCAACATAGGGCAGATGTTCCGCCTCTCGCCACGAATCCTGATGATATTGGTGGGATGCGGAGCTGCCGCAGGCATCGCCGGCATCTTCAAAGCCCCCATCGCCGGGATGCTTTTCACCCTTGAGGTGCTGATGATCGATCTGACCACCGTATCAGTGATGCCGCTGCTGATAGCATCGATCACGGCTGCCACTATGGCATACATCTTCACCGGCTACGACTTTGAATTCTTCTTCATGCAGAGCGAGCCGTTCATGATGCCGCGCATCCCCTATGCGTGTCTGCTCGGCGTGGTTTGCGGACTCATGTCGCTCTACTTCACGCGAGTGGTCAACATGATGGAGAATTTTTTCAGCAAGCTCAAAAACGTATGGTACAAAGCCATCATAGGCAGCCTGTCGGTGGCATTGCTGATCTTCCTTTTCCCGCCGCTCTACGGCGAAGGCTACGGCGCCATCATCAGTCTGCTCGGAGGTGACCCGTCATCGATAGTCAACGGCTCGATATTTTATCCTGACCGAGGCGAGGTATGGTATGTGATAATATTCATCGCCTTAGTAATCCTGACCAAGGCGTTTGCCACCTCTGCCACCACTGGCGGAGGTGGCGTGGGCGGCACATTTGCCCCGTCACTGTTCGTGGGGTGTCTGACCGGATTCCTGTTTGCCTACGTCACCAATACGGCATTCGGCATGGATCTGTCGCTGAAAAACTTCGCCCTGATGGGCATGGCTGGAGTCATGTCGGGGGTCATGCATGCCCCTCTGATGGGCATCTTCCTCACGGCAGAGCTGACCGGCGGATACGACCTGTTCCTGCCGCTGCTTATAGTGTCGGCACTGTCATATTTCACCATCAAGTTCTTTGAGCCCTACAGCATCTATACCATGCGATTAGCACAGCGCGGCGAACTGCTGACCCACCACAAAGATAAGGCGGTGTTGACACTGCTTAAAGTGGACAACGTGATTGAGACGGATTTCAAGACCGTCACCCCCGACATGAGCCTCAAGCAGATGGTGGATGTCATATCGCAGAGCAACCGCAACCTCTACCCTGTCGTCAACGCCGAGGGAGACCTCATCGGCGTGGTGCTGCTTGACGAAATACGCAATATCATGTTCCGTCCCGACCTCTACCGCCGCATGTTTGTAAGCAAATTCATGAGCACTCCGCCAGCCAAGATAGAAATCGGCGAGAGCATGGAGTCGGTCATGAAGAAATTTGACGTGACCGGGGCTTGGAACCTTCCCGTGGTCGAAAACGGCAAGTATGTCGGCTTTGTCAGCAAATCAAAGATTTTCAACTCCTACAGGCGCGTACTCCGCCACTATTCAGAAGACTAACCCATGGCATCATATCTACAAATAGAGGCTCTGACCAAGAGCTACGGCGACCGCATGCTGTTTGCGGACATAACTTTCGGTATAGACGAGGGCGACAAGATAGGTCTCATAGCCAAAAACGGCACAGGCAAAAGCACCCTGCTCAAAATCATAGCCTCAAAAGAAGATGCCGACAGCGGCAAGATTACATTCCGCAACGATCTGCGGGTCGCATATCTTGACCAGATACCTGACTTCGGCACATCGGTCACCATACGCGACGTGCTGACCCAACACGCACCCAAAGATGCCTCGGAGCGTGACGAATATGCCGCCAGACTTGAGCGCACCCTCCAGCAGCTCGGCATCGGCAATCTTGAAGCTCCTATCGATAAGCTCTCGGGCGGAGAAAAGAAGCGCATAGCCATAGCGCAGGCAGTGGTTGATAATCCCGAACTACTCATACTCGACGAGCCAACCAACCACCTCGACATCGATGCCATAGAGTGGCTCGAAGGGTATCTGCGACGCTCACGCATCGCACTGCTGATGGTCACGCACGACCGCTATTTCTTAGACCGTGTGTGCAATAAAATCATCGAGATAGACAACTGCACCGCCTATACCTACCAGGGCAACTATGAGTATTATCTACGCCGCCGACAGGAACGCATAGAAGCCATGACCGCCGAGCAAGCCAAACTCAAGAACACTCTGCGACGCGAACAGGAGTGGATGCGGCGACAGCCTCAGGCACGTGCCGGGAAAGCCAAATACCGCATCGACGCCTTCTATGACCTCAAAGACCGCGCCAACGTCAATCTGACCCAACGCGATGTGAACCTTGACGTAAAGTCGAGCTACATCGGCTCAAAAATCTTTGATGCCCGACATCTGTCAAAACGCTACGGAGACAAGGTGGTCCTTGACGATTTCACCTACAATTTCGCCCGATATGAGAAGGTCGGCATCATCGGAGCCAACGGTGTAGGCAAATCCACATTCATCAAGCTGCTGCAAGGGCTGGAACAGCCCGACAGCGGCACTATAGAAGTAGGCGAAACCGTCCGCTTCGGCTACTATTCGCAGGCTGGCATAAGCTTCGACGAGAACAAGAAAGTGATTGATGCCATCACCGAGATAGCCGAGGACGTAGTGGTCAACGACAGCGTGCACTACTCCCCCATGCAGTTTCTGCAACGCTTCCTGTTTTCACCTGCCGACCAGCAGAAGTATATCCACACGCTGAGCGGAGGCGAGCGGTGCCGTCTGCATCTGGCATCGGTGCTGATGCGCTCGCCCAACTTCCTCATACTTGACGAGCCGACTAATGACCTCGACATAATAACTCTCGGGATACTTGAAAATTACCTGAGCGAGTTTAAAGGCTGCGTCATCGTCATCAGCCACGACCGCTTCTTCCTCGACAACATTGCCGACCATCTGTTTGTTTTTACAGGTGACGGCAAAGTCAAGGACTTCCCCGGCACGTACTCCGAATACCGTCAGTGGAGCGACGATCAGCAACGTCTCGCCCGTCAGGCTGAAACGGCATCAGACTCTGCAGAAAAACAGCCTCGCCGACAGAGCGAACGTAAGCGCAAGCTCACATTCAAGGAAAAGCGCGAAATGGAGGCTCTCGAAAGCGAGATAGCGCAACTGACAGCCGAAAAGGACGAGCTGACCGCCCTGTTTAACAGCGGCAGCACCTCTGACGACATCGCAGACAAAGCAGCTCGGTATGCCGAAGTCAACGCCATGCTCGACGAGAAGGAGATGCGTTGGCTTGAGCTGTCAGAGATAGAGTCATGAAACCACGCCACCCACATCCCAGCATCAACCCTCGGCAAAGAATGTCAAGGTGGTCAGCCTCGTTTTCAAAGACGACTCTGAGATTTGCGGGGAGGATAAGGCTCGCATCAGACATATTGGATGTGCTGGCTCTGATAGCCGCATTTGTGTGCTTCGGGTGCTTCGCTACTCATCTCGGATTCAACCATACAGCTAACGAATACCGCGCCATCTTCCACATCATGCGGTATGTACAGGGGATTTTCATAGCCAATATACTCTTCAACATAATATTCGACTTCCGACGGGTGCGACGCGAGACCCGCGCTCTAAAGTGGGTCATAGACATCGCCGTGCTCACCTCGCTGCTGCCATGGCTGTATCCACACCCCGTGCATCCGTGGATACCCTGGCTCGAGAGGGTGCTATACAGCACCGTCTACCTCTATTCGGTGTTAGGCATATATGCCGCTTTTGAGATAAGTCTCTGGATCATGAAGTGCATGAACAGGCGCACCAATCCGGCTCTGCTTCTGTCGGGGAGCTTTCTCGTGTTCATCATCATAGGCACAGGACTGCTGATGCTGCCAAAATGCACATATACACCCATATCGTTTGTTGACTCGCTGTTTGTCTCCACGAGCGCAGTCTGCATCACCGGGCTCACGCCTGTTGACGTATCAGTGACATTCACGCCTCTTGGCGAACTGATACTATGCCTTCTCATACAGATAGGCGGATTGGGAGTGCTGACCTTCACAAGTTTCTTTGCCCTCTTCTACACCGGCGGCACCTCCATCTACAGTCAACTGATGGTCAAGGATCTGATATATACGCGGTCGTTCAACGAGCTGCTGCCCACTATGCTCTATATCCTTGGCATAACGCTGCTTATCGAAGGGCTCGGTGCCGTGCTCATCTATTTTTCCATACAAGGTATTTTCCCGATGACCACACAAGACGAAATCGGATTTGCCATATTCCATTCCATCTCAGCATTTTGCAATGCCGGATTCTCTACCATCCATGGAGGCATGTCAAATCCCATGCTGCTCTATGGCAACCAATGGATATATCTGGCAATGAGTCTCATTATCACAGCCGGCAGCATCGGATTTCCCATATTGGTCAATTGCAGAGACTTCATAGTCCATAAAGTGCGCCGAGTACTCAGACGCGATGACGACAAAGTGGTGCATATCTGGAGCATGAACTCCAAGATAGTCCTCATCACATCAGTATCACTGTTGGTGTCAGGAATCGTCTTGTTCTATTTATGGGAGCGTGACAACACGCTGGCTGGCATGTCGCCATGGATGCAGACAGTGCAGAGCGTGTTCAACGCCACCGTACCTCGCAGTGCCGGATTCTCGTCGGTCAGCCCGGCGGCATTCATGCCCTATACGCTGATGTTCGTGATGTTTCTGATGTGGATAGGCGGTGCGTCGCAGTCGACAGCCGGAGGCATCAAGGTCAACACCTTTGGGGCTATGCTCCTCAACATCCGCACTGTCATGACAGGAAAGCATCGAGTGACAGCTTTTCACCGCACCATATCGGTGCAGTCGATGCAGAGGGTACATACCGTGATAGCCGTTTCGGTCATATCGGTCATAGTCTACTCAGTCACTATTTTGATGCTTGAGCCTCAGCTGAGCACACGTGACTGCATATTTGAGGTGGTGTCAGCCGTCTTCACCGTAGGTTCATCGCTCGGTTGCACCTCCGAGCTGTCGGGCGCATCAAAAATAATACTCTGCACCGCGATGTTTTTCGGGCGCATCGGCATGCTTTCCATCCTGATGGGTTTTGCCAACAGCCACCGCTCAAATTCGTTCCGCTATCCATCAGACAACATAATAATAAATTGACATACAACCTGTTATTACTACTGCCATGACCTTTCTTATCATCGGACTCGGAATATACGGTTACAATCTCGCCACCGACCTGACCGCCATCGGTCATGAAGTCATAGGTGCCGACATCAAGCCCTCGCTCGTTGAGAGCATCAAGGACAACATATCCACTGCCTATATCATCGACTCGACCGATGAGGTGGCACTGTCGGTGCTGCCTCTCAAAAATGTCGACATAGTCATCGTTGCCATCGGCGAAAATTTCGGTGCAAGCATCAAGACCGTAGCCCTGCTAAAGAAGTTGCAAGTGCCGCACATCTATGCCCGCGCCATGGATGACCTCCACTACTCCATCCTTGAAGGATTCCAAATTGACCGCATACTGACTCCGGAGCAGCGCGCCGCCAACGACTTGGTCAACGAACTCGCCCTCGGCTCCCGCACAGAATCTATGCAGGTCAACGAGGACGCCTATATATTAAAATTTACCGTGCCTGAGCAATTTGTAGGCATGAAAATCAATGAAGTAGACTTCCGCAAGGACTATTCGCTGCGCCTGATAGCCATATCGCGCCCCATCACTTCCAAAAACCTCCTCGGCATAGCCCATACCGAGCTGAAGCCCCTACAGGCAGATGACCAGAACCAGTTTGAGCACGGCGACCAGATAGTATGCTACGGCACACGCCAGTCCATCCACACCCTCTTCCACAGCCTGAGCTGATGAGATTCTCCCATACATCATCTCCAAATTGCCTCATAATATCTAATGACGACCAAACGGTATGTTTTGTGATATAGTGTCTTTGAGACGGCAGATGAATGAGGCTGGTGGTGCGGGCATGCCGTTTCTCTTCATTGTGGATTATGCCATGGAGAGGGCGTTTTTCTCATCTGTGCCGTTTGATGACTGCGGAGTGCTGTGGCATATAGGCGGTTATGGGAATATTGAACCTTCGGCGCAGCGTCCGTCTGTGTCGCTAAAACCAGTCTCCGCTCCATCAGAGAAAGAATATGCTGAGGCTTTTGCAACTGTACGTAAAGGACTGCTCAGCGGCAACAGCTTCCTTGCCAATCTGACGTGGGCAACCCAAGTGGAGTGTTCTGACCTGAAAGATCTGTTGATGGCGGCAAAAGCTCCTTACAGACTGCTTATCCCTGACGAATTTGTATGTTTTTCACCGGAATCATTTGTCAAGGTCTCTGAGAAAGGCACCATCTCTACATATCCCATGAAAGGGACTATAAAAGCTAACCGTCCAGATGCTTATGAGAGACTCAGGGATAACGAAAAGGAAGTGTCAGAACACTACACCATCGTAGACCTTCTTAGAAATGATCTCAGCATGGTTGCCACTGATGTCCGTGTCAATCGTTTCCGCTATTTTGAGAAGATAGACACCGCAAAAGGTCCCATATATCAGACGAGTTCGCATATAAGCGGATTGCTGCCCCATGGATGGCAGTCAAGACTTGGCGACATCATGCTCCAGCTGCTTCCGGCAGGATCGATATGCGGTGCACCCAAAGACTCCACACTCAAACTGATACGCAGCGCGGAACAGTCAGCGAGAGGATGGTACACAGGTGTATTCGGCTTCTTTGACGGCAAAAGTCTCGACAGTGCAGTGATGATACGTTGCGTGCAACACCACTCCGACGGATGCTTCTATTTCCACAGCGGAGGCGGCATCACAGTTAACAGTGATGTTTCCACGGAATATACCGAACTGCTCGACAAGGTGTATCTAACGGTCTGAAATATGTTTATTGAATCGGTAAGAATAAGCGAGGGACGCGTGATGCTCGCACCGCTGCATGAGCGCAGGATGCATGACACATCCATCGAGGCATTCGGGCGCTTCCATCTGTCGCCGCTATCATCCATAGAAATCCCCGCCTGGTGCCGGACGGGCGAGATAAAGATGCGCATCCTCTACAGAGAGGAATTAGAGGAGGTATCTTTTACGAGATATAATCGACGTGACATAAAGAAGCTTAAGATAGTTGAAGCAGGGCGAGACATAGACTATCATCTCAAATATGCCGACAGGACATGCATAGACCGCCTTTATAATATGCGCGGTGACTGCGATGACATCATAGTGGTCAAGGACGGCAAAATCTGCGATACATCCTATACCAACATTGTTCTTACCGATGGGTATCGCATGTATGTCCCATCATCGTTCCTCCTGCCCGGAGTTATGCGCTCGTGGCTCATCGCCTCAGGAGTGGTACAAATAGGCGATTTCGGCATATCCGACATCCTCCCGGGTAACCAGTGGGGATTTACCCACATAATGATGATCAATGCCATGATGCCCCCTGAATCAGCCATCACCATCCCGCTTGAGTCAGTAGTGCGATAGCAGAAATGCACTTCGTTTAATATTATTTAATCTGCATATGCAACAATCTTGCACATGCAGATTGCTAATTTCGCAAATGAAGGTCATAGTGGCTTTCCCTGTCATCGCACTAATCTTTCCATCATGTCAATCCTGATCGCCATCATCTGCTTCTTCGCATGGATAGTCCCCGCACTCAAAGACGGCTCCAACATCAAGTAACACCCCCCTCACACCTCATAAAGCTATGATCGGCATAATCCTCTGGGCAATACTGATAATATTCATCGTCATATGCGCATGCCCCGGCTTCCTCACCTTCCTCTTTTGCGTCTGCCTTCCCGTAGCCATAGGCATCTACGCACTATTTGGGTGGATAGACAGCAAGGTAAACAAATGATAGCAAAGAGATAGCGATATTTTTGGAGGGTTTGGTGGTGTGGGGGAAAATGATTAACTTTGTGGTCGCTTAAACGCTACTATTTCCTTTATATCCGTGTGATGGGAAATTAAGCGAATTAGAGATAATAAACTTAATTTTGAGTAACACAATCAATTAACCGCGAAATGAACTCATTTCAACTGTCTGCCGAGCCCCGTACTGACCTCGGCAAGAAGGCTGCCAAGCAGCTCCGCAAAGAGAACAAAATCCCCGTAGTGCTTAACGGCGGCGAACACATTGATCTCCCCTTCAAGGGCACTCTCAAACCCGGCGAAAAAATCATCGAAATAGGCCGTGGCAAGGGTCTCATCACTACCGACCTGACTGTGACCAACGAGGCTGTCCGCAAACTCATCTATACTCCCGACATCTTCGCTATCGAACTTGACATCAACGGCGAGAAGCGCAATGCCGTGCTCAAGGACATCCAGTTCCACCCCGTGAAGGATACCATCCTCCACATCGACCTGCTCGAGGTCAATGACAAGAAGCCTGTCACCATCGAGGTTCCCGTGAAACTCGAAGGCCACGCCGAGGGTGTGAAAGCCGGTGGTAAGCTGACCCTCTCTATGAAGAAGATCAAGGTCAAGGCTATCTACACACAGATTCCCGAGCGCGTCATAATCAACGTCGACAACCTCGGTCTCGGCAAGACTCTCCAGATCGGCGACCTCCACTTTGACGGTCTCGAACTGGTCAACGCCAAGAACGCTGTGGTTTGTGCCGTTCAGCTCACACGTGCTGCCCGCGGTGCCCAGGCTGCCGCTGCCGCTGGCAAGTAAGCTCCAAGCACACATACTTATAGATATGACGGTACAAATCATTTGTGCCGTCATATTTGTTAATTAACATACATCGCCTGATACGTTGACGCGGCACGCCGCGTCCCTACGTGTTTGTGATTTTATCCATAATCGGAATACAAATAAACATGAAATACCTGATCGTGGGTCTCGGAAACATCGGGGCTGAATATGTCGGGACGCGACACAATATAGGTTTCCGCATAGCTGATGCTCTTGTAGACAGCGTGGGGGGCTCTTTCACGACTGAACGCTATGGTGACATCGCCCGCATAAGGGTCAAAAACGCGCAGCTTGTAGTGTTGAAACCGTCTACCTATATGAATCTTAGCGGTCAAGCCGTGCGCTACTGGAAGGACAAGGAGAACGTAGATCTGAAAAACATCCTCGTGCTCGTGGATGATGTGGCTCTCCCCTTCGGTGCAATACGCCTCAAAGGCAACGGCAGCGATGCAGGACACAACGGACTGAAAAACATAGCCCAGATGCTCGGCACACAGGAGTATCCGCGTCTGCGCTTCGGCATAGGCAACGACTATCCGCGTGGCGGTCAGATAGACTATGTGCTCGGACACTTCAACCTAAATGAACGGCAGATGCTGCCCACCAGGGTGGATATAGCGGTCGATGCCGTGAATGCATTCTGCCTGAGCGGACTCGACTTCGCGATGTGCAATTTCAACAACAAATGACCCTATCGTATGGCTAAATCGGAAGTTCGCATAGACAAATGGATGTGGGCAATGCGCATATTCAAGACCCGCACCATAGCCACCGAGGCTTGCAAGAAGGGCCGCGTGAGCGTGGGAGGTGCCATAGCCAAACCGTCACGCACCATCAAAGTCGGTGACATCATACAGGTGCGCAAACCACCTGTGACCTACTCATTCAAGGTGCTGGCTCTGACTGAAAACCGCCTCGGCGCAAAACTCGTGCCCGAATACATGGAAAATGTCACTCCTCGCAGCGAGCTTGATCTGCTTGAGGTGGTCAAGATAAGCGGCTTCGTAGACCGCCGCAAAGGGCTTGGACGCCCGACAAAACGCGAAGGCCGTGACCTCGCACGATTCGCCGAAGAAAGCAGCGGTTGGGATTTCGACTGGGATGATCTTGATGACGAAGATATGGATACCTAAACGTTAACACTGATTGCACAAAATCCGACAGATTAAACAAACTAAGGTTAAAAAGGATGTAACTGTAACAATGCAGTTTAAAATAAAACTTAACGAACTGCCAGAGTTGGTTATTTTATGTTTTTTCTCTACATTTGTGGCATATTAATATTCCAATAGTTACATGCTCCACGAAAGTATTTACGGTCTGATAGGGTATCCGCTGACCCACTCGTTCTCCCAGCAGTATTTCAACCGCAAGTTTGATGCCGAGAGCATCGCAGCGCGTTACGTCAATTTTGAGATCCCTGAGATAGCCGATTTTCCCGACATAATCAAGGACAATCCCAACCTTCGCGGCCTTAATGTAACCATCCCTTACAAAGAGCAGGTCATCTCCTATCTTGACGAGCTTGACCCCGACACCGCCGAGATAGGCGCGGTCAATGTCATAAAGTTCATACGCAAGGGCAGCAAACTGCGGCTGAAAGGGTACAACTCCGATGTAATCGGATTCACCGATTCGCTCAGCCCGCTGCTGACCCCGGAGATGAAACATGCCCTCGTGCTCGGCACAGGCGGCGCATCAAAGGCGGTCATGCAGGCTCTTAAAAAGCTCGGTATATCGGCGACACTTGTGTCACGCACTCCATCCGAAGGACGCTACACCTACAGCGACCTGACACCGGAAATAATGGCAGAGAACCTGCTCATCATCAATACGACACCCTTAGGGATGTATCCCCACATGGACGAATGCCCGGACATCCCCTATGACCAGCTCACTCCGGCACACCTTTGTTACGACCTGCTGTATAACCCAGATGTGACACTGTTCATGCGCAAAGCAGCCGAACATGGCGCGGCAACCAAAAACGGTCTTGAGATGCTTCTGCTCCAGGCATTTGCAGCATGGAACATCTGGCAAGAATAACATACATTTTATATACACTTATATTTCACTTATATTCATAACCATACAAATTCATAATCTATGAAACTTTCCGCACACCGTAGCAGCATGTTTCACGGCATCTTGCTCATAGCGTTGTTTTCATGCGCCGCATTCTACATAGGCAGCGCACGCTTCTTCCAGGATCTCTCGTTCAGCCCTATGATCATAGGCATCGTCCTGGGTATGCTCTACGCCAACTCCCTGCGCAACCATCTCCCCGAGACATGGGTTCCAGGTATTATATTCTGCTCAAAAAAGATACTCCGAATAGGCATCATATTTTACGGATTCCGACTGACATTTCAGGACGTGATGGCAGTAGGCACCGCCGGCATAGTCATTGATGCAATCATAGTGACAGTCACCATATTGGGAGGCTACTGGATAGGCAAACTGATGAAGATGGACCGCGACATAGCGTTGCTGACATCTATAGGCAGCGGCATCTGCGGAGCTGCCGCCGTGCTCGGAGCCGAATCGACCATCCAGACAAAGCCTTACAAGACAGCCGTAGCAGTGGCTACCGTGGTGATTTTCGGTACGATAGCCATGTTCCTCTATCCGGTGGCATACCGTAGCGGTGCTTTAGGACTGTCACCACAGGAAATGGGCATCTTCGCCGGCTCGACACTACATGAGGTAGCACACGCCGTAGGCGCAGGCAATGCCATGGGAGGCGAAATAGCCAATGTGAGTGTCATCGTCAAGATGATACGAGTTATGATGCTCGTCCCTGTGCTTCTCATCCTCGGATGGTGGGCAGCTGCCTCAGCAGTGAAATCGCCAGCCCAAGGTAGCGGAGAAAAAGCCGCCAAGGGCAAAATCGCAGTTCCTTGGTTTGCCATCTGGTTTCTCGTTGTCATAGGTTTCAACTCCCTCAACCTCCTGCCCGTAGCAGTGGTTGATGCTATCAATTATATTGATACATTCCTCCTGACCATGGCAATGTGTGCCTTAGGCGCAGAAACAAGCATAGACAAATTCAAGAAAGCGGGTGCCAAACCTTTCATCCTTGCCTTCATCCTCTTCGTATGGCTTCTCGGCGGAGGATACCTGATGGCAAAATATCTTGCACCCGTGCTGCTGTAGACCGATGCAGCTTCCCTCTCTCCATCATCGGCTCAGCCATCCATCCACACCATTACTGTACCCGGCAGCCACAGTGCTGCTGGGTACTTTTTTAGGTATCTGCCATCCTGAATCAGGCATATTCAATACGACAGCCGCATTCCTGGCATTACTCGCAGCCGTGATATTTATCGTATTGCGGCAATTCACGGCATGTGCGCTGGCTGTATGCTTCGCTGTAGGATGGTTCAATGCCGAACTTCATGCGCCAGTAAACATTCCCATCAAACATCAGAAAGGATCCTGGACTTTTTCAGGGCATATAGACCGCATCAACGAGACAGAGACCTCCTCTGTAACAGATGTCACAATAGACAGCATAGGGAGTGACATAGACAATCTCAAAGCTGTCAGACCCATAAAAATACAATTGACCATAGCCGGTTTTGACCACAGAACAGCCACAGCGTCACGTATCAGATGGACGGGCAATCTCGCCGACAGCCACGCTCTACGCAGATTGGCGATGATGGATGATATCAGCCGGCACGCCCGACGCAGAGGGGTCGCGGGAGCAGTGGTAATACGTCCTGACGCCATAGTATCAGTCACTGACGAACCTGGCATACTCAACGCACTCTACCGTTTCAGAGAACGCATAGCAGATGCCATATATGCAACATCTATGTCGCCTTCCACTACTGAGTTTCTTACAGTGGTGCTGTTAGGTGACACCGAGATGCTGACCACCGACAGACGCGAGGCATACTCCTCAGCAGGGCTGTCACATATATTGGCTCTCAGCGGCATGCATGTAGCTGTCATAGGATTACTTATATCCATAGCCCTATGCCCTCTGTTGGTGATGCGGTGGCGCACAGCTGTTATAATAATCACTGTCATATCATTGTGGCTCTATGCCGCCATCACAGGTTATTCGCCATCAGTAACACGCGCCGTCATCATGGCTACGGTATTTGCAGGGGCGCGTCTGCTGCAACGACGTTCGTCACCCTATAACTCCTTATGTCTGGCAGCCATGATAATAGTGCTTGCCGACCCGTTCTCCCTGATGAGCTATGGTTTCCAGTTGTCATTTGCCGCAGTAGCTTCAATAATAGCATTTTCCAAAGCTCTTGTCGTGGTCAATCCTCGCCGCAGGTTTCTCTATCATCTTAACACATATATAGCCGTACCTGTAGCTGCAATGACAGGAACCGGGCTGATTGCATGTTACTACTTCCATACATTTCCGATATATTTCATACCTGCAGCCATTGTTGCCTCTATACTCCTGCCGATCATCTGTGTCGGAGGTGCTATTGCAGCCATCCTAAATACGCTACATATGTCTGGAATCATATATGGCTCTGCATGCTTAGTGACTGACCATTCGGTCAATATCCTTGACCACACAGCTCAGTTCGTCTCATCTTTGCCTGGAGCTTTATTAAGCGGTATAGAATTGGGACTCGAAAGCCTCATATTGCTATTAATGGCTGTAATTGCTATGGCTCTGTATATTAATCGGAAAAGACGTGCTTATGGATACGCCTCACTGCTGCTTGCTACCACAGGCATAGCCTGCAACTTTATCCAACCACAGTATCCTTACGAGGATATATCAGCGATACTCGTCCCCGACAGGTCATTTACCACCCTGCTTATGCGCGACAGAGATGCCGTAACCTTGTACACCGATGCCACAGGTGCTGACACCATACTTGTCAAACAAAGGGCGCAGCGGGATTTTGACTCCTTCTTGCGTCTTACGGGCGTGGATAATATTACTGTCAGCTCACTTTCCAAGGTGACTGACCACCGCATACACATATTAGAGGCTCTTGATTCAACAGCATTTTCACATGCCATATCCCAATCAGACTCATATCTGATAATTTCAGGACGGGCAACTGCCCGCGACATACGCAAAGCTCCATGGCACAGGCTGTCAGGACTTCATATAAAAGTGATACCATCCCCGGCGTTAAGACCGAGGATGGCATCAATGGTCATAGACAAATGTCAGGAATACGGGATTCCTACATCTGATACTTTAGTGGTCAAGAATCAGAGCATGTCAATCAAATCCTTAGGCATATAGTGCTGGTAGGGATGATCACAGCCCGGGCACTTCTCGGGAGGAGTCTTGCCTTTGTGGATATATCCGCAAACGAGGCAAAGCCATTCGATAGGCTCCTCACGCTTCCACATGGTGCCAGCATTGATGAGTTCCAGACAGTACTGGAAACGGTCATGATGTGACTTCTCGACCTTGGCTATGGCAGCGAAATGAGTAGCTATTTCATCAAAGCCCTCCTCTTTTGCCACCTTGGCAGCCTCGCGATAGAATTCATAGCCATCGACCATCTCCTCCTTGATGGCGACAGCAAGATTTTCGGCAGTCGCTCCGAGATAACCGGCATCCACATTGCCAGTACACTGCACCTCGTCACCTTCAAGCATCTTAAGAAATACCTTGGCATGGTGCAGTTCGTTGTCAGCAGTCTCACGGAATACCACTCCTACAGGGAAATACTGTTCCTTGTCAGCCTTCTGGGCATAAAATGTGTAGCGGGCATAAGCCTGCGTCTCTGCCATATAGGAATTGACGATGTATTGCTCGGTCTTAGTGCCTTTAATACTTTTAGTAGCCATAATTATAAACAGTTAGAATTGTAGTTCTTTTAATACTTACAATACTAACAACGCACGGTCACGCCTATTTGTTCGTCTATGGCAACGTCTAACCTTTAAATGGCATGCGATTGAGAATCGAACGCCCCAAAGTCACCTCATCGGTATATTCGAGGTCATTGCCTATCGCCACTCCACGTGCAAGCTGGGTTATCTCCACGCCGCTCGGACGCAATTTGCGATACAGATAGAAACTGGTGGTCTCGCCCTCCATCGTGGCTCCCAAAGCAAGTATGACTTCGCTGACATCTCCCCTGCCTACACGCTCGATCAGCGAACCTATCTCAAGAGCATCAGGACCTATACCGTCCATGGGTGATATGACACCTCCAAGCACGTGGTAAAGCCCTGAAAACTGACGGGTAGCCTCTATATTTATCACATCCTTTATCGACTCGACCACACATACCTTGGAGCGGTCGCGGGTATCATCGGCACATATGCCACATACCTCCTCGTCAGAGATATTATGGCATACCCTGCAATATCTGATGCCACGGCGCAGATCTATCAACGCCTGTCCGATAGCCACCCCTTCCGCCTCATCACGCCTTAGAATATGCAGAGCCAGCCGCAAAGCAGTCTTCTTGCCTATGCCAGGCAACTGTGCGAGAGCATTGACGGCATTGTCAAGCAGTATGGAATTGATTTCCTGTTGCATCAGATGGCAGATTAATTGTCAAGGAAGATAAAATATACCGCGAGAATCAGCAAAAAGAAGGCTACAAAATGATTCCAGTGAAGCTGCTGCCCCTTAAACAGCAACATCACAAACACCGTGAATACCGAAAGCGATATCACTTCCTGTATGACCTTAAGCTGAAGCAGATTGAAAGAACCGCCATTAGCAAGAAAACCATAGCGGTTGGCTGGAACCATAAATGTGTATTCAAGCAGGGCAATTCCCCACGATCCAAGTATGATCCACATCATAGGCGTGTTGCTGCCTATGACCTTCATCTCTTCAAGCTTCAGCTGCCCATACCAGGCTATGGTCATGAATGTGTTGGATATGACAAGAAGGAGTACCGTTATCCAGGGATTCATAGTTGATAATCGATTAAAAAGTAAATCGCAGCCTCCTGGCAATTCAGGAAACTGCGACTCTCGTTGTTTGGGATGTGTGGGCGCTGAGGGATTCGAACCCCCGACCCTCTGCTTGTAAGGCAGACGCTCTGAACCAGCTGAGCTAAGCGCCCTCATTCAAGACATGAGGAGTATGTCATGACTTCCAGCCTGATGTTTCGGCTGTGTCATCTGACTCTTCAGATGAAGTCTCTCATTAGTTTGGTGGGCGCTGAGGGATTCGAACCCCCGACCCTCTGCTTGTAAGGCAGACGC
>CAMQYL010000043.1:0-17937 GCA_947039275.1 uncultured Bacteroidales bacterium | reverse complement strand
CAAAGTTAACCTTTTCTTTGCAGGTGCAAATCTAATAGAGGGGCTTGCCCCTCGGAAATGTCAGCCCGAAAAACGCGCTGCGCCTTGCCGCAGCGCATCAAACACCATGAGTCACAACATTATAGCGACTGATGCGCTGCGGCAAAGCGCAGCGCGTATCTGCCTGCATCCTGACCGAGGGGCTTGCCCCTCGGCTAACAGAGAGATGCGCCCACAAGGGGCGCGGTATCCATTAAACGCTTAAGTTAACAGCATTGTGGCATGTCCCTACAGCATTGTACGATTCGGAGTTCTGCAACAAACGCCGTAAAATTTGTAGGGTCGCGACCTGTCGCGACCGCGAATACGCTGATTATCAATTCTTCACCATTGCGGAGGGTGTTGCAGAACCTGTCAATTGTGGTGATTCAACCTGTATGATGTAGGGACATGCCATGGCATGTCAGCTGATACTCAAGTACTTGCAGATTAGACATGCCATGGCATGTCCCTACAATATTGTACGATTCGGAGTTTTGCAACACCATCCCTACAAACATGTTTAAATGCGGTTCTGCAACACCCTCCGCTTTCTGGGGGGAGATGTTTTGCGATTGATGACACGGCGTGCCGTGTACCTGCGTCCGACGTATGTCTCCGTCGGAGACACACATATTAGGCAGGGGTCACACAAGCCTTGGGCTTGGCTGACCCCTGTTCTGTCATCCGTCCCCTCCTAAATCGCCTCCAGCGGAGGCGCACAGCCCCGATCCGTCAAGGTGCGCCGCCTACAGCGGCGAATTTTTGTGTATTATCGGCTGTACAGCGGTCAGGCAGACCTACAGCCAGCCTTACCGCTGCCTAATATGTGCGCCTCCCACGGAGGCAGTGTTGAGCGTATTGCATATCCGACAGTTACTTGATGTGTTGGGAGGGTGTTGCAAAACTCTAAACCACACGATGTTGTAGGGACATGCCTTCGGCATGTCTAATATGTAAGCCCCTGAGTATCAGCAGACATGCCATGGCATGTCTCTACATCAAATAGATAGAATCACCACAATTGACGGGTTCTGCACCACCCTCAGCCATCATATCGTTGTTTCAAGCTGCTATGGATTGTCCTTTCAGAGCGTGTCGTTGAGCAGATGTCCCTGGAGGGCTTCGAAATGCTTGCGGGCTTTGTTGGTGCGCAGGTACGCCTCTATCGTGTCGGCGTGGCTATGGTTATGGAGGTCGGTGCCGAGGAAGTCTACAAATCCCTGGCTGATAAGCCATTCGGCTGTGTCACGGTCTGCTGAGCCGTAATGTCCGGCAAGACTAAGTATGTTGGTCTGAAAGAGCAGTCCTTTGTGGTGTAGCTCGGTATATCTTTGTTTGCCTGTCGAACCGGCTGAATTATAATATTTGTAGCGTTCGGGATGGGCAAGGATAGGTACGAGTCCTTTGAGCTTCAGATTGAATACCACATTTTCCAGATCCCATGGCTCCTGCATGAATGAGTTCTCTATAAGTATGTAGTCTTTGGGAAGGGTTGTGGCTATGCCTTGCTCGATCTGGCGGGAGGAAAGCTCTCCTATACGGTATTCGGCATGGCGCTCGACTTCGATGCCGAGATTGGATTTTTTGACTGCATCCTGAAGCTCTTCGAGAGCTGGATCAAGTGTATCAGGTGAGTTCTCAAATACATCGTCAGCCACGTGGGGGCTTGCATATATACGTTTAAGACCCCAGCTCTGCATTCGGGTAAGCAATTCCATTGAGGTGGCTACATCGGGCGATCCGTCATCTACGCCGGGGACTATGTGACAGTGTATATCGGTATATATAGGAAGCGGTACAGCCTCTTTGGGGCTTTTCTTGAAAAATTTGAGCATAAATGAGTTTTTTCGATTGTGAGATGTGCGTATATTCATATAACAGCCTTTGCGAGGCTGTTGTTTGGGGTCAGCGGTTGACGGAGGCGATGCCTGTTTCTTTGATTGCTCCGGTGAGTGGGTCAAAGTGGGCGTATCCTGGAGTTTTCTTGTCGGAGAACATTGACGGCTCCATGCCGAACACCACGCCCAGCTGGGGGATGTGCAGGGTCTTCTTGTCTAATTCTTTTCCATCGTAGATGATGGATATTTCGGCTGTGCCGGGTATGCGGTATGCGACACCGCCTTTGGGAAAACGTCGTTCTTCTCCTTTGTCAGTCAGCGGCATGGTGCCTTTGGATACAACCTTGTAATTGAGGTATATCGGATCGCCGGCGAGGTCATCGGCGGCGATAAGACCTTTGACAGGGGAGATGCGGGCTATGACTATCTTTTGTGATTCTTCGCCAGGGACGAATGTATAGGTTGCTATTTCTGACGATGACACGGTCACTCCAGTAAACATGGCGGTCAGAGCCTCCTCCTGCTGAGTGAGATTGTCGAGTGCGAGCTGCATGGCTTGCCCGTCTTTAGGCATGCCGTCGGCGTTGCCTGAGATTATGTCGTTGCGGTTCTGGCGTAATTCGAATATCTTGTCAGCTGCCAGCTCGGCGCGTTTTGCCGTGGATGTGCTCTGTATCATTTCCTCGGTCATTGCCTGTCGGGCGGCAGGCATGTCAAGGATGCTTGGCTGAGCCTGTCGGGGCTGGAGCGTCGGCTTCTCTGTAGTTTGGGGTGCATACCCTTCGTCGTTGATGCTGATGGGGGCATTGTTGGAATCTACCACTATGGTGACGGGAGTGCCGCTTTTAAACTGCACGTTATATCTCTGCTCGTCATCAGGCACAGCCGCCTGTGTCAGCTGTGCACCTGATAGGGTCCATTTCTGTGACTTGCTCTGTATCGGGGAAGTCTTAAGGTATTTCGTGGCATAATTGTAAAATTCACCCGGACGTGACTCTGTGCGTTCGGCTTCAAGGGTGACATTGATCACTGCCGACGGAAGCGTGTATACCAGCCCGTAGTCATTGGCTTTGGTAGCTGTGAGTTTTGTGGTGTTCTGAGCCGACGAAGTGATGGCAGCCGAGAGGCTTATCGCTATGGCTGCCATTGATATGATTATGTTGCGTCTTGACATGTAGAGATTGTGATTACAGGTTGAGTGGTTGATGTTCATTCCATTATCTGGGCGATCGCTTTGCCTATATTGTCGGCGATGTCTCCGGCTATCACTCCGTATTCGCCTTGGACCTCGGCAGCGAGCTCTCCTGCCCAGCCGTGGATGAATACTCCACACACGGCAGCCACTTCGGGTTTGTAGCCTTGGGCAAGCAGCGATCCGATTACTCCCGTCAGCACGTCACCGCTGCCGCCTGTAGCCATGGCAGGTGTGCCTGACGAATTGAAGTACACACGTCCGTCAGGGCGCACGACGGCTGTATAACGCCCTTTAAGCACAATGATGACATTGTAGTGGTGTGATACCTCAATGGCTTTGAGCAGTCGGGCTTCGGCTGATGTCTGCGGACCGAATATGCGGTCAAACTCCCTTTCATGGGGAGTGAGGATGGAGAGCGGAGGCAGATGGTTGAGGAGCGACTGGCGGCGAGCCATGCAGTTGAGGGCATCGGCATCAAACACTGCCGGGTGCTCCATCGACTTGATGAGTGTATCGAGTGCGTTGGCGGTAAGTTCGTTGACTCCGAGTCCTGGACCTACTGCCAGGGCAGAATATTTCTGGAAAGCCTTGACTTCGCTGACCACGATGTCATGTTTGTCAGCATTAAAGAGGGCTTCAGGCACTGACATCTGCAAGATGTTGTAGCCACATCGGGCGGTATGTATCGTGAGTTTGCCCACTCCTGACCGCAAGGCACCTTTGGCGGCAAACACGGCAGCCCCCATCATGCCGAAGCTGCCGCCTACGAGCAGCATCGAGCCGTAATCGGCTTTGGATGTGAATTCGCCGCGAGGTTTGAGCAGGTGGCGCACTTCGTGACGCTCCACCAAGAAGAATTTCGTGGGAGTGCGTCGGATGGCGTCTTCGCTCAGGTTGATGTCAAGCATCTGCCATTCGCCCACGGTCTTGGCGTTGTCTGACAGCAGGAAGGCGAGTCGTGGAAACTGGATGGCGATTGTAAGAGTGGCGTGTACGATATTGCGAGCGGGATTGTTGGCGTTCCAGTCGGCAAAAAGTCCAGAGGGCACATCTATCGATACGACCTTGGCACCGCTGTCATTGATATTGCGCACCACAGACTGGAAGCCCCCGGGCAGTGGATCGTGAAGTCCTGAGCCGAAAAGTCCGTCTATGACAAGCCAGTTGCTGTTGATGTCAGGCATGTTGAAGCTCTTGGTGACCTCGGTTAGCATAGGAGCAGGATGCATCGATTCAAGTGCCTGCTTGTAATGAAGGCAATCCTGTGACAGACGGTTGCCGCCTATATTGAAAAGGTATATTTCAGGCTGCCAGCCGTTTTCGATGAGTATATACGCCACAGCGAGGGCATCCGCGCCGTTGTTGCCTGGTCCGGCAAATATGGCGGTAGGCTTGGTCGGACGCCAGCGGCGCATTATTTCCGCTGCCACGCCATCTGCTACCCGGTCAATCAGTTGGAGCGAGGAAACACCCTCGTTTTCAATCGTGGCACGGTCAATGGCGCGTATATCTTCGTTATTGAAAATTTTCATATAAATATTTTCATCTGTCAGTCTGCAAAGGTACATTTTTTTTTGTAATTTTGCAGCAGTAAAAAGCTACTGTCATCAACCCGTATAACCTCCTTTTACATTAACAACCGAAGCCCGATGAAACGTGTCACTTACAAAGGTCTGACATTCGAGCCCTATATCGAACGTGACCGCATATCTGCGCGAATCAAAGAACTTGCAGCCCAGATGTCAGATGATTTCAAGGATGACATCCCTCTGCTGATATGCGTGCTCAATGGCGCATTTCCGTTTGCCGCCGACCTTTTCAGAGACCTCGACATCGATGCTGAAATAACGTTTATCAGGCTTAAAAGTTACGAAGGTACATCGACAAGCGGCAAAGTCAAGGAGATAGCGGGTCTGACCGAAGACATCGCTGGCCGCAGGGTCATAGTGGTGGAAGATATCATCGACACTGGCAATACTATGGCTAAGCTGGTCAAGGATCTCGAAGCCCGCAACCCTAAGAGCATAAGCCTCGCATCGCTTCTCTATAAGCCTGAGTCCGTGCGTCAGGATGTCAAGCCTGACTATGTGGGATTCACAATCCCTTCGGCTTTCATCATCGGTTTCGGACTTGACCTTGACGGTCTCGGTCGCAATCTGCGTGACATCTGGGTGCTCAGCGAGCATCATGACGACGAGGCGTGAATTTCTGACGGTCTGACCGTGATGGCAGACTGTGACTGCTCCCCCTTCTCTGAGGTAAAAAAGAACAGATAATAAGTTTCCAATAAAATATAATCTACTCATGTACAATCTGGTAATTTTTGGTGCTCCCGGCAGTGGTAAAGGTACGCAGAGCGCAAAGCTCATCGATGAATACGGACTGTTCCATATTTCGACCGGTGATGTGCTTCGTGAACACATTTCCAAGGGTACCGAGCTTGGTAAGGTGGCTGACAGCTACATTTCCAAGGGCAATCTTATCCCTGATTCTCTGATGATCGACATCCTCGCAGATGTCCTTGACAGCAATCCTGAGGCTAAAGACGGCGTGATCTTTGACGGTTTCCCCCGTACAATCCCGCAGGCTCACGCCCTCAACGAGATGCTTGAGAAGCGCGGCTCTAAACTCCATGCTGTAGTGGGTCTTGAAGTCCCCGATGACGAACTTGTCACACGACTCCTCAACCGTGGCAAGGAAAGCGGACGCAGCGATGACAATCTCGACACCATCAACCAGCGTCTCAAGGTCTACCACTCCCAGACCAGCCCCCTGCGCGACTTTTACCAGCAGCAAGGCAACTACCACGCCATCCACGGTCTCGGTTCTGTCGACTCCATATTCGACACCATCCGCACATCACTCAACAGTCGCACCGACACCCCCAAGCGTCACCAAGCCTGACCCATCCTCAGGTTCCGACCATACCAAAGCCATCGCCCATGCAGCCCTCGCGCCGCCTGGGCGATGCTTATTTTTGTAATGAGCATTTGCAAGGGTGTAGGGACATGCCGTGGCATGTCCGCATCCACGAGCAGTTGCATCATGCATGCAGGCGGTTACGTCATGTCTGCTGGGCGGACATGCCACGGCATGTCCCTACAATCTTGAGCGGCGGAGTGTTGGCGGCGGGCGAGGCGTTTCTGGTGTTTGAGATGGCGGCGTTCGATGGCTTCCTGGCGGCGTTGGATGCGTTTTTCGGATTGTGGCTGGGCTGCTTCGGTTGGTTGGGTTGGCTCGGGTGATTCTGTCGGTTGAGAGGATTCTCGGCGGCGCATGGCGGCTTCGCGGGCACGGCGTGAGCGGACTATGGCTTTGTCAATCTGGGGAGTTATGAGCGAGAAGATGATGCAGGCTATGTTATAAGTGTCATCGCGCAGCTTGCCGTGTTCGAGATAGTAGTCAAACAGCTCAAGCAGATATCTCTGATCCAAGCCAGGCGACACGGCGACCGTCGCCATTATCTGCTGTCGGATGTACTGGTAGAATTTACGCGATACAGGGCGCGTCCAAGTGGATTTACGGCGCAGGGTGATAGATGAGGTAGTCATGGTCAAGTCTAATTTTGTGATTTTCTCACAAAATTAGACCTCCATTGCAGCCGAAGCATGCGAAAATATCAGTCATATGATTACAGGCGCAGAAGCGAAGACCCTGTGTCGGAATTGTTAAGGTTGCGCTTCGCCGAGCGGAATATAGCTCCGAAGTCAGCATTGTAGCTCACAGATAGCACTACCATGTTGCCGTTGTTCTTGATGTAACGCTCGCGATATGCCGGATTGACCTCTGAATAGCTCCATGTCGGATACTGTGTACCCTTGGGGGTGAACATATACATCCAGCCGACACCTAATGTCCAGTGCTTGTCTGGATTGAACTCAAAGCTTAGGGCATCACCGTTTTCATCCTTCATCACGTAGTGCCCGCTCAGGTACTTGCCGGGAATCTTGCGCCAGTATGAGATAGTATATGGCCCATTGTTCCACCATATTGAGAAACTTGCATCAAACGAAGTCAGATTGTTGGACCAGTCGGCACCTGTGCAGCAATAGTGTGAGACGCCGAGATTTACGTTAGCTCCAAATCCGTATATGTCATTGAGCTTCATGTTGAGATTTGACTCGAATACTCGACTACGCCGTGCGTTGACTGATTGTGACAGGAAAAGGTTGTCGCCAAGATATGTCATGTCGCCTATTACAGCGTTTGATGCATGGCGGTAGGAGAGGAGCAGCGAGGTCGAGAATTTCTTGAACCGGTAGCTCGGCATCAGTTGATAGACGAAGCTGTCAGTCACTTTAAGTTCTGGATTGCCGTTAGACACCAGATATGGAGATACTTGCTGGGGATAATCGGTCAGCTGGGAGAGGGAAGGAATCACCGGACCGTAGACAAAAGCTGCCTGGATGCTCCAGCGTGAACCGGCGTTCCATGACAGCTGTGCTTGTGTGCGGTTGCGTATGAAATGTCGTCGGTTGAGGTCGTTGTTGATCCAGAACATTTTCAGACCTGTAGATAGTGAAAGATACACCTTGCCGATTTGCTGTCCGAGGCGTGCATAGATATAATTGTTGTTTTCGGTCAGTACAGGTTTGTAGTCCGATGTCAGATAGGTGTTGGTGCTGCGTGACAGTGTATTCTGAAATCCGCTTGACAGTGAAGTCTTGTCGCTGAAATCATGATTGTAACTGATTTCTGATATGAGCGAGTGGCGGCGGCTGTCAACATCCATCAGATAGTCGCTCGTGTTGCCGTCTGTATAAGTGTACTGGTTGTCACGGCGGTAGTCGGTGTTGCTGAGCGTGCCTACTACCTGTGCCTCGATAGAATTTTTCTCGTTGAAATCTTTTCGGAAAAACAGGTCAAGCGAAGGCGAGAAATCACTGCTTGAGGTGTGCCTGTTCACGTCGTATTCTCCGAGATAAGAGTCGTATGTGGTGCCTATGTACCGTGATTTATTATAGGATGGTGTGGTACGGAATGTGACTGAGAGGAGTGTGGATGTGTCAGGGCTGTAGTCATATTTCGCCTGCATCTGATGGGTGTGGTAGTTGAAAGGATTGCGGTCATCTTCCACCAGATCCACGCGGAAATCCTTGCCTATATAGGACTCATAGGTATGGTCGTAGACTTCCTGGTAATTACGCCATGAGGGATTATATGACAGAGTGAATTGTGATGGTCCTTGGTGATATGATGCTCGCAGGTTGGCATCGACAAATGCCGTAGTGACCGCACTACGTGCCCATAGATACACTTGTCCGCCATCAGTACGCTTCTTGAGGGTGATGCTGATGAGTCCGGAGTTGCCCTTGTCGGCATAGCGAGGCGGGGTAATCCGTGAAAATTCTATCTTGGCTATGTCTTTGGGCATCAGGGCGTTGAAATCGTCCATCGTGGATGGTACTCCGTTGATCAATATCATCGGTGTGCCGCCGTCGACAGTGAGTGTGCGGTTGATGGGATTGGCTTCAAGCCCAGCCAATGGAAGTTTCTGAAATAGGCTGATGGAGGTGGCAGATGCTTTGACATCCGTTGTTTCAGGATATATGATGGTGCGGCCACGTGAGTCTGTGGTGGATTGTCCTGTGACTGTCACTTCGTCGAGGTTCAGTCCCTCGCTGAGATATATGTCGCCGAGGCTGATGTCCTTGGTCCCGGATGGGATATGTATTTCCGTGTGGTTATATCCTGTATATGCTATGTCAAGTGTGAGATTTGTTGTGGCGTTTGTTTCCAGCCTAAAGAGCCCATCCTTATCAGTGATACCTCCTGTCACAAGTCTGGTAGCCTCGTTAAGACGGCATGGCACCCCTGCAAGGGCAGTGGAATCGGTGTCTGACAACACTCTGCCTGTTACGGTTCTCGCGTGAATGGCAATCGGGGATAGCGATAGAAGTGAAAAGATTGTGCAGAGCTTGTATATTATATGCATGATATGTGATGATTAAAATTGTATGTCATATTATATACGCGATACTGCTCACAAACATAACATCAACCTGTAGATATTTTATGCGGCGCGGGAGGCTTTGCGGTAGAGGAGGCAGGCGATGATGAGGTAGAGGACGTTGGGGATCCACATTGCCACGAATGGGGATGTCAAGCCGCTGACGGCGAAGGTGGAGGTGACGGTCATGAAGAGAATGTAGCTGAAGCTCAGCACCAGACCGATGCCGATGTTGAGTCCCATGCCGCCCTTGACCTTGCGTGACGAGAGCGACATGCCTATGACAGTCAGGATAAACGCGGCGGCACACATGGCGTAGCGGCGGTGGTTTTCGATCTCGAAACTCTTGATATTGGCGAATCCGCGCTCTTTCTGACGCTTGATGTATTCCTGCAAGTCGGGTGTCGACATGGTCTCATGGTCGTTTTTGGCTATGAGGAAGTCGCGCGGCTCAAATGGGATCACAGTGTCGAGCATCGTGCCGCGGTGTATCGTCTCGCGTGTGCCGCTGAAATCGCGTATCATGTAGTCTCGTACCTGCCAGTTGTAGAGGGTGTCCCAGCGAATCTGTTGGGCAGTCAGGCGTGACACGAGTTTCTTCTTGTCAAATTTTTCAAGCGAGAACTTGTATCCTGTCTTGGTCAACGCATCGTAGCGCGACATGTATGCTATCTCACCGTCGGCTACTTTCATCTGGATATTTGTGCCATAGTCCACACGCTTGTTTTTCACATAGGTGTTGGTGTATTCTATGCGTTTGACGTTGGCTGGAGGTATTATGTATGCGCTCAGCAGATATGTGGCTAGGGCGATGACTGTTGCCGACACGAGATAGGGGCGCATGAAGCGGCGGTATGACATGCCCGATGAGAGCATGGCGATGATTTCGCTGTTGTCAGCCAGCTTGGAGGTGAAGAAGATGACCGCGATAAATGTAAACAGCGGACTGAACTGGTTGGCGAAGTAGGGGAGGAAGTTGACGAAATAGTCAAAGACTGTGGCTTTGAGAGGAGCTTTTAGGAATGCGTCGAGCTTCTCGTTGATGTCAAACATGATGGTAATCGCGAGTATCAGGATAATCGCGAAGACGTATGTGCCGAGAAACTTGCGTATGATGTATCCGTCAAGGATCTTGAACATTGCTTAAAAGATAGGTAGGATTTTATGTGTAAGTTACAGTCTTCGGGTGACGCGCTCCACCATCTCGGTCTTCCACGGCTTGAAATCGCCGGCGATGATGTGCTTGCGGGCTTCGCGGACGAGCCACAGGTAGAAGGCGAGATTGTGGATGGATGCGATCTGCATGGCAAGCAGTTCCTGCGCTATGAACAGGTGGCGAAGATATGCTTTGGAATATACCTGGTCAACGAAGCATTCGCTTGTCTCGTCAATGGGTGAGAAGTCGTCTGCCCATTTCTTGTTGCGCATGTTCATGATGCCGTCGGGTGTGAAAAGCATGCCGTTGCGCCCATTGCGCGTGGGCATCACGCAGTCCATCATGTCTACACCGCGGTCTATAGCCTCAAGGATGTTGGCAGGTGTGCCAACCCCCATCAGATAGCGCGGACGGTCAGTGGGGAGGATTTCGTTGACCACCTCTATCATGTCATACATCACCTCTGCCGGCTCTCCGACAGCCAGTCCGCCTATGGCGTTGCCGTCAGCTCCGAGGTCAGCCACGAATTTTGCTGATTCTCGCCTGAGGTCGGGATAAGTACATCCCTGGACTATGGGGAAATATGCCTGACGGTAACCATACAGACCCTCGGTGGAGGTGTAGCGGTCCCATCCGCGGCGCAGCCAGCGGAGTGTCAGGTCGAGAGATTTGCGGGCGTATGAATAGTCGGATGTGCCGGGAGGACATTCGTCAAGAGCCATCATGATGTCTGCTCCGATGGTGCGCTGGATGTCTACCACCCCCTCGGGGGTGAAGAGGTGCTTCGATCCATCGATGTGGGAGCGGAAATATGCGCCCTCTTCTTTGAGCTTGCGGTTGGCGGCGAGCGAGAACACTTGGAAGCCCCCGCTGTCGGTCAGTATGGGGCGGTCCCAGCCGTTGAATTTGTGCAATCCTCCGGCTTGGCGCAGTATCTCGGTGCCAGGACGCAGATACAGGTGGTATGTATTGCCGAGGATGATCTGGGCTTTTATGTCATCGCGAAGCTCGCGCATGTGCACGCCTTTGACCGAGCCTACAGTGCCTACGGGCATGAATATAGGGGTTTCGATCTGTCCGTGGTCTGTGGTTATCAGTCCGGCGCGGGCAGCTCCGTTGGTGTCTGTTGCTTGAAGCTTGAAATCCATTTTGCAAAATTAGTTGTTTTATGGGAGAAATGCAGTATATTTGTGTTTCTAAAAAATATCACGGATACCATATATTATTAATTTCAACATATTCACTTAAACGTTTTCTATCTATGAAAAAATTTGTAGCCGAACTTGTCGGCACTATGTTCCTTGTCTTGTTGGCTTGCGGCAGCGCGGTATTGGCGGGTCCTTCCATCTCTACTCTCGGCATCGGCTTGTGCTTCGGTCTGGTGCTCATCTGTCTGTGCTATGCCATAGGCGGCATATCAGGCTGCCATGTCAATCCGGCAGTATCACTCGGTGTGTTCCTCACTAATAAGGACTTCACAGCCAAGGATCTGATAAGTTACTGGGTCGCACAGTTTATCGGTGCTGCCATCGGTGGGCTCCTGCTTTACTGGCTCTTCCAGCTTGGCGCAGGTTTTAATTTCGGAGGCATCACAGCTGCCAGCGGCAACAGTCTCGCTGCCAATGTGCTCCAGCCCGGTGCCACCCCGGCTCTCGCTCTGCTTGTCGAGATACTTCTGACATTCTTCTTTGTGTTCATCGTGCTCGGTGCCACAAGCAAGTTCGGTGTCAGCAATCTTGCGGGTCTGGCTATCGGTGTAGGTCTCGGTCTGGTCAACATCGTTGGTATCCCCGTAGACAATTGTTCGGTCAATCCCGCCCGTTCGTTTGGTCCGGCTCTGTTTTCGCCCAATGCCTGGGGTGACTTCTGGATCATGGTAGTCGGTCCTCTCGCAGGTGCAGTCCTCGCAGCCATCGTCTGGTATCTCGTAGCTCCCCACTTCAAGAAGAAATAATCAGAAGCCTAAGTGTAGTAACAAGCCCCTGCCGTCAACAACGGCAGGGGCTTCTTCTTAGATTTAAGGTATGGTCACATCACTCTGGAGTGGAAAGTGCCTTGAGAGATTTTTCAATTGTTTGTGAAGCAAAATTACTACCGAACATACGGATATATGGCAAAATCAAGGGGTAAAACAGGGGGACAACCCTTGCTGGATGTTGCGAATTAAGGGGGAAGGGGATACCTTTGCATGCATGAAACCTATCACATCTTTTTTGACAAAAATATTGTATGGTAGTCTCTGTGTAGCCTCTCTGAGCGGTTGCTCGCATGGGGGACAACATGGAGCCAAACCGTGGGGGACAGGCTATGATAGCCTGGACGTGATGCTTGATCGTGTAGACAGCCTGGAGATGATAGCTCCGTGGGACGATGCCGAGGTCAGGTCAGCATTAGGGTCAGTCGACTCCATGGCATCACGCTGCGATGGAGCCAACGCCATGGCGGCGGGGCTGTTTGTCAAGAGCCATCTTTATGAGATTGATGAGAATCAAGAGGCGGCTATGGATGTCATAAAGAAAGCTCTGTGGATGGTAGACTCTGCTCAGTCTCCTTACCTCTATTCACGACTGCTGCTTCAAAGGGCTGTGCTGGATCCCGATCTGTCATCCAAAACAGCTACATATTTCAGTGTCTTGCCAAATTTCATAGAGGTGCGTGACAGCATGGTGGTCGTGGAGACTCTATGGGAACTCAACAATGCCTATGAGTATGTGTGGGACGATTCAACGATACTCGAGTGTTTCAGCGAGATACTCAAATGGGTGCCGGATACAATGCACAATCTCAAAAACATCATGCGCTTCAATATAATAGCACTTGAACGCGGCGATGGGAATAATCCGCGCTATGTGGCAAAGATTGACAGCCTACGCTCAGAGAAGGAGCTGATGCAGATGTCTCCGCCGCTCTCTGTGCTGGTCTACAGCGACCTCTACCGTCTCCGTGGCGATGCTGCCGATCTGGATACTGCCGGAATGTATATGGCTGGGATGGTGGGAGACCATGACGCTGTCAAGGTGTACTACGGGCAGAAACTCAGCCATGCACTCAAATGTGGCGAGCGCGACACTGCGGCACGCTATGCGGCTGAATTGGAGGGATATCTTGATGATGAGTCACCGATGGTCATCGAGACCATCAAAGCATTGCTGCCGTATTATAAAGAGACA
Source organism: uncultured Bacteroidales bacterium (assembly GCA_947039275.1). GTDB lineage: Bacteria > Bacteroidota > Bacteroidia > Bacteroidales > Muribaculaceae > Amulumruptor. Next base: position 4,607 of record CAMQYL010000043.1, on the reverse strand, counting down.
GGCATGACCCAGCGGTATGATGCGCTCAGCCACAGGTTTGCGGAGATGCAGACCAAGGCGGCTGCTTATGAAGAAGCCACCAAGATGGCACGAATGAATACGCAGCGTCAGATGCGTGATTTCAGCAAATATACTACTGTAAAGACGCAAGAGGAACATGTCAGGACATTATGGCTGACGGTAGGAGTGTTGGTAGTGCTGTTTCTGACAGTGGGCGTGATTTTGTTTATACGCTTGCGCAGACGTCATCTGGAGACTAAAGCGCGACTGCATGATGATCTCGAAAACACGAAGCGGCGTCTGACTGTGGCACAGCTCCGCGCGGTCGAAAACGAGCAGACTCTGAGCAATGTATTGACCGACCTTGGCAATATATCATCGGAACATACCGAGGTGCAGTCGCATGCTGACCGCATCAAGGTCAAACTTAAGGCACAGCTGTCAGGTGAAGATGACTGGGAGAGGTTCTCTGCAGTATTTACAGAGATGCGTCCGGGTTTTGTAGAGAAGCTTCGCGAGGCATATCCGGTGCTGACGCAGGGTGATGTCAGATTGTGCTGTCTGCTCAGTATGGGGCTTGACACGAAGCATATAGCACGGCTTCTGCTGATACGTCCAGAATCAGTCAAAAAACACCGTCAGCGTCTGCGCGCTAAGCTCGGACTGTCGCCCGAAGTGGTGTGGACTGACTATTTTGCAAATTTCTGACGATATGATGCGCAGTCAGTGTGTCAGATTGCGTAAAATTTCATAACTTTGCAGTCGGATTTTTCGGCTTGAAACGGGTGCATCAGCCGTGTTGTAGGGACATGCCGTGGCATGTCCGCTTCCGTGACGATGCATCCCCTGATTCAAGGCGGACATGCCACGGCATGTCCCTACATGGTAAGCCAGGTCTGCACATATTCCTTAGTATTTAGAACATTGATATAGATAAACGTATAGAGATATGATTAATCGAGTCCTTATCCGCATGAAGGTCGTACAGATGCTGTATTCCTATCTGTTGACACGCAATCAGTTTAAAATCCAGCCCGCACCTGCTAATCCTACTAAGGATCAATCGTTTGCATACTCAGTCTATATCGATTCGCTCCTGTTGATGCTGGAGCTTTCGGGCTATCGCGTCTCCCCTGACCAGGTAAAGCTCTCCATCCCTGTCAATCCGCGTCTCAACCAGTCAGGCATCATCCGGGCTCTTGCTGCCAACGATGATATCCGTACTATTATCAACCGTGGCACCTCGACAGTCGGAAATTTTGACGCAGGTCTTTCAGCCATATATAATGCTGTAATATCTTCCGATTTGTACAAAAAGTATCTCCGTGCCCGTAACCGAGGCATCAAGGAGGATGTGCAGTTCTGGACGGTCATGTTCAAGACTGTGATAGAGAAGAGTGCGGCATTTCAGGAAGGAGCGCGCCGAAGCGAGGAGTTTACTCTCAATGGTCTGGAACTGGGTATCGAGAACCTTATAAAGACATTGGAAGAGTTTGACGGTGAACACTCCGGCTTCGCCGAAGCGCGTAATGCACTCGACCGTTCGCTTGACAAGGCTTACCAGCTCTATCATGCACTACTGACTCTTCCCGTGGAGATTACCCGCTGCTATGACCTCCAGCTTGACAATGCACGTAACAAGTATCTACCCACCAGCCAGGATCTCAATCCTGATACTCGTCTCATAGACAACCGTCTGGTGAAGCTCCTTGCTGACAACGAATCCATCAAGGAATACGCCGAGGCTCATCCTGGAGAGTGGACTGACGATACTGACCTGCTCTCGCATCTGCTTAAGCGCATCCTCGAATCGGAGGAGTATCAGAAGTATCTGGAGCTGGCGGCTCCCACTCTTAGTGACGACTGCGACTTTTGGCGTCAGGTCATGAAGTCAATCATACTTCCTGATGATGAACTCGCCGAGGTGCTGGAATCCAAGTCGGTCTATTGGAACGATGACCTTGAGATAATGGGCACTTTCGCGCTAAAGACACTCCGCAAGTTTGCGTCCGCACCGTCTAAGGATCCCGTACTTCCGCAGTATAAGGACGATGAGGACGCGCGTTTCGGCGCAGACCTGTTTGTCAATGTCGTGGAGAACTACGACGAATACCGCACGATGGTTGACCATTATGTCGACAACCAGGCATGGGACTCCGAACGACTGGCATTCATGGATGTCATCATCATGTCGGTTGCCATAGCCGAGATGCTCAACTATCCGCAGATACCCATACCGGTTACTCTCAACGAGTATATAGAGATAGCCAACAGCTACAGCACTCCGCGAAGCGGCAAATTTATCAACGGTGTGCTTTATTCGATTATCAATCACCTCAAGGAAGAGGGTAGGCTGATGCGTGATAATTGAAAATTTTAACAATTATTATTTCAGCCCCTCAGGATAGTTTCCTTACCTTTGTGAACGATAGAATAATAACTGAAACTCATCAATTTTACTTTTCTTTATTGTAACTATGCTTTTCAATCTTATAACCCTCGATGGCGCAGCCTCAAGTTCAGGTATGATGAACATGCTCATGATTGTGGGCTTGATTGTGGTGTTTTATTTCTTCATGATCCGTCCGCAGCAGAAGAAGCAGAAGGAGATACGCAAATTCCGCGAAGGCATCCAGAAGGGTGACCAGGTCATCTCGGCTGGCGGCATCTACGGCAAAGTGAAGGACATCAAGGATACCTATATCGTGCTCGAGGTGGACAAGGGTTTCTCTCTGCGTGTCGACAAAGGTTCAGTGTATCCTTCGGCTCTTGATATCGAAGCCACCGGCAGCAACCCCGAGGAGAAAAAATAATCCCACGCCACATGCGATGGTGCCTGACGTGAACATTACATGGCATCAAACAATCCTATATACGACAAGATAAGACAGGCGCGAGCCTCGTTGACCACAGCGGCACGTTCTTCCAAAGGGAAGGACGTGCTGATGTATCTTTTGTTTGTACTGATAGCGTTTGTGTTCTGGGTGCTTCTGTCGCTTGACTCGGAGATAACTAAAGACTATGAGGTGCCGATAGAGATTGCCGAGGTGCCTGACAGTGTGCATATCCTGGGCAATGTGCCGGCATCAATCAATGTGTCGGTCAGGGGTAAGGGTGCCCAGCTTATCAGATATGAGTGGGGCGCGATGCCAAAGCTGACACTGAAGTTCAGAGACTATGCGACTAAAAGGGAACGGCTCTCCGTGTCACGTATCCGTCTGGATGCACGGCTTAGAGATTACTTCGGCAACGGAGTTGTCATCAATACCATCAAGCCTGACACTTTAGGGGTGGCATATACGACTAATCCGGGTGTCAGACTGCCACTGCATGTCGTGGCTGATATCAAGCCGGATCTGCAGTACACTTTGAGCGGACCTGTGACAGCAAGCACCGACTCAGTGACCGTGTATTCTACCACCGCACTTCCATCGGATATGAAATATGTGGTGACTGAGCCTGTAGCCATGTCAGGTATAAAAGATACGACGCAGGTGACTGTGGCGGTACGGTCAATGGCAGATGCCAAGGTGGTACCATCGACTGTCGAGGTAACTATCCCGGTTGAGCCGCTCATATCCAAGCGTCGTCAAGCCACGGTGGATGTGGTCGGTCTCCCACCACATACATCGCTTATAACGTTCCCTTCAAAAGTGACATTTACATATCTCGTGCCCATGGGTGTCTACAACAAGGATTATCCTCTGAGAGCTTATGTGGACTATGATGACGTGAATGTGGTCACGAAGAAGATACCTGTGCGTATCGGGGCTGTCCCGCCGTTTTTCTCAGGTGTGACTGTTACGCCTGATAGTGTGGAGTATATCATAGAAAGAGCTGATTAAAGGGAACGATTTCTTAGAGGATGCGTATAATAGCGATAAGCGGAGGTATAGGTTCGGGAAAAAGTGTCGTGTCACGGATGGTATCAGTGATGGGTTGGCGTGTATATGATTGTGACAGCCGTGCACGTCGTCTGATGGATACCTCTGATGAGATAAAGAGACGCATAGCATCTGAAATATCCGACAGCTGTATAACGCAAGATAATGAGATAGTCCGCCAATGCCTTTCGGGTCTGGTGTTCAACGACGCTACTGCTCTTGAGACGCTCAACAGGATAGTGCATGGAGCTGTCAGAGAAGATTTCAGGGATTGGTGTCACAGGCATGCAGATGATGGGATGCTGTTTGTCGAGACTGCCATCCTCTATCAGAGCGGTATGGATTCCATGGTAGATGAGGTGTGGGAAGTCTCAGCCTCGGAGTCAGTGCGCATAGCGAGAGTCATGATGCGCAACAATCTGTCGGAGGCAGAAGTCAAAGCCCGCATCGCGTCTCAGGATGCATATACTCCGGTGCATGTACATCCCCATACCATCGCGATAGACAACAACGGAGATGTAGCCCTGCTTCCGCAAGTCCTCAAAGCCGTGGACGTTGCTCTGATGGATGCTTAGATGCTGCGTTGCGTGGCATCATAATGCCTTTACCTTCTTGTAGGGACGCGGCGTGCCGCGTCATCAAACGCACTGCGCATCGTCTGGAACGATGACGCGGCACGCCGCACAGCTGTCCGGGGAAAATTTTAACAAATCCATATAACTG
>CAMQYL010000042.1:0-18423 GCA_947039275.1 uncultured Bacteroidales bacterium | reverse complement strand
CCCAAGTGGATGGGATGGCGAACGGTGGAGTGAAGTCGTGATAATGGGGCGTATCAGAAGCGTTTTTTTGTGCTTTGGGTCGTTTGATTTTGCCTTCGGCGATTAGGCGTTCTTTCTCGGAGCGGATGCGGTCGAGAAGAACTGTGGCTGGTTCGTCTGTCGGATCTTGCGGCACGAGTTTACCACGGATGGCGAGGTCGAGTATGCGTTGGCGCAGTTTCTTAGTATCCATAATCGTTACTTATTACGATAAATCTCGTCAAGGGTCTGACCCTTGTCGTTTTTCCAGTCAACCCATCCATTGGAGCTGCATCCTCCACAAATGCTCGCTGCTGTACTTGGACTTGAGAAAGATATATCGGATGTCAAAACTGGATTACCAGTCTCATTTATATGAGAGTAATCCTTAATAATCATTTCTCGCTTTTCTATAGTATGGCAAGAATTGACAGTGTCTTTTGATAATATGCTATCCCGCAATACGGTAAAGCCGTTACCGTCGTATATTCCTCTTGCATCTGCTCCTCTACGCTTAAACTGGAATACTGGAAGTTGATTAATAGGAGCAGTTTCAAATATGTTGATACCGATGAAGGAAGTCAAGAACTTTATATCCTCAAAAAATTCGTCCATAGCATCTTTTTGATATTCCGGAAGATTCGGCTCTTTTGGAATTTGCTTATTTTCTTGAATACTATAGCGATTGGTTTTCTTTGCCTGTTGCACAGCAAGGTATTCCAGATACTGCACATCGGTTTTGGTCATATCCGCATCTTTTGAAACGAATATCAGAGCCTTTTGCCAAAATGTTTTCTTCTGGTCATGGTCTTTTACCCGCTCCTTGAAATTTTCAGTCTCACCTATGTAAGCCTGCGGTTTTGCCATTTCATCTTCACCAATAAGGATATAAAATGCAGGTTTGTGTAGTTTCTTTTGTTTGTCGAGATAATCAAGATTTGATCGAGGAACGACAAACATTTGGCATATTTTATTGCTGATAAAGGCATAACGTGTTCCCTTAGGATCTCCGTCCACAAGGTATGTAGTTACTGTTTTTCCCATGACTTATTTGTTAACTTCGTTAAGATTGAGTTCTGCAAATAGTTCTTTTAATTGGGCAACTGCTAAGGCTATTTTATTACTCCTATCTTCAATATCAGCCATTAGTTCGGTGAGGGTGCGGTCATCGGTGTCCTCGATTTTCATCCATGTGATGTCAAGCGAGGTCTTGTCACGTTTGAGTAGTTCTTCTGCTGGATATTTGCGCCAACGACCATTAGGCTCGGTGTCAGCTTTATATGTTTCCTCACGGAGTGATAAATTTTCTGAGGAGTAGCATCTTACGAAATCGTCAAGGTGACGGCGTTCAAGTTTGTTGTTTGCGAGAGTATGTTTCACACCTGTACGATAATCGTAATACCAGACATCTTTTGTCGGTTCTCCCTTGGTAAAGAACAGTACATTGGCTTTGACTCCCTGCGCATAGAAAATGCCAGTGGGTAGCCGAAGGATGGTGTGGAGGTTGAAATCCGTAAGCAGTTTGCGACGGATTATCTCGCCAGAACCCTCAAACAGGACATTGTCAGGAAGTACGACTGCGGCACGACCTCCGTTGCGGAGCGACATCATTATGTGCTGAAGGAAGTTGAGCTGGTTGTTCTTTGTTTCGGTGATGAAGTCGTCACGCTGAATCTCGACCGATCCGGCAGGGCGTGTGCCGAAAGGCGGATTGGCGAGTATCACATCCACCAGTTTTTCGGGCTGCTTTTCCAAAGAATCCGCACAGACAACAGGGCTGCGGTCTGTGCCTATACCATGCAGATACAGATTCATAGAAGCGAGAGTGACTACCAATGCCGTATTATCAGTTCCGCTCAAAGCCTCATTACGTAAGAAATCACGTTTGGCTTTGTCCTGACTCTGATTCTTCATATAGTCGAACGCTGCGAGCAGGAAGCCGCCTGTCCCACATGCCGGGTCGCATACTGTCTCATCAATGCGGGGGCGGAGGCAATCTACCATAGCCTTGATAAGAGGTCGAGGCGTGAAATACTGTCCAGCACCGCTTTTCTTATCCTGTCCGTTGCGTTCAAGAATACTCTCGTAAATCGCACCTTTCACATCTCCTTCAAGTAACCATTCCTCCTCGTCAATCATCGAAATGACTTTCTTCAGATAGACTGGCTTGTCAATCTTGTTCTGAGCTTTGGTAAAGATGGTGCCAATGAGATTGTCTTGACGACTGAGATGATCGAGAGTGTCCTCATATTGTTTAAGGAGGTCAGTTCCGTCAAGTTTGATAAGGTTTTCCCAACGGTATCCTTCGGGAATTGCCGATTCTTCACCAAGTAATTCATTCTCGGAGTCCATCTTCAGAAAGAGAAGGTAGGTGAGCTGGGTGATATAGTCGGTAAATCCTACACCTTGACCCGACAGGGTTGTGGCGAGAGTCCACACTTTCTTTGTTATAGTCTGTTCAGTATTTAGTTTAGCCATCGCTACGCTACGTTTCTATGGTAAATAATAAATCCTGCCAACGAGAGAAGAGCTGCATCAGCATCTTTGAGAGAGCCGAAAGTTTTAATCAGTTTCATCGCCTGTGATTTGTCATCCTCCCGTATGTCCTTTATAGTCACTGAGCCGTTGGATGCTATGTAGCTGACCACATTCCGGAGCACTTCGATCTGCTTGTCGGTAATAGTGCGTTGTAGCTGCCCATACCAAAGGTTGAAGTATTGGTTGGCAGTAGAATATATAGTGTCAAGCCGTTCAATCTGACCGAGAGCAAATCTCACAAGCTGAATGATATTGGTGACCGCCTCTTTCTCCCCAGTTGTCGAACGGATAGCAACTTTCTCCCGGTTGAGGAGCGAATAACTGTTCCAAAGTTGGGATATATTGAACTTGGCATTTGCTATTCTCAGTTTCATCTCCAAATTTTTGAGCATGGGGTAAGTGAGCGGTTCACCAGTGTTATTGTACAGGATTCTCAGAGCCTCAATCCCGTCGGCATGATGCTTGCAATATTCTGCAAATGCCGATGTTGTTTCTCGAGCCTCTTCAATGGAGAATCCTTTGGATATGAGTGAGTCCTCGCCTGTAATAATTGTCTTGATGAATCCGGCATTGAGTATCAACAGATACTCTCTCGCATCGGGATGAAGTGCCAATGGCGCAAAAAGTCCTTTGCGTTCGGCGTTCGTGTCATTGATGTCGCGATAAGGGGGAAGCTGCGGTGTCGTTTCCGGGTCGAGCGCCTTGAATATGCGCTCGGAGAGTTCTTGCATGGAGGTACCGTGAGTTTTCTCAGCAAACTCGTTCTTTTGCTCCTTTGTACATTTGGTTGATATGCGGGCCAATCGACTTGCAAGCAATCTGAAATAATTGTCAGGCAATTTCCCGTGAGTCATCCATTCAAGCAGTTGCTTCAAGGTGATGGTCTCGACAGATCCTTGGTCGTCGCCCGGCGCGGGAACTGCCTTATTAGATTCAGTCACGCCAACAGCATCCACAAGAAAAAAACAGTCTTTGCTGAAAGCATTGGGCGTCACATTTCGGAGAATATCATCGCCGATAGTGCGTGTGCCACGCCCTTTCATCTGTATATACAACGGTTCGCTGCGGACATCTCGCATGAAAATCAACACCTCAAGCGGCTTGACATCTGTGCCCGTAGCAACGAGAGTACATGTCACGGCTATGCGGAAATCCTTATCGTTGCGGAATGAGCGGATAAGGGTATCGCTGTCTCCGGCGGAATATGTGATTTTCTGCACAAATTTGTCGTCATCTTCTTTGCCGAAAACTTCCTTGGCAATCTTGACGATATTATTTGCGTGAGCCTCGTTGAGAGCAAAGATCAATGTCTTGGGAAGATAATCGAAGTTCGGCTCACGCTGCGGTTCGATAAACATTTCCGAATATACAGCATCTTTGTATGTCTGGAGAATCAGTTTTATCTGAGCAGGATTTATGATGGAACGATTTAATTCCTCCTTCGTATAGTTCAGTGTTTCTTTACTGCTTATGGTCTCAACTTTGCCTGTATATCGGGTGACTTGTTTCAGTTTGTCACCCACACGGATTGCGCCGCCTTCCTCAGTTTCTTTGGTCTTGATGCGATATACCCGGCATCCGACATTGACACCATCCACGATTGACTTTTCGAGAGTATAGTTGACTACTCGGTTATTGTTGAAGAAAGCCATTGTTTCCGGGACGGGAGTTGCTGTAAGACCTATCAATTTGGCTTTATTGAAATACTCAAGAACCTTCTTCCAGTCACCATATATGGAGCGGTGGCACTCGTCGATTATTATGAGGTCGAAATAATCGGGTGGCAATTTAGGATTGGGTGGTAAGACTACATCTCCTGTCGTAACACTATTTTCATCGTCCTCATTATCACTTGTGATAGGCTCTCCTTTGAGAAATGCGAAAAGCCTTTGAATAGTGGATATGACAACATTGGCATCAGCCGGAATGGTGGCAGATTTCAGACGTTCAACCCCATATATCGTGTTAAATGGGTCTCCGGTCTCAGTCAGTCTGTATGTGCCGAACTCACTCTCCGCCTGACGGCCAAGATTATTGCGGTCAACGAGAAAAAGTACACGGCGCATCGGCGTGTAGTTGAGAAAGCGGTAAGCTGCTGTCACAGCAGTGTAAGTCTTGCCTGCCCCTGTCGCCAAAACCATCAATGCACGGTTTTGATTAGTTCTGAAAGATTTTTCAAGTTCTGTTATAGCCTCATACTGGCAATCTCTGAGACCTCGTTTCCTCAGTGTGGGAAGCCCTGCATAGAAATCCTCAATTCCGAGCATTCTCACAATCTCTTTTGGCGTATGAATCCTATTGATTGCATCATAACAAGAATCTGATTTGTTCTGATTCTTGAACAGCACTGTTTCACCATTGGAAAGATATACTAATGGCAGTACATTGGCGATTTTCTGATAGCAATTGGGCACAGAGCGCGTATAGTTTTCTGCTTGTTCCGCTACAACAGGATCACATAAATTGACCTCTTTCCGTTTAGCCTCAAGCACACCGATGGCTTTCCCATTAATAAATAGGAAATAGTCAGCCTCAAGATTGTTCTGCAACAATCCTTCACGAATGGCAACGGCTGTGGATGATGGAGTATATTGGTCTCGGTCAACCACATCCCAACCGGCATCTTCAAACCATTGGTCTATTTTAATTCGTGCTTTTTCTTCAGGTGTCATATTTGCCAATGCTGATAATGCAGAATTATCAGTAGTTCAAATTTACTAAATCTTTGGTAAAACGCTATGAATTTATGGTTTAAAATTGTATTTGTCTGATTTAAAAAGCTTCTGTCACGTTATGAATATGAGGTTCAAGCCAATAGATTGCGGGGATTACGTGGCGGGATGATGGTTTTGCGAGCGGTGGTAGAGGAGGGTGATGGTGGCGCAGGTGAGGGCTTCGGCGGCGGGGATGGCGAGCCAGAGTCCGTGGATGCCGATGATGCTGGGGAGGAGGATGAAGGAGGGGACGAGGAAGATGATGCCGCGCAGGAGGGTGTAGAGGGTGGAGGCTCCGGGTCTCTCGATGCTCTGGTAGTAGCCGATGAAAGCGATGTTGACGGCGAAAAATGCGGCGCAGGTGGCGAAGTAGGGGAGTCCGTCGACGGCAAGGGCGTAGGCTGGCGAACTGCTCTGCAAGAAGAGGCTGACTACGGTGTGCGCTCCCATGATGAGCAGTCCTGTAATCACGATGCCGCATGCTACGGCTGTCTGCAAGGAGATCCGCAAAGCCTGTCGCACCCGTGCTGGCTGATGCGCTCCGTAATTGTAGCTGATGATGGGCTGTGCTGACTGTGCCACGGCATTGCTGATAGAGAAAACCACCGGGAAGAGGTAGCATGCTATGGCATAGGCTGCCACGCCGTCTTCGCCGAGCATGGAGATGAACATGTAGTTGCCGGTGAGCATCATTACGCCTATGGCAAGTTCGGTCAGCAGGGTTGCGAAACCTATGCGCATCATGTAGCCTGTGTTGCGCAGGGTCAGCAGCAACGATGTCACCGACAGTTTCAGCCGATAGAAGCGCAGTTTGTCGGAATAACGGATGAAATAGACCAGCACCATCACGCCGCCCGATGCACAGGCTATGGATGTTGCCAAGGCGGCACCCATGACGCCCCAGCCCAAGGGGAATATCATATACCAGTCAAGCGCGATGTTGATGACGGCTGCGACCACCTGGACCGCCATGGCGTATTTGGGCGAGCCGTCGAGACGGATAAGCATCATGCCCACGCATTCTATGAACAGGAACAGTAAGCCAGGCATCAGCCACAGCATGTAGCTGACGGCATGGCTTTCAAGCAGAGAGCTGCATCCGAGAGCATAGACTATCTGACGGGGGAATCCTACGCTTGCGGCGCATATTATGCCGACCAACAGGAGTCCGACGATAAAGGCTTGCGTCATGATGATGCGGGCAGCTTTGACATTGCCCTCCGACAGGCGGATGCTTGCGACCACTGACGAGCCGATGCCGAGCATCAGCCCTATGCCAGTGGCTATCATGAATATCGGAGCCACGATATTGACTGCAGCGATGCCCTCAGCTCCTACGCCCTGACCGACGAAGATGCCATCGATGAGCGTCAGCGCGGAGTTGGCGATCATCGCGATAAGCGTCGGAATGAACATGGCACGGAACAGCTGTCCGATTTTTCCGTTTCCGAAGTCAAGTCTGTCTCTGTCAAGTTTTCTTTTATCAGTCATAATGTTTCCATTAGTCTAAAGGGGAGATTTGTATTTCATGTAGGGACATGCCGTGGCATGTTAGCTTTCAGCAGCTCTCGCAAATGCAACGCCTGATGGGCGGACATGCCACGGCATGTCCCTACATTTGATGTGAATTTTTTTGGGTGCAACACCGTTTGAATTCCGATTGCAAAGTTAGCAAGAATGGGCATGAATATCATGGTGATTATGGAGCGTGTTATGGTACAAATCAATCCTTTCGTTGGGCGTAGATGATGAAAAATCAGTATATTTGTCAGCGATGATATACTCCACATATACTGAGAATACAGTAGGGCAAACTGATTGGAAGTCTGCCTCGGGGCGCCCCGTCAAGACGACAGGTTGCGTACTGCTCATGTGTGTCAGCGGCATGGTATCGGTCACGGTGGATATGCGCAGATATACTTTGCGCCGAGGCGATCTGCTTGTGCTGACATCTGATATATTCATGCAGGTACAGAGGGTGTCACGCAATTTCAGCGCGAGGTATATATCTTTGTCTGACAGCATGATGGAAATGGCGTATGCCAAGCTGACAGATATGTCGCTATGGGTGTGCCTGCATTTCTGCCCGGTGTTGCGTCTATCAGTTGAGCAATTCATTCTTTTGTCAGATTGGATGACGCAGCAACATTGGATATTCGCCAATATGGTTGAAGATATGGCGGCACAGATGGTGAGAGGCAATGTGTACAATCTGTTTGTAGCCATTGACAGCAAACTCAATGAAAGTGGCATAAAGCACTCCATGGGTCATCCGACAGGCATACGTGCGATTGTCAACCGATTCTGGCTGCTTGTGGCGGAGCATTTTCCGAGACATCGCGATGTGAAATTTTATGCCGATGCTCTTAACATCACACCCGAATACTTCTATAAAGTGTGCCGTCGGATCTATGATGCATCTCCTAAACAGTTGATTGATCAGCAGCTTGCGGTAGAGATAAAGACTTGCCTGACTGATACGGATTTGAGCGTCAAAGAGATAGCGGAGCGTCTGTGTTTTGACGATGACTCGTATATGTGCCGTTTCTTCCGTCGCATGACCGGTATGTCGCCGTTGCAGTTTCGCAACGGGACGCAGACATGAGCGTACTATGTGTGATATACTTTATAACTGACATTGATATGATAGAACAGACCGAAATCACTCTGCGACCTATGCCTCGCGGCATACATCTCGTCACCGGGGAAATCATGCGGCAGCTACCGCGGATGCCCCATAAGGGGCTGCTGCATTTGCTGATCAAACACACATCAGCGGCATTGGCTCTCAACGAGAATGCTGACCCTGATGTGCGCCACGATCTCGCGGCAGTTTTTGACCGCCTTGTCCCCGAAAACGCCCCATATTATCTCCACACTGATGAAGGTCCTGACGATATGCCCTCCCACGTAAAATCCGTCATAGTAGGCTCCACTCTCACTCTCCCCGTCACTGATGGTCGCCTCAATCTCGGCACATGGCAGGGCATCTACCTGTGCGAGTTCCGCAACTACGGCGGCTCGCGCCGCATCGTAGCCACCATCATCGGCGACTGACAAAACCATCGTTGGCGACTTTTCTGATGTCGATACCGACAGCAAGCAGCCATGACAGCCCCAATAGCCAGCCAGAGACTATCTGATGCATTGTAGGGACATGCCGTGGCATGTCCGCTTTCAGCAGCAATCGCAAATGCAACGCCTGATGGGCGGACATGCCACGGCATGTCCCTGCAATTTTATTGCTATTGGCATTACTCGCCGAAGAGGAAGGGGAGGGGTGCGGAATCCTTGAAGTGGCGCGATGCGTCGCCGGCATAGATTGTGCCGTCGGTAAGGGTGAGTTTCTTTATGTGACTTTCAGGGGAGAAATCAAGGTTTTTGAAATCTATCCAGAAAATGTCAGGGCTAAGGGTGGATTCGAAATAGTAGACGCGGTTTTTCTGATCCGATACGGTACGCCATCGCGTGGATGCGATGTTGGGTTGGTCAGGTACGGAGATGCCGAGAGGCACAGATACATTGCGCATCACGCTGAATACTCCGGCGACCGCCTGGCGGTAGTTCGCGGTCTGTGGCAGTGCGTCAATGTAGAACGATGCGCGGACGAAGCGGTCTGATGCACGGTTGGTGCCAGGAAGCATCACCATGCCACCTATCTGTCGCCAATAGTCATTGAGCGTCTGCTGCTTGTCATATGTCGGCGAATTGGTCATCACCTGGCACTCACGTCCGTGATGGATGACGAGGTTGCCATTGAGATATTCGAATATGGCACTGTTGCCGGTGGCATCTGATATTGACAGATGCAGGGTTGATTTAGCTCCGTTGGGCAAATCCGGGTCGTCAATGCGAAACGTCTCCTTGCTAAGCTCGGCGACAGCCTCATCCACTGTGGCGAAATTGTCAAGCACGTATTGCGTCCAGATGCTGAGTCCCATTACAGGTCGCGTGTCATCGGCGCGTTTATAATCTGATTCTGTAAGGAAGAGCAGATTAGCAACCAGTCCTTTCTCGTTCATGCCGTCACATACACCTATGTCGTATCCGGCAGTAGCAACACTTCCGTACTTTGAAGTCCATTTGACCGAATTGTCTGTTTTGCCTCCGCGACGTTCGATCCCGCGCGGAAAGAAATAGATATTTGATTGCGGATCCTCTTTCCAGTCCATCGTGCGACCCGTGACTACCATATCCTCGGGTCCGAGATACACAGCCCTGGTGCAAGCCTCTCCTTGCACCCATGCGCCCAAAGTCCACACAATCACTGCAGCCCCCGCTGCTCTCATAAAATATTTTTTCATCATAGTAAAGTTTGTAAAATTAATCTATAACATACAACATCCATCTCTTAATGATAGTTTTTGTCTATGTGTACTCGTATCAACTGTAGAACTTTAATCTGAAGCAATTGTATATATAATATACATTATGTATATTTGTCGTGTCAAACTTTATATGAAATTTAAATATGGCAACAGCATTGAATATCAAACGCAAGAATATAGATCTCCCCGTGGAGACACTTCAGAAACTGTCGGTTATGGCGGTTGCGCAAGGGAAGAGCCTTAAGAAATACATTGAGATGGTACTTATCTCTAAGGCTGATTCTATCACTGTGGAGGTTTCAGAGAATCCCTCCCCTTCGGGCGATCCGTGGTTTGACGATCCGGAGAATATTGCCTCGGTCAAGCGCGGGCTTGAGGATATGAAAGCTGGGAGGGTCTATGAAATGACATCGGATGATATTAGAAAGATGATAGGACTATGACGTATCGCGTCTTATTCTCGAAAGAGGCACTCGCTTATCTTGATTTCTGGCAGAAATCGGGACAGAAGAAAATTCTTGCAGAGATTGCTTCGCTCGTGGATGAATTGAAAGTGCACCCAACCACTGGGACCGGCAAGGTTGAGCAGCTTAAAGGCGATATGGCTGGACTGTGGAGCAGGAGGATTGATAAATCTTCGCGGATGCTTTACAGTATTGAGGAAGACAGAGTGATTGTCAATGTGATCTCGCTCCGAGGCCATTATGGCGATAAATGAGCTAAAGGATATCAGTTGACTTTCTAAAGACATGTATTCGGGGGGGAATATTTGTACGAAAACAAGCCGATGCAAGTCACCCCAAGCCGATAATTTATTTATTTTAATTTTTAATAAGGCAAAACCGCTGGAAGTTTGCCATAAGGGGCTTATTTCCAGCGGTTTTACTTTGTGTGATCCGGCCGCGACTCGAACGCGGGACCGTCTGCTTAGAAGGCAGATGCTCTATCCAGCTGAGCTACCGGACCGACCTTTGTGACACCGTCAAGCTCCAGGCGTTGCCGGAGATGACGGTGTTATTACGGGTGCAAATGTACGGTTTTAAAATGTCATCTGCAACTTTGGGGACGATTCTGTTAGTCGATGAGGCTCTTGCCTGTCATCTCGGCTGGCTGTTTCTCGCCGAGTATGCTGAGCATGGTGGGAGCTACGTCTGCCAGTTTACCATTTTCTACGTGTGCATCCTTGTTGTCGGTTACGTAGATACAGGGCACGGGGTTGAGCGAGTGGGCAGTGTTGGGAGTGCCGTCAGCGTTGATGGCGTTGTCGGCGTTGCCATGGTCAGCGATGATGATAGCTTCGTAGCCTGACTCCTTGGCTGCTTCTACAGTGTCCTTGAGGCAAGCGTCCACCGCTTTGACTGCCTTCTCGATAGCCTCATAAACGCCGGTATGGCCTACCATGTCACCGTTGGCGTAGTTGACCACGATGAAGTCGTATTCCTGTGACTTGATGGCATCCACAAGTTTGTCTTTGACTTCATATGCACTCATCTCGGGCTTGAGGTCGTAGGTGGCTACCTTGGGCGATGCAACGAGGATGCGCTCTTCGCCCTCGAAAGGCTGCTCACGGCCGCCGTTGAAGAAGAATGTCACATGGGCATACTTCTCGGTTTCGGCGATGTGGAGCTGAGTCTTGTCAAGCTTCGAGAGATATTCGGCGAGAGTGTTGCTGACGTTCTCCTTGTCAAAGATGATGTGTACGCCGGTGAATGATGCATCGTATGGGGTCATGCAGTAGTATTGCAGACCGGGGATGGTGGTCATGCCAGCCTCGGGCATGTCGTGCTGGGTAAGCACGACTGTGAGTTCCTTGGCGCGGTCGTTGCGGTAGTTGAAGAAGATGACCACATCGCCCTCCTTGATTGTGCCGTCAACGGCAGAGTTGCTGATAGGCTTGATAAATTCGTCGGTCACGTCTGCGTCATAGCTTGCCTGTACGGCTGCTGCCATGTCGGTAGCCTTGGTGCCTTCGCCCTTGACGAGGAGGTCATAGGCTACTTTGACACGCTCCCAGCGCTTGTCGCGGTCCATGGCGTAGTAGCGACCGATGATTGATGCGATGGCTGCGGGAGTGCCTTCGCATTTCTTTGTCAGCTCCTTGATGAAGCCCTTGCCGCTGCGGGGATCGGTGTCGCGGCCGTCCATGAAGCAGTGGATGTAAGCCTTGTCAACGCCTTTCTGCTTGGCTATGTCGATGAGGGCATAGAGATGGTCGAGCGATGAGTGCACGCCGCCGTTGCTGGTCAGACCCATGAAGTGCATGGCTTTGCCGGTGCGCTTGGCATAGTCAAATGCCTCTACTATCTGAGGATTGTTGAGTATAGAGCCGTCTTCGATAGCCTTGTTGATTTTCACGAGATCCTGATAGACCACGCGGCCTGCACCGATGTTGAGGTGACCTACCTCGGAGTTGCCCATCTGTCCATCAGGCAGACCTACGTTTTCGCCGCTTGCCTGAAGCTGTGAGTGGGGATATGTGTTGAGGAGATAGTCCCAGTAGGGAGTAGGGGTGTTGAAGATCACGTCACCTTTTGAATGGTTGCCGATGCCCCATCCGTCAAGGATGATAAGTAGAGCCTTGTGTGCCATAATGTCTGATTATGAATATATAGCTGTTATGATTTGAATTTTGTACCTTATTCTGTGGATTCGGGTGCAAAATTACGCATAATTATTTACAAGCCTCTTATATTTTAGCCATAAAATTGTATCTTTGTAGGCATGAAGGGTAAGCTTGACAGCCTGACAGCCGCCGCCATGCTGCGTGATTACATGACCAGCCGGGGCATGCGATGCACCGGGGAGCGTCTGCGCATTCTGGAGGCAGCCTTTACTCCTCGCAGACGGTTTTCAGCTCCTGAGCTTGCAGAACTTCTGGAATCTGACGGCTTCCATGTGAGCCGTACTACCGTCTATGGCACACTTAAGCTGCTGGTCGACTCCGGCATCGTGCGCAAGACCCTGAACACCGATGGAACTTCGCTCTACGCTGTCAGGCAGCCAAACGACCACAAGGTGCAGCTCCACTGTCATTGCTGTGGCAAGACCAAAGAGGTGTCGCTGCCTGAAATAGGCAGGGAGATCATGAAGCGGCGTTACTGGGGTTTTGCTGCCGAGAGCTACCAGTTGCGTATCGACGGCATCTGTTCGCGCTGCAAGAGAGCTGCCAAGGACAAGACTGCCGACCGGAATAGTAATTCAATATCACAATCTCATAAATGACCCTGTCGCCCATATCATATGGCGCACAGGATAAAAAACAACCCAAACAATCATTGCATAAAATGAAAGTTGACGTTTTGTTAGGGCTCCAGTGGGGCGACGAAGGCAAAGGAAAAGTAGTGGACGTGCTTACACCGCGTTATGACGCTGTGGCTCGTTTCCAGGGCGGACCCAATGCCGGGCATACTCTCGAATTCGAGGGTAAGAAGTATGTATTGCGCTCGATTCCTTCGGGTATCTTCCAGAATGGCCAGACCAATATCATAGGCAACGGCGTGGTGCTTGACCCCGTGCTCTTCCGCGAGGAGGCTGAGGCTCTTGAGGCAAGTGGTGTAGATCTGCGCAAGGTGCTGAAAATTTCCAAGAAAGCCCATCTGATCATGCCTACCCACCGTCTGCTTGACGCTGCCAACGAGAAAGCCAAGGGCGCGGGCAAGATAGGAACCACAGGCAAAGGCATCGGTCCGACTTATACCGACAAGATATCGCGCAACGGTCTGCGTCTCGGTGACACACTCCATGATTTTGACCGCAAGTATGCCGCCGCCAAGGAGCGTCATCTGTCACGCCTGGCGATGCTTGACGCTACTCCCGATGCTGACCAGCTGGCGGCTCTGGAGCAGAAATGGATGGATGCCATCGATTATATCAAGACATATGAGCTGATAGACAGCGAACACGTAATCAACGGCATGCTCCGTGACGGCAAAAGCATCCTCTGCGAGGGAGCACAGGGCACTCTGCTTGACGTGGACTTCGGCAGCTATCCGTTTGTGACATCGTCCAACACCGTGTGCGCCGGAGCATGCACCGGTCTCGGCATAGCCCCTAATAAGATAGGTGAAGTGTTCGGTATATTCAAGGCATATTGCACCCGTGTAGGTAGTGGTCCCTTCCCGACTGAGCTGCATGACGAGACCGGTGCCCGCATCCGCGACCTCGGTCACGAATACGGCGCAGTCACAGGACGTGAACGCCGATGCGGATGGATAGATCTCGTGGCTCTCAAATACGCCATCATGATCAACGGTGTCACACAGCTTATCATGATGAAGAGCGATGTGCTTGACGACTTTGACGAAATCAAGGCTTGCGTGGCATATGAAATCAATGGCGAGAGAGTAGAGCAGTTCCCATTCTCGGTGGAAGAGGATGAAATCAAGCCTATCTACGTCACCCTCCCAGGCTGGAAGACCGACATGACCAAGATGCAGAGCGAGTCGGAGTTTCCCAAGAATTTCAAGGACTACATCGACTTCCTCGAAAAAGAACTCGAAACGCCAATCACCATCGTGTCAATCGGTCCCGACCGCAGCCAGACCATCGAGCGCAAAAAATAACATAACAGACTCAAAAACATAGATGCCGCTAACCTGTAGGGACATGCCGTGGCATGTCCGCCACTATGCAGGTATGAATTCGGCATCAAGATAAACCATACATATACCTACTATGGCAAAAGTAAAACCTTTCAAAGGCGTACGTCCGCCCCGCGAACTCGTCGAGGAAGTGGCTTCGCGCCCCTATGATGTGCTCAACAGCGAAGAGGCACGTGCCGAGGCTGAGGGCAATCCCCGTTCGCTCTACCATATCATCAAGCCCGAGATAGATTTTGCTCCGGGCACTGACGAACATGATCCATGTGTCTATGACAAGGCGGTCGAGAATTTCAAAGCCTTCCAGACCAACGGCTGGCTCGTGGCTGATGACAAGGAGCACTACTATATATATGCCCAGACCATGGACGGTCGCACACAATATGGCATCGTCGTCGCTGCCAATGTGGATGACTACATGGAGGGACGCATCAAGAAGCATGAGCTGACTCGCCGCGACAAGGAGGAGGACCGCATGAAGCATGTGCGCGTCAACAATGCCAATATCGAGCCGGTGTTCTTCGCATTTCCTGACAACGAGGCTCTGCAAGCTGTGATTGACAAGGTGACAGCCGGAGAGCCCGAATACGACTTCACTGCTCCCGACGGCTTCGGTCATCATTTCTGGGTGATAGACGACCCCGACATGATAGCTACTGTGACCGAGGAATTTGACAAGATACCTTATTTATATATAGCCGACGGTCATCACCGTACGGCTGCCGCAGCTCTCGTAGGCAACGAGAAGGCAAAGGCTAATCCTGCCCACAAAGGTGACGAAGAATACAACTACTTCCTTGCCGTGGCTTTCCCCGCCTCCCATCTCAAAATCATTGACTATAACCGCGTGGTCAAAGATCTTAACGGCATGTCGGCTGCCGATTTCCTCAAGGCTCTTGACAAGGACTTCATCGTAGAAGAAAAGGGCACAGAAGAATACCGCCCGTCTGCGCTCCACAACTTCTCGCTATATCTCGATGGCAGCTGGTATTCGTTGACCGCCCGCGAGGGACGCTATAACGATGCCGACCCAATAGGTGTGCTTGATGTGACCATATCAAGCGATCTGATACTCCGCGACTTGCTCGGTATCACCGATCTGCGCAGCGACAAGCGCATCGACTTCGTAGGCGGCATCCGCGGTCTCGGCGAACTCAAGCGCCGTGTCGACAGCGGCGAGATGGCAGTGGCTCTGGCTCTATATCCTGTATCCATGGATCAGCTTATGGCTATAGCCGACAGCGGCAACATCATGCCCCCCAAGACCACATGGTTTGAACCTAAGCTCCGCTCAGGTCTCGTCATACACAAACTTGACGATTGATTTAACCCTATATTAGTAGAAACAATGAGGTCAATGCCCAGGCATTGACCTCATTGTTTTATGCTGGCTTAATGTGTTTAAGCTCCATGATTTTAAGCGGACAGCCTGTGACACACTTTCCGCATTTGATGCAGTCAGCGTGCAGATAGCCGGTCTCGTCACCTCGGCAATCATAAGGGGTCAATTGCATAGGGCATACCCTTGCGCAACTCTTGCACTTCATCTGACACGTATCCGCCACGCGGATGTTTATAAATCCGTCAGGCAATGGCGCCTTTTTCGGGGATGCCCAGGCTGAAAGCGTGCCCATCGGACAAAACGAGCACCACGTGCGTGGAGCATATATGAATGAAAGTATGACGCCTACTATTGTTGTCACAAGTATTATCGTCCAGAACACACGGCCTACAGCATTCCAGTCGCCCCATGCGAAATACATCTGTATACCAAACATCGTGAAGATGAACAGTACCATGAACAGGCGAAACCCCTGCGTTCTTACTATCCGAGGAATCGGACGGTGAGGTGAATATTTAGCCAGCAGACGGTCATACAGACTGCCTCGAGGGCAGGCGTTGCCACACCACCAGCGTCCCCGCTTCACCGCAAATGCCACTGGCGCAATCATACATATAAGAGCCAGGATGCCGATTACAGGGTAGAAGTACCCGACAGCAAGATACGCTATCAGTATCCAATATAAATCATAGCCTTTGGTAGGCAGATACCTGTGAAATCTTTTTGTTGCCATAGATATAGTTGTGATGTGTGGTTTGTATTGCTGTGTAAAATTACTTCAATACTGATTGATGTGCAACAGATTTCAACTATCTTTGCATAGATGAAATCTATCGTAATATGACTTTGCAACAACTCCGCTATATCATCGCAGTGGATCAGCATCGCAGTTTTGCACGGGCTGCCGATGAACTTGAGATAACTCAGCCTACACTTAGTGCATTGGTGCAAAAGCTTGAAAACGAGCTTGGTGTGCGTATATTTGACCGCACCAACAAGCATGTAGTTCCCACACCCATCGGTGAAAAGATTATCCGGCAAGCCCGCATTGCGATGAATCAATCAGACCGTGTCATCGAACTCGTCAGGGAGGAGATGGGTGCGGTATCCGGCAGGCTGGATTTAGCTGTCGCCCCTACCATAGCTCCGTATATTCTTCCAGAGTTCATCAGAGTCTACACGGACACGCATCCGGATGTCGAGTTGAGCATATCGGAGATGAAATATGATGCCATGTTGAGCGGTCTGCTCATGGGACAGATTGATGCCGGCATATCGTTGAGCGGTTTTGCCCGTGACGGTATTGTTGAGATGCCATTGTACACCGAGCCTTTTTGGGTGTATATTGCCGAGAGCTGCTGGCGCAAACTGCCCGTGTTCAAGCCCGAAAATCTTGAGCATGAGCAGATGTGGATAATGAAGGAATCGCAGTGTCTGCGCGAGAGCGCATTTAGTTTCTGCAAGACGCGCCGTCTGGGCAAGCGTATATATGAGGCTGGCAGCATAGACACATTGGTGCGGATCGTTGATGCCAACGGAGGATTTACGATTATCCCCCAGATGCATATACCGATGCTCAGCGAGAAGCAGCGAGCCAACGTGCGGCGTATTGACGGCGACTATCTGTCACAGCGCAGGGTCTCTATCTACGTCCGTCAAGACTATGTACGAAAGCGGCTGCTTGACAGCATGATACAGGTGTTACGGTCATTTATACCTGCATCCATGCTTGACCCGGGCGTGGGCACAGATGTAAGCAAGTCGTAATGCGTTTTATCCATGCATCTACTTTCGCGTAGACTCGTAATATTTATGGTGCTTGAAGAAGTGGAGAAGGCAGATGACGAGAAAGATGCCTCCGATCCAGCCGTGGATAATCTGTAGACGCGGATTGAAGGGTGGTATGAAGCCGCAGATAAATGCGGCAATGGCACTGAGTGCCGTAAGCAGCAGAAGTATAAAAGCGATTTTAACCGACAGGGATTTCTTGGGGTAGGCTTTCCACTGCTTCGGACCGAGGTTGAGCATCAAGTGCCAGTATGCCATGCCTATAAACACAGCACCCACACCTACATGCACCCACATCAGCCATGGAGTGTAGGCATGTACCATGAGCAGTGCAGCCGATGTGATCAGAGTCAGTAAGAACCCTGCGAGAAGCAGCGCATTGCAGAGCGCAAGCTGTGATTTCTTTGTCATATTACTTATTTTGTTGAAATGAATAATGTTGAAAAATGCTGTTAATGCCTTGTCGTGGGTGGTGTTGCAGGACTGGATATTCTCCAAGCTATGGGGCATGCCATGACCTGATGTCATTAGCTTAAGTAACATATGCCACAAAGACCCAGTATGGGTCTCAGATATTAGGCATGGGTCATACAAGCTGTCTAAGCTTGGCTGACCCATGTGAATAATCAGCCAACAATTTCCGCCTCTGTCGGAGGCGTACACCTCATGCAGCGAATGTGTGCCTCCGACAGAGGCATTAATCAGGAGGGGTGGTGTCACCATGGTCAGCCAAGCCTAATGGCTTGTGTGACCATGGCCTAATATATTGACCTCCGCTGGAGGTTTGTTCTAGAGGGTAAAGATAGCGAAATTTTTGACGGAGTCAATGGATATTGCGAAATAAACGCTATATTTGCCATCGAGAGCCCCGCACTTACATATGGCTCGCGTGACTTCGGGCGCAGAGGCGCCCCTGTGGTGTCCCCTCGGGGATGCCGCACTGCACTTGCTATGTGCAGAAGCCGACGCGGGACCGAGGGCGGGGCTCGTAACAGTTTTTTCTACGAGAAAGCGTTTACTCGACGCTCTTTCTTGACACTGCGAAATCTGGAAAATGTTATTTTAATATATAGTAAAATGCTATAAATAAGTATTTT
>CAMQYL010000041.1:0-20102 GCA_947039275.1 uncultured Bacteroidales bacterium | reverse complement strand
TTGATGGCAATTTGCTACTGTCCTGAATTGTTAAAATTTTCCCCGGACAGCTGTGCGGCACGCCGCGTCCCTACGTCCATGTGATTTCCACGTCGTTAAGCAAACAGAATCAGGTCGCGACCCTACATTTGATACAGTTGTTTTGTAAGTTGTGCCGCTCCCTCCATACATATTTTTATATGATGGCAATTGATTGAGGGTTAGAGGCGGCTCGCCCAGAAGTCGAGGAAGCGGCGTGCCACTACTTCACAGGAGTTGTGCTTTTCTACGAAGTGGCGTGACTGGATGCCTCTTGCGGCTATGAGTTCTGGATGGAGTACAACATCTTCAATGGTGTTGATTAATCCATCTATGTCGGTCGGGGCGTTGATGATAGGGTGGAGGTGGTGCTCGTTGATATAATCGTAATATTCAGGCTCTGCACCGCTGATGACGTTGAGCCCGTATGCCATTGCCATGAGGGCTGTAGTGGCAGGGGTGTAGCTGTAGATTTGATCCATGACTACGTGAGAGTCGCGCATCAGGCTGATAAATTCGGTAAATGGGCGATTTTCGACTATGGTCAGAAGGGCAGTGCCGGGATGACGCGATATTACTTCGCGAGCTGCCTCTTCAAGCATGTCTGTACCTTTCATGGGCATGCGCGTGCGGTCTCTGCCGAGAAATATTTTGATCTTGTCGGGTTGCTCAGGCAGCATGATTGGATTAAATGCCGACGTGTCAATTGGTATGCCTCCATATGCTGATCTTTCTGCCCCCAACGCCCGGCGCATGCCAAGTTCATACTCATACAGCACAGAGACAGCTCCGTCGATGTGGTCAAGGGCATAACGCTGGTAGTCTACAAGACCTGGGTCATGCCATTTCTCCCATAAATCAGGATTCAGTTTGCGCCACCGGGAAGGTTCGTTTCTCATGTGCCATTCGGAATAGCGCAGCGGTGAGTCTGCGGCAGCAACCATGTCAAGATAGGCGATGTCTGTGCTCATGGCAGTCAGAAAGACGGCTCCGTTTTCGCGTTTCAGTCGGTCGAATATGTAGCGCAGCCTTTGAGGTCTAAGTTGCACGAAATTAAGGTCGTTGAGAGCTACAATATCATATCCGCGCAGGTATCTGTGCATCGGACCGAGCATCTTCCAGAACAGGTGCAGCCCTCCTAATTTGCCCGGACGTCTTGTCAGATCGAGGTCACGTTCGCACTGCATCCAGGCAGAGCCGTCAGATATCAGGGTTACTTCATGTCCCTGGTCACGCAGTCCTGTAGCCAGGGCGCGGTGGCAGTTGCTATAGTCTCCGAGCAAAAGGATTTTCATATTTGTGATGCTGTTTCCATTAACAAAAATAGGGAAACTGAGATGGTTTTGCAAATTAGGATAGATAATTGTAAGGATATTTTAAACAGGAATCTTCTGTGGGTTGTTTAAACAGTAGATTTTAACAGAGATTAATGTAGTTAGATTATGAAGATTTTAAAAAATATGAGGGAATGTGCTGCTGTCATGTTGATGTCGATATGGCTTCCAGCATGGGCTGACGGTATAACCATATCTATAGTCAGAAGCGAAGCCGTAAGCCCTGACGAGATAGACGTGGAGTATTATGTATCGGCAGATGGACTGACTGATGCCGGATCCTTGATATATGATGTGTCGCTGGAATACATGATGGCAGATGAATTCGTGCCTACGATTTTAGAGCAGACCACTACAGCCAAAACGTCTCATGTGTTTGAGATGACGAATCTGCCTCCGGATTCCACGATTACAGCCGTCATGAAGGTCTCGGCTACAGTGCCTGGAGTTGCGGCTCCTTTGACTGCTGAGACGGAAATCAAGGCAAAGACACTGGCGATTCCGATCTTGATAGGGACTCTTCCTGGCGGAAACGACCACATATGGAGTGCGAACTATGGCATCAGGGGCGAGGTTTTTGACGCAGATACTTTCGGACGATGCTATTATTACACTACATCTTTCGTAGGAGAAGGTGCTTTCAGGTTTATTTCAAAGCTCGGGCGTTCGACTACTGACTGGCCCACGGTAGATAAAGAGCCTATATATGCACCGTCACAAGACCGTCAGGATGTCGTGTTTGACCATTGGTATCCATATGAGGTGTTCATCGACACTAATTCACCATGTGCGTGGAGGATTCCGAATTTCAGATCGGGTGACACCTCTGAATATACAGTGCAATTGAGTTTCAAGAAAAAAGCAGTGCTGGTAGTGCATCAGGATTATCCCACCGATGTAAGCGATGTCAGCATTGATAATGCCGATGGAGACACAGTGGATGTGTATAATATGCAGGGAACGATGCTACGTCACGGAATAGCCAAATCCGAGGCAACACTCGATCTCGCCCCCGGACTCTACATCATAGGCCACGAAAAGATCTACATCCCTTAACCAGATATATATTTCTTATCAACAAAAAGAAGCCCGCTGAATTCAGCGGGCTTCTTTTGTTGTCGTAGCGGAGAGAGAGGGATTCGAACCCCCGGAGGTGTGACCCTCAACGGTTTTCAAGACCGCCGCAATCGACCACTCTGCCATCTCTCCTTGCTTGTGGTTTGCGTGTGCAAAGGTAGGGGATTTTTGGATATAATCCAAATTTTCCATGAGAAATTTTTGATTTTTCTGCGAAAAATCGTGTTTGGGCTTGGGGGTTATGTGGTTTCGGTGGCGGAGGGTATGGCTGATGTGTGGATGTAGTCGCGGATTTTGTTGTAGCTGTAGATTCCGAGGAGGGGGAGGGCGACGCCGGCGATACTGTAGAGAATCCAGAAGCAGTCGTCAGGAGCGTAATCGTGGATGACCATATGGCAGCCTATCTGTGCCGGGTCAAGGGAGAACCACCATATTTTTATTAGGCTTACGGCTTTGAAGGCTATGATATGGAATACGTATATGTAGAGGGTCATGGCTCCACAGTAGGAGAGGAAGCGCCGGGCGATGCCGTCGGTGTTGGCCAGCCAGAGGGCTATGCGGTCAAGTACGAGGAATCCAGCCAAGCCTGTGAGGGGTAGGGTGAGCACATCAATCATCTGAGGCGTGAGATTCATGCCTTTCCAGTGGAGGTGCGCACCTATGCACAGGAATCCGATGAGTATGGCAATTTGCCATGCCTTGAGTGAATAGCGGGACAATAGGCTGTGGAGGAGTGGACCCATGCTGAAGAAAAACAGTCCCCATGTCTCACGTATGCCACCTTGGACCACGGTGGGTATGCGCAAACCGGTGCTGATTTTAATCAAGGCGAAGGATAGCGCGGCAGCTCCGATGATGGCTGACACCCATACTAATGACAGACGCGGGAAGAAATGTCTGATGAATTTTACCAATACCATATAGAGCACGGATACGATGAGGAGTGCCCTGAAGAACCAGAATGCCCCTGCCAGAAATTCGTCATATCCACCCATGGAAAATATAATGAGGAAGAACCGCTGGACGAATTGCGAGAGGGTGTAGGGATGGGTGACTCCTCCCTGCACGTTGCCGTACTCCTCGTTGAGGATGCCGAGCGAAAACATCAGGTTATGAATTACGAGGAAGAACAATGCCCACTTGACGAACGGCAGATAAAGCCCCTTGGCGCGGCGTATGACATAACCGTATGGGTCGGTGAGGTTTGCTTCCTTGAAGAAATATCCGGCGGCGATGAAGAATACCGGCATGTGAAACAGGTAGATGAAATTGGTGATGATGCTGTAGGCTTCGGCATGTCCTATGACCATGAGGATGATGGCGATGCCTTTGATGATGGCGATGCGGTCGTTGCGGTGGGTGTTCATGGGGGCAAAGTTAGTGATTCTCGCCACAAGTGGCGAGCACGAGGGTAAAAAATAAGCGAGGGCAGCCTTGAAGGCTGTCCTCGCTGGAGTATGGGCGCGATGGCTCGGATTATTCCTCGTTGTTGAGGATTTCGAGCATCTTGATGGCACTTGCGGGGATGCGTGTGCCAGGACCGAAGATGGCTGCTACGCCGGCTTTGTAGAGGAAATCGTAGTCCTGAGCGGGGATTACACCGCCTGCAGTCACGAGGATGTCCTCTCTGCCGAGTTTCTTAAGTTCTTCGATTACCTGGGGTATGAGAGTCTTGTGACCTGCGGCAAGTGATGATACACCGAGGATGTGCACGTCGTTTTCGACAGCCTGACGGGCTGCTTCGGCTGGGGTCTGGAACAGGGGACCCATATCCACGTCAAATCCGCAGTCGGCGTAGCCGGTAGCCACGACTTTGGCACCGCGGTCATGTCCGTCCTGACCCATCTTTGCGATCATGATACGGGGTTGACGACCTTCGCGCTTGGCGAAATCTTCACACATCTGCTGAGCCTTCACAAAGTCAGGGTCAGACTTGGTTTCTGCTGAGTACACGCCTGAAATAGTTCTGATTACTGCTTTATAACGGCCTACGACCTCTTCGCAGGCATCTGAAATCTCTCCGAGGGTGGCGCGGAGTCCGGCAGCCTTGACGGCGAGGTCAAGGAGATTGCCCTTCTTAGTGCGGACACACTCTGTGATGTCGGCAAGGGCTTTCTTGACAGCTTCCTCGTCACGGTGAGCCTTGACTTCGTTAAGACGCTCGATCTGCTCGGTGCGCACCTGAGTGTTGTCGATTTCGAGGATGTCGATGGGGTCTTCGTGGTCAAGACGATATTTGTTGATGCCGACGATGGTCTGCTTGCCTGAGTCGATACGTGCCTGTGTGCGGGCTGCAGCCTCCTCGATGCGGAGTTTGGGCAGACCTGTCTCGATAGCTTTTGCCATGCCGCCGAGTTTCTCGATTTCCTGGATGTGCTCCCATGCGCGGTGAGCTATCTCGTTAGTGAGGGCTTCCACGTAGTATGAGCCTGCCCAGGGGTCAACCTGCTTGGTAATCATGGTCTCCTCCTGGATGTAGATCTGGGTGTTACGTGCGATACGTGCTGAGAAGTCGGTGGGGAGGGCGATAGCCTCGTCGAGTGCGTTGGTGTGGAGCGACTGGGTGTGACCGAGAGCGGCACCCATAGCCTCGATACATGTACGGCCGACGTTGTTGAAGGGGTCCTGCTCGGTGAGCGACCAGCCTGATGTCTGCGAGTGTGTACGCAGAGCAAGCGATTTGGGGTTCTTGGGGTTGAACTGCTTTACAATCTTGGCCCAGAGCATACGGGCGGCGCGCATCTTAGCTACTTCCATGAAGAAGTTCATGCCGATAGCCCAGAAGAATGACAGACGGGGAGCGAAGGCGTCGATATCCATGCCGGCATTGACACCTGCGCGGAGGTATTCAAGACCGTCGGCAAGGGTGTATGCCAGCTCGATGTCGCATGTAGCACCTGCCTCTTGCATGTGGTAGCCAGAGATGGAGATGGAGTTGAATTTGGGCATATTCTGAGAAGTGTACTCGAATATGTCGGCGATGATGCGCATCGAGAATTCCGGGGGATATATATATGTGTTACGCACCATGAACTCCTTGAGGATGTCGTTCTGGATGGTACCAGCCATCTCATCGAGTTTGGCACCCTGCTCGAGACCTGCGTTTATATAGAAGGCAAGCACGGGGAGCACTGCGCCGTTCATGGTCATGGACACTGACATCTTGTTGAGGGGGATGCCGTCAAAGAGCACCTTCATATCCTCAAGCGAGCAGATTGACACACCTGCCTTGCCGACATCGCCTACCACGCGCTGGTGGTCGGCATCGTAGCCGCGGTGTGTTGCAAGGTCAAATGCCACTGACAGACCTTTCTGACCTGCGGCGAGGTTACGGCGGTAGAATGCGTTACTTTCGGCTGCTGTGGAGAATCCGGCGTACTGACGGATGGTCCAGGGGCGCAGAGGATACATCGCGCTGTACGGGCCACGGAGGAATGGAGGCAGACCTGACACATAGTTGAGGTGTTCGAGACCCTCGAGGTCTTTCTTGGTATATACGGGCTTGACAGGGATGAGTTCCGGAGTAAGCCAGTCTTCACCTGCGCTTGCTGCCACGGCGGCATGCTGGGCGGCGAAAGCGTCTTGTGTGATATTTATATTTTTAAAATCGGGTTTCATCTATATATAAATTGAGTGGAAAGAGGCTATTACTTAAGAAGACGGGAATTGAAGTCACGGAGAGTGTCAAGCACGTTGCAGCGTACATGGATGAAGTCCTTGATGCCCTCTGCCTGGAGCTGTTCCATGCAAGCTGGTGCACCTGCCACTACGAACTCGGCACGTCCATCAAGATACTTGAACGCCTTGGGTGCCAGTTCGGCATATTCGTCATCGCTCGAGCAGAGTACCACTACGTCGGCACCCTTTTCCATGGCAGCGTTAACGCCAGCCTCAACGGTATCAAAACCGAGGTTATCGATGATTTCGTAGCCTGCGCAACCGAAGAAGTTGGTGGAGAACTGGGCGCGGGCAAGACGCATGGCGAGATTGCCGATGGTGAGCATGAATACCTTCGGGCGGTGTGAGGATGCCTCGGTAGAGAGACGCAGCTGCTCGAAGTCACTGGCAGCACGGCTCTTGTTGAGACCTTCACCGGCTTCTGCGGCATCGTCGTGATGGCAGCCGCATGAGCATCCGCAGTTTTCGATTTTCTGAGCGGCTGTCTCATTGATGTTGGGGAACTGGTTGGTGCCGAGCAGTATCTCCTTGCGGCGAGCCACGTCGGTGTGACGCTTGGCGTTTGACTCGTTGACGGCTTTCTGGATTTCGCCGTCGTTGACCATCTTGAGGAATCCGCCCTTTTCGTCAACAGACAGGAACAGTTTCCATGCCTCTTCGGCGATGGCTACGGTCAGGTGCTCTACATAATATGAACCTCCGGCAGGGTCTACCACCTTGTCGAGATGGCTTTCTTCCTTAAGCAGGAACTGCTGGTTGCGGGCTATGCGCTCCGAGAAGTCATCGGGGGTCTTGTATGGGGTATCAAACGGAGTAGATGTGATGGAGTCAACACCTGCGAGGGCTGCCGACATGGCTTCAGTCTGGCTGCGGAGGAGGTTGACGTGCGCATCATATATTGTCTGGTTGAATTTTGATGTCGTGGCGTGGACGTGCATCTTGGCTGCTTCCTCGCTTGCGCCGTACTGTGCTACAATCTGTGCCCAGAGCATACGTGCAGCGCGGAATTTAGCAAGCTCCATGAAGTAGTTGGAGCTTACGCCCATGTTGAATTTGATGCGGCGAGCCACCTCGTCGGCGCTGTATCCGGCATCGGTCATCATGGTCATCCACATTGCGCCCCAAGAGAGGGCATAGCCGAGCTCCTGGTAGATATATGCGCCGGCATTGCTGAGCATGTCGGAGTTGACAGCGAGCACTTTGAGCGCAGGTACATCCTTCACTGCGTCCATCAGGGCTGATGCTTCCTTGACGATGTCGCCAGGGAAAGCTGTGCCGTGGTTGAGAGGACGGCGTAGGGGGTTGAAGTTGATAGAGCCGCGGAACACGTCAGCAGCGTTTTCTTTCTTTATGAGTGAAACCAGCTCGGTGGCAACTGCGACAGCTTTGCGGGGGCAGCAAGTGAGGTTGATTTCAACGGTTTTGAGGTCGATGCCGTTGAGGAGGACGGCAACGTCTGAGGGCTCCTTGACTGAGAAGCCGAGTGAGGTAACGCCCTTGGTAAGGACTTCGGTGGCTTTGGCGTTAGCTGTGGCTGCATCGTCAGCTATGATTTCCTGACGGGTGAGCCAGTCGTTGGTGTTGCGTATGCCGCGGATGTAGGGGAATTCACCGGGGAGTACATCGGTGGTTTTGAGGTCGGCAATGTCCTCTGCGCGGTACATGGGCTGGAGATTGAAGCCCTCGTTGGTGCGCCATACCAGTTTCTTGTCAAACGGAGCGCCCTTAAGGTCAGTCTCGACTTTAGCTTTCCATTCGGCGGTAGAAATAGGAGGAAATTGTTCAAATAATTTTTCTTTGCTTTCTGCCATGGTGTGTGTTAATTGATAAAATGCGTTGTGAACCTTGTAATAGCTTATAAGGCGGTTTTTTACGAAGCAAATGTACAAAATCTTTGCCGTATGATGAAATATTTTGTAGCAAAATGATTCCTAATCTCAGCTTAGTGGCTGGCTGTTTTTCATTTTATATTTACCGTATGGTAAGAGGAAGTAGCTCTGTCTTAATGTAGACATGGTAGTGGGCGCGGAATATAGTCGGAACTGATGTCAGGAAACTGTACTGAAGAGAGTCCAATAGTTCTTGCTGTTTTTCGGGGATTGCATCTTGTGTGCCAGTAAGAGTCACGATGTCTGGAATGCGTGATTTGAGGACTGCGAGTTGCTGTGGGGCTATGAAGTCGGCATTTGACTGCATAGCCCAATATTTGCATGCCGGGAGCGAGTTGGCAGAAAGTCCTATGCTGTATTCCATGTTGCCCCAATTGAGAATTTTAGGATTGTGTAGTGCAGATAATCTTTTTTCCAATTCGTAGAATGTTCTCCCGTTGTCTGACCATATCCAGTTGTGGTGATAGACGAGTGCATAACCGATGGTTATAGCAAAAGTCAAGACTGAGACCGTCAATAGCGTCAGAAACTTATGATGGCGACATAAACCATATGATGCGGATGCAATCAGGCATGACATGAATATGAACCAACTGACGTAGGTGGAATGGTAATGTACGGCAGCTCCTCCATGATATGTGAATGTAAAAAACATGAACAGGGCGCAGATCACGGGTATAAATCGCGCCTTTTTATTGTGCTTGAAGAATACAAATGGTAAAAAGCAAGCAACAAATCCCACTATACGAGAGTATTTGAATGAAGAAGGAATGTCTATCAGGAAATACCTGACAAGAAAATCATGAGGTGTTTTCTTGAAAGTTGATGCAGTATTGAAGAAATACTCATTGACGAATGCTGGAAGTATGCCGAGGCATGTAAAGACTATGATGAACGGCAGTATGACGGTTAAAAATCCGGCGAAGAACCATCCTAAAAGTTTCATTACAGGGATTCGTCTTTTAAGGCATATCGCAAAGACTGACAATGGGACTATAGATGTATATATGGTTATATTCCACTTGATCAATAATATTGTAGCTATGGATACACCCATAAGATACGCATGTCGGGGAGCCACACAGTTGTGTTTGATACAGGCTGTGAGGCAATATATGCAGTAAAGCAATTGAAGCTGACAGAGGTCTTCGCATCTCATTTCAATGTGGTTATAACAGAAAAGCGGGATAGCGAAAACCACAGCAGATGCCATGGAGAGGGTTTTGCGACTGGTCGGAGATGCTGTGTCGAAAAGCATGAACGCCAGCTTATATGCCAAGAGAAATATGAACGAGAACAGAAGACAGTGAAGCAGAAAGACTCCATGGAAGTTTGTTGGCGAAATCAGATAGCCAATTCCATAGAACAGCCATAGAAGCGGACCTTTTGAATCGGCAAAGTCTACGTAGGGCAGCAGCCCGTTCATCATAGCCTTTCCACCCATGTAGAACCATGAGCTGTCTACTTTGCGAAAATATGTATGCAGTGGCGAGTCGTAGTTGGCAAATAGCTGTATTAAGATGGCAAACAGCAGGAAAAATAGCCATAAACCGAGCTGATTGTCAAATATGGCTTTAAATTTCACGGGTAAACAAGTCTTATTTTTTGCCATGTGGGTATATATGGTTTATCAATGATTGGTTGTGAAAGGAAGTCTTAACGTAATCATATTATTAATGCAACAAAAGTAGCGATTATTTCCGGATTGTGGGAAATAATCGCTTTCAAGTTTCAGAGGGGATTAGAAGGGGTAGCCGATGGCGAGGTGGAAGGCGAGGGATTTGCCGAAGGAGGGCATGTTGAAGTAGCCTCGCTTGCCGGTGTCGTAGGGGGCGTGGAGGGCGTAGCCGAGGTCGCCGCGGATGACCATCATGCCGAGGTCAAAGCGGAGTCCTACGCCTGTGCCGAGGGCTATGTCGTTGAGGAAGGTGGAGGCTTTGAGCATGCCGCCGGGGCGGTCGGGATCCTCTTTGAGCAGCCAGATGTTACCAGCGTCGAGGAAGATAGCGCCGTGGAGCGGCCCGATGATGGGGAACCGCAACTCGGTGTTAAGCTCCAGCTTGAAGGTACCTGTCTGGTCAAAGTAGCCGTTGGTCTCGGCTTCGGGGGGGCGGTAGCTGCCAGGACCGAGGCTGCGGACGGTGAAAGCGCGGATGGAGTTGGCTCCGCCGATGTAGAACTGTTCGCTATAGGGCACTACTGCTGAGTTGCCGTAGGCATGCTCGGCTCCGATGCCTATACGCGATACGAGCCATATGTCACGGAGTCCGAGACGGTGTCCGTAGACGAGTTGGGTAGAGCCTTTGACAAACTGGCTGAAAGGGGTGTTGAGCAGCTTCATCTCGCCAGTCTTACTGCCGAATGCTTTCCACAGACCCCACATGATGTTGCCGGCTTCCTGCACTGTAAATGTGAAGTCAACAGTGTTGCGGTTGCTGAAATTGCGGCTATAATTATATGTGTAGGAAATCTGTGGGATAAACTGGCTCTGGAAACTGAGGGCTATAGCTGGATTCTGCGCCATGATTGAGTCAAACTCATGGGTGGAACGGAGCAGATTGGTATAGGTCAGTTTGAAGAGGTTGAGCGTGTGGCTGACGTGGCGTGACGACTGCCAGTCGTAACTGAAAGCTCCGTCGAGCTGCCCGAGCATGAAGTAGTGGGGGCGGTTGAGGAAGCTGCCCGAGAGGGTGATGCGCGTCCAGTTCATGGAGTGGCGGCGGCGCGGGATAAATCTCGGGGCTATCAGGCGCGGGAATGCGAGCGATGAGGTGAGCCCGACCTCGTAGGAGTTGAACACCGAACGGTTTTTGCTCTTGCCGGTCTCCCACTCGTAGGTGCCGCGTAGCTGTATGTTGAGCTGTTCGCCGCCGCCCCAGAGGTTGCGGTTGGTAACGCCGATGCTTGCGCCCGGACCGAGGTAGCTGTTGGATTTAGATGTGACGTTGACCTCGAAGTTGGCTTGCCACGGGGTGTCGAACGTACAGCCGATATATACGTCAAGCGTCGGGACTGATGCAGCGGTATCTCTGACCGCTTCGATGTCGATGGCGTTGAAAATGCCGAGGCGCGACAGATAGGTCTGCGTGCGGTTCATGTCACGGACGCTAAACACTTTGCCCGGACGGAAAGTGACATTTTCGGGGATAATCTGCTTGCGCAGTTTGGATGGCTGCATCTGTATGAGCATTCCGCGATTGGTGTATGTGGTGTCGGGAGTTCCGCCGCCGAGATGACGGTTGACCACGGTCTGGATCTTGCCGGTCACATACCGCTGCAGTGCATAATCGGGTATATTGGAGTCAAGTATCATCTTCATGGCTATGGAGCCACGTGTCATGGTGCTATCGGCGAGATACTTGATGTATTCAGGTTTGAAAAAGTAGTAGCCGCGATTACGGAGCGAATTGGTGATGCGCACCCGTTCGGTGGCAAGCGAGTCGGTGCAGTAGCGTTGTCCGGCTTTGAGGTATGTGCTGCGCAGGGCTATGGAGTCAATCATGTGATTGAGGTGGCAGGTGTCAGGCAGCAGTATTATGGAATCCATGTCATACACCGGACCGGTGGATATATTATATCGTATGGAGGCTTTCTTCTTGTTTTTACCCTGTACGAGTTCGTATGACGATGTGCCCTGGAAGTAACCGTTGTTGTCAAGAATCTCGTCGATCATCTTGGTGCGCACTTCGGGGCGGACATCGCTGATGAGTACGGGCTGCTGCACCAGTTTCTCGTAAATCCACTTGCCGAGACCTCCTTTGGGTTCGTTCCAGTGGTTATAGACCCACAGTCCGATAGGGAAGGGGTAGCGGTAATAGGGGGAAATGAGACAGTTGTTTGGTGGCACATTGATTGCGCTCTTGACCTGACTGTTGAGTCCCGGGGCTTCCTTCACGCCTTCGGGTGTCTGTATTTTCAGCGGTTTGGCACCGGTGTAGAGTATCTCTCCATCTTGCAGACGGCTTGTGGTGGAGCATCCTGTCGAAAGGGTCATGACGGCTGTTAGCAACGCCAATATGATATATATTGAAGAATATCGTTTCATGCGTCGGTGTGTTAATTAGTGCTGTCGGATGTCGCAGGGAGAGGAAGATTTTGTTCCTTGGGTTTGCGGAACTTGAACATGTCACGGAGCGAGTTGAGATTACGCTTGTAGACGAAGCCTACACCGGTGGAGATTATCTCGCCCTCGATGATTTCGTAGCCTGTGTGGCGGAAAAGCTTGATGTACATCGATCCGGATCGGTTGAGGAGATATTCAAACGATATGTTGTTGACGAGGTTTTCGGCAAAGTTTTCATCAGCCTGCGGGTCGGTGGTATAGCTGCCGCCTACAACGATGCGTATGCGGTTATTGAGCAGATTTTTGGATATCTGGTAGCTATAGTTGGTGGCAGTAGAGGTGTTGCCCTGCACGGTGGAGTTATATTGGTCGATACCGAAGCTGATGTCGACAAACTTGACATTCGAGGCAAGGGTGTTGAGCTGCGATGCCAGGAACGAATAGAGCGGGTTGCCGCTGAGCCCGGCATTTGCCTTTGTGCCCGGTCCGGTGTAGACACCATACAGGAGCAGGTTCATCGCCTGGTTGGCCCGCTGCTCGGGCGACATGGACGAAAGTTCATTTTGTATGGTGATGTCATCGTCACATGCGAGATCAAATACCACCTTCATGTTTTCAAGCGTGCCAGTCACATTGATTGTCACATCGAAGTATACAAGGCGCGAGTTGCCGCCATCGGGAGTGACATTGGCTTTCATGCGGTCGGTAGCCGATATGTTGAAGCCGGGATTCATCATGTCGCCTGTAAAGTTGACGAAACTTCCGTCTTTGAATTTGAAATCCTTTTCAGACATCAGAGGTGGCGTGTACTGGACTTCACCTTCATTGATGGTGTAGCGGCCGATTAGTCGTCCGGAATTCTGAGGTGACATGGTGTAGGTCAACTCTCCCTGACCGCTGATGGAGGCATGGTTTTTGCCGTCGGTCGAGATGTCGACATTAATAGTGGTGTTAGGCATCACTCGGAGTGTTGCAGCCAATGTCATGCTGCTCGTAGGAGCCTGTTTCGAATCGTCAGCTACTTGGGTGGTGTCGGAGAAGTTGACGAACGAAACCATGTCGCTTGTGCTTTGTGTGGTCAGTGCCGACTGAGAGGAGGTCATCACGTAAGTCACATCCGACCCTGACAGCAGAGCGACATCGGCATTGCAGTAGAGATTAGACATCGAGCCCTTGACATCGGCATTTATGCCAATGTAACCTTTGCCGTAGATATCGGCACCTCTGGGACGGTTGCTGTTGACCATGAGCATGTCATTGCCTTCAAGATGAAGATTCATGCGCACGTCGGCAAGGTCATTGATGTCGGCTGAGCCGTTGATGGTCAGCGGATTGTCGTTGAGAGTATTTATGGCGAAATTATTGAATCGTACGATGTTGCTGTCTACCGGGATTTTTACCTCGGAGAAGCGGTATGTTGAGCCTATCATGTTGACTTTGACTGCGGCACTGTCAAATTGCAGATATCCGTCCATGACGGGTTTGGCTGGAGATCCTGTCAGTTTCATCGTGCCGTTGAGATTGCCCTCAAGTTTTGCAGTGCCGGCGGGGAGGAACGGATTTGCCACGCTGAGAGGAAATTGTATCATAGACATGTCAAGCATGAATGGGCTTGTGCGTGTGCTGTCATTGAGGGCACCGTTGAGAGTGATGGTCTTTTTGTCGTTGACCCAGACTATGCCGTCAGCCCAGAGCGATTTGCTCTTGGGATTGTTGGCGACCTTTAGAGCCAGTCCGAACTTGCCCACCCTCTGGCGGTCATACATGAAGTCGTCAAGTCCTACGACGAGAGTACCTACAAGTTCATTGTTGACACGATGTATCTTAAGATTGGCAGAGGCTGTGCCCGACATCGGCGGAGCAAACGGTGAGATTCCTATCCAGTCCTCTATCTTTATTTCCTTGGCGGAGAGAACGAGCTCTTTCGGGGACGAACCTTCTTCGGGATTGGGTACAGGTCGTGTGAAGATATGAAGGGAGCTTGGCAGATTTTGCAACAGGAGGTCTGCCTCTATCTGCTTGGTATAGAAATTATATGAGAGGAAGTTGTCGGTGTTGAGCGTCCAGTTCTTATAAGCGATTACAGGGGCTTTGGGGACGAATTTCAACGTGAGAACCGAGTCTGCCATAGTAGATACGACACCGAGACGATAGCCCTGCTTGCCCTGGAGATTGTGTTGGTCGGCAAACAGTGCGAGTTTGTCGTCGGCGAGGAAACCGTTGACTGTCACATCTGCCCATTCTGCCAACGGACCTGGTCCGTTGTTCATCTTTGCGTTGTAGACGAGATATTTGTTGTGCTGGTTGACATGCAGGGCTATGGAGTCGATGACATTAGTGCCCATGGCGAGGCGGCTGACCGCACCGTTGAGGTGCAGTAGCGAATCATTGCGCATGGTCATGTTCATATTGCCCAATGTGATGCCGCTCTGGGCGAGGACTCTTCCGGCTATGTTGTCAGATCCCATAGACAGGTCTATGTCTAATGGCGGTATGGCGCGCTGTAGCTGCAATACGTCGGAGCGTTTGGCTTTGATCTGGCTGTCTATGACTTTGGTGATGCGGTCGATTGCCGGCATGATGCTGTCCCACCGCTCCTTTATAGCACTGCGGAGCACGAGGTCCTCGGTCACCACATCGAGGGTGGTCAGCTGTTTGTCAGCTGATGCATGCAGTGTCAATGATGGCGTATAGTAGCGTGTCGTATCCATCAGCCAGTCAAAATCGGAGATGTTGACATCCGCTATGATGCTTTCGGCGCGTGGATTGTACTGACCCTTGCCTGCGATATCTATGTGGCCGCGGCATGGCGTTGAAATCAGACCGAGAGCATGCAGGTCAAGGTCACGTATCTCTCCGTTGAGCGAACCCTTGATGATGCCCGAATCTATGCGGGCATGTGCACTCAGGTCAATATTCGCGTCGGGATTGGCTGACTGCAGGAATGCGTTCATATCTCCATTCTTGGCATCAGCCTTCAGATGGGCATTGGTGTACGGCTTGCCGTTATATATGACTTTATCAACCATGATATCGGCAGCGAGCGAAGTTTTTGGTGACATGGGGTTGTAGCCAGCACCATCCAGATGTACGGTGGCGGATATGTCCCCTATGCCCAAGGAGGGCATGAATGCATCCACAGGAAATGAGGTGAGATCTATGTCTGCTTTGTATGCTTCCTTCCGAGCCACCCAGCGTCCGTCAGCAAGTAATTTTCCTGAACCCGTGGTCAGATTGAGATTGCCTGAGATATTGCCTGGATTGTAGTCGGCTGAGCCTTTGAGCTTAAGCGCAGGGATGGTTATAGTGGAGTCCATCTTAAGAGCGGCGAGTGTTGCCTTCACGGCTTTAGGATCTGTGACAGCCCCCTCGAAATTGATTCTGCCGCCCATACGGTTAAAGTCGGTGATGTTTTTGACTGCGCCGTTGCCTGCAAGGTTGAGCACACGAGGCAATTGGATTTTCACCTCTTTGACTTTCAGGCGAGCCGGCGATCCGTCAGCATCCACTCTTATATTTATGTCACGTGGCTGGGGCAGAGCCTTTATCATCGGTGCGTATATCGGGAATGCCATTGAGGCATCATTAGCCGATAATATACCTTTAAGTTTGATGCCCAGTGGCAGATCGGGATCTGAAGTCATGTCTCCTATGCCCATACGGGCATCAAGTCTGATGTCGGAGCGTTGGGTGGCTACGTGGAAATCTGACGCCTCCATGGTCTTACCGTCCATGGCGAATGTGCCAGAGGCTCGTAGTTCAAGCCCGCATCGTTCAGTGGCGCGTAGGGTTGTCAATGGTACACGTATAGAAGTCCCTTTATTATAGAAGTCCGCTACAGCGATTTCAATATCCTTTGCCTGGAGATAATTGAAGTCAAGGCCTGGCATGGGATGTGAGCCAGTGATCGCATAAAGTGCATTATCGGCTTGAAGGCGCACGGAATCAGCGGTTATTGTCCACATTTCATCATCTGATAGTGGGATTGAATCAGTTGGTGTACTACTGATGGTGTCATTAGATGATGCAGGAGCTGTAAGATACATGGCGTTGACACCGCTGACTGACAGCATTGCGGCTTTGATGCGGCGGTTGGCTATATCCACCAGTCCTGATTTCAATGTCGCATCTCCGATATGGGCAGAGAGGGTGTCAATAGTCGGCGGCATGCACATCCGATAGTCTATGTTGGCGAGACGGATCTGTGTGGCACGTATGGTCAGTGGTTGCATGGCTGCCGTGTCTTTAGGCGTGACATCCGTTGAGTCCTTCATTATGAGTGTGACACGGCCACCATCTACGAGCGCATTTCCGACATCTATGGAACCACGGCTGAAGTTCATGTTGCCGTTGTCTATGTCAGCTTTGTCGATATTGGCTCTGAGCCACATGATGCTGTCGGAGTTGCCGAGCTGATAAAAGACCGATTTCGCCGAGAAGCCTTCAAGAGCGATGTCGCCCCGGAGCAGCGGCAGCATCGCTACACGAATCTCTGCATTGCCGGCAGTAGCCATGGTGTCTCCATTGCTCTCGATGACGAGTACATCGTCAACTGATAGATTTAGCGGAAATTTGAGTCTTAGATAACCTATGTCAATAGTCATGCCGGTGGATTTGCCGATCTGACGGCATGCGAAATCCACTGCCCAGTTTTGCACCGGAGGAATATATAGCATTACGGCTATGATGAGGGGTAACCCTATGATTATACCGATTACCCAGGCGGAGATTTTAATTATTTTGGATGCTGCGACTTTTGCCACCTTGCACTATGGGATGAATTTGTAATATCTGTTACCTATAATCTTAAATAATCGGCATCAGTTGATAGATGTCGGTCATTTTAGTTATATTTTTAACCCCAAAATTAGATGTTTTGTTTGAAATCTTTTTTCTTTTTTTGCGTGATTTTAAACTTATAACTATATTTGTGATGCTTAACAACATTATCGCATTATATATCATACTTAACCAGCAAAATAACACAGCCATGTCTAAAACCAACTTTGATACTCTGGACAGCAACATACTCCGGACACTTTCGGACAATGCACGCAAACCGTTTCTTGAAATCGCCCGCGAGAGCAATGTCAGCGGTGCTGCAGTGCATCAGCGCATACAGAAACTGATTTCGGCTGGCGTCATCAGAGGCTTTGAATCAGTGCTTAATCCTTCATCGCTCGGATATGAGACATGTGCTTATGTGGGTCTGTATCTTAAGGATCCCAGCAAATTTGACGAGGTGGTTGAGGAGCTCAAAAAGATTCCCGAGGTCGTGGAGTGCCACTTCACCACAGGAAAGTATGACCTGTTCATCAAGCTTTATGCTTACAACAATGACCATTTGCTCTATCTGATCCACCACTATTTCCAGCCGTTAGGTCTGGCGCGCACCGAGACCATCATCTCGTTCAAGGAGGTGTTCAGACGCCAGGTGCCTCTGGATCCCACGCCTGTGAAGTGATTCGTTGCGGATA
The DNA here is from genome assembly GCA_947039275.1 of uncultured Bacteroidales bacterium. Lineage (GTDB taxonomy): Bacteria > Bacteroidota > Bacteroidia > Bacteroidales > Muribaculaceae > Amulumruptor. Next base: position 2,566 of record CAMQYL010000041.1, on the reverse strand, counting down.
ATCATCCAAAATATATCTTGACATAAGATGAATGTGAAAATACTGCTCATCGATGACGAAGAACCCATCTGTGAGATATTGAAATACAACCTCGAGAAAGAGGGCTACGAAGTGGATTGCGCATACAGCGCAGAAGAGGCTTTAGAGCTTGATCTGCGCCAGTATTCGCTATGCCTCGTGGATATAATGATGGAACGTCTGAGCGGATATGACTTTGCCAAAGCGGTGAGGAAGAATCCCGAGACTGCCAATCTGCCGTTGATATTCTGCTCGGCTCTTAACGGGGAGGATGATACAGTGATGGGGCTTAATATCGGTGGTGATGACTATATCACCAAGCCGTTTGTGATTTCCGAGGTCATAGCGCGAGTGCGTGCCGTATTGCGTCGGTCGATGGCTATGAATATCGCCAAGGAGAAGTCAAGGGAGGTACAGCAACCGGCAAAGACTGTTTCGTTTGAAGGCATCACTGTGGATCTTGATGATAAGATATGTACCCTTGACGGTGAAGATCTCAATCTGACCAAAACCGAACTTGAACTGATCACGTTCTTCCTCCAGCATCGTAACCGCATATATTCGCGCGATGAAATCATCAAGAAGATATGGCCTGACGATGTGATTGTCACTACCAGAGCCATCGATACCAACATCGCACGACTCCGTAAGAAGTTAGGCCGCTACGGTAATAGCATCGTCACACGTATGGGCTTCGGTTATGGATTCAAAGAGACCGACTAAGCTTGGCAAGAAACTGAAATTACGTTCAGGAAAAAGGCGCCTGTCATATATGTGGCGCATATTTATCCCGACCGTAGCCATGGTATGGCTACTCATGGCCGGGATATTGGTGTATCAATACAACAGGGAGGTAAATTATCATACGGAAAACATCAATTCGCAGCTTCGTATCATCAACCGTTACATCGTTGACAGTTACGAGCGTGAAGCGGATCTGGAGCGTATGATGGGTTTTCTTGACCAGTATTTCGAAAACACTATGTTTAACGAGATACGTGTCAGCATATATAACGCTACTGGAGATCTCCTTTATTATATAGGACGTCCCATACCCAAGGAATTCAATGGAGAAGACCCCATTACGGAGATAAGAGAGGATGAACAGGAATTAGGGTATGATCCAGATGCAGATGCCAATAACAAGAAGAACCAGCTGTTTTATTACAAGGCTACCAAAAGCAGCGACGGTATGCTGTATGTGCGCACTGGTATGCCTTATAATGTGACGATAGCGGATGCGATCTCATCGGCGAGCGGGCTTTGGATTTTCATCCTGTGTTTGGGCGTTTTCTGCACGGTGCTTGTATATCTGGCGACACGCATGCTGTCGCGGAATATCATGTTGCTTCATGATTTTGCGAGCCGTGCCGCCTCGGGTAATGAGATAGAGCATCTATATGATTTCCCTCATGACGAACTCGGTGACATATCCCGGCAGATAGTAAGTCTATACCGGTCACGTCTTGAAGCCGTATCGGAGTCAAGCCGTGAGCATGACATCGCGCTCCATGCCGTCGAAGAGAAAGCCCGTATCAAAAGTCAGCTTACCAACAATATCAATCACGAACTTAAGACTCCTATAGGAATCATAAAGGGTTATCTTGACACGATCTTGTCAGAGCCTGATATGCCCGAACCGACGAAAACAAAATTTTTGGAGAGGGCTCAGGCTAATGTCAACCGTCTTTGCGGTTTGCTCAACGATGTCTCGACCATGACCCGTCTGGAGGAAGGACAGGAGAAGATACCCTCGTCGGAGGTGGATTTCCATGATCTGGTGTTCCAGCTCCACAGCGACTACAAGCAGTCAAATTCGGGCGGCAACATGAAGTTTACATATGACATCCCGTTAGGATGCAAGGTAAAGGGAAATACCAATGTGCTGACCTCTTTACTGACCAATCTCATACGCAATGCCGTGATGCACTCACGTGGCACGGCGATGTCACTGAAATTGCTGAGTGAGAGTCCGAAATTCTATACTTTCTCGTTTTCGGACAATGGCACCGGTGTGCCTCAGGAAAGTCTGCCGCATCTGTTCGAGCGTTTCTACAGGGTTGATACGGGGCGATCGCGCAAAGCGGGTGGTTCGGGTCTCGGACTGCCGATTGTGCGTAACGTGATAATGGTGCTTGGTGGTGCCATTTCAGTCAGGAACCAGTCGACAGGTGGTCTGGAGTTTATCTTCACCTTGCCGAAGTGGCAGGACAAGAGGGGGCTGTAAATAATCAATCCAGTGGATTTGGCGTGATAGCTTCACGGATGCTGGTGAATTCTGAGGATTAGATATAGTACCTTAGGCATAGTAGAGTCGCGACCTACTACTGATCAATATTTTGTGACATGTGGCTGACGAGATGATATTGTCTCGATTTACTATGCTAAACACTATATAACTCTTGTAGGGACATGCCGTGGCACAATGTCACTAACTTAAGCTAATCTTGTTCTTCCCATTTTAGCACCCGAAAGGGCGCATCTTTCTCGTAGCCGTTTACTCTGACCTTTGCAAATAAATTCAGGAGAGGATTGTGTTAACAACCGT
>CAMQYL010000040.1:0-20324 GCA_947039275.1 uncultured Bacteroidales bacterium | reverse complement strand
TCAGTTAGCGGCTTAGCCAAGGCTGAACAACCTCAAATTTTACCGAATCATTGATATAAAAGAACAGTGGGAATTGCACCCATGAGACATAATATGAGTATAATAGACAATGCTATTACCGTCATCTTGCTCTTAATGAATGTGTATCTCTTTATTTTCATATATCTTCGGAGTGTAGTAATCACCCATATTGAAGCCAGATATAAAATAAGTATGCATAGTGCAACAACGCACATGTACACAAAAACATAGTCTCCTGATATTTGCATAATCTAAACGTTTAAAGAGTTGATTTTTAAAATTTTGTATGATAGCAATACCCTGCAAAATAGAATATTGCAATATGTCTTTTATTCAATTAGAATAAAAGACAAAGGCAGGCTCAAAATTGTTATGATAAACATTATGACAGCCATAAGGGTCAGCCATCGGATGAGTCGTGTGCGCGAACGAGTGTAGCCGTGCTTTGGGGCTTGTTCCTTAAGATGTTTTGCTGTTTGGATTAATACGACTCCTAATAAAATAGCAGCCATACCAATCGCCCACATTGTGATGCCATCGGAAAGAAACGAGAGGACTACGCATATAGCAAGAGCTGCTATAATAATTACATCAGAGAGTTTGACTATAGTGCGAAATCTGGTCGGTATGATACCACCATTCTTTCGCTCTATGGTCAATTGTGCTAAACGGAGCAGCGCGATTAATGCGCACATTAGATAAATTGCCATCATCATTTTGTTGGTTTATTGGGTTAATCTTTGAATATTCTGAGTTGTCTGTATCCTTGCACAAATCTTGCTTTTGCAAGCCTGTAGTACTCCGGATCGATCTCTATGCCAAGAAAGTCATAGCCAAGCTCGTAAGCCGCCAAGGCTGAGCTGCCAGACCCAAGATGTGTGTCAAGTATCGATGATCCCGGTGTGGCGTAGTTTTGCAACAGCCACGCATACAGTGCGACAGGCTTTTGGGTCGGATGGATGCGCTTTTCGTTCAGGCTTTTGTTGCCTTGTGCTACATCTCCCTCCCTGATGCTTTTGCCCTGCTGCATGCCGTTCCACATGTAACGGTATAATCTGACTGAATCATGGATGTCGGTGGCTGCAATCTCGCAGTCAGAAAATGAGGAGGTGCCATTGCATTTGTCCCACACTATGCGTCCGGGACTGAAGCTGTAATCGAAGTAGTTGCAGCCCCAGATTATGTAGTGCTTCGCCACTCTCAGCAGCTCATTGAAATAGTCTGCTCCTGGCACAAGCCATTGTTTTACTTTGGGATATTCTCTGCGTCTGACTCGTGTTGCCGAAACCGCTGATCCGTAGAATCTGCGTCTCTCAGGACCACTGAAATACGGCGGATCCACGATGGCTAAATCTACCGATTTGTCATCCATGTCTCGCAACACATCCATGCAGTCGCCATGATGCAGTGTTATTTTGCCGAATGTCTCCATATCCGTTCTTATTGTAAATTTTTGAATATTTCAGTGCCGAACATACGGTGCATGAGCATGATGACAGCATTATTTGATGCATGTATCTTAGGGTAGAGCCTGAAAAGCTCTCGATTCCTGACCGCATTGCGATACTCTTCTCGTATCATCTCCAGTTCTTCGTCACTTAACTTACCAATATTAATTTTACTCATCTTGAAGCTAATGTTAAAGTTGTTAATTCTTATGATATTGTTTGTATGTTTGATTGTTTGTGTGTTATCTTTGTGGGACTAAAAGTGCCAGGTTCCGTACAGGCTGCGGACTGAGCACTATAAAAAGTATGGACCGGGAGCGTCATTGACGCTCCCTTTTCATTAATCAATGCGGTATGATTATAAAAAGCGCCACCACTGTATATTCCCAAATTACGAAGTTGAAGAAACGAGGGATGGCTATTGCCGATGAAGACAAAGCCAAGGAGATTCTTTTGGATGTTGGTTATTATCGATTGGGATTCTACTGGTTTCCTATGGAGAAGAATTATCCCAAAAAGAACAATAGAGACCATGCCTTTAAAGAGAATGCCCGCTTTGAAGACGCGGTGGCTCTTTATTATTTTGACAATGACTTGAGAAACATCCTCAGCCGTTATCTTCACAGGATAGAGGTGAATTTCAGGACAAGGGTCATATATACCGTGTCTAATCATTATAGAAATAATCCGACATGGTTTGCAGATCCTAAGATTGTAGCCTATCCTTTTATTGATGAGCTTGAAAATACATATAAGATTGTCCGTAAAAACAGTGCGATAGACAAACACCATAAGAAGTATCTTAACGATAGATACGCTCCAGCATGGAAAACGCTTGAATACATGACTTTGGGTAATATTCTCACACTCTTCAACAATTTGAAAAATGTAGAGTTGAAAGCTCAGATTCAAAGGGCTTATGGCATTACCAATCCAATCGTTTTCGCAAGCTATATGGAAGCGATACGACAAATCCGGAACAGCTGCGCCCATGGACATAATCTTTTTGATTTTAAGTTCAGAACTCCAATAAAGAAGGGCCCGTTGAAGAATATGACTGCTTCCCAACGAAGCTCGATTGCAGGGTCTGTAATGGTGATTGGTTACCTTCTCAAGGCTATTTCCTCGAATAGGTGTTCTGACCTGAAACGAGATATAAATAGACTGGTAATGGATAAACAATTTAAATCCATCTATCCTCTCGTCAGACACCTTTTGTGTCTGTAAGAAAAGCATTATATGGCAGACATTCTGTGAAAGACTTGCTGCAGAGGTCTGAGCCTGATTTATATAGAAACAATTTTTTTGTGGATTGTCGTTTTCATTAGAATATGTTGTTAGCTATACCTTTGTGAACGTTCGATTGATTTAAGCACATGGTTGATGTGGGCTGCTGGTGCTGCCACTATTGTCTGACGGTCGATGCGTCTGACCACCATGTCAGGGATGCTTCTCTCCACGGCTTTAAGTTCGGAGAGCCGTTTGCGGGCATGCAACAGGTTAGCTGTGCGCTCGGTGCTGTAGTTTGACATTATTTCTGCCATTGTCAAGGTAGGGTGTGATTGTTAGGATGTTGTTTAAAAATGGCTGGAAACGCAAGGTGTCTAATCTTTAATTTCCGTCATGGCTGCCGGATGTTTCCAGCCATTTCGTATCTTTACGGAGTCTAATCTTTAATTTCTTACATCATGGCTGAATTCATTGAAATAATCGACAACTATGGTAAGCGTATCATGCTTAATATTGATGCTATCTCTCATATACGCGAGGGCAGAAAACCTCTTGAGAACAATCCTTACCAAATCGTAATGATTTCAGGCGGGACCATAGATAGTCCACAGACTTCCTATGAACAGTTAAAGGGTTTCCTCGCCAAGCATAATAAACTTGTAAATGTTATTTAAAAAACTACCGCTGATTATCCACTTCCCAGTATAGCTGAAACACCGTAGCCGCAATTGCAGGTCTTCGTAGGAGTCGGCAGCTTTCAGAAAGTCAAACGCTTCAACAAGCCTGTCATCAGCAGATTTCCAATATCGTAGCACATACTCTCTGAGCCACTGGTCGGAGGGCATGAATGCTTTATCGTTTCTCGATTCATCATGGCTTGATATCAGGGCTTTTTCATCGGCTTCAAGTACTTCACGAGTGAAGATGCGTTCAAGTTCCTTGAGCATTGCCTCTCTGATGGACTGCAATGATCCAGGGATAAGTCGGGTATGCTTCCAAAACAGGTATGATATGCGGGCGCGTTCCACGATGTCATCCATCGTAATCGGTTCTTCGTTCTGTGTCATTTGTCGTAGTTGAAAAGGTTTGCTAATTCGTTGGTTACGTTTTTGATCTGTTGCTGTTGCCTGATTTGGGTGGTCAGGGTGGGGGATTCGGCAGCGTCCGACAGGGAAGATGTGTCATCTATGAGGCTTCCTTTCCCTGTCAGTTCTTCAATCCTGTGGCAGATTGCTCCGAAGATGTAGGTCTTGGCATCGCGGGCTTCCGAAGCCTTGCGTTTCCGTTCGGCCAGCCACATCATGGGGTCATCTTCCAAGTCCTCCCACTGCTTGATTTTTGCCTTGCGCGGCGAGAGGAACGGACCGGTCATGCCGAAGTTCGTTTTGAGGTAGTCAAGCACATCTGGACGCAACAGGAAACCGGGAGATATTTCAGCAATCAGACGTTGCTTTTCCAGTTCGGAGTCCTGATTCTTTGCCCGCTTGACCGGGTGGAACACAAAGCCTATCACCCGGCTCTTTGGATTCTTGGGGTTCTCACGCACTTTCTCGTAAGTGAAACTCCACGGACACGTTTCGTCAAGGGCTTTCTTGGCTGGACGGATGATGCGCTCCTCCAGATGATCGATGCGATGGTTGCCGTTTTTGTCAATGTAGCGGTCATCCGGCAGCCCCATCCAGCCACGGAAGAAGTCTATTGTCATGTTGAGTTTCCCTTTCCTCTCGCTCATCAGCAGATAGAAGCGCATGGCGTAGATGGTGGGCAGCTCCAGGGCTTTCTTTAGTTCTATCCTGTGGAAACCTTTTGCATAGTCTTTGATGATTTCCCACAGCCGTTGTGACACAGCAAATGTCATCATGCCTTTGCCATGGTGCACTGATGGATCTTCAATGTACCCGCAGCACCACCACAGCTCCTGTTCGCGGTATTGAAACGACCGTGCACGTAACTTGTAGAGCGTTTCCTCCACCTGCTTTGATGACAGCTTTTTGGAGAAAGCATCAGACACGGGCATCGTTATCTCCACGGTGTTTTTGAAATACTCCACCCGGTGTGTGGCATCCCATACGGTCACACCGTTAAGCTGGGCGTGGCAGTATTCCATGATGCGGATCATTATGCGCTGCTCATGGATGCTCATGTCAGGCTGTCGCGACCATGATATTCTGAATGGTACGTTGACGAGCCTGTTGTCATACTTGATGTCTACCAGTGATGCCATGCGGAGTGAGATGAGTTTTCAGGGTTTAACATGATGCTTGGGAAGTCCCCCATTTGTGGGGATTCGTTCTGCTTTCCCCCTTTTGTGGGGAAGCGCGGTTTTTGCTCCCCTTTTTGTGGGGATGATTCCCCCATTTGTGGGGAAAGTGCGCCGTTTTGCTCCCCTTTTTGTGGGGCAACCCTCCCCCATTTGTGGGGGAAGTGTGGTCATAATCGGCTGTGTGTCATAGGGGTTACGCCATACCCCCAATATATTATCCAATATAAGCTTTATAGCCAAGCTTCGCGCGTGTACGCGCATGTGCGAGGTTTCAGCCCGATTTTGACGAAATCTAAAGGGAAAAGAAGCCATGGTCATCCTATCTTAATTTGCCACCAGTCTCTCCAGCAGCGTATGATTTCATTGCCTGAATACCGTTTGTGATGGTAGGGCTTGGATGGTAATGAGGTCAAAAGACCTTTTTGTGTAAACCGCCATATAGCCATGCGCGTCAGAGGTCGCCCCGGGTTTCCGAGAAGTCGGCACACCTGCCGGGTGTCATAGGTCTTTTCAGGACATACGCTTGGCGGTGATGGCGTTAAGATATAATAACAAGCCATTTTGGATGAGAGTGATTTGAGATTATGGTACTAAGATTTGAAAAAGGCAGAGCTGTCAGCTTCTTAGGATACGCAGTATTGCTTTGCCGAAGAAGAACGGTCTGCCATTGACTTGACGGACACCTCCACGGTTTATTTTCCCCGCCATTTCCCATCGATATAGGGTAGAGAGGTTGATGCCGAGGTGCTGACAGGTTTCTTTGATGCTATACTTGCCCAAATTGGCAATGACTGGTATTTCTGATCTGATTGGCATGATGTTGAGATTTTGTATGGTTATTGATATGGTTTGTTGTCAGGCTATTTCATCCGGCGGACTTCTATGAAGCCTCCGTCACGGTCGGTCTTGGTGGAATATTTGCGCTGCATGGCAAGCCCGTTCTCCGAAGCAGCCACGCGCACACTTGTCAGATGTGCTATCGGGAACTTTACAGAGTCACCAACTTTCATTCTCACCAGCTCAGGTCTTATGCGATAGCGTTTCATATATTCACTTATTATTATTAAATTTATATCGCAAAGGTATTACAAAAGCTACATATGTAGCATACGCAATACGTTAATATAACTTAAAACACTACATATATTTCCTAATATGCTCAATGTCAAAAAGATAGAAACAGTCATGTCTGATAATAAGATTAGCAAGGCAAAACTGTGTTCATCAACTGGTATAGCGAGGACTACATTGGATGCCATTCTTAATGGCAGTGATGCTAAAATGAGCACCATTGAAGCTATCTCAAAGATGCTCAATGTTAAAATCGGCTTTCTGTTTGATGAAGAAGTAGATGTTGAATTACGTACAGCCGGACGCGACTATGTTGAAAAGGGCAAGATTGAACACAAAGGCCCAGAATATGCATCTACATCCGAAGCTGATCTCAGAGACCAAATAGCCCAATTGAAGTCCCAACTTGCCGACAAGGACAAAATCATTGCTCTATACGAACGAGATGCCAAATAAAGCATATATGGAATATCTGATGTCTATCTTGTAAAAAATGTATGGATAAATTAAAATTGGCACGTATCAAGATTTTCAGAGGCATTACTCTGATAATCGTATTTTGCATTCTATTATTCTTGTCATTTTCTTGGGGCATAGGGTATGCACTAATTTGTTTTCTTATATTTTTGGCATCAATTGGTCTCGGGATAATGCTGACTATACAAGATGCCAGAGCATATATAAGGTTACGGGATGACATTAAATTTGAACGCAATTTTGATAAAGCATTAGCACGGTTCTTATCAATCCCACCGTTGGCTTCACATTATCCATCAGGCAATCTGACAAAACAACTAATCTGGGATAGTACCACCTGTCACCTTTTTCAGAATCCATCAGACTACCTTAATTACAAACGATACGAAATAAAGGCTTCCACACCCGCAGGACACACATTGACTGAAACCAGAATATTTGACCTGATGTGTCAGCTGATAAATGAAGCCAGCACCGTACAGGTATGGAAACATAAAGGTTTGATTTCGTTCAATCATTGTAGCCCAATTCCACTTAATGATATTTTAGAAGTAAACATTGAATCAAATCAGGTCTCAATACAAAGAGGGAATGCTTATACATCTACCAATGGCATCTCTTGGTGTGCTACAACGTATGAGAAAGACAAGATACAGACTGTTTATCACGTCATGGTATCAGTAAAAGACATACATCACCCTCTCTATGACCTCGATTTCGGCTGCCATAAGCATAATGCCTACGAAGTATATTCTCTGCTTAAAGCCCTGCAAAACAGATAACCAACAAATACCAATCTCTAAATCACAAACAGCTATGAAGAAACTATTTCTCCTTTCAGCTCTCCTCGTGTCAAGCAGCTGCATCTTCGCACAGCAGCCCGAACTTGCCGACAAGGTCGCAACCCTTGAGGCAAAAGTAGCCACATTGGAAACAGCGGTCAACGCCATGCAGCAGAAAGTCGCCGAAGTCACCGCCCAAAATCTCGCCCTCAAACAAGCCATCTCCCTCAAGCCCATCATTGCCGAAGCCACCTCAAAACGTGGTATCAATTACCGTCTCATTGAGGCAAAGGGCAATAAACAAACAGGAGAAATGACCTTTGTTATTTCCGTAGTCAACAACACAAAGCAAGATTACAGAATGGGGTATAATGATCCCATGCTTGTTGACGAAAAAGGATACAACTACGCCTCTTATGACCGCTGGAAAGAAAAATCAATCGGCAATGAAGGCTTCTTTAAAGATGCAAAACTCTTGCCGGACACACCAATCATAATGAGATTGGTAGTTGTAGCAGATAATGAGCCTCAATATGCAAAAGTGCTGACAATTGAGCCAGATGAAATCTGGTCAAAAGACGGTTTCCGCTTCACCAACATCCCCATAAAGTGGGAGTAGTTTGCTTGAAAAGCATATTTTGTTAATATAAACTATTGTTTAACAAAGACTTACGTCCTCACGATAACAGCTTCCCAAGCCGAGGGTCGCGGGTTCGAGCCCCGTCTACCGCTCCAGAAGGCAAAAGGTTGATTATCAGCTTGGTAACAGCGGTAATCAACCTTTTTTATGCTCCGATACCGTCCTAAAATTCCGCCATAATTGCAAACTTTCAGCACTTTTCCTATGGTGAATTACTGTTTAAACAGTTCGGAGTGAGAACCGAGACGATATAAGGCGAGCAAATCGGAATCCTTGTCATACCAGATCAATAGGAAATCTCCTTCGATGTGGCACTCGATGCAGCCGGAATATTCCCCTTTCAATCTATGCTCTCTGTATTTCTTCGGCAGCGGTTTCTCATTCTTGAGCATATCAAGAACTTCTTGGAGAGCTGATAGTTTTTGGGGGTTATTCAGGAATTTCTTTAAATCCTTTTTGAATTGGCGTGTATAACACAGCTCCTTCATAATCCCATTGATTTAAGCATCGCTTCCACGCTTGAAACATCTATTGGTCCCTCAAGCTTTCCCTCTTTTGCATCTTTCATCGCTGCAAGGGTGATCTCATTGGGCTCGTGGTAGACAGCATCAAGCAACAGCCCTTCCACATAGTTGTTAAGGCTGCGTCGATCCTTGTTGGCAAGCTCCTTGAGCTTATCAAGCAGGTAGACAGGAAGACGGAATGTCTGGTTTTTCTTTTCTATTGCTATATCCATGTTGTAGTGATTTGTAATACAAATGTAATCATTTATATTTAAATAACAAACCTCTCCACTGAAAGTTGTATCATATGTTTAAATGAGAAGAGTTGTCGTATTGTCTCTCATTTTACTTTTTCGTCAAATATGATGACTGTATGATTGATAGGGCTAACATTACATAAAAATAGCCTCTGACAGAATGGCTCTGTCAGAGGCTATATGGTGGATGGTGGTAGGCGAGTTAGAGGACTACTTTTTCAGCCTTGTTGTTGATGACGCGGATGTAAACGCCGTTTGCAGGGTTGTCAACGCGAACGCCCTGGAGGTTGTAGTAGATGGCATTTGCGTTTTCTGCATCAGAATTCAGATCATCTATGGAAGAACCGTTGAGACCTGAAACGTACTCTGTATTCTTCACACCGGGAGCTCCGAAATAGGTTTCAAGAGAGCCTTTCACAACTACTGTCTGACCTATATTGCTGGGGTTGGAGACTATATTAAGGATATTGCGAGCATCACCTGTAGGTAAGGCTACAGGAATCATATTTCCTTCCGAGTCCTTAAGAATAAGATTGGAATTTGCTGCGGTTGCTGCTTCGGTGATTACACCGTCTTTTGCGTTCGCAGCAGTTTTGTCATTGATGATACCTTTGACATAGACTGTCTCAGCATAGAGGTTTTTGAGGTCAAGCACATCTTTTACGGAGAGCGGGTTGGCTTCTGTGCCTTCATTTTCCACTACGATGGCAGAGAGAGCTACTTTCGCAGTTACACCTTGGGCACTGACTGTGGTTTCCCCAGTGAATGTACCTGCTGTGGCTGACTTCATTGTGATGGGGAATCCTTCGGCTACATCGCTTGCGCCAATAGAGCCGCTGCCTGAGAATACTTCGCCTGTGGTGGTGAAGTTGATGTCGTCAGAGATATTTTCTACAGCCAGTTCGATGTTCTTGGTGATAGCCACGTTAGCGGGAGCAGCAAACGAGAGAGTCTCTGTGATCAGAGAAATTGATGGCTCAGCAGATGCGCCCACAAATACTATCTTTGCAATCTGAGAGTTCTTTGACCCGTCAGACTGAAACTTATATGTTCCGCTCTGGACACGATTTGCTGCAGCTATAGGAATTTTAAACGTTGTATTTGCTTTGTTGATTTTGTACTTTGTTTCTATGGCCTTATCGCCAATAGATACAGTGATGGTATTGCCATCATTAGTTGACGGCGAGCCAGGTGTCGTTATCTGAATCTCAGTGACTTCAAAGTTGATATCAGTGGCTACGGCACCTGCTGTTGCGCCCGATTTGAGCATCACATAAATGGGCGTATAGTTAGGATTGGAAGTGTAGGCTGAGCCGGTAAACGTCCATTTCAAGCCGGAATTGGGAGAACTGACAGTCTGAGGATTGTTTGCCTCCTGCACTTGGGTGGTCCAGTTGTTGAAATCCTCAGTCACATCGGCGGCAAAAGCCAGCGAAGCCGTTCCTGCCAAGCAGAGCAAAGAGAGTAGAGTCTTTTTCATAAGTGATTGGATTAAAAGTTTGATTAATGGTTGGTAAAACTAAGTTGATTACTTCATGTCACAAATATACGTATTATCTTAATACGTGTCAATACTATTTTGGTGTTATTTTCAAAAATTAATGTTTTGAAATCAGGGTAAATGCTCAAAATAATGTAGGGACATGCCATGGCATGTCTGAATACGCTGTTTTAGAGTGGATTAAATGAACGGAATATCGGCAGACATGCCATGAAATGTCTCAAAGCTGTTTAAGCAGGTCTGGCACGCCCCTGAATTCCGCTGCTGTAGGTGGCGTACAGTCCCTGCGCGGGTTGTGTGCCTCCGATGGAGGCATTGATTGGAATGGGTTGGTGTCAGAGGGTGTTGCAGGACCTAAAAATCCTCAATGTGTAGGGACATGCCTTTGGCATGTAAAACATGTATATAGCTGTGTATCAGGCTACATGCCAAAGGCATGTCCCTACATACATAGGCATAATGACCAGGTTTGACGAGTTCTGCAACACCCTCATGGCCTAATATGTTGACCTCTGGCGGAGGTCTTGAATACATGAGCCTCTAACGCTTAAGCATACAGCATTGGGTCGCGACCCTACTACTGGTCAATCTTTGGGTGGTTATGTAAGAAAATCAGAATAGTGTAGGGACATGCCGTGGCATGTCCGCCCATCAGGCGTTGCATTTGCGAGTGCTGCTGAAAGCGGACATGCCACGGCATGTCGTCCCTACAAGAGTTATACGGTGTTTACATTTATATTTCCCTTATAAGCTGATCATTTAAATTATAAAAGGGGCGCACTGTGCGGTGCGTCCCTTTATTTGGGGAAAATGTTACGTATCAATTTAGAGGGCGGCGCGGATGGCTTCTGTTATGCGCTGCATCTCTTCGGGGGGGAGATTGAGCTTGGGCTTGCGGAAGTCCATGTCTGCTTCGGTGCGCATGGGCACGAGGTGGATGTGGGCGTGGGGCACTTCCAAGCCGATGACGCATTGACCTACTTTGCGGCAGGGCATTGCTTTGCTGATAGCCTTGGCTATGCGCTTGGCAAAGAGCTGCATGGCTGCAAGCTCGTCATCGTCAAGATCAAAGATGTAGTCGACCTCGCGCTTGGGTATGACGAGGACATGACCAGGAGCGACGGGGTTGATGTCGAGAAACGAGAAGAAGCGGTCGTCCTCGGCTATCTTATATGAGGGGATTTCACCCGATGCTATCTTGGAGAATATCGTTGCCATGATTAGAAGCTGATTTTGACAATTTCAAATTTCACTATGCCTGCGGGCACCTTGATCTCTACAACTTCGCCGAGCTTGTGGCCGAGAAGTCCCTGGGCGATGGGGGTGCTTGATCCGATTTTCTTCTCTTTGAGATTAGCCTCGGAGTCAGCCACTATGGTGTATTCCATCGTCATGCCGTTGGCTGTATTCTTGATCGTGACGGTGTTGAGTATCTGCACCTCGTTTTCGTTGAGAGTGCTTTCGTCGATGATGCGGGCGTTAGCCACAAGATCCTTGAGCTGTGAAATCTTCATTTCAAGCAGCCCCTGGGCTTCTTTGGCTGCATCGTATTCTGAGTTTTCTGACAGGTCACCTTTGTCACGCGCTTCGGCTATGGCGCGCGAAATCTCAGGACGCTTCACCGACTCTAAGTAGGCGATTTCGTCCATTTTCTTTTTATAGCCTTCTTTGGTCATGAAAGTTATTGCCATGGCTAAAAGATTGTTTTAGATATTGATAATTAAGTAGTTAAATAATAAAATCAATGATTTGCATTTTCCGGACGCACGAAAAAAATTTGAATCTCGATGACGCCATGAAGCGACATGAGATCCACATTAGGCATTCGTTTGCCGGAAGTGAGGAGATGTATGTATTAGTGTCTACAAAGGTAGCAAATTAATCGGGATATTCCAAATCAGACGGTAAGCTCGATATGGTTGGCATCTGCCAGACGCTTCATGTTGAGGATGGCGTAGCGCATGCGACCGAGGGCGGTGTTGATGCCTGTGCCGGTGGCTTCGGCAATCTCCTTGAATGAAAGTCCCTGATAAAACCGCATCTTGAGCACCTCTTTCTGATTGTCGGGGAGGGCATCGATGATGCGGCGTATGTCGTCATGTATCTGTGTGTTGACCATGCTGTCCTCTATGCTTGCCTCGGCGAGGTCTGCGCTGTTGAGGATGGGGGAGTTGTCTTCATCGGTGGAGATGGTCTTCTCTATCTTCAGCTGGCGGAAGTGGTCGATGATGATATTGTGGGCTATGCGCATCAGCCATGCCGAGAACTTGCCGGTATCGACGTATTTGCCGTGGCGTATGTTGGTTATGACTTTGACAAACGTCTCCTGAAATATATCGTCTGCTATGTCGGCATCATTGACGATGCGCATTATATATGCAAAAAGTTTCGTTTGATGACGTCTCAGCAACTCATCAAACGCTTTGTTATTACCGTTGACATAAGCTTCTACCAGACCGTTGTCGGTCATCTGTGAAGTTTCTACCATGACTTTCAGATTGAATGATTGAAGTAATTATGTTTCGATAGGCAGAAATTGTGAATGGGTGATTGATATTACGGTATATAAGCAATAATATATAGCTTTTAATGACGCAAAGTTATACAAATCATATTGATACACAAAATGCCTCTATATTAATTAACACATTTTCACCCCATAAGTTTATAATAATAGCGTACCATCTGCGTTTTATATGCAGACAGCTCAACCTCAATATGACGTATTTTTAACATCCCCATTCATTGCTTATGGCAGATACCTCTACTCCTGAATTATCACGCATATCATCACGTATCCATATCAGAGTCAGCCAGATCGCTTGCGGCTCTTCGCGTCATGCACAGTCACGACGCGTCATGCCCTCAAGGATGACGGTAGAATTCATCCGTCAGTTTGCGCGCGCATATCATGTGGCTTCCGTTCTCCCCGATGATTTCAACGGGGTAGTGCTCAATTGACACCTCTGTTGTCCCTCAGATATTTATGACCATGGTGGTCATCTCCTTGGTGTCAATCATAAACAGGCGGTCATAGAGGGGTTTTCCGCATCCGCATATGATCTTGATTGCCTCCGATGCCATCACTGAGCCTATGACTCCGGGCAATGGTCCGTGTACGCCGCCGAGTGCGCAGGGGGTGAACCCACCTTCTTCGGCACTTTCAGGGAAGACGTCACGGTAGCTTCTGTGCCCTTGTGACCATGACATGACTTGTCCGCGCCACTGTTCCACTCCTCCCATGACATAAGGTATACCTGTCGCTACGGCATAATCGGTCACCATATATTTTGTGGCAGGGTTGTCGCTTCCCTCTATGATCAGATCGGCAGTGCCGATTATTTCGGAGATATTGCCGGGGGTGAGCAGACGGTCGACGCTTCGCACGGTTATGTCAGGGTTAATTTCACGTAACCTGTCGGCGGTCGCTGCGGATTTTTTCAGTCCGCACTGTGAGGTGGCAAAAGAGAGCT
Organism: uncultured Bacteroidales bacterium; assembly: GCA_947039275.1. Lineage (GTDB taxonomy): Bacteria > Bacteroidota > Bacteroidia > Bacteroidales > Muribaculaceae > Amulumruptor. The sequence goes on along the minus strand of CAMQYL010000040.1, from coordinate 6,658 downwards.
GACGTTGCAGATTGCTGATGTCTACTGTGTCAAAGTCAATCACCGTCAGTGACCTTACACCAGCTCCGGCAAGATACATCGACACTATAGAGCCTAACGCACCGCATCCTACCACTGCTACATGTGATGCCAACAGTTTCTGTTGGCCGTCCGTGCCGATGCCATCAAGCATGGTATTGCGGCTGTAACGCCGCTTCTGTTCTTCACTCAGTAGCATATGGATCAATCAAATATACGATCCCAGTCTTTCCAGACCACGTCATAGCCGCCTTCGCGGATGGATTGCGTGACAGCCTGTGGACTGCGGTGGTCGGTGACTTCAAACTGCTCCAGGGCATCGGGACATGAGGCGTATCCGCCCGGTTCGGTCTGAGAGCCGGCACTCATCGATGTCACTCCGAGCTGCATCATGTTTTTGCGGAATTCGGGTTTCTCACGCGTGGAGTATGAGATGTCAGCATCATGGTCAAAGATGCGGAATGCAAATGTCAGCTGCGCCAGCTGGCGGTCGGTCATGACGACATTGGGCTGATATCCTGTCTCGCTGGGGCACATGCGCGGGAAGTTGATGCTGTAGCGTGTGCGCCAGTAGTGCTGCTGTAGGTAGCGCAGATGACGCGCCATGAATGTGACGTCTGTGCGCCAGTCTTCAAGTCCTATCAGCACTCCCATGCCTATCTTGTGCACTCCCGCGCGACCCATCCGGTCAAATCCGTTGATGCGCCAATCGTAAAACGATTTCATACCATGAGGATGGTAATGACCATAACGTTTATAGTTATAGGTCTCCTGGAAGCATACCACGCCGTTGAGTCCGACCCTTACAAGCCGCTCGTAGTCACGCTGCTTCATGGGCATGGCTTCAAGAGTGAGGTTATGGAAATAGGGTCGGCACGTCTTGAACACCTCCTCCATGTAGTCGGCACCGTTGATTGATGGAAATTCGCCAGAGACTATCAGCAGGTTTTCAAAGGGTCCCAAGCGGCGTATCGCTTCGCATTCGGCTTTGACCTGCTCCATGGTGAGGGTGGTGCGCTTGAAGGGATTGTCATGGTTGAAACCGCAGTAGACGCACTTGTTGGTGCAGGCATTGGAGACGTAAAGAGGGATGTACATCGATATAGTCTTGCCAAACCTCTCGCGTGTGAACATGCGGCTTAGCTGCGCCATCTCTTCAAGATGGTTTTCGGCAGCGGGGGAGATGAGCACCATGAACTCCTCGGGAGTCAGCTGCTTGCCGCCCGAGGATTTTGCAAGGACGCGAAGCACATCTCGCTCCGTGAAAGTATCAAACCGTGAGGCTGTTTCATCCCAGTCCCATTGGCGCACGACTTCGCTGAAGCCGTGTCCGAATCTTGGTTCTGAACTCATTTGTTATTATTGAGTATGTGTCGTGGTTGTGCGGACATGCCACGGCATGTCCCTACAACCAGGCTGGCTTAAATTTGGATTATTTATCGCACGAGTCGGCTATATTCTGCGAGATGCGCATGGCGCAGAAGTTGGGTCCGCACATGGTGCAGAATTTGTCATCGGCATCAGGCGCATTGCGGCGCGACTCAAGGTAATATTTACGTGCTTTCTCTGGGTCAAGGGAGAGATTGAACTGGTCTTTCCAACGGAACTCGAAGCGGGCTTTGCTCAGGGCATTGTCACGCACTTCGGCTCCGGGGAGACGCTTGGCGAGGTCGGCGGCATGGGCAGCTATCTTGTAGGCTATGACGCCTTCACGCACATCGTCGAGGGTGGGCAGCGACAGATGTTCCTTAGGAGTGACGTAGCAGAGCATCGCTGTGCCCATGGCACCGATGTTGGCTGCGCCGATGGCTGATGTGATATGGTCATAAGCAGGAGCTATGTCGGTGGTCAACGGTCCGAGAGTATAGAACGGTGCATCGTGACAGAGCTTCTTCTGCAGATCCATGTTTTCCTGTATCTTGTACATCGGCACATGTCCCGGACCTTCGATCATCACCTGCACGTCATGCTCCCATGCTCGCTTGGCGAGTTGTCCGAGTATCTCCAGTTCAAGGAACTGGGCGCGGTCATTGGCATCATAGGTGCTGCCGGGGCGCATGCCGTCGCCGAGTGATATCGCCACGTCGTATTTGTTGAGTATCTCGCAGATTTCGTCGAAATGTTCGTATAGGAAACTCTCCGAGTCATGGAGCTGAGTCCACTGTAGCATTATTGAGCCTCCACGGCTGACGCATCCAGTCAGACGTTGCTTGACCAATGGGGCATGCTCGCGCAATACGCCTGCGTGGATGGTGAAATAGTCTACACCCTGCTCGCACTGCTCTATGAGTGTGTCGCGGTAGATCTCCCATGTCAGACGGCGCACATCGCCGTTGACTTTCTCCAATGCCTGATAGATGGGCACGGTACCCATGGGCACAGGGCAGTTGCGGATTATCCACTCGCGGGTCTCATGTATATTGTCACCTGTGGAGAGGTCCATCAGTGTGTCGCCTCCCCAGTAGCAACTCCACACAGCTTTTGCCACCTCCTCCTCTATACCTGACGAGAGAGCTGAATTGCCGATGTTGGTGTTGATTTTGACAGTGAATTTTGAGCCTATGATCATAGGCTCTGCTTCGGGATGGTTGATGTTGGCGGCGATGACTGCACGACCTGCGGCTATCTCGTCACGCACGAATTCGGGGGTGATGTATGACTGTATGCCAAGAGCCTCATTGTTGAGATTCTCGCGTATGGCTGCATACTCCATTTCAGGAGTGATAATACCTTTGCGGGCATAGTGCATCTGTGTCACGCGGTGTCCGGCCTTGGCTCGGCGCGGACGCTGCTGTACCGGGAATCGGATGGCATCTAATGCCGGGTCGGCAAGACGCTGGCGTCCGTATTCACTCGTTATTGACGGCAGCAGTTCGGTGTCATCGCGCTGCTCGACCCACTTGGTGCGCTCTCGGGGCAGACCTTTGTTGATGTCTACGGCGTATGAAGGGTCGGTGTAGGGTCCGCTTGTGTCATAGATGGTGATAGGGTCATTGGGATATTCGACACGCTTTCCGTCCTCGATTTTGACGGTAGGATACTGGAGTACCTGGCGCATTGCCACCTTGATGTCGGGATATATTTTGCCGCTGACGTATATTTTCTCGGAGTTAGGGTATGATGAGAGGTCTACGTTTGAAATTTCCATGTGTGTTACTTGGCTTTGATTTGGTCAGTCATTAAGAAATGAGGTCAGGGGTGAGGATGCTTGGGCGCATGACGATACAGTGCCTAATCCGGCAAGGTAAGCCTTGCGCCCAGCGATGGTGGCGAGTCGGAAAGCATCAGCCATAGCCACAGGGTCGCCAGCCACGGCTATTGCGGTATTGACAAGCACGGCATCTGCACCCATCTCCATTGCCTCGGCGGCATGTGACGGCGCACCGAGTCCGGCATCGACTACCACAGGCACACAGCTCTGCTCTATAATGATTTCGATGAAATCACGCGTGCGCAATCCTTTGTTCGTGCCGATCGGGGCTGCCAGAGGCATCACTGCTGAGGCTCCGACCTCTTCAAGGCGTTTGCACAGCACGGGATCTGCCTGGATATAGGGGAGGACTATGAAACCGTCCTTGGCAAGCAGTTCGGTAGCTTTGAGTGTTTCCACCGGGTCGGGAAGAAGATATCGAGGGTCGGGATGTATCTCAAGTTTTATAAACGGTGTATTAAAAATCTCACGGCTCATCTGGGCGGCGAGTACGGCTTCTTTGGCATCGCGCACTCCTGAGGTATTTGGCAGAAACTGCACATGTTCGCGGTTGATGTGGGTGAGCATGTCATCAGTGGCTTCATTGAGCATATTGATGCGCTTCATCGCCACTGTGATCATCTGCGATTCTGATGCCTTGATGGCTTCCAGCATCAGCTCTGGCGATGAAAATTTTCCTGTGCCAACAAAAAGGCGTGATGAAAATTCACGGTCGCCTATTTTGAGAATATCCTTTTCCATGAGGGGATGTATTGATATGTAGTTTTAAATAATATCTATGAAATTCTTGGCAGCTGCAGTTATGTCATCAGCATGTGCTATCGCACCGCTTACAGCTACGCCGTCAGCCCCGGCATTTATGACTGCCGGGACATCAGCAGGAGTGATGCCGCCTATGACTACTACCGGGATGGCAATATTGTTATGGCGCATGTAGTCCAGTATGGAGGTCACGCCGCCGATGCCGAGGACATCGGCGAGGTTTTTCTTTGTGCCGGTGAAGTGAAGCGGTCCGAGACCGATATAGTCAATCGGTGCATGTGCCAGCTTCTTTATATCGTCAAGGCTGTTGGCTGTCGCACCTATTATGGCATCTTGTCCGAGCAATTTGCGGGCTTCGGCGGGGGGCATGTCATTCTTGCCGAGATGCACTCCGTCTGCACCGATTGCAAGAGCTATGTCGGGATGGTCATTGATGATGAATATGCTGCCCGACTGGGTGCAGAGAGGCTTGATGGTGTTTGCTACAGCTTTAACAGCTTCTGGAGACGCTCCTTTCATGCGAAGTTGTACCCATCGGACACCTCCTTTAATGGCTTCGCGAGCTTGCTCAACACACTGCCCAGGTGTGCCGTCAGTTATAAACTGCACCATATGATCTGTCAGTCGGAAGTGTCGGAACAAATCCATATCCGTCCCCCAAGGAATCGCTCCGAGCATGGCTGCGCCGGCAAATCCTGCGCGCTTGACCGTGTAGAGATTCTGAGAATTGATGCCGCCGAGGGCTATGACTTGATGTAGGCTTACAGCATCTCTCAACCCTGCGTCAAGCGTGAAATTTGATTTGTAGCCTTCCTTTGACAGGGAGTCAAAAATGGGGGAGAGGAACATGTAATCATATTGTCCGCCCAAAGCGATGATTTCGTCAAGCGAATGGCAGCTTTTGGAGAGCAATCCCTCTGTCATCTGTGACGCGACCGTATCAGTGGATGACAGGTGCAAGCCGGTGTGACGGTGGCCAGGCAGAGCATTGCATGAGTGCACGGAAATCCTGTGAAGCAGTGCTGACGGCACATCCCGCAGTATGGCAGCAACTTTATCGGCATCTAACCCTGGATGGCGCAGATGTACTCGCTGGAAACCGCCACCGGTCAGCAGATGCGCGATTTTCGCTGCTTCGTCAGCTACAGGCTTTTCGGGGGTGATGGCTATGTGGCAGAAATTCGACAACATGTCATCAACCTCCGTAGGCAGCTTTTATGATGACTATATCGTCGGCAGGCATGAGTCTGTGCTGTTCCCACTTGCCACGTGGTACGAGAGTATTGTTGACTGCGACGGCTATACCTTTGTCGGTGTCGTATAGGCTGGCGATCATTTCGGCGACAGACTGATTGTCTGTGATGACCTGTGGTTTGCCGTTTAATATCACTTCCATTATTTCAAATTTCTTTGGTGCAAAAATCCGTTAGTTCCCACATATGATTGACTGGCCCGTGTCCATGTCCGAGTACAAGATGTTGGCTTGATCTGATAGCTGACGAAAGCCAGTCGATGGCGATGCGACATGCCTCTGCGACTTTATATCCTTTGGCAAGGTTAGCCGCTATTGCCGATGACAGTGAGCATCCGGTGCCATGTGTGTTGTTACTTGGCAGCAATTCGTGTTCAAACAGTGTCACATTGCCATCCTTGCCGACGAGCATGTCAGTGATTATGCCATCGGCGGCTACGCTATGACCTCCTTTGACAAGGACATTTGCCACCTCTGTTTTAGTGATGATGGCTTGGGCTGCGGCGAGCATGTCGTCTTGTGATGTAATCGTGATGCCTGATAACTGAGATGCTTCGGGGATATTGGGGGTGATGACTGTAGCTATGGGAAAGAGATGGCGCATCAGAGTCTCGGCAGTGTCTGACGATGTCAGGGAGTCGCCTGATGTAGCCACCATGACCGGGTCGACTACGATATTTTTCAGTCCGAACTTACGTAGCATCTTCCCGACGAGGGCAATGCTTTCGGCATCGGGGAGCATCCCCGTCTTCACGGCATCGGGATGGATGTCGCTAACCACCGCATCAATCTGAGCCTCAATCATTGATGGCTCGATGCGGCAGAAATCTCTTACTCCACATGTGTTCTGGGCTGTGACCGCCGAAATGACGGTGGTGGCATATACGCCGTTGGCTATGCAGGTTTTCAGGTCGGCTTGGATGCCGGCACCTGCACCCGAATCGCTCCCGGCAATCGCCAGGACGTTGAGATAGTGTTTTTGCATCTTATGACAGTTTTTCCTTCGGCGGGATTATCCGCATCAGGTTCCATGGGTATAATCTCAGCCCGGAAGACCTTCTCCCGGACACCCCCACTGCGGTTAGACAGAAAAAAGGGAGCTGCATCGTCATCTCTGTGACACGCAGCTCCACAAATTTACGTCAATTTAATCTTACCTCCGCTTTAAAAAAGGTTAAACGATGTGCCATGCCTAATGTGGTTGCCGCACCGTCACCTACATTGTCCTCGCTTCCCGGAAACGGTGGAGCTGTCGGCGGGATATGTCAAGATAGGAGGCGATTTCGCCTAACGATACGAGTCTGAGAATGCGCGGAAACCGTTCAATCAGCTTCGTGTAACGCTGGTATGGTGAGTAGCGATAACCGTTTACTCTGACCTTTGCAAATAAATTCAGGAGAGGATTGTGTTAACAA
>CAMQYL010000039.1:0-21048 GCA_947039275.1 uncultured Bacteroidales bacterium | reverse complement strand
CTGGCCTTTGTGCGGCATTGTACGCAAGTGTTACCGCAAATGCAAACGGATGGTCGGATGTGGAGGCAAATGCGCAACTGAACGCTGAACCAAACGCAGGTCTAAACGCGGAGGTTAACGGCAAACATATATTGACAGACTTGAACGTGGCGACAAGCGTTATAGAATCGGATGAGTAAATCAATGCAAGATTATGGTAAGGAACGGAATATTTACAGCGTGTTTTAACATCTATTAACTGGGTGTGGTGGGTTGCAGTGTTAAAATATTTAACACTGCAACTTTGCCCTTATCGAAAATCCATGGCTTGCGATGAAAAAATTGGGGACAAAAATCAGCTAAGAAATAATTTGGGGGACAATCGGGGGACAAAAATCAAAAGAGAAATCCCGCAACTCTTGATTTTCAATGAGTTACGGGATTTTACAGTGCCCAGAACAGGACTCGAACCTGCACGCCTCGCAGCACTCGCACCTGAAACGAGCGCGTCTACCATTCCGCCACCTGGGCATCGGTGTGTCGTTTTTTGGGTAGGGCAAATTTACGGAGTTTTTTGGGGATATGCAATAGATAGGCGGATTTTTTCGCCCATGTGCTCAAAAAATGTGTGGGTGCGCCCTGACATCAGCGTCATGGCGCACCCAGGAGGTTTCAGTATGTTTGTCTTAACCTAAGGAAGCTATTACGGAGGGCTGTGGGCAATGCCGCGTCCCTATGTTCATGTGGTTACCACGTTAAATGGGTGGCTGCAGCGGGTCATGGAGCTACGGTGACTACGGCGGTGGTGTAGCTAACCGAGTCGCGAGGGGTGGTGATGCGGATGTTGCCGCCGAGGGTGGTCTCGGGGTTGGCTATGATCTGGTTGTCCCAGTCGCCTTTGGTGAACTTGAAGCATGCAGGGAGACGCAGCTTGAGGTCTATGGCACGGACGCTGTCACTGACGGCGTGCATCTTGACTGTCGATGGCTGCCAGGAGCCGAGAGCAGTCTGATTGCCAGTGATGTAGACATCGCTGCCGGCAAGATCGGCTCCGTGAAGCTCGATGTGCACGGGGTGTCCCTCCTCTCCTAACCAGTTGTCGCGCTCAGCCATAAAGGCAAAGTAGTGCTTGAGGGCATCCTGTATCGCCGGGAATCGGACGCGGTTATGGGTGTAATCGGGAAATTCGGCTGTGATTATGCGGCAATTTCCTGCCGCAGGGGCTATGGAGTCTGCATGGTTCTTGACACGATACCACGAGTCACCCCAGCTTGTGTCATTGTCCCACACCCATGTCTTGGGCTCGTCGCCCATCGAGAGGTACACGAAACGCGGCTCTGCCCGTTTGGCAAAATCATAATTGATGAAATCGTTGGCTGGACGGAAATCGTCATATTCACAGTTTGGCGACATGGCGATTATGTCATCAAACAGCTCGTCGTTGAGCATGGCATCCATCACAAACGATGCACTCAGCGAGTGACCCACAGCGAGCGAATGACCATTGGCACGGTAATTCTGCTTGAGATACGGCATCAGTTCTTCGCGCAGAAACGCCTTCAAATCCTCAGAATGACCGAAATAACCGTCTTCACGAAACAGTCCGCGTCCCACTTCCTTGACTGGTTTCGGAGTGTAATCGCTGTTACGCGCGTATCCGACCTCGGGGAGATGCGGCGAACATACGCCCACCACGATGTAAGGGCGGATATTCTCGTCAAACTGCTGCAATTCGTAATGGGCAAGTACGGTGATGAAGTCAAACGTGCTACGCCACTGCGCGTCAAACACGTAAATGACATCATAGTCGGTCATCGTCTCCTCGTCAAAATTAGCCGGGGTGTAGATGAGTACCGGGCGTTTGTGCTGGAAGTATTTCGATGGCATGTCTATGCGCTCCATACGCGCTATCTGTTGGCCGCAGACAGCCATCACGCCCAATAGAGCCAGGAGAAGCGATGTGATAATGTGACGTTTCATAGTTAGTCAGAAGTTAGAGAGGAGTCGGGAGAATGTTGTCATTTAAAGGCTTCGGGAGTGCCTTGGATAAACAGCTCAAAACGCGGATTATCAAAACGCTGCGTCACTCCGATGTTGATAAACGTGCCATTATTAGGCACCTGGAACACACGTTCATGTCTGTTTTCATTGTGAGTCTCAGTGAAATTGGAGGCACGGGCGGCATCCTTCTCGATAAGCCCTTCGATCTTCTTGACGAGCGCGGGATTTTCTCCCCGGATTTCTATTTCGCGGAAATAGTTGCCTTTGCTCTTCACCGTAGTGATTGAGATACCCTTCTTGCCGTTATAAGATCCGTCAAAGAGTGACTCAAGAGCGAGCTGAGGGGGCTTAGCATATGCTATAATGGCGCATACGAGCATGCTGAGTGTTAAGATTGACTTTTTCATATTCTGATCACATATATTGTTGTTGATATTTCTGGTGTAGACGCTGTATCTCAGCCATCTTATGCTGCTGGTCGCGGCGAAGTTCCGCCGACCGCTCGAGCATCGCGTTTGCCTTGTCGATGTCGGCTCGGATGATTTCCTCAGCCTGAGCCCGGTCATCAATGCGGTTGCCGTCGACATAGACCATGTATGTAGCGTCCGTCTGCTTATTTGACGTGCCGAGATACATAAAAGTTGCAGCCGAAGCCAGCAGGATGAAAAGCGATGCAGCGATATTTGCCACATTCCATCGCTGCCACCACCTGCGCCTGATGCTGACTGTCGATGCCGATGGCACGACGTCCGCTGACATCCGCAGTTCGAAATCCATCATGCCACGCACCTCATCAATAAGCGGAGAGTGGACATCCTCGTCAAGCAGCACGAGATGCAATTCCTGTTCTTGCAGCCTCGTCAGCCGGCAGTCAAGATAGAGCTGGCAAAGTTCCTCCAGTTCCGTGACCGACAGGCGGTCGTTGGTATTGTTGTAGTTCATCTGCATTCTCTTTTATTGTAAAGTTCACGAATTTTCTTACGCGCACGGTGCATGTTCATCCTGACAGCATCAATCGACAGACCAGTGCGGAGGGCTATCTCCTCATAACCCATGTCGCCGAACGTTGCCATGTCAAACACCTCTCGCTGAGCCTGCGGGAGCGTAGCGTACAGTTCGCCTTTGATGCGTTCATACTCATCGGGCTGTCGCGCCTCGCAAGGGTGGTCAGGCAGCATGTCGGTACCGACGAAATCATGGCGGCGGCGCAGACGGTCAATGCACTCGTTGCGAAGCACTGCCACAAGCCTGTGGTGCGCTTCATCAGCCGACTCCGGCTGGGACGCCGACTGCCAGAGCTTGATGTACGACTCTTGCATAGCGTCCTGCGCCTCATCACCGTCTCTGAGTATGCCAAACGCCACGCGGTGGAGCCGAGATGTCAGTGAGATGTATGCCGATGTCAGAAAATCCGTTTTCATGTCTCTGCCCTATATACGCAGTCACCCCGCAAAACATAACAAAGATAACGAAAAAAATTTTCACATCAGGAATTTACCAGCCATGTAGGGACATGCCGTGGCATGGCCGAATCCCATACGAATCCAATCAATGCTGTCCCCTTGTGTTGCGGACATGCCACGGCATGTCCCTACAGGAATATTCAACCATCGCATTTGCTGACGTGGCTCTTGACATTATCACGTTGACGCGAGGCACGGCGCTCCAGGCGTTCCTGATGCTTTTGAAGCCTTCTTGCTCTGGCAGCTTCGCGTTTTTCAGCTCGTTTCAGCTCGCGGCTCATGGGATTAGACGTCCCCCACAGTCATTGCAGACTTCTCTGCCCCGCTCTGCTCCTTAGTCTCTCGGTGGCGCAAAGCTGCCGCGCGGGCACGACGCGACCGCTCCAACGCCTTGTCAATCTGAGGCTGGAGTAGCGTGAACATCACCGTCTCCGTATCAGACAAATCCGCTATGACTTTCCCATGGTCTATATAAACATCAATACAATGATGTATAAAGAAATCCACATCAACATCGTCGCTGAACTCAGACGCAATACATATCAGCGAGCACAGCGACTCATAAAATTTGCGCGACACGGGGCGTGACCACTTAACTCTCCGCCTTGACGGTGCAACATTAGATCTTTCCATAAGTGACATAATTTTGTGATATGTCACAAAATTATCACCGCCACCCACACACGCCATGCGACAACATCAGCACACCATATACAAAAAAAAGAATGAGTAACGAAAGCCGAAGCTTGTCAATTACTCATTCTCCTCTCTCCTCTGCGGTATGGACGGGACTCGAACCCGCGACCCCCTGCGTGACAGGCAGGTATTCTAACCAGCTGAACTACCACACCATTTTGGGATTTATGTCGGTCTTCAATCATAATGATTTTCCGACCTGTTTTGTTCAGGCTTCCTTACGGAAGTTATCTGAATCTTTGTTTTAATGTTCTCGTTGCAAGCGGTGTTATTTCCTTTTTGCACTGCAAAGGTAAGAGCTTTTTCTGGACCGTGCAAATTTCCGTTGATATTTTAACTAATTTTTACACTATAATATTTTGCAAAATCGCTGCCACAAGAGTCTGCAGAGGCTATAAACATCCTATATATTACTATATATCAACCCTTTATTTTGGCATTATGCTTATTGATGTAGGGACATGCCGTGGCATGTCCGCTTTCAGCAGCAATCGCAAATGCAAAGCCTGATGGGCGGACATGCCATGGCATGTCCCTACATCTTACGATTCATCTTACATAACCAACCAAAGATTGACCAGTAGTAGGCATGTCCCTACAAATTGAGGAAATTCCTGTTTTGCGACACGCTCTCTCAATTGATGGTCTCGTCCAGGTAGTCGCGGCTGGATGGGGATGACTTGGGACGGCGTGATGATTGAGTGCCGGATTTTCCACGAGGCTTGGATTTTACGGCAGCGGTGTCGCGAGGTGTTTGTTGCGAAGCTTCAGGGAGGGCTTCCGCCGGAGCCTCTGGCAATGTTTCTATCACTTCCGGCTCTATCTGATTCTCATGCGACATGACCGAGACCAATCTGACCGTCAGGAACACCAGTAGGGCTGCCGCAAGGAGAAGCAGCCCTGTACGCTCAGCCGATGTAAGCTTTTTCATGTTCTATGGGTTATTTGAACAGGTTTGAGCAAAGGATTATGCCTATAAGCACCGGGGCTATCCAGCGGATCACGAAAAGGAAAAACGGACCGAGATTGCTGCGCATCGAGCCACGGTTGGTCAGTTCGTCAATCAGCAGACCTTTCGGGGCAAACCAACCCATGTATATACATGTAGCCATCGCGCCTATGGTAAGCATGTATTCAGATGTCAGATTGTCAAGAAAATCAAAGATATTGCGCCCTAAAATATGGATATGGCTTAAAGATCCCATACTCAACGAGCATATGCTACTGAACAGGAACAGCGGCATGAGCACGACGAAACAGGCATTGCGACGACGCATCTTGAACCTGTCACACAGAAACTTGACCGACACCTCGGCTATGGAGATGATAGAGGTCAGAGTTGCAACGAGCAGCAACAGGAAGAAAAGTGCCGACCATATCTGCGTGCCCGGCATATGGTTGAACACCTGAGGCAGAGTAACAAACACGAGCGTAGCTCCCTGGAACGATTCGCCCTCAAGTCCGAAGCTGAGCACAGCCGGGAAGATGATAATGCCCATCAGCACAGCCACCAGCAGGTCGAGTATCGATACAATGAATGCTGTGCGGGTCAGATTCGCGCGCTTGGGAAAATATGATGCGTATGTGATCAGAATGCCCATGCCGAGACTCAGCGAGAAGAATGCCTGCCCCAATGCACTCAGCACCATAGGCATGGAAATCTTGCTGAAATCCGGTTTGAAAAAGAACTCCACACCTTTCTGGGCTTCGGGCAGCGTCAGCGACACAATGCAGAAAGCAAGCAATAGAGTGAAAAGCACAGGCATGAGCACATTGCTCACACGCTCGATACCCTTCTGGACGCCTCCGAGCAGCACCGCCAGCGTCAGCCCTATCATCAGATAGGTATTGACGAGAGGATTCCAGTCATCGGCGATAAATTCGTTCATGTGAGCCGTAAACATCCCCTTGACATCCGTCACTCCAGCCACAGGCTGATACAGGTGCCCCGTGATAGACTGGATCATGTATTCAAGCGTCCATCCGCCAACCACCGTATAGAAACACAATATAAGATAGCTCGCCAGTATGACAAGATATCCCACAGCCTGCCACCCCTTGCGGGCACCGAGCTTCACAAAGCTGCCGGCGGCATCGCTGCCTCCTCCCCTGCCGAGTGCAAACTCGCTGAGCATCACTGGTATCCCAAGAATAAAAACGCACAGGACGTATACGAGCAGAAACGACGAGCCGCCGTTTGCCTGAACCTCAGCCGGGAAACGCCATATGTTTCCGAGGCCTACAGCCGAACCTACCGTGGCTGCAACAAGACCTATTTTTGACGAAAATTGTACCTTCTTTGCCATTCTTTCACAAGATGAATCACAAGATAAATAATAAAAATGTCTGCAAAATTAGTTATTTTTGCAACAACAAACAATTATGCGTCAATTTCACAGCCAGACAATCCAACTTCTTACGATATGAAGCCTATGCGTCTGCTTTATAATATACCCCCATGGCTGATCACTATCAGCGTAACTATAATAATCACACTGCTGTTGTTGCTGCCGCAACCGCTGCCCGATGACATGTATCAGATACAGTGGTTTGACGGAGCTGACAAAGCGGTGCACGGCATGATGTTCGCGGCTCTCGGGGGTGCCATCACGATTGACTGCCGCCTGTCAAAAGTCCGCACACATATCGTCGTGATGATCGCCATAGCCACATTAGCCGCAGCAGCCTACGGAGGCATAATGGAACTGGCACAGGACTGGCTCGGCATGGGGCGCGAAGGGTCATGGGGAGATTTCGCCGCAGATGCCATCGGAGCCGCCGCCGGAGCGACACTGATGGGCTGCGTCAGGATTTAACAACCAAACAGAGCCCCCATATGTTGACATCTAAACACAAATACAACCCATGTTACAATTCATAACTGCACAATCAGACAAATACACCCTCCTGCAGGAGGTAGAGATGGTAATCGCCGGTGGATGCCGATGGATAGAGCTGCGGATGGATCACGTCCGTGCCGACGAGCGCAAAGCAGCCATGAGGGCTGCCGCCGAGGAAATCAAATCGGCATGCAAGGAGTCTGACGCATTTCTCATAATCAACGGCGACGTGGAGCTTGCCATAGAGGCAGAGTGCCACGGCGTGCACCTCAACCGCGGAGACATGTCGCCCATAGAGGCTCGCGAAAAGATGGGGCCAGCGGCTGTCATAGGCGTGACAGTAGACAGTGCTGACGAAATCATCGCGCTGAAAAACAAGGATATAGACTATGTGACCCTTGACACCGACAACATCGGTTCTATCAGGGACATAATCGCCACCGTACGCCAAGCCGGGGTAAAAATGCCCGTCGTAGCTGCCGGAAATGTGACTGTCGAGACTGTACCCCCACTGATGGATGCCGGAGTCAGCGGCGTGGCTGCATCACGCAGCATCCTTGAAGCCACGGATCCCGCAGATTATACGCGGCAGCTGCTGTCAGAGTGCCGATGAGATAGCCTCAAAACTCTGCTCCATCACAGTCGGCAGGTCGTGCCCTTCAGCGGGTGCGACTATAGGCTCGTGCACTGTCAGCGTGATAGTGCCCCAATGCGGCAGTTTCTTGAATCGAGGCATCACATCATATGCGCCGTCGATTGTGACAGGCACTACCGGCAGATTGAACTCCATTGCCAGGCGGTATGCGCCCTTCTTGAAACGGCGTATCTTGCCGGTATGGGTACGTGCGCCCTCGGGGAACACAACTATAGACATGCCGCCTGCCAGACGCTTCTCTGCCTCCTCCATGGTGTGGCGAGTGGCGCTCGGCGAGGAATTGTCGACGTATATCTGACCTGATTTCTCACATGAATAACCTATGAGCGGTATCTTACGCAGGCTCTGCTTCATCATCCAGCGGAAATTGTGACCGAGATAGCCATAGACAGTGAATATGTCATATGCACTCTGGTGGTTGGCAACAAATACATAAGACGTATTGCGGTCAAGCGTACCCACATGACGCACTTTGACCCTGACAAGGGTCAACGCCAGCACTATGCGTGACCACAGAATTTCGGGATAGTATCCCCACCATCTGCCTCCGCCAAAAGCGCACCCGACAATCGTGGTCAATGCAGTCAGCACAGTGACCACGAGGCAGATAGGCATCATTATGCAAAACAGGTATATTCTATACAGTATCAGCATGGTATGATCATATTGCAAGTTAGAATTAATCAGCGGTTATGAAACTCACGCATAGCTATCTGCTGGGGCGTTTTCTTCTTGACTGACGGACGCAGAGGCTTACGGCTGCCTTTCTCGGTATCAACCCTGACCCCTTCCCCTTCTACTATAT
The DNA here is from genome assembly GCA_947039275.1 of uncultured Bacteroidales bacterium. Taxonomy (GTDB): domain Bacteria; phylum Bacteroidota; class Bacteroidia; order Bacteroidales; family Muribaculaceae; genus Amulumruptor. The sequence goes on along the minus strand of CAMQYL010000039.1, from coordinate 12,609 downwards.
CCTGTATGGTATCGGAGAGTATGGTGACGCGTGAGTCCTTGCTCAGCATCTTATGGACACGTGTTATGGTCTCATTGTGCATGCGGACACATCCGTGGCTCGAACGTCCGGGTACCGAGAACGGGGCATTGGTCCCATGGATGCCTATGCCGAAGAACGGAGCGGTATAGAGATGCACGAAAAACGGGCCATACGCCTTCTGACCGGTATCCTTATATGTCCAGTCGGTAGAGTTATATACGCCGATGATCTCAAATGTACCCTCAGGAGTCTTGCAGTCATCCTTCTTGCGTTTCTGTCCGCGGTTACGTGACGAACAGACAGGGAAGCTCCCCACCTCATCACCGAGACGGGTCACAAGCGACAGCCGGCGCTTGCTCTTGTTGATCACAACATCCAGAGGCATCGGCATGAATCCCGGAGGATAAGCATATTCGTCATCAAGCAGTTCGTAGACCGACTTGTCGAGTTTCGGTAACTTTACAGGTTCGGTCTCCTTATAGGCAGCCACGACATCATAAAGCTCAGGGACAAACGGCACCTGTGCGGATACATACGGCATCCCCACCATCAGACACAACACCGTGACAACAATCGGTCTACATAGCTTAAGCCGCGCTGCCATCATATGCGGCAAAAAACAGATAGGCATTGACAAATCAAAATAAAGAATTACGCAGCAACAAAGTTACTCAATTTTTTTGTCATTTTAGCACCCATTTCACATCCGTGCAAATATATTGTTTCTCTTACATCATATATATTCCCAATATAATTCGTAACTTTACAATATGAGACTTGAAGCGAATAAATACGACAACATCAACACTGATGACGCTCAATTCATCAGTGATATTAAGACAATAGTATATACCGCCAAGCAAAAGGCATATCAAGCCGCAGACCTTTTCCAAGTCGCAGCAAATTGGTTGGTGGGCAGGAGAATTGTCGAACAGGAGCAGCACGGCATGGAGCGTGCTGAATACGGCAAACGTGTCATCGAGCTTGCATCTGAGGCGTTGAAGGCTGAATATGTTAAAGAATACAGCCTCACTCAAATAAAGAATTTCAAGAGGTTTTATCTGTTGTTCAGAGGTTTAGAGATTCAGCAAGCACAGGTTGCTGAATCTACTCGAATTAGTCAGACAGCGTCTGACCAATCTTATACGCTAATCTCCCTAAAAAGGCAGACACTGTCTGTCAAATTAAAATTGGATAGGAAGTTAGCGTTCAATCTATCCAGTCTTACAAAATGGCAAAATTCAAAATCCGCCCTTATCTTATACCGGATGTCAGGCGAGGTTGACGACGGTGATGCCGGCGCCGCCGAAACGGACGTCTTCGTCGTGGTAGGAGGCTACGCCACGGACTGTGGCGAGATAGTCGCGGATGCACTGGCGGAGGGCTCCCGTGCCTGTACCGTGGAGTATGCGGACGCGCTGGGCGCTGAATTGGATGGCATCGTCGATGAAATAGGTGACTGCCTGCAATGCCTCATCAGCTCTCATGCCACGCACGTCTATCTCCTGTTTGAAGTCAAGCTGACGACTGCGAAGATTGTCGGTGGTGGAGGCACTTATAAATGACGCTTTGCCGGCTCCTGACTGCACCTTGGCTATTGTGGGTCGCAAACGGGCGACATCTACGGTGGTCTTGAGCATACCGAACGCCACCAGGGCTTGTGTGCCCTGTATCTGGAGCACCTTGCCCACTGTTGTGGAGCCGTCAAGACGGACATTATCGCCCTCATGCACCTCTTCCCTCTTGACTGGAGCGACTGAAGCGGAAGGTTTTTTCTTGGATTTCTTAGGGGCTTTGCGCAGGGCAGCATTGGAGCTTGACGGCATGGACTCGTCGCGGCTCAGCGAGAGCTTTTCATCGGCGAGACGGCGGCGTGCTGCCATAGTTGCCTCCTTGTCAGCCTGTGCCTTGCGGATATCATGGATGGCACGCTCAATAGCGGCGTTGCTACCTTGCAATATCTCAGAAGCCTGGTGGCGTGCCTCATCAAGGATGACACGCCGCTGCTGGCGCAGGTTGTCCGCCTCCTCCTCATATCGTTCGAGAGTCGCTTCAAGTTTCTTCTCCTTAGCCTTGATGGAGGTGCGTTTGTTTTCCCAGTAACGTTTGTCGCGGGCTATGTCAAGCAGGTATTTATCGACATCGATATAGTCGCTGCCAACAATCTGCTCTGCCTCGGAGATGATCGAAGCCGGGAGACCTATTTTTCGGGCGATTTCCATAGCAAACGAACTGCCAGCATTGCCGATAGAGAGGGTAAATGTTGGTTGCATCAGGTGGCGGTCATAGAGCATAGAGCCATTAATCAGTCCTTCGGTGTCCTCGGCAAAATGCTTGATATTCTGATAATGGGTGGTGACGATGCCCCACATTTTCTTGTCATTAAAGGCATGGAGTGTAGCCTGAGCTATCGCGCCTCCCATCGTGGGGTCGGTGCCGCTGCCCATCTCGTCAATCAGCACAAGCGAAGTGGGCTTGCCTGAGTTGACAAGTGTCTTCATGCTCCGCAGATGCGACGAATATGTGCTGAGGTCATTCTCTATCGACTGGTCATCGCCGATATCGACCATGATGTCGTCAAAGATACCGGCATGGCTATTGTCATAGAGTGGCGGCAGCATGCCGCACTGTATCATGTATTGCAGACAGCCGACAGTCTTCAATACCACCGACTTGCCTCCGGCATTGGGTCCGGAAATAATAAGCAGACGGTCACGTTCATTGAGGTTGATGTCAAGCGGCACTATCTGGCGCCCTTGTCGTGCAAGAGATTGCAGCAGCACGGGATGACAGGCATGAAACCAGTCAAGATGCGGACCTCGGTGTAGAGTAGGCATCATGCCCTCCACACCCCTGGCATACAGAGCCTTGGCATGTATGAAGTCTAACTCGGCTGCGATATCGAGGGCTGCGAGCATATCATCTATGTGCGGACGGAGCAGATCAGCGGTCATGACAAGAATGCGGTTGATTTCGCGCCGCTCGTCATTCTGGAGTTCGCGGATATTGTTGTTCGCCTCCACCACTTGCGACGGTTCTATGAAGACAGTCTTGCCGGTAGCACTTTCGTCATGGATGATGCCAGGCACACGCCGCTTGTTCATCGGAGCGACAGGGATTACCAACCGTCCATCACGCATCGCGGGGGTGACATCGGAGTCAAGCACACCCTCCTGCACCGCCTGTGATATGACACGCCGCATGATGTTTGCCATAGATGCCTGGAGACGCTGGAGGCGATGGCGTATGTCGGCAAGCTCGGGCGAGGCATTATCAAGTATGTTGCCGTATCGATCCATGATGCGGTTGATGGCAGCAACGCACTGAGGCAAAGGCATGAGGGATGCTGTGACCTGCTGCAATGCCGGAATCTGCGATTCGCCATCCTCATCGCGGTGGCGTGACATGAAATCCACAATCTCACCGACAGCTCCGAGCGACCGCCCAACGCTCAGCAGCTCGGCAGCGGGCAGCCATGTGCCGGGCACACGTAGCGACTTGATCTGGCGCGTGACATCACGCACATCGTCAAGGGGCATGTCATCGCCTGCAGCAATCAGACCTGCCATCTCATGCACCTGTGTCAAGGATTGCGAAACGACATCGTAATCGGATGAAAAACGCATCTCGTCAAGCAGACGCTCTCCGAGCGAGGAGATGCAAAGCTCACGCACGTCACGGCGCACATGGTCGAAACCTATCTTGTGTTCGAAAGTGTCAGGAAAAATCATAGATACAAATTTACGATTTTGTAGCTGTTTTTCAACAAATTTTGACATGCGTGTGTTTTAATGATACATAACGGACGTGACAATGACAAAATAAGAGCAGGCTTAAAACCTATGCTTAATTCCTATAAGATAATTCAACTTTTTAATTCTACACAATTATGAAACCTCTCAATCTTCGTTTACAGAGTACCCGCGCATGGTGGGTAGTCCTTTTAGTCGGAATTTTGATGGTAATATGCGGTTTCGCCTACTGGTTCTGGCCAGCAGCAGGTTACGCTATCGCCTCACAGATATTCGGATGGCTGCTTATTCTCGTAGGCATCGTGCAGTTGCTTGTAGCCGCGTCCAATGACCACCCTAAATCGTGGGGATGGTGGATAGCCGGAGGCATGATAGACATGTTCATCGGCTTTATGATGGTCCGCAGCATCATACTGTCTGAGATTATCTTCCCCTATTTCTTAGCTCTGATATTTATATTCTGGGGCATAAGTGCAGTCTGCGGCTCGGTCAGCAACCGTACACGCCGCTACTGGTGGCTCTATCTGGTCAATGGCATATTGCTGATGCTCATCGGATTCCTCTTCATTGAGGCTGGCTGGACCCAGGACATGTGGATGACAAGCTTCATCACCTCTCTGGCGTTCATCTACTGGGGATTCACCCTCGCTATCGCCAGCTATGACCTCCGTCCAGTAGTAGGACGCGACAACAACTGAACGTCAATAGGGCTTTAACCCGACAAACATACACCAAACATGTCCGGTAACCGAGCTGATAACCGAGGGCGATTGTACCTCAAAGCCGGTTACCGGACTGTTTTTTCAGTCTGATGAAGGAGATTATCGGAGTTTTTAATTATATTTGTATTTCGGGAGTTAAACTATGGACTCCCTGAGCGGTCTAATCTGAAAAACAACAATCATGATTAAGACCAATCACCCACTCTCTCTGTCAATCTTTAATGATAATATAAGTATGAAAACTCTGAAAGTATTGTTTCTTATGGCGGTTGCCGTTATGACATCGTCGCTCACGAGCCATGCTCAGAGCTACGATGACGACATATATTATACCGAGCCGTCAAAAAAAGAGGCATCAAAGTCGTCAAAGCCTAAGGCTGCTACAGCAAGCAGCAATGGCTATGGAGTCACAACCGTATATGACTATCCCGCTGCTGACACATACTCCGTGTTGCCCTCACAAGGTGGCGCGATAATGGATGTCGATGCCTATAACCGCCGAGGATTTTTCGCCACCGACACCATTTCGGTCAACGACCTGCCACAATACGAACGCATAGCATCGCAATACTATTATCCCGATGCCGCTACTGTGAACATAGACGGCTCTGGCAGCACCATCTACACCTCAGGCGATGTCAATGTAGTCAACGCTACCCCATCTGTAAGCTACGTTTACGGCAATCCGTACTATAACACATGGTATGGCTACAACTACTACAGTCCGTGGTATACCCCAGGTTGGTATGACCCATGGTACAGACCGGGCTGGTCAATCAGCTGGGGATGGAACAACTACTGGGGACCCTCATGGTCATGGGGATGGAACTATCCGTGGGGCGGTCCGTCATGGTATCCCGGATGGCGGCCTACTCCTCCACCCTCCCATCGTCCCGGACGTCCGAGCCCCGGACGCAATGACCTGCGCCCCGGTAGACTGCCAAACCCGGGCACCAGCCCTGGCCGTCGCCCGGCATATGGCACATCTTCGCCAGGCAGGGGCACATACACTCCTTCTAATGGGACATCCTCGCCTGGACGCGGAAGCTACACACCCTCAAACGGCACTTCGTCACCCGGACGCGGAAGCTATACACCCTCCAACGGGTCTTCTTCTCCTGGCAGAGGCAGCTACACCCCCTCCAACAACAGAGGTACATCATCGCCCGGTCGCGGCAGCTACTCACCCTCCTCTCCCGGACGCGGTGGCAGCTCCATAGGGCGAGGCTCGTCAGGCGGCGGACGCAGCTCGGGAGGATACTCCGGCGGAGCCAGAGGACGCCACTAATACACAGCGGCATCTGCAAAACCAACTGATAACATATTCCATCTAAAATAATAGTCAGGTGTTTCCTGAATCCTAATCATGAAAATATCAAGATTGACACTGCTCGCCTCGGCGATATTGCCTCTGGCAGCCATGGGACAGTCTGCAGTCGACGGATTGCAGATGAACCGCAATGACCTTCGTGGCACAGCCCGCTTCATGTCGATGGGCGGAGCATTCACCGCTCTCGGCGGCGACCTCTCCACTCTCACTCAGAATCCTGGCGGCATAGGCATCTACCGCTCCAACGAAGTGGGTGTCACCATGGATATCGACATCATGTCAAGCAAGTCCGAGACCCAGGGCTATAGGATGTCAAACGACATGACCAAAGTCTACTGTCCTAATTTCGGCTACATCGGCACATGGCGCACAGGCAATGAAGTCATGCCGTTTTTCAACTGGGGCGTATCATACGGACGTGCCCGCAGCCTTGACCGCCGTTATCAGGGATATGTAGACCAGCTCAGTGGATCTCTGACCAACCATATGGCGACATACCTGACAGGACAAGGATTCACATCCGAAGAATTGTCATCAGGCAGCGCAGCTCACAACCCGTATGATTACGACTATTCATGGTTAGGGGTGCTGCTGTTTAACGGTGGAGAAATCAACCCTATCTCTAACCGCCCGACAAACAACATGTATCAGGGACTCTATACTCCCGGAAGCTCATCAGCCAATGCAAGCTATTTCGTGGAGGAAAAGGGATACATCGATGAATACTCCATCAATTTCGGCGGTAATTTCATCAACCAGATCTACTGGGGTCTCGGAATAGGCATCACCGATATAGATTTCAAGCAGTGGACCACCTACGGCGAAGGCATCGACAACGGCATGATGCCCTATGACGACGGCAATTCAATGAAAGTGGCAAACGGCAACGGTGCTTTCGCCCTTGACAGCTACAAGCACATCTGGGGCAACGGTGTCAACGTGAAGTTCGGTATGATCTTCAAGCCAATCAATGAGTTCCGCATCGGTTTCGCCGTCCATACGCCCACATGGTACTCGCTGACAGAGAGCACCTACGGCAGCGTAGACGGCAGTTTCGAGGCACAGACCACAGGACCGCTCGGCGCAGTACAGAAGCATCCCTACAAATTCTCGACATATACCAACAACGGATACGACTCATGGGTCGACTGGGAATACCGCACACCTTGGAGACTGATGCTCGGTTTGGCAGGTGTCATCGGTCAGAAGGCTATTGTCAGTCTGGATTACGAGTACAATCCCTACAATCAGATGCACTTCCAGTCAAACAACGGCATAGACTACACTCTTCAGAACGAGGATGCAAAGAACTATTTCCAGGCATCCAACACACTGCGCCTGGGTCTGGAGTACCGCGTGACCCCATCGTTCAGCCTGCGAGCCGGCTACAGCTATGTGTCATCACCTGTCAAGGGTGAATCCAAAATCAACGAGCTTAACCACTCGGACCTCTCGATGGCAACAGGAGGCGCATATGACTACCACACCGATGCTTCGTTCACGCTCGACAATGCCACTAACTACATCACTTGCGGCCTCGGATACCGCTATCAGATGTTCTATGTGGACGCTGCGTATGTCTACCGCCATACATCATCGACTTACTATCCATGGACTGACTCCAAGGAGACATCAAAACTTACTTTTAACGACCATAACATCGTGCTCTCCTGCGGACTGAAATTCTAATATAGCGCAGACAGATGACCAAGCCGCGCAACGACGACAGACAGACTCCCGGTGTCGAGGTTGACCTTGACAACCGGGAGTTTCAGAATGCATGGAATCTCATTGCCCATACCAACCAATCGGTGTTTCTGACCGGCAAGGCTGGTACGGGCAAATCCACGTTTCTGAGATATGTGACCGCCAACACCGATAAGAGCTATGTGGTATTGGCTCCTACAGGCATCGCGGCAGTAAATGTCGGCGGACAAACACTCCACTCCTTTTTCAAACTGCCTCTTAAGCCTCTGCTACCTGACGATGTGGAGTTTGCCCCTAACAGACTTCAGAAGCGCATGAAATATTCCGCCAAATTCGTCAAGCTGCTCAAGGGTCTCGATCTGATCATCATTGACGAAATATCCATGGTCAGAGCCGACATAGTGGATTTTGTCGACAAGCTGCTCCGTCACTATTGCCGTAATCCCCGGGAGCCATTTGCCGGAAAACAGTTGCTGCTGGTCGGTGACCTTTTCCAGCTCGAGCCGGTGGTCACACCCGATATGAAGCTGCTGCTTCACCGATATTATCCCAATGCCTATTTCTTCTCTGCCAATGCCTTTAAGCAGATACCGCTCGTATCGGTGGAGCTGACCAAAGTCTACCGACAGACACAAGAGGATTTCATCAGCCTGCTTGACAGAGTAAGGATGGGGATACCGACAGCCGATGACATAACGCGTATCAATTCACGTATCTCTACCGAGGCTCCTGCTGAGACACGGCGGCGCAAGGAGATGGTCATGACGCTAGCTACGCGCCGCGATACCGTGGAGGCTATCAATGATGCGCGACTCAAAGAGATACGCCGCCCCATGCGCACGTATGAAGGTGTCATCACCGGCGAATTTCCTGAAAACAATCTCCCCACGCCACGCACACTCCAGCTCAAGGAGGGTGCACAGATAGTGTTTGTGAAAAACGACTATGACCGCCGTTGGGTCAACGGCACGGTGGGCAAGGTAACCAAATGTCTCCCCGAACGAATCGAGGTCACGCTCGAAAACGGCACTACCCATGAGGTAGAACAGGACCGGTGGGCAAACATCGTGTATGAATATGACGAAAAGCGCAAGAGTGTCATCGAGAAAGAAATCGGAGCATATGTACAGTACCCTGTAAAACTGGCTTGGGCGCTCACCATACATAAGAGCCAGGGACTGACATTCAACAATCTCATAATCGACATGGGTTCGGGCGCGTTTTCTTCCGGACAGACCTATGTGGCACTGAGCCGGTGCCGCTCGCTTGACGGACTGCGGTTGCTGTCGCCGCTCGGAGCTAAAGACATATTCGTCAACCGCGCCATATCCGAATTCTCCCGGACATTTAATGACGAGACGCTGCTGCATAACGCCTTGCGGCGCGGTCGTCGTCGCGACAATCTGAAAGCGGCATCCAAGCTGTGGGAACAATGTGAATACACCCTCGCCTATGACAAGATAAAAGAAGTCTTCACCGATGAGCCGGCTTTGCTCGCCAATCCGCTGCTTAACAGATTCATCCGCTCCAAAATCCTACGTCAGCAAAAGGAAACACAAGACACCATCAACGCCCTCAACGAGCAACTCGGCGAGAAAGAGGCTCTGCTCGCCACGTTGTCAGACGAATATGTCGAACTCGGATACTACTGCTTAGAAGACGGTCAGGAACTGACCCCAGCCATAGCCAATTTTGACAAGGCACTACGTCTTACCCCCGACAATGTCAGAGCCATGATAGGCAGAGCCCTCGTGCTGATAGAGCAACGCGAATTCCACGACGCCATGGACACCCTGCTCAAAGCCCAGTCCATAGCCTCCAACCAAGATAAAGGCTCCCTCGACATCATCGAGAGAGCCATAGATGAAATCAACCGCAAGCTCGAAGTGGGTTGAATCGATCAGAAGACGATGCGCTTTGCGGCTCTACCATCCCTACGGATTATGGTCAAAGCCCCTGACTGCGGCATGGCTATTTTTTGCCCATAGAGATTGTAATACTCTGTCGCAGGTCTGTCAGATTCCGTTTCTTGAGCCACATCATCAATAGCCGACTGCATGTTGAAGAAATTGCACCAGGGATCAGCCTCACGGTACGCATCTTCATTTTCCACATCCAAGTGACCATATGTATATGTGTCAGGATGGAAACCTCTTGCTCGGGGAGGAATTTCGTAGTTACCTCGGAGCATGACAGACCGCAACAATGGACTTGCAGCAAATGAGGGAATCGGATCCACACGGTTGCCTATCTCTAACTGTCGAAGTTCAGGAAGATTTACTGCACCATCATTATTGGCAGGCAATCCGCGGACATCCATTGCCTTGTGTCCGTAAGCGATGCCAAATCTTAGAAAATTAACATGGTCAAGCGGTGGCAGCAACATTGCCATGGCTGCATCGTCGGGAATGATGTCACGCAGTATAACGAGCCTTTCAACCTGACACCCTGTAAAAGGAGAGCGTACAGAGCCGTTTTTGGGATTTGCTGTAACTTCCAAGCATATGCCCTGGTCGGGTTCTTCGATCCACAAACCTTTGATAGAGGTACAGTTCAGGAACGCATCGGTGCCGATTTTACGTAAGGCTGAAGGCAGACACACGTAATTATTTTCATAATCAGGGTCATCTTCTCCAAAACCGAGATCAAGATTAATTCCTTTCAATCTTCTACAATCCCTGAAAGCTTCCCACTCTATATCTACCGGCTCATCATGATATGCCAAGAAACCGCAATCGATCAAGCCGCTGCCACGGAAAGCCTGTTCACCCACAAACACTACTGTTCCCATGCCATGAGTATCTATAGATTCCAACATCTTGCATCCTTGAAACGCCCCTTTGAGAATCTTCTTAAGGCTAATCCCTGCTTTGAACGTTTTCAATGATTCACACTGATAGAATGCCCTGACCCCAATTTCTTCAATGTCACTGTCATGATCAAAAGTTTCAAGGCTGGAACAATATTCAAAAGCACGATTACCTATAGTCATTAACGACTGTCCGCCTGAAACTCTTTTCAGTTTATAACAATTATAAAAAGCTTCATCAGGTATAGACCCACAGTCTCCAGGAAGGACGACTTCCTCCAAAGTACCTGATGAGCTGCTGAACATCGATAGGTGCCGACTGATATCTGTCCACGTCTCAGGCCAGATTACTGACACAAGCTGGGAGGAAGCAAATGCATTATCGCCGATTTTACTTTCATCAATCCAATAAGGAAACTCTACATGCTTGATGCTGGTACCATAGAATGCCTGTCGACCTACAGACTGCAATGAGCGCGGAAGATCCAAACGGTCCCATTTTCGGCATCCGCTGAACGCACCTTCAGATATCTCGGTCACACCAGTAAGATCAAACGGGAGCAATGACTGGCAATTATTAAAAGCATAATAGCCTATGGATTTTATCCTGCAACCGTCTTCTGCTGCCACAGTATGCAGATACTTACACCCACTGAAAGCCTGACCGGGAATATGCATGTCACCGGGTGCACGGAAAATCACTGACTCAATAGCACTATTGACAAAAGCTTCGGCATTGAAATGCCGTGATTCACCAGTAAAAACCACAGATTTTATACCATAGGTAAGAGCAAGAGCCTCCTTACCGATATAAGTCAACTCTCGAGGAGGGATACATCCTGTCAGATTACAGTCATACAATGCACCATCATTTATTTCAGTTACAGCTGACAGGTCTATATCTCTGAGATTATAACATCCACAAAACAGGTCATCAGGCAAAAAGCTCAAACGTTCCGGCAGGACTACTCTGCGCAATGACTTGCACCCTCGAAAAGCTTCAAGGTAGATATTGCCGATATCTGACATGTCAATCTCTTCAAGAGCCGAACACCCCATGAAAGCACCCTGCAATATGTCTATCCCGGCAGGCAATGCAACATTCTTGATATCAGATTTATTCTGAAAAGCAAACATACCTATCCTTGAAACCGTGAAAGTTTTTCCATCAGGAGATTCTACGACACCGGGAATGGTCAACATACCATCTTTAGGCGTGCCCCCGATTACTTCAACCCGATTATGAAGACCTGACGTAGGCTGGGAACAATCCCTATAGTTGATACCGTCAACTGTAAAAGCCCAAACATTTAATGCGCCAAACAGAATGATAAAAACAAACGACACCGCACGCAAAGAAGCAGTGCCTGAAACAAACAGTTTATGCATAATGGATAAATAAATTAAATGACGGATGCAAAGTTATGCTAATAAAAGCATCATAGCAACCTCATACACAATCCATTACTGTCAAAACTCGTTTTGTATATGATTTGTAGATAACAGTAACAAGCACTTACAAACAATCCCGCATCAAATACATACTGAAAGCATAGCAGGCATCAATATGAGCAATGCTCATATTGATGCCTGCTATATAGTTTTGTCAAACTGCGACACTTAATAACCGCGTCGCCAGTAAAAACCAAATTTACTTGGTCACGGGAGTCTTGAGGCGACGCTCTTTGATACGAGCTTTCTTGCCTGTGAGACCGCGGAGATAGTAAAGCTTGGCACGACGTACCTTGCCATACTTGTTGATGACGATAGAGTCAATGAAAGGAGACTCGATGGGGAAGATACGCTCTACACCGATGTTGTCGCTCATCTTGCGCACAGTAAAACGCTTCTTGCTGCCCTCGCCCGAAATACGGATAACCACACCGCGGTACTGCTGGATACGCTCCTTGTTACCTTCCTTGATGCGGTAAGCCACTGTGATAGTATCACCGGGGCCAAAATCGGGATGCTGCTTGCCAGAAGCATATGCTTCCTCAACGACTTTGATTAAGTCCATAGCTCTTGTTAAGTTGATATAAATTTGACATTAATCGCAATATACGCAGGCTGCGTGTCCTGCCAGAGATTACGAAACCAGCGGCAAAGGTACGAATTTTTCCCCACTTGACAAATAGCCTGCCGAAATATATAACTATTGTATAACTATTGTATAACTATTGTAGATATAATAAAAACATAAGTATCTGAGAATGTGTAGGGACATGCCGTGGCATGTCCGCATCCCCGCCGTGCATAATTATTAGACTT
>CAMQYL010000038.1:0-21209 GCA_947039275.1 uncultured Bacteroidales bacterium | reverse complement strand
GTACGTTGTCCGGCCCGGACACCCTACACTTTTCAGGTATGACACCAGTATGTTTTTTTAACCAAATATCTTAACCAATTATGAAAAAGCTATTGCTATTGTTCGCGGCGGTGTTCGCGCTGGCTTTGGGTGCGGCGGCTCAGTCGCATACGGTCAGCGGCACGGTCCTCTCTGCTGAGGACGGCGAGCCGCTCGTGGGTGCTACGGTTCTTCCGGTAGGCGGAGGTACGGGTACGGCGACCAACATCGACGGTCAGTTTACCCTCTCAATCCCAACCAGCGTCAAGGAGCTAAAGGTTTCTTACGTGGGTATGCACACTGCCACAGTACCCGTTTCTAACGGTATGACTGTCAAACTCGTAAATTCCACCAATCGCCTTGATGAGGTAATGGTCGTGGCTTACGGCACTGCCAAGCGCAGCGAGTACACCGGCTCTGCCTCTGTAGTGGGGGCTGAACAGCTACAGGATGCTCTTGTGAGCACTGCTACCGACGCTCTCTCAGGCAAGGTAGCTGGCGTTCAGACCCAGAGCTTCAATGGTCAGCCAGGCTCGGCTCCTAAGGTCCTTATCCGTGGTGTGGGTTCTATCAATGCGAGCACGCAACCTCTGTATGTGGTGGATGGTCTGCCTTATGAGGGCGACATCAATCTGCTCAACCCTCAGGATATCGAGTCAATGACTGTGCTGAAGGATGCCGCCTCTACCGCACTTTACGGTGCCCGCGGTGCCAACGGTGTCATCCTCGTCACCACCAAAAAGGGTGATTCGGACAAGGTCAAAATCACTTTTGATGCCCGCTGGGGCGCCAATCATCGTCTGACATCTGACTATGATGTTATAACAGATACAGACCAGTATATGAAACTTGTCGGCCAGGCTCTCTACAATTATGCCTTCTACAACAGAGGGGCTTCGGAAGAGGTTGCGCTCAGGTATGCAAATAGTAACTTGTGGGGATATAACGGTGATGACCCCGTAGGTATAGGTTATCAGATATACACCGTGCCTGATGGCGAGAGTTTCTTTATAAACAACCGATTTGACATAAACCCTAATGCTCACCTCGGTTACTCTGATGGAGAGTATTATTATACTCCCGATGATTGGAACAAGGGTACTTACCGCAACGGTTTCCGTCAGGAGTATAATGTTTCTATTTCTGCGGCTACGGATAAGATCAATTACTATCTTTCGGGGTCATATCTCTCCGATGATGGTATAATCCAAAATTCGGATTTCAAGCGCCTCTCTACTCGCGCCATCGTTGATTACAAGTTTAACAACTGGCTTAAGGTAGGTACAAATCTGGCGTATGTCTACACCAATAGCTCCATCCCCCGTGACCAGACAAGAGAAGATGCGTCTACCTCAGCTGGTAATGCTTTCTTTATCACCAACTCTCTCGGACCAGTCTACCCGATGTATGTACGTGATGCCGCAGGCAATATAATGTATGACCCTGTCCGCAATCTCCCTATCTATGACTTCGGTTCTCCGGGTTACGGATACACTAATCAAACCCGTAACTACATGAATGGAGCTAACCCTATGAGCGGATTGAATTACGATAAGCGTGAGTATCTCACAGACTTCTTTCAGGGGAAATGGTATGCATCCCTCACCCCTATTGAAGGTCTCAATGTGACAGGTACGATAGGTTACAGCCTTGACAATACACGCCGCAACATGATACTCAATGGATTATACGGACAGTTCAGAGAAATCAACGGTCAAGTGCAAAACTACTGGATGCGCACACGCGCACTCAATATCCAGGCTCTTGCATCGTACCAGCGCACGTTCAACAATGTCCACAATATGTCTATTCTTGCCGGCTATGAGAGCCTTGACTGGCGTCACGATAATCTTGTGGGTCAGGGCGAAAACATGTACTTCCCCGATGTACAGTTTGTCAGCAACACGATTGACAATTACTATGCTTCAGGCATGCAGTACAGCTATGCCACACGAGGCATCCTTGTCAATGCGAAATATAACTATGACAGCAAGTATTTCTTCATGGGTTCTTACCGTCGGGATGCTTCATCACGATTCGCCAAAGACCACCGTTGGGGTAGCTTCTGGTCGGTCAGCGGTGCATGGGATATTTCCAAAGAAAAATTTGCCCAGGATTGGACTTGGCTCGACATGCTGAAGTTCAAGGCGTCATTCGGTCAGAACGGCAACGACAACCTCGGCAGCGACAGCTACGGATATTGGTATGCCTATGCGGATATGTACAACGTTACTGGCGGTAACGGTGTATGGAACGATGCCGCGTTGTATTACAAGGGCAACCCCGACATCTCCTGGGAGACTTCGAACAACTTCAACATCGGCTTTGATTTCAGTTTCTTCAATGGCAGACTTGACGGTAGCATCGAATACTTCAACCGTCAGACTTCCGATATGCTCTATTTCATGCCTACGTCGCCTTCGCTCGGCTATGCCCAGATTCCGATGAACGTCGGTTCTATGCGTAACAACGGTCTGGAGATAGACCTTAACGGCACATTGTTCAAAAACAAGGATGTGCAATGGGATATCAATGCCAACATCACCTTTGCAGGTAACAAAATTCTCAAACTGCATCCCGATCTCAACGGCGAATGGATAAACGGCAGCCGCCTCTATCGTGAAGGCGAGTCTATGTACCAGCTCTACATGGTGAAGTATGCCGGTGTCAACCCTGACAACGGCGAGGCTCAGTACTGGGCTCTCGATGACAACGGAGTGGAATACAAGACCGCAAGTGCGACGGATGCCTACATCACCAACCGTGTTGGCTCAGGCAATCTTATGCCTAAGGGTTACGGCGGTTTCGGTACGTCTGTGAAGGCATATGGATTTGATTTTTCAATCCAGTTTGCATATCAGTTTGGAGGACGTCTGCTTGATTACACCTACTATGATTTTATGCACTGCGGCAAGACCCGCTCGCTCGGTATGGCGATGCATAAAGACCTGCTCAATGCCTGGACTCCTGAAAATCGTGACACCGATGTGCCACGTATGGACACGGGTGACCAGTTCGCGCAAGGATATGCTGCTACTGACCGCTGGCTGATTTCAAGCAACTTCCTGTCACTCAATAATATCACTCTCGGTTATTCATTCAAGAAAAACTTGATAGAGAAATTGGGATTGGAGGAATTGCGCATATATGGAGCCGCCGAAAATGTGGCTTTGTGGAGCAAGCGTAAAGGTCTTGATCCTCGTCAGAGCTATGTGTCATCAGAAAACTCCACATATTCCCCTGCCCGAGTAATTTCCGGAGGTCTGCGTGTCACATTCTGAGACTGAAAGTCTTTAATGAATATTTTTAAACGAACTTAAGATGAAACCTACTTATAAAATTCTTACACTCGGACTACTGACGTTGTCAGGCATGACCGCTTGCAATGATCTCGACACAGAGATTTATGGCGGCTATGCGACCACAGAGCAGAAAAAGGAACTGACCGAGAAGTACCCTGAGAAATTGGTGGCTTCGTTGGCGGGCATTTCTGCCACGGCATCGCAATTCGCATCAATCTACACTGAAGGCAATGTGCAGTCAGACTACGGCATGCCGAGTCTCATGCTTGTACTTGACAGCCGAGGCATGGATTGCAGCGGCATCAACAGCGGATACAACTGGTACCAGGATGCCAATGGCATGTCTGATGCTACTCCCACCTCGCGCAACTCCTCGTATGCTTGGTATTATCCCTATCAGATAATAAATGCAGCGAATACATTGTTGCAGACCACAGGTGACACCTCTGACAATGAAGAAACCATGTTTTTCATTGCACAAGCCAAAGCCGAACGAGCAGCATCATATATGCATCTGGCTCAGACATTCCAGTTTACTTATCTCGGACATGAAAATGCGCCATGTGTCCCTATCGTTACGGATCGCAACATGGAGGAGGTAGCCATTGCTGGCGGAAATCCGCGAGCTTCAGTTGCTGAGGTGTATGCCCAGATAATGGATGACCTTAATGATGCAGTCGACTACCTTTCGAGGACTCCTGTTACAGCCGATGAGCTGCTGTCAAGCAAACCTAAACGTTGCGCAAGTCTTGCGACAGCTTATGGTCTGCGCGCCCGTGCCAATCTGTTGATGGGCAAGTGGCAAGAAGCGGCTGATGATGCCCAGGGTGCTATTAACGCTTTTGATGGACAGCCTATGAGCATGCAGGAAGCCGCAGGTCCGGTACTTTGGTCAATGGATGAGCCATGTGTGATGTGGGCGTTCCCTATAAATGAAAATGATGATTGTGTGCAGACAGGTCTCTGCAATTGGCCTTCGTTTATGGGGTCATTCTGCTATGGTTACACTACTCTGACTCCCTCAAAGCGTTTCGTCAACCGTGCACTATATGATGCCATCCCTGATACGGATGTGCGTAAGGGCTGGTTCTTAGACGCCGATGGTAAGAGTGACAACCTGACCCCGTCCCAACAGGCATTTGCCAATGCCAGACTTGCTCCATATGCTCAGGTTAAGTTTGCTCCATATCAGGATGTGCTTGGCGTTTCCACAAATGCTTGTGACATCATGCGCATGCGCATTGAGGAGATGTATCTTATAAAAGCTGAGGCTCAAGCAATGGCTGGTTCACCGTCAGTTGGCGCACAGACTCTGACTTCATTCGTCCAGACATACCGTGACCCATCCTATACATGCTCAGCCTCAACTGCCGAAGATGTGAGAGATGCCGTATGGTTCCAGCGTCGTGTGGAGCTGTGGGGTGAGGGACTGAGCTACTTTGACATCATGCGTCTCAAGAAGCCTATTGACCGCCGAGGGGGTGGTTGGCCGTCAGTTTGGGTGTACAATATACCAGCTGAAAGTCCTGTCATGCTTTTCCCAATACCTAATGATGAAATCCAGGCAAACAGCAAGATAACAGCAGCCCAGAACAATCCCAGCTCAACGCAGCCCCAACCTGTCAACGACTGAGTATAGTTGATGAGGTCATTGGTGCTTAAAGTACTACTTTTGTCAGCTATAATTATTCTAAAAGCATCCTAATCAAAGCGACCTTGCCGCATCATCGGCAAGGTCGCTTCGTCTTATCAGGAATATTTAGAATTAGGTGTTATGAATTGGACTGGAGGCTATGGATGGTGGCTTCGCGGTCGGAGCGGAGCTGGGCTATAAGGGAGGGGAGGGAATCGAATTTCTGCTCGGGGCGCAGGCGGCAGATGAAATCGAGGGTGATTTCTTTGCCATAGAGGTCGCCGGTGAAGTCTATCAGATGTGCTTCGATAGTGAGCGGGGGCTGGATGGAAGTATCGACAGTGGGTCTATGACCGATATTGACCATAGCCTGATAAGGCTGCGGATTACCAGAGATATTGGCTCGGCATGCGTAGACACCTTCTGCTGGGATGGCACATGCAGGGTCTATATCCAGATTGGCTGTAGGGAAGCCGATGGTGCGCCCTAAGCGTTGACCGCCGACCACTTTGCCTGACAATGACAGCGGATGACCCAAGAGGCGCGATGCGGTGGCAACGTCGCCTGAGGCGATGAGGTGGCGTATGGCAGTGGAGCTGACCTCTCCGAATCCCGGATATTCATATCGCGGAGCTTGGAGCATATCTACGCCGACACCATGCGCAACGTTTACGTAATCTTCAAAATCACGGAGGCGGTCGCTCCCGAAACTGTTGTTGAATCCGAGCACTATCGCATCCACTCCATATCTGTCATGGAGCATGGCTATGAAGTCATGGGCTGTCATGCGCCTCAATGGCTCATCAAACGGAAGCACGATGACATCACGGACACCTGCATCAAGCAGCCGTTGCTGCCGCTGAGATAAATGACTCAACGATTTAGGCATTCTCTCAGGTCGCACCAATGACAGAGGGTGCGATGAAAAAGTCACTACCGTCGGGACGAGTCCGCGGACTCTCCCCGACGCCACCAGATAGTCCACTACAGCCCGATGTCCGAGATGCACACCGTCAAATGTGCCGATAGCGGCGATGCGGCGGGGAGGGCATAATGTGGCGGGAGGGATCATGACAGATGAGCTTCGGATTAAGTTGTAGGGACATGCCGTGGCATGTCCGAGTGTGCAAATGGGTGATACCTGTCTGTGGTGAGCGGACATGCCACGGCATGTCCCTACACTACTATGTTATATCTCACTGGGTATCAGTGTAATAAACTCAGCACCAGGGAGCACCTGTGCGGCATGGAAGCCGAGGGCGCGGGCGGCCTCGCAGTTTGCCGCAGAGTCATCCATAAACAGGGTTTCAGCCGGGTTGATGCCTAACTTTTTCTCGGCGAAACGGAATATACCGGCATCGGGCTTGCATACCTTTGCTTCGAAGCTGGTCACTGTGCCGTCGAAATAATACGCTATGTCGTGACCGTCCTTGCGGAACTCACGCTGGATGAACGAGTTCCACATGATAGCGTTGGTGTTGCTGAGCATGTAGATGTGATAATGGCGGTGCAGACGGTCGATTTCACGAAGGCGTTCTACCGGGATGCCTATCAAAAACGCATTGAAAGCATCGTCAATCTGCTTGTCGGTCACAGGGTGGTCAAGTAGTGTGCGCACCTCGTCACGGAATTGCTCCGGGGTGATCAGACCAGCCTCTATATTGTGGAAAAAACCGCTCTGCTCGTAGTCGCCGAGATACTTGCCTGGGTCGTGGACACCGAGCTGTTCGAAAGCCTTGATGCAATTGTCACGTTTGATGTCAAGTATGACTCCTCCGAGGTCAAAAAGCAGATTGCGTATCATAGATATATTAAGTAGTGTTTATGCCGGCAAAGGTACGAATATTCTTTGTATATTTGCCTATTAGATAAAACACATACATATCATGAACACATTCACACAACGAATCAACGCTCTTCGTCAGGCGATGAAGTCACAGAGCATCGATGCGATGATCATACCGCGCACCGACGCACATCTCAGCGAATATATATCAGACCACTGGCATGTGGTGCGCTTTCTGAGCGGTTTCACAGGCTCTGCCGCCACTATGGTGGTGACCCTTGACAAGGCTCTGCTGTGGACCGACTCGCGCTACTTCCTGCAAGCAGCCCAGCAGCTCGCAGGCACAGGCATCGAATTGATGAAAGATGGACTGCCCGACACGCCCGACATATCATCGTGGCTCTGCCAGAATCTCCATAAGGGCAACACCGTAGGTATCGACGGCATGACCATGTCGATAGACGGATGCGCCGCCCTCGCCGAGTCCTTGGCTGCCAAAGGCATCAATATCCGCGTGGACTTCAGTCCCATAGACACCATATGGACCGACCGTCCAAGTCTCCCAGCCGACAAGATTTTCGTCCACGACATCAAATATGCAGGCGAGGACGCGAAATCAAAGATAAGCCGTGTGCTTGCCAATGTGGCTCAGAGCGGGGCTTCGACAGCCTTCCTGTCAGCCCTTGACGAGATAGCATGGACGCTCAACATACGCTCTAATGACGTGCCCGACAACCCTGTGGCAACATCATTTCTGTATCTTTCGCCCAAAGGCTCGACCATCTTTGTCGATCCCGTGAAGATGACCCCCGAAGTGGAGGCTTACCTGAAAGCCGCAGATGTGCAGGTGATGCCCTACACGGCTGTCAAGAGTTTCCTCGGCACGCTTGCTGATGACGAAAAGATGCTGATGTCAGCCACACAGAATGCCGTGGAGCTGGCACATATCGCCGGCGACCGCGTCGTCAAAGGCAAATCACCCGTGGCGATGCTCAAAGCGGTCAAGAACGACATCCAGCTCGCCGGCACACGCGAGGCGATGAAGCGTGACGGAGTGGCTCTGGTCTACAGCTTCATGGAGATAGAGAAGCGCATCGCCTCAGGGGCAAAGCTGACCGAAATGGACGTAGCCGAGATACTGACGCGCCGCCGCTCAGAGCAGCCACTGTATTTCGAGGACAGTTTCGCCACCATAGCCGGTTTCGGTGCTCACGGAGCTATAGTGCACTACACTGCCGACGAGCAGAGCAACGCCGAGATCAAGGGCAACAATCTCCTGCTCATCGACTCTGGTGCCAACTACATCGACGGCACCACAGACATCACGCGCACCATAGCCATAGGCACTCCCACCGCCGAGATGAAGCATGACTTCACCCGCGTGATGCAGGGACACATCGCCATCTCTACAGCCGTGTTCCCTGCCGGCACCCGTGGACACCAGCTTGACGCGATGGCACGCATGCCGCTCTGGAAGGAAGGCAAAAGCTATCTCCACGGCACTGGCCACGGCGTAGGGCACTTCCTCAATGTGCATGAAGGTCCCCAGAGCATCCGTCTCAACGACACCATGGCACCGATGCTTCCAGGCATGATCACCAGCAACGAACCCGGCATATATCTGAGTGACCGTTACGGTATCCGCTGCGAAAATCTGGTGCTGACAGTGCCGAAGATGACCACGGAGTTCGGTGACTTCTACGCCTTTGAGGAACTGACACTCTTCCCCTTCGACCTGCGCCTCTTTGACACCTCCATCATGTCAGATGAAGAAATCGCATGGGTCAACGACTACCACGCCACCGTACGCGAGCGTCTCACCCCGATGCTCGATGCCGAGGGCGCGGCATGGTTAGAGGAGAAAACGCGTCCCTTAGAAAGATAACACCTAATGCTAACCACGCCAATCCATCATCACATGAAAATCAAACTATTATCATCAATATTATTGACAACGACACTGATGTCTACAGCTACTAATCCGCTTTTCAGCGAGTTTACCGATACACCCTACGGCACTATCCCTTTCTCACGGATTACCCCCAAGGACATGGAGGAAGCTATGGAGCGCGGCATGAAGCTCGGTCTTGACGAAGTCAACGCTATCGCCGAGAGCAAGGACGCTCCCACGTTCCAGAACACCATAGTGGCTCTCGAGCACTCAGGCGAAGACCTCAACCGCGTGCTCAACGTGTTCTATCCTCTCCTCGAAGCCGCCAACTCCGACGAGATGAACGACATAGCCATGCGCATGACTCCGCGTCTGAGCGAATACAGCACCTCCATCACCCTCAATGAGAAACTGTGGGAGCGCGTCCGCACCGTCTATGACAGCCGCGCCACACTCCATCTCAACACCGAGGACTCGATGTTGCTCAAAAATGCCTATGAGTCGTTTTCACGCAACGGTGCACTCCTCCAGGGCGAAGACCGCGAGAAATACAAGAAACTTGATGCCGAGCTGAGCGAACTGACCACCAAATTCGGTCAGAACGTGCTTAAAGAGCTGAATACTTACGAAATATGGCTCACAGCCGACGACCTCGCCGGACTGCCCGAATCATCGGTGGAGGCAGCTGCATTTGCCGCCAAAGAGAAGGGACGAGAGGGTGAATACCTGTTCACCCTCGCCCAGCCCACCTACATGGCGTTTATGAAGTATTCATCCCGTCGCGATCTGCGCGAAAAGATGTGGCGGCTCTATAACGGGCGAAACCTCAAAGGCGAGTATGACAACACCGCCATCATGCGCCGCATCGCCGAGGTGCGCCGCCAGATAGCCGTGCTTCTCGGGCATAAGAACTATGCCGAATATTCCCTTGAGAACACCATGGCGAAGACACCAGAAGCAGTGTATGACCTTCTCAACAAGCTTGTGGAGGCATACCGCCCGGCTCAGCAGAAAGAATTCGCCGAGTTGACCGACTACGCCTCCAGACTCGAGGGTCAGCCGATGGAAATCATGCCTTGGGACTACAGCTACTATGCCAACAAACTCAAAGAAGCCAAATATGACTTCGATGAAGAGTCACTGCGTCCTTACTTTGAACTGTCATCGGTCATCGACGGCGTGTTTGGTCTCGCCGGCAAGCTCTACGGGCTCAAATTCAAGGAGAATCCTGCTATAGAAGTGTATCATCCCGATGTCAAGGCTTATGAGGTCACCGATGCCGACGGCAAATTCATGGGCATCTTCTATGCTGACTTCTTCCCCCGCGAAAGCAAGCGTCCGGGCGCATGGATGACCGAGTTCCGCTCGGAGCAGATCAAGGATGACGGCACCGAAGTGCGCCCTCTCATCACCATTGTCACCAACTTCACCAAGCCCACCGACAGCAAGCCCTCGCTGCTGACACCCTATGAAGTAGAGACCTTCCTCCATGAGTTCGGTCATTCGCTCCACGGGCTGCTGGCTGCCACCAAGTACCCCTCCATGTCGGGTACATCGGTCTACCGCGACTTCGTGGAACTTCCTTCGCAGTTCAATGAGAACTTCCTGACCCAGAAGGAGTTTCTTGACAGCTTCGCCCGCCACTACGTCACCAAGCAGCCCATACCTTCCGACACCATAGCCAAGATGGTCGCATCGGAGCAGTTCGGAGCTGCCTACGCATGCCTGCGTCAGCTCAATTTCGGGCTTATAGACATGGCTTGGCACACCGCGTTGGCTCCCGTGGAAGATTTCACCGCACTGGAGCTGAAAGCCGGCGCGCCGGTGCAGATGTTCCCTGCTATTGAAAATACACTCGTGTCGCCCCAGTTCAGCCATATCTTCGCCGGAGGCTACGCAGCCGGATATTATAGCTACAAGTGGAGCGAAGTGCTTGATGCTGACGCATTTGCCAAATTTGAGGAAGATGGCATCTTCAATCCCGAGACCGCGGCGTCATTCCGCCACAACATCCTCGAGCGCGGAGGCACCGAAGATCCCGCTGTGCTCTACCGCCGCTTCCGCGGGCAGGATCCCACCGTCGATGCTCTCCTGCGCCGCGACGGCATCCTCCCTGCCAAGCAATAGCCGATAGGCATACAAATAAATCCGATAAGTCGTATAAGTCATATAAGATTTATACGACTTATTCGTTTTATAAGACTTATCCGCCTCCACCGCACAAGCAAAATGTAACTTTTTTAAAGAAAAAACAAGCAAAAGTATTGCATATCGCTGCAAAATGTTTTAACTTTGCACCGAAACATTACGGATGGCATAAGATTTTCCACGGAAAGCGTGCTCTCGCAAGTAAAAAAGATAGTTTTAAATACCTCTTTATATAATTTCCAATAGTATATGAAAGCAACGGAAGTAATGGACGACCTGCGTCGTCGTTTTCCCAACGAACCCGAGTACCTCCAGGCAGTGGAGGAAGTAATCTCCACCATCGAGGATACCTACAACGAGCATCCCGAATTTGACGCTTACAACCTCATCGAGCGTCTCTGCATACCTGACCGCATCTTCTCATTCCGCGTCAGCTGGATCGACGACAACGGCAAAGTGCAGAACAATATGGGCTACCGTATCCAGCACAACAATGCCATCGGTCCGTATAAGGGCGGTATCCGCTTCCACTCAAGCGTCAACCAGTCAATCCTGAAGTTCCTCGCTTTCGAGCAGACTTTCAAAAACTCACTTACCACACTCGCCATGGGCGGTGCCAAGGGTGGTTCTGACTTCTCACCCCGTGGCAAGAGCGACAAGGAAGTGATGCGCTTCTGTCAGGCATTCATCGCCGAGCTCTGGCGTCACATCGGTCCTGACACCGACGTCCCCGCAGGTGACATAGGTGTAGGTGGTCGTGAAGTAGGCTACATGTATGGCATGTACAAGAAGATGGCTCGCGAATTTACAGGCACATTCACCGGCAAGGGTCTCGAATTTGGCGGTTCGCTCATCCGTCCCGAGGCTACAGGTTATGGCAACGTTTACTTCCTTCTCAACATGCTCGCCACCAAGGGCATCGACATCAAGGATAAGGTTGTAGCCATCTCCGGCTCAGGCAACGTGGCTCAGTACACCGCAGAGAAGCTTCTCCAGCTTGGTGCCAAGGTAGTGTCAATGAGCGACTCTGACGGCACAATCTACGTGCCCGAAGGCATCAGCCAGGAGCAGCTCAACTACATCTTCAAGCTCAAGAACGAATATCGTGGCCGCATCCGCGAATTTGCCGAGGAATACGGCTGCCAGTACTTCGAGGGCGAACGTCCCTGGAAGCACTGTAAGTGTGACATCGCCATGCCGTCTGCCACTCAGAACGAAATCGACGGCGACGATGCCCGCGCCCTCCTCGCCAACGGTGTCATCGCAGTCAGCGAAGGTGCCAACATGCCCTCAACCCCCGAGGCTATCAAGGAATTCCTCACAGCTCGCATCCTCTACGCTCCCGGCAAGGCTGCTAACGCAGGTGGTGTGTCTGTATCAGGTCTTGAGATGGCTCAGAACTCTCAGAAGCTCTCTTGGAGCGCAGCTGAGGTTGACGAGAAGCTCAAGGGCATCATGAAGGAAATCCACCACCAGTGCGAACTCTTCGGCAAGGAGAAGGACGGCTACATCAACTACGTGAAGGGTGCCAACGTGGCAGGCTTCATGAAGGTAGCCCGCGCAATGATGGCTCAGGGCGTGCTCTAATCAAGGCAATCAGAGCAATTTCCAAATATATATCCCATCCAACAATTCCCCAGAGGGGTGCCACGCGCGAAGCGTCGCACCCCTCTATCTATTTTTGCCTCCGCGGTCATCAAGCCAATGGCGGTATTACCATTGCCGCAGAAAAAGGATACCTCATATGAATGGAGTAGGAAGGTGTTGCAGAACCGCATTTAAACATGTTTGTTGGGTGTAGGGTCGCTACATGTAGCGACCGCACAATTTTGACGGTGTTTGTCGCATGATTCCTGAGTTATGCAACACCCTCGCCCATCAAGCGTTGCATTTGCGAGTGCTGCTAAAAGCGGACATGCCACGGCATGTCCCTACAAGAGTTATACAGTGTTTTAGTAAAACTGTCAGGGACAATCTCATCTCGTCAGCTACACGCAGCGACACTACAATCTGTCTCATTACCGTTCTCCATATCATAATACCCAGTCCTCCCTGTGCCATATGTTTGCCCACTCTCTTTTGAATCGCAGCTTGAAAACGCCATTTGCTGACAGGTTTAAATTATTTTAGCTTTTATGAAGTGAGAAAATGACATTTTTGCCAAAATATATGTGAACTTATTTTGAAAATATGAAAATGAGTATTACTTTTGCAGTAGCCTTAAGGGGAAAACTTACGTGATGACACAAATGATTTACTTTAATCTCTATTTATTACGGATTTTGACTCCTTACAGTCTGCTGAACTGTTTCCCATCCATGGGAAAACGATGACGCGGTTTGTAGGCTTCTTATTGTCGCATATTCTTGATAAAGGATTTTTGACTATAAAATCTCTGATTATAACAACGATATATACTTGAATTTTGGTTATGAGGGAGGTGCGCATCTGTGAAGATGTGCACTTTCACTTTTTTATGCCCACAGGAAAGCGATATCATTATTCTGTATAAAAACAGTATGAGCGGCGTTTCACAACGTCGCTCATACTGTTGCCGATTACATTCGGCTAAGAGTTTAAAAACACATCTTTCTTACCAATTCTT
The DNA here is from genome assembly GCA_947039275.1 of uncultured Bacteroidales bacterium. Lineage (GTDB taxonomy): Bacteria > Bacteroidota > Bacteroidia > Bacteroidales > Muribaculaceae > Amulumruptor. Next base: position 7,826 of record CAMQYL010000038.1, on the reverse strand, counting down.
ATTTCTTGCATTAACCTAAAAACATCGTCTCTAAAACGAGAGGTCAGTGTCTTTGTTTCTGACATTGCAAAGTTACGCATCCATCAACGCCTACACAAGCAAATACAAACAAAATATAGATTAAATCAAGATATATATTTAATTAAACATCTGATTATAAGCATAATCACTTTAAGATGCTGACATATAAATATAGATTGATATATGACAAAATGCAGCCATGTAATTGCCTTTAGTATGCTCCAATATCATATAATCGGAGATATAATCAAGCAGTCAGATACGTCGGAGACGTATCCGCCGTGGTTAACCCCATGCACGGAGCGACAGCGAACGTACATGGGGGATCGGGACACTCCAAACGACTTACCTCGGAGAGGTAATGGCACACCCGCATATCCACGCCTATTATTGAGGGCCACCTTGATGCCATATGCATATGGGTCACAACCCCTCCGAGGTTGAATTGACAGAAGCTTATGCACCCCATGTACGTTCGCTGTCGCTCCGTGCATGGGGTTAACTATAGCTGCCACGTCTCCGACATGGCTACTTGATAATGATGATACTCTAAACAGTCGGTAGAGATCGGAATTCCTTGTCTAAAGCATCGACACGAGCTAAGGAGGCTTCGCCGAAGCGTGCCATCTGCGCTCTGACTTTTTCTATCGACTTTGGGTGTGCAGCGGCGATAGTGGATTTGCTGAAGAACTTGTCGGCGTAACATATCAGTCGTTCGAGCACTGTTTCGGGCAGGTAGTCATCAGCCGGTAACGGCAAACCGCTATCCACAATCTCTTGCGCTGTAAGCCCAGAGCCGGTATGGCGCTCTGCCACTCGTGCCACCTCCTCGTCTGCTCCGCACTCTCGGAGTATCTGTGCTCCTATGATGCCGTGGCGTATGTATGGTTCAGTGCCGTGGCATTCGATGGATGGGGCATCACAAGCATATATGCCTATGTCGTGTAGCATCGCTGCTGCTTTCACTTGCTCTGGATCCAAGCCTAAGGCTTTTGACTCATTTATGGCGAGGGCCATGGCGGCTACCTGCCCGCAATGGTGCAAATAAATATCCCGCAAGGCTGTCCCTGCGGGATAATATAGGTCGATTATTTTCTGGTAATCAGTCATTGTCGCGTTCGGACATGCCGCGGCATGTCCCTACAAGTGTGGGATGTTGACTTTCACTCTATGATAGTGTTCCAGCCATAGATGTCCTCTTCCTCGCCGAGTTGGATGCCACGGAGCTTATTGTAGAGAGCGGTGACCACAGGACCTGGCTTGCCGTCTTTGGCAATGATATATTTGATGTCCTTGTCAAGGTCGTCTATTTCGGCGACAGGCGATGCCACGGCTGCTGTGCCACAGGCAGCTGCCTCGTCCACCTCGGCAAGTTCCTCGACAGGGATGTGACGCTCCTCCACGGTCAGCCCCATATCCTTAGCCAATTGGCGCAGGCTGAGGTTGGTGACAGAGGGGAGTATCGATTCTGATGCCGGTGTTATGTACTTGTCGCCCTTGATGGCAAAAAAGTTGGCAGGACCGCACTCGTCAAGGTGTTTCTTTTCCTTGGGATCAAGATAGAGCACAGCCGAATAGCCCAATTCGTGAGCTTTTTCACCTGCCACGAGGCTGGCAGCGTAGTTGCCGCCGCACTTGTAGCGACCAGTGCCCTTGGGAGCCACACGGTCAAACTCGCGCATGATGCAGATATTTGTGGGCTTGAAGCCACCCTTGAAGTAGGGTCCTACAGGTGTGACGAGTATCATGAACAGATATTCCTGCGAGGGCTGTACTCCCACACGTGCCGACAGTCCGATTTCAAGGGGACGGATGTAGAGCGACGCTCCGCTGCCATAAGGGGGGATGAAACGCTCATTGAGCTTCACGACCTTCTTGACCATCTCCTTGAAGAGTTCTTCGGGGACAGGCTCCATGAGCAGACCGCGAGCCGAGCTGGCTATGCGTCGGGCGTTCTCTTCCATGCGAAACACTCTCACCCGTCCGTCCTTGCCTCTGAAGGCTTTCATGCCTTCAAATATCTCCTGCCCGTAGTGGAGGGCAGTGGCGGCAATGTGGATATTGAGATTTTCGGAATCCGACACCTCTATGTCGCCCCATTTGCCGTCTTTATAATAGCAACGCACGTTGTAGTCTGTCTTGATGTAGCCGAATGGGAGATTCGCCCAGTCTATCTGCTGCTCCATGATGCTTTCAGTTATGAATTATATCGTTATGATTGATTTCGGATTGTTGGTGCTTTTGCACACTTTTGTTAGTATTATGCAAATATAGCATTTAATCTCCGACACTCCAAAAAATAATTCAATGCCACACACAGCAAAGAGATGCCACCTATGTGATATCGTGATTAAGAGAGGGTGTTGCCGAACTGGAGATTCCTCAACCTGTAGGGCATACCACAATAGTTTACTTAAGCAGAGATGCTACCCTATCGACCCCAGCGGGGTCGCATATATTAGGCATGTGTCACGCCACCTATTTCCGTCGCTGTAGGTGGCGCACAGCTCCTGCGTGGGTTATGTGAGGAAGTCCATTTAACGCTTTACATTCTTGTAGGGACGCGGCGTGCCGCGTCATCAAAAGCAATGCACATCGGCTGGTACGATGACGCGGCACGCCGCGTCCCTACATCCATGTGATTTTACGTTGTTAAGTAAACACCCTCCATATCCCCCCATTATAGCGAAGCGGCCCTGACGATAATACGTCAGGGCCGCTTTCAGTTATGAAATGGTCAGCTTTTTACTGACGAGCCTTATACCAATAGGGCTGTCCGCCGTCAGACACGGCATGCACCACTCCGGCAGGGTTCTGCTGACCCTTGAGCAGAGGGTTAGCTTCAAGCTCGCGGGTAGGAATCATGTACTGGAAGATGTTGTCATTGGCAGGAATGTTATAGACCGTTGATGAAGGGAAACCGCCACCGCGACGGTCTATGCCCTTCTGTAGGCGGAGACAGTCAAAATAGCTGAAGCCTTCGCCCCAAAGCTCTATACGGCGCTGGAACCAGATCTCGTCAAGCATCTCTTCTTTTGATGCCGCAGAGCAGGTATAGCGGGATGCCGCGTCAGTCCAGCGGTAATCGTTGACGAAGGTCTCTATGAGAGTCTTTGCATCAGTCCACTGGTCCTCCATGGCGAGACCCTCAGCCTTGATGAGAATCATCTCCTCAAAGCGCATCAGAGGTATGTCGGTAGCACCGGTGGTATTCATGAGTTCATCTTGGTAGGGAGCGAATTTGACCACACCATAATCAGGTATGCCGACCAAAGCAGGATACACAGCTGCAGGATATCCTTCAATGGACACCATTGAATTGTCAACAATGTAATTATCCAGGGCAGAGTAGCCCACTCCGTAACGACCAGCTATAGGGCTGGGCTTATAGTCGTAAGGATTGAGCCACCAGCACTTGCGCACATCATCGTCAGGAATCATGTCCCAAAGCAGCTTGTTGATCACACGCCACTGGCCTGCGTATGCGTAGCCGTAGGTCAACGAACCCATCATGCCGGCAAATGTATAGAGACCGTGGGCTTCATTTTCAGCAATGTGGATGCCCCACATGAAGTCACGCTGTGCAAAACTGTTGAATGCGGGCTTTTCCACATCCTCAACGAGAGCCTCCGAAGCATCCGAGAGCTGCATGGCTGCATCGGCATCAAGGGCTGCCTCACGGCCGTTGCCCATCAGGAGGTGTGCACGGGCACGCAGACCATATGCTACGGCAGGATCCACGAATCGCTTGTCATAACGGCCGCCATATACACCATCGGTGGTGAGCAAGCCTACTGCATCGTCAAGATCTCGGATAATCTGTGCATAGACATCGGCAACAGTACCTCGGGATATGCCTGTCGTCGCTCCTGAATCTTCATTAAGCTCAGTAACCACAGGGATACCGGGAGCCTGAGGATTGACACTGTAGGGCTTGCAGTAGAGCTGCACCAGATTGGTATAAGCCCATGCACGCATGGCTTTTGCCTGAGCGATGTAGCAGAGCAGTTCGGGGTCTTCTGTATTGAGTTCAAGACTCTTAAGCAGATTGTTGCTCGAATAGACCGTCTTGTAGAGAGTGCCCCAGTTGTCCGTGGTGAAATTGCTTGTCGAAGAGTTGTCTGAATACCTCAGATTATCTGCGAACCAGCCATATGCCATAGCCACCATGACCTGATCCTGACTGCGGTTTTCAAGTCCGAGAATGGTGGCAGGATAGCCGAAATCGGCAAGATAGTCACTAATGTTCTGCTGGAAGCCGTAGAGATTGGCATATACAGCCGACATTTGTGCCTCTATCGCTGCAGGCTTGTTTTCGACCACATCCTTCCTTTGGTCATCGGTGTACATGTCTCCCATCGGCAGTGTGTCAAGGTCGTTACAACCTGCCAGCACTGCAGCAGTCATCGCTGTAAGAAGATATTTTGTTGTTTTCATAAGAAAAATCTGATAGGGATTAGAATTCCAGTCTTATACCGCCAGACAGACAACGCATAGCCGAGTAAGAGCCTGCATAGGAGGATGTATAGCTCTGACGGGGATCAAGACCTTTGCGCTTTGACCAGAGATACAGGTTGTCACCCGAGAAATAAACTCGCAGAGTGGCGAGGTGCATCTTGTCAGTGATAGACTTGGGAAGCGTATAACCCACTGTGATATTGTTGATTGAAAAATAGTTGCTTGAAATCAGCCAACGGTCGGAGAGGGCTGTCATGTATGTGGCCTGGTTTCCATCCCACATCAGGCGAGGCACGTCGCTGTTGGGATTCTCGGGCGTCCATGCGTTGAGCAAATCCTTGTGGAGAGCCATGCCGGCATCGTCTGTGCCGGCGCCGTTCATAAGGGTCTGATAGCCGTAGTCCACCATCTTGCCGCCTGCCTGGAAACCGCAGGTGATCGCAAAGTCAAATCCGTAGGCAGTCACATTGGCACCGAAACCGCCATACACGGGAGGCAGCAGATTGCCTGACTCACAGCGGTTTTCGACATATTGGTCGCCGTCTCCGTTACGAGCGAGGTTCCAGTTGCTGGTTGTGACCTCTGTGCCGTCGGCTCGCTTTGCCCAGTAGAGAGCGTTGCCGTTCTCGGGATCAACACCGGCGTATTTGACCGTGTATATCTGATACATCGACTTGCCTTCCTTGAATATACGCGAGCCGTTGATCCATGTGCCGTTGAGTTCGGGAGCAAGCGAAAGCACCTTGTTGTTGATGTAAGTAAGGTTGGCGTTGAGGCTGACCTCCACATCCTTGTTGCGGAACACCGTACCGGTCAGGTCAAGTTCAAGACCGTTGTTGCGCATCGATCCGATGTTCATAGGCATCGAAGAGTAGCCGAGCGAAGGAGCCATGGGCTTGTAGTATAGCATGTCGCGGGTCTGACGCTGGAAGTATTCCAGCGAGCCCATCAGCCGGGAGTTGAAGAAGCTGAAGTCAAAACCTACATTGAAGTTGTTTGAGGTTTCCCATGTCAGGTTGGGATTGCCCTTGTAGGAGAGCGGACCGACAGACCACAGTCCGTTAGAGCCGCTCGCCTGGTATTGGTCAGCCCAGGCATACCAGTTGTTGGAGGTGGATGTGGCGAGATTGTCGTTGCCCTGCTGACCGAAAGAAGCCTTGAATTTCAGCAGGTCTACTGCGGCAAACGGTTCCATGAACTTCTCCTTGGCGATATTCCACGCCGCGCTTACTGACCAGAAATTGCCCCAGCGGTGGTCATTGGCAAAGCGAGAAGAGGCGTCACGACGGTAGCTTACGCTGCCGAAATACTTGTTATCGTAATCATAATTAATACGTCCGAAGATACCGCGAGTGGCATACTTGTCGATAGAACCGCCGTTCTCGAGGTTGTCGATAACGTTGCTCAGCGTATAGTTGTCATTAGAGTAGATGGTTTCGCCCTGCCCCCACAGGTCGGCGATGTTGAGGTCGTAGCTCTCATAACCGAGGAGGACATCGAGATTGTGGACATCGGCAAAGGTCTTGGTATAGTTGGCGAGCACCTGGAGATTGATAGAACGGTTACGTACCGTCTCCTGAGTGACATTGCCGCCATACATAGCCATCTGACCGTGGAGGTTGTTGCCGAGGCTGTTGTAGCGCATCCAGTCAGTCCAGTAGCCGATAGAACCGGTCAGCTTGAGCGACTCGATGGGAGTAATCTGGGCGAACCACTTGCCGTTGAACACGTCATGCAGGTATTCACGCTTGTCATAGATAAGAGTACCTGTAGGATTGGCACCTCCGAGAAAAGAGCGTGACATCGGCATTCCGTCAAGACCTTTCATACCGAAGTCATATAGAGGATGGCCTGACATCTCATCGTATTTGATGTTGCCAGCAGCATCGCGGAGAAACATCGGATACATCGGACCCATATAATTGGCGGTATAGAACGCATTGCCCGAATAGCCGTCTTCGGTCTGGCCATAAGGCTTATTGGAGTTTTCATAAGTATAGGAGAGATTCGTTCCGAGACGCAGCCATGATTTTGCCTGGTATTCCACGGTGGCGCGTGTGGAGAGTCGTTCGTAATTTGACTCGGCAATCACACCGTCGTCAGTCAGATAAGATGCGCTGACCATATAGTTGAAGCGGTCACCGCCTCCGCTGACTGCCAGATTGTATTCCTGACGGAAACCGTTGCGGTAAGTGCCTTTTTTCCAGTCATCGGGCTGGAGATAGAAGTCATAGTCCTCGTCACGGTAGCCGAGAGTCGCATTTGGGTTAAGAGACCCGTCAGGCATGAAAAGGACATCGCCCGTCGGTATAGTCCACATCTGGTAACCGAATATATTGGCAGTGCCGTTAGGGTTGGTCATGCCAGCCGAATAGCGGTCCCCATGGTTAGCCCACTGCCATGCATAATCACGATCGCCAGAGTCATCAAAAGCATAGTTGTAACGCGACTTGTAATACTGCTGATAGTATGTAGGTATGTCGGAAATGGTCTCATAATCGCTCACCTGGCGAGAGTTGGCACCCCAGCGGGCATCAAAAGTCACCTTGGCAGGACCTGCCTGACCACGTTTTGTGGTGATGAGAATCACACCGTTGGCACCACGTGCGCCGTAGAGGGCTGCCGAAGCGGCATCCTTGAGCACAGTCATCGATGCCACGTCCTGAGGGTTAATGGAGGTAATACCGCCGTCATAGGGGATACCATCCACCACATAAAGGGGATTCGTAGAAGCGTTGATAGAACCTACACCACGGATAAGCACCTTTGGCTCTTCGCCAGGGGCACCGTTGTAGCTCTGGAGCTGAACGCCAGCCACAGTTCCGTTGAGAGCAGAAGTTACATCCGTGACCACAAGGTTACCGATCTGCTCGGCTCCGACCACAGCAGCCGAGCCCGTGTAAGATGAACGGTTTGTGGTGCCGTAGGCGACCACCATGACTTCGTCGAGGCGGTTGGCTGAGCTGACCATCTTGACGGTCATGCCGTCTGTAGCGGGGACGGTGGCGGGGTGCATGCCGATGTAGGTCACCTTGAGTTCCTTGACCCCGGCGGGGACGGTGAGGGAGAAGTGACCGTCGATGTTGGTGGCGGTTGCCTGTCCGCCCCCGACTGGGGTGACGGTGGCACCGACCAATGGCTCGTCATCCTCGGCACCGACGACGGTGCCCGTCACTGTGCGTGACTGCGCCGATGCCGCCGCGGCGAGCGCGATGACTGCCATGAACAATAGCAATAGCTTTTTCATAACTGGTTGAAAACTTGGTTAAAACATACTGATGTTAATTGGATTGTGTCGGTCTGCGTCCCACAGCGAAAGTGTAGGGTGTCCGGGCCGGACAACGTAC
>CAMQYL010000037.1:0-22013 GCA_947039275.1 uncultured Bacteroidales bacterium | reverse complement strand
ACAGCCCCCGTTGAGCGCCCCGTCAGCTAATCTGATGCAAACATAGTGACTTTCTCTTTGAGCAGGTCACGAGTGCGTTCGCCGATGCGGTAGAAGCCTCCGGCGGCTATAATGGCTACGTTGCTGCCCATGTGGGTGATGACTGATGTGTTGATGTCGCCATAGTCGGCAGGATAACGCTGGCCTGTGGTGACGACCTCCATGCCGGGGACGCGGATGGCTACAGGATGGTCAGTCTGGCTGACCGCCCAGTCGAGCATAGAGATGTATTCCTCCTTGCATGTTGGGGCAAGGTACACCCATCCGGGTATGTTTATGATTTCGGGTATGTCATACCAGCCGACGTGGGTCACGTCGTTCATGCCGATCACACCGCCGTAGAAGATATTGAGCACCGGCGCGGTGCGGTTGATGGCGACATCCTGTATGAGCTGGTCATATGCACGCTGGAGGAAGGTGGAGACGACTCCCATGACGGGTCGTCCGCCGGCTTTTGACATGCCTGAAGCCATTGCTACGGCTGTCTGCTCGGCTATGCCTACGTCGATGAACCGCTTGCCTGCACGGTGGCGGCGGTCAGGCGGGAAGCCGATGGCTCCCGGAGTGCCTGCGGTGATGACGCTGACGCGCGGATCTGCTTCTATCAGGTCAAGCATATGTTTGCCGAATATGTCAAAATAGTTGTCGTCGGAGGGGATGCTCTTTGGGTCACCTGTGGCTATGTCAAATGGCATGGAGTAATGGAAAGTCTCCTTGTCATCCTCGGCAGGTTTGTAGCCGTCGCCCTTGAGCGTGGAGATATGCACCACGACAGGATGGTCGATATCTTTCACCTCCTCAAATACTTTGATGAGGGCATCAATGTCGTTTCCGTCAGGGACGAAGCGGTAATCAGCTATGCCGAATGACTTGAAGAAATTACATGGGTCGGTACCATCGGTAGAGCGTAGTGAAGCGAAATTCTTGTAGATGCCACCATGGTTTTCGGCGATAGACATCTGGTTGTCATTGAATACGACGATGAAATTGCTTGTCATTTCGCCTACGGTGTCAAGTCCTTCAAATGCCTCGCCACCGCTCATGGAGCCGTCACCTATGAATGCGATGACATTGTAGCTCTCGCCGTTGAGGTCGCGTTGCTTGGCGAGACCTGTAGCGAGGCTGATTGAGGTGGAGGTGTGGCCTATGGTGAAGAGGTCATAGTCGGGACGCTCGTCTATGTCGGTGTATCCCGACGAGTCGCGGTAGTGTGCAGGGTCGGTGAAAGACAGGACTCTGCCTGTAAGCATCTTGTGGACGTAGCTCTGGTGTGACACGTCAAACACGAGTTTGTCAGCGGGCGCGTCAAACACCTTGTGGAGGGCGATGGTAGCTTCCACTACGCCGAGGTTGGGGGCAACGTGGCCTCCGGTCTGGCTCAGTTTGGTGATGAGAGCCTTGCGCATGTCGGAGGCAAGGGATTTCAAGGTTTCGGATGAAAGTGCCTTGATGTCAGCAGGTGATTTGATGTCGTTGAGAGTCATTGAATGAGAGATAGATGTATGATTATGTAGCGGACATGCCGCGGCATGTCCCTACAACAATGTTGAGACGTGTTAGGTTTAAACAACCTCTTAGTGGTCAGATTTTGTCAAGTGCTTGGCGGATGTCGGCGATGATGTCATCGGCGCTCTCTATGCCCACGGAGAGGCGGATGAGGTCGGGGGCTATGCCGGCTTCGCGGAGCTGCTCGTCAGAGAGCTGGCGGTGGGTGTGGCTCGCTGGATGGAGTACGCAGCTGCGGGCATCAGCCACGTGTGTGGCTATGGCGATGAGTTTAAGCGAGTCCATGAAGCGTATGGCTGCCTCGCGGTCTCCCTTAAGTCCGAGGCAAAGCACACCGCAGGAACCATTGGGGAGATATTTCTGAGCCTTGGCGTAGTCTGGGTTGTCAGGCAGACCGCAGTAGTTGACCCATGCCACGCGCGGATCGGAAGCGAGAAACTCGGCTACCTTCTGAGCGTTTTCGCAGTGACGCGGCACACGCAGGTGCATCGACTCTAATCCGAGGTTGAGGAGGAAAGCGTTCTGAGGGCTCGGTATCGAGCCGAGGTCACGCATCAGCTGGGCGGTGAGCTTGACCGCATATGCCTGGTTGCCAAACGCCTTGGTATAAGTCAACCCATGATATGAGGCATCGGGGGTTGTAAGCCCGGGGAAACGGTCGGTGTGCGCGTCCCAGTCAAAGCGTCCGCCGTCAACTACCACTCCGCCAACCTGTGCGCCGTGCCCGTCCATATATTTGGTGGTGGAGTGGGTTACGATGTCTGCGCCCCATTCAAGAGGGCGGCAGTTGATGGGAGTGGCAAAGGTGTTGTCGACAATCAGAGGCACACCGACTTTGTGGGCAAGGGTAGCCCAACGCTCTATGTCAAATACTTTGCAGCCGGGATTGGAGATGGTCTCGCCGAAGAAAGCCTTGGTCTCGGGGCGCACCGCTGCCATGATTTCCTCCTCCGAGGCATCGGGCGAGAGCATAGTGCACTGTATGCCGAGCTTGGGCAGCGTGACGGCAAATAGATTGTATGTGCCTCCGTAGATTTCGTTGGAGGCAATGATATGGTCGCCCGCTTCGGCAATATTGAAGATGGCGTAGAAGTTAGCCGCCTGTCCGCTTGATGTCAGCACCGCCGCCGAGCCACCCTCGAGGGCAGCGATCTTGGCAGCGACAGCATCGTTGGTCGGGTTTTGGAGGCGTGTGTAGAAATAGCCCGACTTCTTCAGATCGAAGAGGTCTGCCATCTCCTCGGTATTGTCATATTTAAATGTCGTGCTCTGGATGATGGGTACCTGGCGAGGTTCGCCGTTGCCCGGTTGCCATCCGCCTTGCACGCATATTGTGTCGATAGAGAGTTTCTGAGGCTGTTTGTTAGAGTCCATATATGTCTGATAGTTAGCAGTTGCTGGTTTGAATTGATAGGGTTTATCGGTATCTGATTTCTTTGCGTCCCCAGTTTTTGGGCATCATCGCTTGCGAACGCCTCATTTTTTCCATGAATTTGCGAGGGTTAGCGGTGAGGAGCTTATAGCGTGAGTATTGTTTATTGCCGAGCAGCGATTTCGCTTCATCTTTGACGCTTGACAGTTCGTCGGCTACCTTGGTGATGTATTTGAGGTTGATAGCCGGATCGATACCTCTGAGCCGTGCGAGTTTCTTGGCAGCCCTGAGACCTTGGCGCAGCAGCTGACCTTTGTCCTGTATCTCGTGGAAACGCTCCGTGTAGGTCAAAACATCCATAAGGTCGTTACCGACAAACATGAGCATATCAGCCGATATATGCTTGCCGAAATGGCGCATGTATTTCTCACGGTGCTTATTGAACACATATTCCTGGCACTCCTTCGTACGGGCGGTATCGGCGGTTATTGAATTGTTGCGGGAGCGCACTTTCTGACGATACAGCAGCAGGCGGTCGGGTATAAGTCTGACCTGATTCGGTATCTCATCGCCGAGCACTCTTATCCAGAATTCCCAGTCTTCCATGGCTGTACGCATGTTTTCGTCAAATCCACCGGCTTTGCGGTAGTCATCCAGACGCAACATGGCTGAGACATGGATATTGTTATGCAGGAGTTCTTCGCGGAAATCGGTATAAGCGAGTTCGGTGGTATGGGTGTCGGCTCCGAAAAATTTCCAGTTGGCATATACGACCTTGATGTCGGTAAGTGTTTCCAGTACATCCACGCACTTTTCTATGTAGGTGGGCAGTATCATGTCATCGCCGTCCAGGCTCATGACGTATTTACCGGTGGCTTTGTTTGCCGCATAGTTGCGTGCTGCACTGACACCATGGTTGTCAGTATGGTAGAATCTGATGCGTTGGTCACGGGCAGCCCATTCGGTAGCAACGTCTGCCACGCCATCAGGTGAACCGTCATCCACCACTATTGCCTCCCAATTGGCGTAGGTCTGGTCAATGAGTGACTGCAATGTTTCTGCGAGATATTTTTCCTGACCATATGCGGCTATGAGGACAGATACTTTAGGTGCATCTGAATCAGCCTGCGGATGTATCCTCTGGGCAACTGCTTCGAGATAACCTCTGCCAAACTCGCGGTCAGGCTCGATGTAGTTGCCCTCGCCCCATTCGTTCCACGATTTGAGGAACACGAGACGGTGGTCTTCATCGCGGTCTTTTACGGCAGCGATGGCATTGTCAAGCAGCGAACCGAAGAGTTCAGGAGTGCTGCCCTCAAATACCACGCCGCGGAGCCCGCTGCGTGGTGTGTGGTCCCAGTTGCTGTAGACTGTAGGATATATGCCTGAGGCACTGTCATCAGCGGTCACCATAGTGTCGATCACTTCACGATATGGTACCACTATGGGACGATGAAGCAGACGGGATTTAAGTTTGGCTTGCTTATACAGCCCCTTTTTCTTCTCCTTGAAGTCGTGGAAACGGCACACATTTATGGCATCAATGCCCAGTGACAGCATGTCTGCCTTTTCATCGTCAGGGAAATAAGAGATGCCGACAAAGTGAAACCCTGGTAGACCGTGTTCGGTGGCAAGTCGGCGCCACAGGGCTATCTTGTTTCGGATCGCCTCAGGGTTGTCAAGGGGATGGTATATTACAAACAGCAGTTTGTCTTCTACCGTGATGTAGCGCGGATCACTGAACGTCGGCAGCAATGACATGAAATGTGTCCTGTCGTCCTCCTCGCCTGGATAGGTCTGCTGTATAAGATATGATTTGGTCTTGAGCCCATGGTCAAACCCATGCCATGACTCGTTTGCCCATCCTATGCAGAAAGGAAAATCAGGTTTGTCGCTTGCCACCACTTCCTGCAGGGGACGTTCAAGCATCTGTTTGCCGTGGCCGAACCAGTAGTGCCAATAACAGAAACCCTCGATGCCGTATTGCCGTGCGAGATCTGCCTGTCGTTCCCTGACTTCCGGGACACGGAGGTCGTAATAGCCAAGTTCGGTAGGAAGTTTGGGCTGTTTGTGCCCTTTGTATAGAGGTTTTGCCTTACCTACATTGGTCCATTCGGTGAACCCTTTCTCCCAAAAAACATCGTTTTCGGGGACCGGGTGGAACTGTGGCAGATAGAACGCTATGATTCGGGCTGCCTTATGGAAGTTTGAGTCTGATGTCATGGCTTTGACGGTATGATATCCAGTACTGTAGGGGCGGAAATGCTCAGAAGATAGGAAAGAGATGGTTTGAGTGGAGGGCGACCGCTTGTCGCTCTTGTCAAAGATGACAGTAGATGCTTGACATAGCGGCGTTTTTTGTGCTTAGGTGGTGCATATAACCGCAGATAGTCGGCATATGTAAGACCGAAACGCGGCTGGGCGGTATTGGCGGCAAGTATGTCGGAAGCTATGGGAGAAAATATGCTCCCGAAGGCATCTTCTTCGCGCAATAGTTCCTCCCTGCGGTCGCTGAGTGACAATTTAGTGGTGGATGATTGATGCTGTCTGAACGAGTTAAGTCTGATCCTGATTTCTGCCACATCGCCTTTGAGCGACATCGCTGACCAGAAAGCCCAGTCGCCGATGTAGCGGAGCTGTTTGTATAGTCGGATGTCAAGATTCCTGAATGTCTCGGCGCGGAACAAAGCCATACTGGCATTGTAGATTACATTATGGGCTATGAGCCTTGATGCAAAGTAAGAAGCACCGTCATAGACCACTGTCTCGCCTGTGGCTTGGGGTGGATCGTTGGGAGAATAGACTGTCTTCTCGATATGGTTGTCTATTACGTTATCCGCAGGGTCGATTAATCGTGACAATGTGTATGCCACAGCTACACCAGCATGACTGTCAAGGACACTGACAGTGTGGTGCAAAAACGCGGCATCTGCCATATCGTCAGATTCGGCTATCCAGATGTAACTTCCTGATGCCATAGATATCCCTTTGTCCCACTGTGCGAAAGGCGAACCAGAGTTCTCTTCATTGTACACTATATGGCTGACTTTGGGATGCTCCTTGTAGCGTTCAATGATTTCTCGGGAATTGTCGGTTGAGCAGTCGTCAAGGATGATTATCTCAAAGTCTTGGAAAGTCTGACGCAGTATCGAGTCAATCCTTCGCGTGAGGTATTGACTGTAATTGTAGTTAGGTACTATCACCGAGACTTTTGGCATATAGAGCGACGAGAGTTGTTGAGTGCTAATCCATCTGCAAAGATACTCAATATCCCGCGTATTTCATATAATCAGCAGATAAAGCACCGAATCTAAACCGCTGGCACTCTTGATTACTTCAGGATTAAAAATGGACAAGCTTATGGTCAGTCGCAGTAGCGGAGTTGTTGCCATTTTAGGGTCAATAATGGATTAAGAGGTAGATAGTTGACTTCTCATAAAGACAGGTTGTCATGGTAGCTCCTTATATTGTATATTTATATCAATGGTTTTCTCGATTATGATAGTGAAACTCATGTATATCCGAGTATTTTTCCGAGTATAGTCGGGATTTTGTGCGCTTTTTGTTTGTTTTCCTGAGTTTGATTTGATATTTTTGTAAAAAACTTTAAAGATATGGAACTTATTCCTCGTCCTCAATATACGGAAAAGATTGCTTCCTTGATCAACCGTGGTATGATGCTCATCCTTGTCGGACAACGTCGTGTGGGGAAGAGCAAGGTACTTGAACTGTGCAAGGACTGGCTCGAGCATAACCGCGCGGGCGCTAACATTGTATATATCAATAAAGAGTTTCATGAGTTCCGTGACATTGTCACGGCTGAGCAGTTGTATGATTATGTCACCTCCCGCCTCCCTCGTGGAGGTGAGAATTATCTTCTCATTGATGAGGTTCAGGATATCGAGGGTTATGAAAATGCCTTGCGTAGCTTTCATGCAGAAGAACGCTGTCAGGTAATAGCTACTGGGAGTAACGCCTACATCTTCTCGAGCGAACTGGGCACGCACCTTTCCGGGCGTTACATCGATATAAAGGTTTACAATCTTTCATACCTCGAATTTTTGCGATTCCACAACATTGAAGACAGCGACAAGGCTGTCATCGACTACCTCAAAATCGGGGGATTGCCTGGTCTGTTCACCTTTAAGCCAGAAGAAATAGTGCAAATCAACGATTATCTTGAAGGTGTCTATAATACCATTCTCATTAAGGATATCGTCAGGAGAGAAAGAGTTCGCAATGTGACTCAGCTTGAAAACATCACCCGGTTTGTGGCTGACAACATTGGCAAGCCCACATCCATCACCAATATTGCCAGATATATGACATCCAAGGGTGAAAAAATCAGTGATGAGACAATTTCGAATTATCTCCGTTATCTTAAGGATGCTTTCCTTGCCATCCCTATCCAAAGATTTGATATACATGGGAAGGTGCTTCTTGAGTCAAACAACAAGCACTATTTTTCAGACCACGGCATTCGTAATTACCTTTGCGGTGCCAATTTCCGTGGTGGTATTGAGAAAATTATGGAAAATGTGGTTTGGAACCATCTGCGACGTCAGGGTTTTGATGTTACGGTGGGCATCCTTCGCGTAGGTGAGATTGATTTTGTCGCGACCAAAGGGGAGAAACGAATATACATTCAAGTAGCATATCTTCTCGCTTCTGAGGAAACTGTCAAGCGAGAATTCGGCAATCTTGCCGCCATAAAAGATAATTATCCGAAGTATGTTGTTTCTATGGATTCAGTCTGCGGGAGCTTTGGGGAATATCCGGGTATCAATCATGTAAATCTACGGGACTTCCTTAAATCTGAGTTCTGACTTTTCGTTACTACTTCTAAGACTTCTCCCGTTTATATAATCATCATCTACTCATGTCAGTCGCGGTAGCGGAGTTGTTGCCATTTGAGGGTGAGGAGGTGGCGGTAGTAGTGGCTGGCGGAGGAGGGGAGATCGCGGTAGAGCTGCATGAGACGGCGCACGGCTCCATCAGAGATGGCGGAGCGGATAGCTTTGAATATGAAGCCGTAGAGGCAGCGGCACTTGGCATCGTTGACAGGCTTGGTATCAATGGGGTCGACTGACATGACGGGTATACGTGACCACTTGGTGTAGAACATATCAAGGGTCGCGCGCATCCAAGTCTCGTTGTAGCTTCCTGATGACAGATGCAGCACATCTACACCATACATCACGTAGTTTTTGTAGCCAGCGGCTGCTATCTCTACCGAGAAATCGATGTCGTAGCAGTGGAATCCGTCAAGGACATGCTGGTCAAAGGGGTAGTCTGTCCATACGTCACGACGCACAGCCATGGCGAGACCATCGACTGTAATGACCTGACGGAACGTTTCGCCAGATACGGCTCCTGCTGACACTTCGTGACACACGCCGTCCTCTACATGGCGTAGAGATGCACGCATATATTCCGGACCACCTTGGTCCCATCCTCCGGGGACTGGCACACGAAGTGTGCTGCCGGCAAATCCTATGACACCAGTGGAGGGCTCGGACAGTTTCTGGATGAGCTGCCATCCCCATCCGTTGCTTGCGATGACGACATCCTCGTGTATAAACAGGAGGTAGGGCGCAGATGTCAGTTCTGCGCCTTCGTTATATATATCGGCAATGGGGCGGGAATCTCCGCGGTTGTCTATGACGCGTATCTCAAGGTCGATGCCAGCGGTGCGTCTTAGCGAATCGGTGCAGTCGCGACACTTGTCAGGGTCGATGCTGCATATGATCACAGAGAGGCGGTCGGATGAATTCATATATGCGAATTTACGAATTATTTTGTACTTTTGTCATTATGCAGCAATCCTCTGTGCCACATACGCCGTTAGTATCGGTGATTATACCCAATTATAATCACGCTCCGTTTC
The DNA here is from genome assembly GCA_947039275.1 of uncultured Bacteroidales bacterium. Lineage (GTDB taxonomy): Bacteria > Bacteroidota > Bacteroidia > Bacteroidales > Muribaculaceae > Amulumruptor. The sequence continues at coordinate 13,209 of CAMQYL010000037.1, read as the reverse complement.
TGAGGGAGCGCATAGAGAGTGTGTTCAGCCAGGAAATGGACGATATTGAGGTGATACTCTTGGATGACTGCTCCACTGACAGCAGCCGTGACATCATAGACAGTTACCGTGGTCATCCAAAGGTGAGCCATATCGTATGCAATGATAACAATTCAGGCTCCACTTTTGCTCAATGGAAGCGCGGACTCGCGCTGGCTTGTGGCAAGTATGTATGGATTGCTGAGAGCGATGACAGTGCCGATAGCAGTTTCCTGTCAACGTTGGTGCCGCTGCTGGAGTCGCATCCCGAGGCTGTCGTGGCATACTGCGGATCTCATATCATTGATGCTGAGGGTCAGGTGATACCCGGGGCTGATTGGGACCGCATGGACGCAAAAGCTCCTCAGGTGGAAGTGCTGGACTTGAAAACCATGACGCGCCGCAATCTGCTGATGAACAATGGTATCTATAATGCTTCGATGGCTGTATTCCGCCGTGATGCTGCTCCCGACATTGACTCGCGGCTGACTGCGATGCGCTTTTGTGGTGACTGGTGGTTTTGGTCGGAGCTGATAAGGCGTGGCAGTGCCATACGTGTCAGGGAGCGTCATAACCGTTTTCGGCAGCATACCCTTAAGGTGTCTCCTTCGGCATCAAAGGAAGGGCTGACATATACCGAGGGTTTCGGAGTCATCAACCGCATGGCTAACTTTCTGGATTTAACGCACATGCAGCGGAAAGTGCTGGCTGGGCGCACGTTGAAGCGTCTGCGTCGTTTTCCGTCGTTGTCGCCACGATGTAATGCCGAAATACGGGGCGGATTTGAGACGTTGCTGGGAGATGACGGATGGCGGAATGCAAAGACGCTTATGACTCTTTATGAACTTGACAAGTGGTTTAACTTCTCGCATTTATATGATTAGGAGACTGAGAGGCGGACATGCCACGGCATGTCCCTACAGGTTTAGTCAAATCGATTAATTGATTGTTATGTTGGTATCGCTGATAATTTCTACATATAATTCGCCAGTGGCTTTGCTGCGCACCTTGGAGGGTGTGGCAGGGCAGACGGAATATCCCCAAGAGGTGATTGTGGCTGATGACGGATCGACTGAGGAGACCGCCGAGGTAGTCAGGAAGTTTGCCGCGTCAGCTCCGTTTGCCGTCAAGCATGTATGGCATGAGGACAACGGTTTCCGGCTCGGTGCGATACGCAACAAAGCCATAGCCGCCGCGGAGGGTGACTATATAGTGCAGATTGACGGCGATATACTGCTCCATCCGCGCTTTGTGGAGGATCATCGACGGTATGCCCGCAGGGGGGCATTTGCCTGTGGAAGCAGAGTGCTTCTCGGCGAACGGCTGACCAACGAGATATTCCGTGACGGCATCCGCAAAATCACTCCCTTGACATCCGGCATACTTAATCGTAAAAATGCTCTACGGTCACCGATGCTTGCATCCGTGGTCGGCAGCATTGCATCCGGTCGGCTGAAATACCGTGGATGCAACATGGCATTCTGGCGTGACGACCTTGTGGCTGTCAATGGCTATGACGAGAACTACAGTGGTTGGGGATGCGAGGACCATGACCTCGTGGCGCGTCTGATCAACAATGGCGTGAAGTTTCTACCGCTGCGTCATGTGGCTGTATGCTACCACATGTGGCATCCGTCGTCCAAAGAGGCGGAATCCTTTGACCGCAACAATCGTCTGCTCGCGGAGACACGCCAGAGCGGACGCATCAGATGTGAAAACGGACTTGACAACTATCTTAAGGCTGAGAAATGAGACTGACTCTGCATCCGGATTATAAGCATCTTGAGGCATTTGTGCGTAGCATACCATCTCATGGCTATGCCGAGGAAGAGGTGTGCTGGAACAGGCGCAATATCGTAGAGCGCGTCAAAACACCTGATGGCAGCGAGGTAATCGTCAAACGTTTCAAGCCGGTAGGATTCATTAAGGGCTTGATTTATACATTTTGCCGTAAATCCAAAGCTCGGCGTGCGTATGAAAATGCCTTGTATCTGCTTAGTCAGGGTGTAGACACCGCCTTCCCGATAGCCTACATTGAGGAGCGGCGCATGGGCATCTTTCATGCAGGCTACTTCATCAGTTCATATCTGCCATATGACACCGTGAAAGATATGTTCATGCCCGAGAAAGTCTCTGCGGATGAGCGGGCAGAAATACAGCGTGAACTGGTAACGTTTCTCGTGGATCTGCACTCACGAGGCATAGTGCCGCGCGATTTCAACATGGACAATATCTTCTATCACCGCGACTGCGAGAGCGGTAAACTGACATTTTCGCTCATTGACATCAACCGTCTCGGCGTCGGATGCCATCCCACTCTCTCAGATGCCATGAAATCACTCGCCCAGCTTGGAGTCAACGTCTGGGTGCTCCGTGATTTCGTCGGCTGCTACCATGCCATCACCGGTGCCGACCCTGACGAGTGCGCCTACCGCATCCTGTCGTTTCAGCACAAGCGCATCCGCCGCAAGCGCCTGCTGAAACACCTGTAGATGATGATGGTTAGACGGGGATGACGAGCATGGGGAGGTTGGCGTCGTAGAGGAGACGGTGGGCGAGGGAGGGATTGAAGATGCGGGTGAAGGCGTTGCGGCGTTTGTTGGGGATGGATATGAAATCTACGCGGTATTCCCGGAGGAGGGTGGTGAGATCGTCGGCTACGCTGCTTTGGCGTATTTCGGCAGGCTTGCAGCGGAATGTCGGGAAATGCTCGAAGCAATATTTTATCAGTGCGGTCATGCTTTCGGATGATGATTTCGCCGATTTCTTTGATGTGACATTGACAATAGTGACATCCAATGGTGCAGAGCCAAACAGTCGGTTAAGTTCGTCAAGAGCCAGAAGGTCGGTCTGGTCCATGTTGCCGAAGAAGAGTGCCGACGGGGTCAGTTCGGGAGCCGTCGGAGCGGTGTCGTCAGGGACGGTAAGGACGGTGTAGCGGCACGTGTCTATGACTTCGGCGGTTACGCTGCCGAGCATTTCGCGCTGCTTCTGCGAGGAGCTGCGAGTGCCCATGACTATAAGCATGGGATTGAGTTCGCGGGCAGTCTGGCGTATCACCTCCTCGGGCACGCCTTCCTCCACCCTGGTGGAGAATCTTGCCGGAGGCAGAGTGCCGTCTTTGATGCGCCGGCGGACATCTTCGCTGACATGCCCCATCAGCGTGTGTGCCATGGTTTCCATGTCAAGTGTCTCTTTGTTCTGAGCAATTTCGCTTGAGAAAGTAAGTGCGTCATTGAGAGGATTGTTTATGCCGACCGGAGGAATCAGATATGCATGGAGCAGCACTATGCGGGCATTATGGGCGACAGCGATTTCAAACGCCAATGATATGGCAGCCTGTGGCGCGGGGCTTTCGTCTACAGGCACTATGATCACGGGGTCGCTGTCAGACGAGGCTGACACTGCGGTGTCGCCTGTGCCAGGACATAACGAGTCGCTGCTCTCTATGATGCGCAGTGCAAGCGGAAGATCCGACTCCTTGATGCGCACTCTCACGCCTGACGAGACAACCGGCTGCAGCAGGTTGACATTCTGTAACGTCACCTTGATGCCCTCCGACTCAAGCAGAGACTTGAGTACGAGCGCTTTTTCGTAAGTGTGTATCGCGATGGTGATGAGGCGGTCTTCCATATCTTGATGTTTTATATAAATATATAATAACAATGCGCAATGATGCTGTCAGGTTCATTGCGCATTGCTATGTAAGGTCTGTTTTTTGAAGGGTAAACAAAAATGGCTTTACGCCGACTCCGTCTCACGGAGTATGTCGCAAGCCATATCATATATTGTAGTGTCATCGAGCACTACGATGCCGCCGCCAGGTCCGGGTTCGATGTGCACACCGCAGTTTTTGCCAAACTGGTAGTTGCTGCCGCCGAAGTAGTTGCGCACGGTCTGCACAGTGATGTTGAGCTTGTCGGCGATGCGGTGCATGCTACCGTCGGGCAGGCTGTCTTTGAGGCGGCGGAGATCGTTGAAAGTGATGGTTTTTGTCATGATACTTAGAGTATTTAAGAGTTGGATATTAGAAATAAGTTAGTTGTGGTCTGTCGGTAGACCTCTGCTTTGTTTATGCTTTGACAATATAGGATGATTCGTTGGAAAAAGCAAATCTTTTTGCGAATATTTTTATATGTTTTATAGCATATTCCTACGATTTATTTCAATAGACATGTGTATCTGACTTATATATAAAGCGTTAGATGATTTCAACTGCTTTGCGGTCAATCCATGCACGATGCTGGTTGTCAATCTCCACATCGAGCCATACTGAGGGGACTGAGTCGGTGCGGTTAGATACGCTGTCAAGGATGTGCATCTTGGTGCCTTCGTGGAGCAGGATAGCCTCCTCGCTGCGGTCACGCGGTGCACGTGGCGAGGTGGACAATATGGTGGACGGGACGGTGATGACCGCCTTGTCGGAGGCTTGGCACAGGGCGGCATTGCGCGCCGACAAGAATCCTGATATTACAGCGACAATCAGCACCACAAAGCCTCCGAAGAAACCGACCTTGCGCCACAGGATCGAAGGGCAGAATATGTAGAGGGCTATAGCTCCGAGAAACACCATGAAGCATCCGAATGCTATCCACGCCCAGGCGTTGCTGTGGAGCGAGAGCGATGCGGTGTCAAGCATGTTGCCTATGAGAGTCCCGCGTTCGGCTGGACGGTCGATGAGACGCGAGTTGACAAACTCAAGGTTGGTGCGTGCATCGGCATTGGTGGGGTCGAGACGGAGCGCACGTTCATATGCCACGATGGCTTGTCCGGGTTTGCCCATGCGGTAGAGGGCATTGCCGAGGTTGTAATAGAGGTCGGTCGAGGTGCCGAGGCTGTCGATGGCTTGCTGATAGAGCGTGGCAGCCTCTATATAGTTGTCGGCTGTATATGCCGAGTCAGCTTGCTGGATGATGGCAGGCTGGGCTGCATGTATAAGAGGTGCTGTTGCGGCTATTATGAGCGATGCAAGTATGATATGGAGTTTCATGTTGTGTCGGGGCTATGGATTGGATTATTTGCGGCGGATGGAGGAGAGGGTGTTGATGACCTCAGAGGCTTCCTGATACAGGCTGCCCATCTGCTCATCGCTGCCCATAGGGGTGTAGCGCGCCATCTCGCATCGGTCAAGCACATTGATCAACTTGTCGGTGACGGTGTCATCAGCTCCGAAATCGTGGAGCTTTTCGCTGACATTTTCGCGCGAGAGCTGCGATGCCGGCATGGATAGCTTGTCGCTGAGGAATCCCCACATGGCTTGCAGGACTGCCTCATAGAACTTGTCGCTGTTATGTGCGTCCATATATCCGCGGGCTGAGCGGAGACGCTTGCGCGCCTCTTTGCTTGCGCGCGCCATGCGTGTGCCGGTCACGTCGGCAGCCATGCGCATGTGTCTGCGGTTGGTGTAGAATACTCCTCCTAGTGCACCTATGGCTATAAGGTAGAGCAGCCAGTACCATACTTTCTCTATGACAAGGTTGTTGCCGTGGGAGGGGGATGCTCCGTGGAGATGGATATGGCGGATGTCGGTGTTCTTGGATGCTATGTCCTGACGTGATGCGGCAGCCGCGCCAGAGCCTTGGGTGACCTTTATGTCAAACGGCTGGGTCGTCAGGGTGACGTATTGCCGCTTGGCAGGGTCAAAATAGACAAACTTGTCGCTGCCGATGCGGAACTGTCCGACCTGACGGGGTACGAAAGTGTAGTTGATGGTCATCGTACCTGAGACGTTGCTGCCCTGTACACGGGTATCAATGTCGCTCTGAGGCTCATACAACTCAAATTCAGAGGGGAAGTCAAGGGTAGGTTCCTTGAGATATTTGATGTTGCCAGTACCTGAAATAGTGTATATAAGAGTGGCTGCATCGTCGGTGCGGAATGTGGTGCCGACCAGTCGGCTGTCTACCTTAAATGTGCCTACAGCCCCTGAGAATCCTGCCGGCTGTGGTGTTGGGAGCGGGAGTATGTTGGTCGATGCGGTGTTGCTGCTGACTTTGATTTGCTTCTCGGTCGGATTGCTCACTGTCATCAGACCCATATTGATGCGTTCGTACTGCACCACTGTTATGTCATAGTTGCCTGAGTTGATGGTGAGCTTGCCGCTGCGCTGGGGGAAGAGGATACACTTCTTAAGCACTGCGGTCATGTAGTTGTGACCGTTGAGGCTCTCTACCTCGTTGAGTGCAGGTTGTACATCGAGTTCCTGGATGAGGAAGCCGTCAAACGACGGTTGCAGCGTGGGCATGAACGATGATATCTGATACTTGGTATAGAGCTTGATGGTGCACACTATCGCTTCCTGCTCGTATGCCTGGGATTTGGAAAGGATGATGCGCACGAATACATCGTTGGCGTTGACAGCTCTGCCGCTGCTTTGGGTAGCGATATCGTCCATGTCTACCGGAGGATAGTTGCCACGGCTGTTGCCTCCTTGCTGCTGGTTCTGCTGTCCTGGGATGGCGTTGCCGATCTTGAACTCAATCGGACGCGAGCTGTATTTTTTCCCGTCAACTACTACGCTGAGCGAGGGGACTGATACTGTCCCGGCTTTGTCGGCGCGGTATGTGAATACGTAATCGGTGCTTGACGATGAGGTCACAGAGCCGTTGATGACCGAGTAGCTTGAGCGGCTTGATGTGGCAGGTCCGTAGATGAATGTGCACCCGCTGAGCTGTGGCTGTCGAGGAGCAGATGCCGAAGCATTATTGAGACGGAGAGTGAGAGCGAACTTGTCGCCTTCTCTTACCATCCCCCGAGGTCCTATTGCCTCAAAGCTCACCTGCTGCGCCGACAGGTTTGCGATGGATAATATCGTGATAAATGTCAGGAATATCAGTCGTTTCATATCGTGGGGTTGTCAGGATGCTTACCAGGGTTTGGCTACTTGGCGGCGGTTGGCATTGGCTTCTTTGCCCTTCTCTGCATTGATGCGGGCGCGGGTGGCTTTCTCCTCGTTTTCCATTGCCTTTAGTATCTGTTCGGCGTTGTTATCGCTGATGCCTCCCTGCTGTTTGTTTTGCTGCTGGTCTTGTTGCTGCTGCTGTTGGTCCTGGTTGTTTTTGTCTTCGTTTTTATCTTTGTTTTGGTCCTGTTGCTGGTCTTGCTTGTCTTGTTGCTGCTCCTTGTCTTTATCTTTGTCCTTGTCCTGGTTCTTGTCCTGATTTTGTTGCTCTTGGAGCTTCTTCTGTGCAAGGCGCAGGTTTTGACGGGCTTTGTCGTTATCAGGGTTGCGTCGCAGGGCATTTTTGTAGTGGTCGATGGCTGGCTGGTATTGCTCGGCATTATATGCGAGGTTGCCGAGGTTATATGCTGCCAGTTCGGCAAGATGGGCGTCACGCGCCGAAGTGCTCAGCGCAGAGAGTAACTGCTGTGCTTCCTGTATGGTCTTGTTGGGAGCGTCGGGGGAGTTGGTGCCTCCCTGACGTATCAACGAGGCTGCGAGATTGAAGACGGCTGTCTCGGATGCCTGGTTGGCTTCGATGGCTTTGCGATACTGCACCTCAGCTTCAGCAAATCGCTTGTCGCGGTAGAGCTTGTTGCCGGCGGCAATGAAGTTACGCTCCTGCTTGTTGGACTTATATTCCTGTGTCTGCGTCTGGTCTGAAGCAGCGCAGACGTAGGGGATACCTCCGGCAAGCATGCTGACAACAAGGATGTATGATAATATACGGCTCATCATGTGGGATTTCAATGTTTGGAGAAGAAATTGTAGCGTGTAAGCCACTTTATCTTACGGTTGAGGATGAAGAGATCGACTACCACTAATATGAGGGCGAGCCATGCGAGGATGTTGAACTGCTCGGCTGCGGGGCTGTGGTGCTTACGGGTAAACTCTGCATTGCCCAGATTGTCGAGATTGTCATCAAGATCGGTGACGACAGAGGGATTGTTAGCATTGAGATATATGCCGCCTCCGGCTTTGGCGATTTCCTCGCCCATGGTCTCGTTGAGGGCAGTTATGACTTCCTGGCCGTTTTTATCGCGCATAAACTCGGTATGCTGGCTGTTGAGTGGTATCGGTGCACCTTCGGGGGTGCCAACTCCGACCACATCGACCCTGATACCTGACTTTTCGGCAGACTTGGCAGCTCCCGCGGCATCATCCTCGAAGTTCTCGGCGTCGGTGATGACCACTATCGCCTTGGGCATGTCGGAGTCAGGGGTGAACGATGAGGCTGCCATGTCTATTGCCGCTCCGATGGCAGTGCCCTGAGTGGGGACGATGCCTGTGTTGATGCTGGAGAGGAACATCTTGGCAGAGATGTAGTCAGACGTGATGGGCAGCTGCATATAGGCATCTCCGGCAAACACTATGAGCCCGATTTTGTCGTTGCTCATCTTGTCGATGATTTTCTCGAGTATGTTTTTCGCCTTGTTAAGGCGGCTCTGACCCGAAGGATTGTTGGTCGATGATGCAAGCATCGAGTTTGATACGTCAAGACATACCATCAGCTCTATACCTCGCGAAGTGACAGTCTCGTTGGTTCCTTCGGCACTGGCGTTCTTGGCGATGGGGCGTGCAAGGGCGATAATCATGGCAGCGAGAGCCACCATCTCGACGGCGAGTTTGATGCCTCCCATGTATTTTGACGCATCGGGCATCAGGTGGCGGAGTATGGATATCTGTCCGAATTTGCGGAGATTGCGCTTGCCTGACCATCTGGCCCACAGCCACAGTCCGACTATTGCCGGGATTAGCAGCAACAGGTATAGCAGACCGGGATAGACAAAACTGATCATATGTGATTGTATAGGGTTAACCTCTTTATTGCGTTAATATGAATGTGTCAGGGGATGGTGCGTACCACCGAGTGGCGGAGGATGATGGAGAGTGCGAACAGCCCTATCGCGAGAGCCATCCACAGCATGTAGTCATCTTCCGTAGCTGAGTAGTTGTGCACATCAAGTTTGGTCTTCTCCATGGAGTCGATCTGTGCGAATATCTCCGAAAGAGCCTTGTTGTCGGTGGCGCGGAAATACTTGCCGCCGGTAGTCGATGCAATCTTGCGGAGCGTCACTTCGTCAATCACGACGGGCATGGGGACATATTCTATGCGGCCGAAGGCATTCTGCTGCGGGAAGAGGGCGTTGCCGTTTGTGCCGATACCGATCGTATAGACCTTGATACCGTATTTCTTGGCAATCTCGGCAGCGGTGAGCGGAGCAACGACTCCGGTGTTGTTGCTGCCGTCAGTGAGCAGGATGATGGCTTTGGACTTGGCTTTGCCCTCGCGGATGCGGTTGATGGAGGTTGCCAAGCCATCACCGATGGCAGTGCCGTCGGCTATCATGCCCATCTTGATGTCATTGATGTAGTTAGATAGCACGGCTCGGTCGTTGGTCATGGGTACGGCTGTGAAGCTCTCGCCTGCGAATATCACGACACCTATGTTGTCGCTCTCGCGTCCGGCGATGAATTTCTTGGCTACCTCCTTGGCAGCCTCGAAGCGGTCAGGCTTGAAGTCGCGGGCAAGCATACTGCCTGATATATCCATGGCTATGACCAGATCAGAGCCGTAGACGCTTGACGAGCTCCAGCTGTCGCGCTTCTGCGGACGACAGAGCACTATGATCAGGCATGCTATGGCGAGAAGCTTGAACAGGAAGCATAGATGGAGCATATACACTTTCCATGACCGGGGCATCTTGGCAAGCGGTTGCAGCGTTGAGACCCCGAGCGATGCGTTGCTGCGGGGTATTATCCTGATGTACCAGATGATGATAGGTATGAACACCAGGAACAGCCATAGATAATGTGGATTAGCGAGCTGCATATGGGGTGGAAGTATGGGTTGTCAACTTTATTTGGATGAGGGGGTTGATGGCGAGGAGGTCTGGTCGGCAGGGGAGTCCTTAGGCTCTTCTACGGGCTTGGTATCTTCGACAAATTGCATGGCGTTGTTGAATGCCTTGGCGTTGTCGTCGGGCAGCGGTCGCTGCGCGGCGAATTTGACGAAGTCGGCTATCTCGAGGAGCTGGCTCATGTGGAGTTTGGGCAGTCTGGTCGCTTCATTGCCCTCAAGCGCACGGAGAATCTGCGAAGATGTCATCTCCATGGCGTTGATATGGAAACGTTTGTCGAGATATACTCGAAGTATGTCGGTAAGCCGGGTGTAGAACTCCTTCTCGCGCCCCTGTTCGCACAGATGCTGTGCGCGCAGGTCGTTGAGCGAGCGGACGGCGCGGTCATAAGGCGGTTCCTCAGGTTTGGTGCGGAGCTTGATGCTGATTTTTCCTTTGCGGACGTAGTGGAAATACAGGATTATGCCGGCTGTGGCGAGTACCACACCCACTATCAGCCAAAACCACCATGTGGACATGAAATCAGGAAGGAAGTCGAAAAACTTGTGTTCGCCCTCCTGCGCATCAGCATAGTCATGTATGGTGGTCAGTGAATCCACATTGGCAGGGATTACCTTAAGCACAGGGCGGTCAGACGCTATGGTGTCACCGAGTGGACTTACATAGAGTATGGGCTTGAGCACATATACGCCGGAGTCAAATGACTGTAGGATGATGCGCCGCTTGATTTCTTCAATGCCGTTGCCGAGGTTAGAGGTGTCGGCAGAGGCTTCGCCCACGATTTCCACGTTGGCGGTCATTGAATCACGCGGTATGATGATGCTGCCACGCTCTGCTGTAGGTTTGACCACTGTCACATTGAGCGCGGTGACACGTCCCATCAGCAGTGTGGCTGAGTCGAGTTTTGACTCTATCCTGACACTCTGTCCGCGCATAGAGGGCGCTGCTGTCAATAAGAAAGCTACACCTATAGCAGATAAGAGCTTGCGGCATGTGGGAATATGGGGAAGTGCTTTTGTCAACATATCTTGAAGATCTTGTGATTGAAAATGGACGATTGTCATCGTCCGGCGCCTCTGCGCTTGAACAGACCCATGAGGGCTTTGACGAAATCCTCGTCGGTGGCTATGGATGCCATGTCGATGCGTGAGCGTTTGAACACTGCATCCATGCGCTGCTGCCGTTCGTACCACCAGCGTCCGTAGGCTTTGCGCACTGCGGAGCTTGAGGTGTCGACCCATCGCTCGGCTCCTGATTCAAGGTCGCACATGCGCACGAGACCGACCGAAGGCAGCGATGTGTCGCGCTTGTCATAGACCTGTATGCCTATGACATCGTGGCGGTTGGAGGCTATCGACAGTGCCTGCGAGTAATCGTGGGTATCGATGAAATCGCTTATCAAGAAGGTGGTGGTGCGCTTTTTCAGTGCATCGGTGAAGTACCGCAATGCGGCGGCTATATCGGTGCCTACACCCTGAGGCTGGAAATCAAGTAGTTCACGGATGATGAAAAGCACGTGGCGGCGACCTTTTTTAGGCGGTATGAATTTCTCTATGCGGTCAGAGAAAAAGAGCACGCCTATCTTGTCGTTGTTGGTGATGGCGCTGTAGGCTATCGTTGCAGCGATTTCAGCCATAATCTCGCGTTTCTCATCGCCCACCGCACCGAAGAGGCGGCTGCGTGATACATCGACGAGCAGCATGACCGTCAGCTCGCGCTCCTCCTCGTAGACCTTGACGTAGGGCTTGTTATGCCGCGCGGTCACGTTCCAGTCAATGTCGCGGATGTCGTCGCCATACTGGTATTCGCGCACCTCGGCAAAGGTCATGCCACGGCCTTTGAAGGCGCTGTGGTATTCGCCTGCAAATATGTTCTGCGACAAGCCCCGAGTCTTGATCTCGATCTTGCGTACCTTTTTAAGAAGTTCGTTGGCTTCCATAATGAGAATGCCGAGGCACGGTGTCAGGGCACCTCTACCTTGTCAAGGATATTGGAGATGATTTCGTCGGTGGTGATGTTGTTAGCCTCAGCCTCGTAGGTCAGACCGATACGATGGCGGAGCACGTCATGGCATACGGCGCGTACATCCTCAGGGATGACATAGCCTCTGCCGCGCAGGAATGCGTAGGCGCGTGACGCACGGGCGAGCGAGATGGATGCACGGGGCGAAGCTCCGAAGGCAATGATGTTCTTCAGATCTTCGAGTCCGGCATCTTCGGGGTTACGTGTAGCAAACACGATATCGATGATGTAACGCTCTATCTTCTCGTCAAGGTATATTTTCTTGACCACTTCCTGTACTTCGATGATTTCTTCAGGACGCAGCAGCGGACGCACCTCCTTCTTGTCTGCGGCGATGTTCTGGCGTATGATGATCTTCTCCTCGTCCTTGGTCGGGTAGCTGATGATGACCTTGAGCAGGAAACGGTCCACCTGTGCCTCGGGGAGGGGATATGTGCCTTCTTGTTCGATGGGGTTCTGTGTAGCCATGACCAAGAAGGGATCATCAAGACGGAATGTGCGGTCGCCGAGAGTCACCTGACGTTCCTGCATCGCCTCAAGCAGTGCGCTCTGCACCTTTGCCGGGGCGCGGTTGATTTCGTCAGCCAACACGAAGTTGGCGAAAATCGGGCCCTTCTTGATCTCGAACTTCTCGTTTTTCACGCTGTATATCATAGTGCCTATGACATCGGCAGGGAGAAGGTCGGGGGTAAACTGTATGCGGCTGTATTTTGCATCGATTACCTGTGCGAGAGTCTTGATGGCAAGAGTCTTGGCAAGTCCGGGGACGCCTTCGAGCAGCACGTGTCCGTTGGCGAGCAGTGCTATGAGCAGCGAATCTATGAGGTGTTTCTGTCCGACGATTGTCTGGTCCATACCTTGTGTGACAAGATGCATGAAATTGCTCTTAGATGCCACGAGGTCGCCTAATTGTCTGATGTCTACCTGATCGGTCATAATTAGAGTTTTTTCCTATTGTGATTGTATTTTTAGATTTCTCTGTCAGTGTGGCGGTCAATCTTTCGGTTGGCTGATGCCGCATATGGTGTGATGAGAGGGATAGGCATAAATATCCCATAACAGACACAAAATTATACTTTATAACAATTCCCTCGCATGTGCAGATTGTTAAATTTATTTATTTAAAGTTTCGTACTCCAAACGTTTAATCTTTTTTCAGTAAAAAGCCCATCTGCTAACATTGAGTTAGCGTATGATGGAAAGGGAGGTTGTCGCAGAACTGCCAAAATCATAACACCAATTGTAGGGTCGCGACCCAATGCTGTCGAAACCGGCATAAATCAGCCACACCGTAGTGCTGTAGGGACATGCCATGGCACACAGCTGTCCGGGGAAAATTTTAACAATTCAGGACAGTAGCAAATTGCC
>CAMQYL010000036.1:0-25885 GCA_947039275.1 uncultured Bacteroidales bacterium | reverse complement strand
ACCCCAAATGTCCACATGATACTTTTTTATGACATTTCATCACCCCAAATGTCCATCCCGCCACGATTTTAATATGGTGGTTGGATATTCTCAGTTGTAGGGACATGCCGTGGCATGTCCCTACAAAAAGCACGAAACCCGCGTGTCTCTTCGACAAGCGGGTCGCTACAATGAGATTAATGTAATAGTCTTAATTACTATGATGATCAATAATTACTTTTTCAAGTGTGTCTTTGTGATAACGTCTATCTTCAAGTAAACTTGTTACTTCATTTTTCACATCACAAAAGTATGGAACTCTTGTTACACAGTTATCACAATCATGTTACAATGTTGTTACACTTGAATTTTTAACATTTATTGCAGCATTTTTAGTAAATAGGACATATCACAAACATCATAATATCGGTCAGAGCCATCATCACTACAAGTATCCAAAACAGGAGCATGCGCTCTTTGACGTAACAGAGCCACGACACTATGCCGTAGAGGATGACTGCCACGGGGTAGAGCATGACAAGCGTCTTGACGGTGTCATCGCCCGATGCCATGGATGACTGCAACATAGCCGGAAACATGAATGCCGGCAATATCAGCACAAGCAGCAGGATACCCACCCACAGCGGCAAATGGATTTTAGGTGTCGGGAGGCTCATTTCTTTTGTTTTTTAGCGGCAAGGTACTCGCGGATGGTCGCAGCCAGTCCCTCTTCAAGAGATGTTGGGGCGCGGAAGCCGAAGTCGCGCTCGGCATCGCTGACATCGCATGACCAGTTGCGCTGACGCATTATTATATACTTGTCGCGGTTGAGGGTGGAGGGTTTCAGCCGCATCACCCCTATCTTCTCAGCGACGGCGGAGACAAGGTATGTCGCCCATAGGGGCAGCTTGACAGGGATTACCCATCTGCCTCCCAGCAGACGCGCCACGAGGCTGCGGAACTCGCGCTGCGTGTATGCCCTCGGCTCGGATATGATGTAGGCATGGTGCAGGGCTTTTTGTGACGGCAGGGCATCGAAAATGGCTTTGGCAAGGTCCTCCACGTAGATAAATGTCAGGAGCTGCTTGCGGAAGCCCACGCCGAAGTCCACATGAGAATCTATCGACTTGATCATCATCAGATAGTCCTGCTCATGGGGACCATAGACCCCCGTCGGACGGAATATGATCCAGGGAAAATCGGGCAGCGTCTGCAAGTAGGTTTCAGCCTTGATTTTCGACAGTCCGTACTTGGTGTTGGGCTGCGGAATAGTATCCCCTGCATAGGGCTGATAGCCTTTCTCGTCACCAGGACCGAGTGCGCTGAGACTGCTCATGTAGAGGAACGCCTCCGGTGTCAGCCCGTTGGCGCGGATGACATCTACCACCGCTCGCAGATAGCCGAAGTTGATGCGGTTGAAATCTGCGAAGTTGGCACACTTTGTCGCTCCGAGGTTGTAGACGATATAGTCCCACTTCTCCCCTTCCGGCAGCGCGGAGGTCAATGCCGATGCCATCTGCGCGGGATTGTCATAGTCGAGGGTGACAAACCGCAACGCGGCGTCTTGAAGATACCTGCGCGAGGTCGTCTCCCTGACAGCCACCCATGTCTCATAGCCGCGCCGCAGCGACTCGGCTGCGATGAAGCCGCCTATGAAGCCGCCTCCGCCGATAATCAGCACGCGCTTGGGCTGTATGTCGTTATCATTGTTTGTTTCCATCATAGACTCAAATTGTATTGGCTATTCTTATACGCCATATGACTAGTGTAGGGACATGCCATGGCATGTCAGCGTTCCGTAACATTTGCAATTATCCGTCTGTTTGGCTGACATGCCATGGCATGTCCCTACAGATTGCGGAATTTCCAGTTTCGCAACACCCTGATTGTTACAGACAAGGGATACTGCGTTTGGTGACGCGGCACGCCGCGTCCCTACTGTTTGGGGATTGCGACAGCCAGCAGGCACTCTTCGTCGCCCTCCCAGCTGACCTCGTAGGGGCTTTCCTCGCCGAGATGCGGCAGGGGGATGTCTATCAGACCGGGGGGCTGGACCGGCATCACCTTGTAGATGGCTTCCTTGGCGGTCCATGCCTTTAGGTAGCCAAGGGGGGTGTGGATATGCGCCAGCTGCGAGGGCGTCAGCCACTTATGGGCAGTGGTGACGAGCGCATCGCGCCACGTCTCTATATCCACGCCGACAGGACTGCCAGCACTGACTGCCAGCACAGCCTCATGCCGGCTATGGCTTATGGATATGAAGTGCGGGAAACCTTCGACCGAAGGTCTCCCGCACGGGTCATGCAATAGAGTGACTTCGCAGCCAAACGCCTCTCGGAGCAGCTCACTGACGGCTGCCCTCTCAGCCTGTCGACGGCTGTCTGATGGCAGCCTGTCGATGCGTCGGCGCAGAAGTATCACCTCATCAGTCACGCTGCGAGCCGAAGAATCTCAACAGGTAGAGGAAGAGGTTAATAAAGTCAAGATAGAGCGTCAGGGCACCTATCGTGGCGAGTCTGCCTACGCTCGCTGATGGCGACATCAGAGCCATGTTCTTGATCTGCTGGGTGTCCCATGCGGTCAGACCCACGAAAATCAGCACACCTGCACCGCTGATGATCCAGCCGAAAGTGTCGCTGGGCCATATCATGTTGACCACGATACAGATAATCAAGCCGATAAGAGCCATGAAGAGGATGGAACCCATCTTTGACAGGTCCTTGGTGGTAAAGAAGCCGTAGATGCTCATCGCGCCGAATGTGCCGGCTGTAATGAAGAATGTCTTGACGATGCTTGCACCTGTGTATATAAGGAAAATAGGCGCGAGGGATAGTCCGTTGACCACGGCAAACAGGTAGAACAACGCCGTGGCAGCAGCCGATGACAGTTTGTTTATGGCACCTGAAATGGCTATCACAAGCACGATTTCAACGCCTAAGAGCAGCCACATGCCCCACGAATGGGTGAACATGAAGTTGAGATATGCTGCCGATGAAGCACCCCACATCGACACGAAGGCTGTGACGAGCATACCGAGGAACATCTTCAGGTACACACGCTTCATCACCTGTGACACAGGGTTGCCCACGACATATTGTGTGTCGCTGTGGGCGTTGTCATTATAGTTTTGAAACTGGTTCATAGTAGATTTTGTCGTTTTAGTGATTGATTCTGTTGGCAAGTTAGCTCATTCATTGAATTTTAACGCAAAAATCAATGTTAATGTTTTGCAAAATCGCTACTGCCGAGGTGTCTTTACATCCTTTCGGGCACTTTTATGCCCAAAAGCCCCATGCCACGGCGGATGACATCGGCAGTGACGGCACTCAGTTCGAGACGCATTGAGCGCACAGCCGCATCCTCCTCCTTAAGTATGGAGCAGTCGTGGTAGAACTGGTTATACTCCTTGACGAGGTCGTAGACATAGTTGGCGATCAATGCCGGAGAGTATGAGCGACCTGCCTCCTTGACCACCGAGGGGAAGTCGGCAAGACGGCGTATCAGAGTCACCTCCTTCTCGCCGGGGATGACAGCCGAAAAGTCCGCGCCGCGCATGCCTGCTTCGTCAGCCTTGCGGAGCACGCTGCGTATGCGGGCGTAGGTGTACTGGATGAAGGGACCCGTGTTACCGTTGAAGTCTATCGACTCCTTGGGGTTGAAGGTCATGTTTTTGCGCGGATCCACCTTGAGGAGGAAGTATTTCAATGCGCCGAGACCCACGGTTTCGGTGATTTCGTCAATCTCCTCGGGGGTGCAGCCGTCAAGTTTGCCCAATTCGGCAGAGACGCTGCGGGCGGTGTTGACCATCTCGTCCATCAGGTCGTCGGCATCGACCACCGTACCCTCGCGGCTCTTCATCTTGCCTTCGGGCAGCTCGACCATGCCGTAGCTGAAGTGCACGAGATCTTTGCCCCACTTGAAGCCGAGTTTGTCAAGCAGCAGCGAGAGCACCTGGAAGTGGTAGTTCTGCTCGTTGCCCACCACGTATATCATCTTGTCGATGGGATAGTCCTGGTAGCGGAGCTTGGCTGTACCGATGTCCTGGGTCATGTAGACCGAGGTGCCGTCCTTGCGCAGGAGCAGCTTGTGGTCGAGACCGTCGGCGGTCAGGTCAGCCCATACAGAGCCGTCCTCTTTGCGATACATGATGCCCTTTTCGAGTCCTTCGAGTACCTTGTCCTTGCCTTCAAGATAGGTGTTGCTCTCGTAGTATATCTTGTCGAAGTCCACACCCATGCGCTCATAGGTGGCATCGAAGCCGGCATATACCCACTGGTTCATCATCTCCCAGAGGGCGCGAACTTCGGGGTCTTTCTGCTCCCACTTGCGGAGCATCTCGCGGGCTTCGAGCATCAACGGAGATGCAGCTTCGGCTTCCTCCTGGGTCATGCCTTTAGCCATCAGCTCCTTGACCTCAGCCTTGTAGTGCTTGTCAAATGCCACGTAGAAGTCGCCTATGAGGTGGTCACCCTTCTTGCCGGTGCTCTCAGGTGTCGCGCCTTCGCCCCACTTCTGCCATGCGAGCATCGACTTGCAGATGTGTATGCCGCGGTCGTTGACTATATTGGTCTTGACCACGCGGTTTCCGCATGCTTTGAGTATGCTCGAGAGACTGTAGCCGAGGAGTATGTTGCGGAGATGCCCGAGGTGGAGGGGCTTGTTGGTGTTGGGCGACGAGTATTCCACCATGACGAGCGGAGACTGCTCTGTAGCCTCTGTGAATCCGTAATTTTCCTGACGGGCTATGCCGCGAAGCACGCTGTTCCAGAACAGGGGATCGATGACGAGGTTGAGAAAGCCCTTGATGACATTGTAGCGGCTCACAGCCGGCTCGTTGTCGACGAGGTAGTCGCCGATTTCCTTAGCCACGGCATCGGGGGCTTTGCGGGCAGCCTTGACCCACGGGAACACCACGAGGGTCATGTCGCCCTCAAACTCCTTCTTGGTAGCCTGGGGTATGATGGTCTCCGGCTCCACGTCAAGACCGTAGAGGTCTTTGAGAGCCTTGGCGGTAGATATGCGTATTATGCTGTCGGGTGACATCGTTGTTATATTAAGTTGTTACTGTTGTTGTTGCGGTTTCAGTGGCTCAGACGCACGTGCTGGGTGGGAGGGAGTGTGTCGTTGCGCTCGTTGACGGCATCTATGACCTCATGGGCGAGGTGTAGGAAAGCATGCGAGGCGGCATTGTCCTTGAGCGCGATCGGAGTGCCGGCATCGGCATCCTCGCGTATGGATGCCACCAAGGGAATCTGTGCCAGCAGCTTCACGCCGAGCTCCTCGGCGAGTCGCACACCTCCTTCTTTGCCGAATATATAGTAGCGTTCGTCGGGATGCTCCTCGGGGGTAAACCATGCCATGTTTTCCACCAATCCGAGTATGGGCACATTGACCTGCTTACCGGTGAACATCGATATGCCTTTGCGCGCATCGGCGAGAGCCACATCCTGCGGAGTGGTCACGATGACGGTGCCGGTGATGTCGAGAGTCTGCACGAGGGTAAGGTGTATGTCGCTCGTGCCGGGGGGCATGTCAATGAGGAAATAGTCGAGTTCGCCCCAGTCGCCGTCGCTGATGAGCTGCTTGAGGGCGTTGGAAGCCATACCCCCGCGCCAGAGCACCGCGCTGTCCTTGTCGACGAGAAAGCCGATGGAAAGCAGCTTGACCCCGTATTTGTGGGCAGGGATGATCTTTTCCTTGCCGTCGACATGGTGCATGTAGAGCTTCTCGTCCTCCACGCCGAACATCTTGGGCATCGAGGGTCCGAAGATATCGGCATCGAGCAGACCGACCTTATAGCCTTCACGTGCGAGAGCCACTGCGAGGTTGCATGCCACGGTGGACTTGCCCACACCGCCTTTGCCCGAAGATATGCCGATGATGTTCTTGACACCGGCGAGAGGTTTTTCTGTCGGTTGGGGAGCTATGTGTTTGGCAGCAGGGGTTATCGTCGCCTCGATTTCAGGCGAGATATAGGTGTGGAGCGATGCCTCGGCTGCTTTGACGAGCGACTTCATAAACGGATCGGTAGGTCGCTCGAACTCAAGGGTGAAGCTGACCTTGTTGCCGTCGATGCGGATGTCATCGGCTACCATGCCAAGCTCCACGATGTTCTTGCCGTTGCCCGGGTAGCGGACATTGCGCAAGGCATCAAGTATGAGGTTAGGATAAAGGGTTTCCATATCTATCTTCATTTTAATGTTATCATACCCGCTTAACCGGGGAATGTCATATATCGCAGGAGGAGGTCGCAACCACATCCTATCTTGTAGGGTCGCTACATGTAGCGACCGCCAACCGCCTGATTTTCATGCCTGTTCTTCGCGGTCGCTACATGTAGCGACCCTACAGACCCTACTCCTGAGCAGTTCGGCAATACCACGCTCATCATGATGTCGCCACAGACGGTGGCATCGGGACGTTGCCCTGGAGCACCCCGCGCGAGAATGAGCGGTAGGTGTCGTGCTCTGGCTCGGTCTCAGGCTCGGCGGTGATATCGGCAGCAGGGATTGTGAAGCCGAGATATTTTATCGTCAGACCGCGGGAGAGCCACTGCTGCTCGTAGTAGGTGCGTATATCTTTCAGTCCGTCAGGCAGATCGGTGCGGGTAGTGTCGGCATAGAGGTCAGAGGTGTCGCCCAAGGGGATGATGCCGTTGGCGGCAAGCATGTCACGCGTATAGGTGTAGAGGAAAGGGCTGTCAGTCTTAAGACGGATGACGGCATCAGGCTTGCACACCTGACGGTAGAGGTTGACAAACCGTGTGGATGTCAACCGCTTGCGCACCTTCTTCATCTGTGGGTCGGGGAACGTAATCCATATCTCGCTGACTTCGCCGGGAGCGAAGAAATATGGCAACAGCTCTATGTTGGTGCGCAGAAACGCCACATTGCCCATCTTGTCGGCATCAGCCTGACGGGCTCCGTGCCACATACGCGCTCCCTTGATGTCAAGACCTATATAGTTGCGGTCAGGATAACGCTTGGCAAGTCCTACGGTATATTCACCCTTGCCGCAGCCCAGCTCCAGCACTATAGGGTTATCATTGTGGAAATAGTCACTCCCCCAACGCCCCTTAAGCGGAAATCCCTCCTCACGGACACGTGCAAAGGGATACTGGAACACGCATGGCAGCGTCTCCATCTCGCTGAATTTCTTTAGTTTGTTTTTACCCATACAAGGAGGTTTGCTGCCTATGTAGGGACATGCCGTGGCATGTCCGCATCCCAGGCGATGTGATTTTGTTCATGAGCGGACATGCCACGGCATGTCCCTACGAGCTACCATCCGCATTAATTGGGATTACTTGCGGAGGAGCTTGAACTGGCCGCGACGGCCGTCGGCTGTGGTGACGCTGACTGTATAGAAGTCCTCGCCCATGCCCGAAGTGTCGAAGGTGGCACGCTGTTCGCCCACTGACGATGCCGGCACGAGCACGCCGTTTATGTCTCCCACCACGGCATCCTTAAGACCAGATGCAGCAGTGATGACAAGTATACGTCCTTCAAAGCCGACCTTGACATCTGCCATCTCGTCACGGTCGCTGATCACTATATCCTGATTGAGAGAGGGGATATCAATCTTGAATTCCTTCCACTGGTCAGCATCTTTAAACAGTTCTCCAGTTTCAGCATCACCGACCAGCAGGGCTACCTCAGGCTGCTCTACATCTTTCCATACGTCCTGTCCGAGTTCAGGGACAGCCTTGAGACTCTTGGCATCGTTTTCAGACAGCGAGGTCATGCCTTCCATGGCATTGTCGCCGATACTGGTAACCCCGGCAGGGATGACGATGCGCTCCATGCCGCTCATGCCCTTGTAAGCGTAGCGGCCGATTGACTCGGCATTGGCAGGTATGATGCCATCGTCAGTGAGCGACGCATTGCCTGTCATGACGAAATCCTCGACATTTTTAAGGTCAGAAGGCAGAACTACCGATGCAAGGACTGCATCGTCAAAGAATGCGCCCTGTCCGACCGTCTGCACACTCTCAGGCAGCACGACAGAGGCAAGAGCGGCACACTTCGCAAACGCCCAGGCTCCTACCGATGTCAGCGAAGTGCTCGCCGACATGTCAGCCGACTCCAGACCGCTGGCTTCAAACGCGCCATCGCCTATGGCGGTCAGCGATGCGCCGAACGCAAACGCTTTCAGCGACTTGCAGCCCATAAAGGCATCCTTGCCGATGCTTTCAAGTCCGGCAGGCAGGGTTATGGATGACAGAGAGATACAGTTTTTAAACGCGCCATCGGACACACGGTCAGCCTCAATGGTCATCGATGTCAATGACGAGCATCCGGAAAAAGCAAGACGTCCGAGGGTGACCTCTGATGATGACAGGGTGACAGACGCAAGCTTTGTAGCTCCCGCAAACGCTCCGTCACCTACCATGGTGACGTGGGGCAGCGACAGAGTGGCAGCCGCAATGCCAGCCAACGCACCCTCGCCGAGAGACGTGACCGAAGCAGGGAGTGTTACGGATGTCAGCTTCATGCCATGGAGCGCATAAGCAGGGAGCACATCGGCAGGGCTTGCCGAGTAGCCGGTCAACACAGGCGTCCCGGCATATGCCACGATGCTGGCACCGCCGAGGTCTATCGCCGTCAGCGCAGGCATGTTGCGGTTGATGAAATCGAAGTCGGCGGCATCCATCGGACCGCTGACAGTCAGCGATGTCACGGATGCAGGGGTTGTCACGGCATCTTTGAGCGTGCCTGCGGCGGTCAGTTCCACTGTGTCGGCTGCCGCATAGGTCATGCTGATGGCTGCGATGCCCGAAAGCGTAAAGGAGAGAATGCGTTTAATCATTGGTTTGTTTAGATGTCATTTAGAGGTTGAGTGACAAGACGTTAGCCGTCCTTAGAAAAACTGCATGGCAAATGTTGCTCAAACTTGTAGGGATGCACCCTGGTGCATCCGCCCATTCGCTGTCATCAGCTTACGCATATCGGCTGCACCAGGGTGCAGCCCTACAACGAGGGGCATTGCAGCATCTGTCATATACAGATGAAATATTGAAAGCCTGATGTAGCGGACATGCCACGGCATGTCCCTACACTGAGGCTGTGGTTACTAATTATTTGAGCAGAGCCAGCGTGTCGGCGATGCGGCGCATGGCTTCGCGGATGTTGTCGTCGCTTGTGGCGTAGCTCAGACGGATGTAGCCGGGGGCGCAGAATGCAGCTCCGTCCACGGTGGCGACATGTCCCTTGTCGAGGAGGAACAGGGCGAGATCAGCAGCATCCTTGATGACTGTGCCTTCATAGCTCTTGCCGAAGAAACTGCTCACCTCGGGGAAGAGGTAGAATGCACCCTGGGGCACGTTGACTTTCAGACCGGGAATCTCGCTTGCCAGCTTCACCACGAGGTCACGGCGACGCTGGAACGCCTCATTCATCTCACGTACACACGCCTGAGAACCTGTATAGGCAGCTTCGGCAGCTTTCTGTGCGATAGACGAGGGATTAGAGGTGTACTGTCCCTGGAGCTTGGTGGTTGCCTTGACGATATCGGTCGGACCAGCCATGAAACCGATACGCCAGCCTGTCATGGCATAAGCCTTGGAGACACCGTTGATGATGACCACGCGGTCAGCCAGCTCAGGGAACGATGCCATGGAGGTGAACTCGCCGGTAAAATTAATATGCTCGTAGATTTCGTCGGCGAGCACTGTTATGTTGGGGTATTTTGCTATCACGTTGACCAGTCCTTGCAGCTCCTCACGGGTGTAGACGCTGCCGGTGGGGTTGCTCGGCGAACAGAGGAGCACCATGCGGGTCTTGTCGGTGATGGCAGCCTCGAGCTGCTCGGGGGTGATCTTGAAGTCCTGCTCTATCGATGCAGGCACGAGCACGTTCTTGCCCTCGGCGAGCTTGACCATCTCCACGTAGCTGACCCATGCGGGAGTGGGTATGATAACTTCATCGCCGGGATTGATGAGCGCGAGGATGACGTTGCAGAGCGACTGCTTGGCACCGTTTGACACCACAATCTGTTCCAGGGCGAAGTCCACGCCGTTCTCCTCCTTAAGTTTGGTGGAGATGGCTTTACGCAGCGACATGTAGCCAGCTACGGGCGTATAGAATGAAAAGTTGTCGTCAATAGCTTTTTTTGCAGCCTCTTTGATATGGTCAGGGGTGTTGAAATCGGGTTCACCAACCGACAGGTTGATGACGTCAACGCCCTGAGCCTTGAGTTCGTTACTCTTCTGTGACATAGCCAAGGTAGCCGATGCTGCCAGTGACTGGATTCTCTTTGAGATGCGGTCCATGAGTTAATTATGATATGAATAGACTGTAAAAATGATGATTCTGACAGTAAATCACACTGCATAACAGCATAATTTTCGCAAAGTTACGAAAATAATTTGAAAATTCCGCGCTTTACTCTACAGCATGCGCTTGATGCGGCGCGTCGGGGTGGAGTTGAGTATCAGAGGTACTGTCTCCAAAGTCACATTGCTGGTGTCGAGCCCCATGGCGTCCTGGTCGGAAATCTTGAGGCGGCGCAGCCACTCGTGCATACGCAGCAGACGCGCCTTGCCGCGGCTGATGATGCTCGCAGCCGAAAACACGCGGTGTATCAGCACGAATCTGAAGTCACCCGCCACCTTCTCGGCGGCAAGCGACGGATAGCTGCTGGTCAGGTCGACATCGCCGTCTGCCACAAGGTCTTCCACCACCTGACGCAGATACACGCTCACCTTGGGGGCAACCCTGAAGCCTATCCTCATGGTGATGAAATAGATGGTCTGCGGCACCACGATTTTCACGTCATAGTCCAGACGGTCCGGCTCGTCCACATAGTCGATATGTATGATCCAGTAGTGGTCGGCTCGCTTGGGCTTCTTGTTGATGATGGAATATATGAGCTTGCTCTCGAGCATGTCGACCGTGGGTGAGTGGGTGAAATACACCAGATTACATGCTGTCTTGGGTATCTCCTCGTCATGCTTGACGGCTGTGATAAGCCCGGCATAGTCGGCGAGACGGCGGTACTGTATGAAAGTGCCGCGCAGTCGCGTGGAATTGCGCCACACCACCATCATCGCCACCACCACACCGGCGATCAGCACCGTGAACCATCCACCATGGGTGAATTTCGTCAGGTTGGCTACGAAAAACACCCCTTCGAGCAGCCCAAAGAAACCGACGAATATGCCGCACGCCCATCGGCTCACCCCCTTGTGGCGGAGATAGAACGCCAAAAGCACGGTGGTCATAAGCATGGTAACCGTAATCGCCAAGCCGTAAGCAGCCTCCATGTGGTTGGAGTCGCGAAACAGAAGCACTGTCAACAGGCAGCCGAAGAGCAACGCCCAGTTGACCGCCGGCAGATACAGCTGCCCCTTTAGGGTCGATGGATACTTGATTTTCTGTCTCGGCCAGAAGTCAAGGCTTATCGCTTCGGAAAATATCGTGAACGAACCGCTCAGCAACGCCTGACTCGCTATGATGGCTGCCCCGGTCGACACCACGATCCCTATGCCCGTAAACCACTGCGGCATCACGGCATAGAACGGATTGACCGCATGCCAGTCGATGCCAGTGCCGAGATGCGAGATGATCCATGCGCCCTGCCCCATATAGTTGAGTATCAGCATCGCCTTGACAAATATCCACGCCACGGAGATGTTCATGCGTCCGCAGTGCCCGAGGTCGCTGTAGAGAGCCTCTGCACCGGTGGTGCAGAGAAACACCGCGCCGAGTATCGCGAACCATCCGGGGTAGTCCACAAGCAGCCTGACAGCATACCACGGATTGAAAGCGCGCCATATCTCATGGCTCGCCCCGATGTTAGCGACTCCGAGCACTCCGAGCATCAGAAACCACAAGAGCATAAACGGACCGAACATACGCCCGATCTTGCTCGTGCCCCCTTGCTGCATGACGAAGATGGCTGTTATTATTATCAGCACTATAGGCACCACAGGCACATCGGGGCTGAATGTCCGCAGCCCCTCCACAGCCGATGTCACCGTCATGGCAGGCGTTATCACTCCGTCAGCCACGAGCGCGGCAGCCCCGACAGCGGCTACCACGTAGAGCCACTTGTGGGGGAGCGATTTGAGCAGCGAATACAGGGCGAGGATGCCACCTTCGCCCTTGTTGTCAGCCCTCAGGGCTATGATGACATACTTGAGTGTGGTCTGCAAAGTGAGCGTCCAGATGACACAGCTGACCGCCCCTATCACATAGTCGGCACCCACGCCGGAGTCCACGCACATGATGGCTTTCATCACGTAGAGGGGCGACGTGCCGATGTCGCCGAACACGATGCCCATCGTAATAAGCAATCCCATAGCCGTCAGTCGCTGCGCCATGTGGCAGCCGTTTGTATCTGTCTGTCGCATCTGCTTTCAAGTATCTTGTGTGCATATTCACAACACGCCCCCGCCGCCCAAAGTTCAGAAGCCGCAAGCCTGCGCCCCCAACACATACCCTGCGAAAAGGCACGTCGGAGACGTGCCAGCCGTGCGTAACCCCACGCACGGAGCGACAGCGAACGTACGTGGGGTATCAGGCCATACCACTCATCAACCTCGGAGAGGTTGTGGCACACAATGGTTGCCATCTTCTGGATCGGCTGCGGGTCACAACCTCTCCGAGGTTGGGTTTAACGGCGCATCGCAGACCCCACGTACGTTCGCTGTCGCTCCGTGCGTGGGGTTACGCACAGCTGATACGTCTCCGACGTATCTTCCCCGCATAGCCATGTAATCTCCTGAAAACGCAGTGACGGCCCCGCGGGTGTCGCGGAGCCGTCAGCTTATGATAAGGTAAGTGGCTTCTGAGCCTGATTAGAATGTCCAGCCGAGACGCAGGGCGGGATTAGCCTTAAATTCGAGGTCAAAACCCTTTGACTTATTGAAGCCCTTGCTTTCGGTTACGTCATCCTTGGTAGTCACCTTGTTCTTGCCCCAGCTGTCGTTCTGGAACTCAAGACCGAGACCGAGCTCAGCACCTACGTAAAGACCTTTGTAAACAGAGAAGTTGATACCGGTAAAGAGGTTGAAACCGAAGTCGTTGCCAGCCTTCTTGTCGGTGTCGGGGATGTAGTTGATAGCCTCAGAAGTTGATGTCCAGTTGTTGTCACCATCATAGTTTTCAGACTTTGCGCCAGCCCAACGGTGAGTATAGATTACTTCAGCACCAGCGTAGAGGTCTACACGCTTGTAGTTGTAGAAGTGACGCTCGTAACCGAGGTTGATTGAGAAGTCACCGTACTTTGACGATGTGAAGCTGTCGTTGTCCTCGTTAGAGGTGTTCTTGCCGCTGTGGATGCCGAGACCGAGACCGAAGCGGAGACCGTCCTTGTCAGAGAGCATGTATGTGCCCTGGAGACGCTCGAGCTTGAATGTATCGAAGTTGTTGCTGAAGGGGTTGAACTGGAGTTCGAGAGAGAAGTCACCTGCCTCGGGGGCGAATGATTCTTCTGCCATTGCAGGAGTAACAGATGCTACGAGAGCAATCGCTGCAAACAATACTTTTTTCATAATGGATGTGAAATTAATATTGGAAAATAAAACTTGAAGTTTTCTGATCTTCAATTCCGTTTGTAACGAGAAGAGAAAATGTGATAAAAAGAAATAGTGAAGAAAAAATGAGAAACTTACCTTATGTTTGTCTTACGCTTCGTGCCGTGGCAACGAAAACGGCTGCAAAGTAACGCCAAATTTTTCAATTGTACAAGGAATTTTTACAAAAATTATCATTGCTGTGCCATAACTCATTGACATCCAAGAGTTTTTTACGTACCTTTGCACACCGCTTATTTATCTCCTTTTGCCTTATATATTATGCGCATCGACATACTGACCGTACTCCCCGAGATGCTCGAATCTCCGCTCAACTGCTCCATACTCAAGCGCGCCCAGGACAAAGGGCTGGCTGAAATCGTGGTGCACAACCTGCGTGACTACACCACCAACAAGCACCGCAAAGTCGACGACTACCCCTTCGGCGGCGAGGCTGGCATGGTGATGCAGGTGGAGCCTGTGGACCGCGCCCTGACATACCTGAAATCGCAGCGCGACTATGACGAGGTGATATTTACATCGCCCGACGGAGAGGTGCTGTCACAGCCGATGGCTAACAGCCTGAGCCTCCTCAATAACATAGTGATCCTCTGCGGACACTACAAGGGCATCGACTACCGCATACGCGAGCACCTCATCACCCGCGAAATCTCCATAGGCGACTACGTGCTGACCGGGGGCGAAATCCCGGCGGTGGTCATCACCGATGCGGTGGTACGCCTCATCCCCGGAGTGATAGGCGACGAACAGAGCGCGCTGAGCGACTCCTTCCAGGACAATCTCCTCGCCCCCCCCATCTACACGCGCCCGGCTGACTACAACGGCTGGCGTGTGCCCGACATCCTCCTCTCAGGCCACCAGGCGCGCATAGACCAGTGGCGCTACGACCAGGCAGTCGAACGCACCCGCCTCCTCCGCCCCAACCTCCTCGACGAATAACTGCGTCTCCGTAGGAGACAAACATATTAGGCAGGGGTCATACAAGCCATGGGCTTGGCTGACCCCTGTATCATATATACGCCCTTTAATATCGCCTCTGTCGGAGGCGCACTTTGTTGTCGTGATGTGCGCCTCCGACAGAGGCGAATATTTTTCCTAATCACGACTACAGGGGTCATACAAACCTACGGCTTGTATGACCCCTGCCTAATTCGTTCGCCTCCTATGGAGGCGCATCCCGTGCGACATCTTCTGATATGCGGACATGCCACGGCATGTCCCTACGTCGTTTTGGGGCGCCGATGCCAGTTGCGTTTTTTGGGGCGTCGGGGCTTGGCGTCGTTGGGGGATTCTGCGGCGGGAGCCGCGGGCTGCTCTTTGGGGGTGGGCTTGGGTTTGCCGTCGCGGCGCGGACGGCGGTCTTGTCTGCCTGTGTCGCTGCCGATGCCTTCAGTGGGGATTTTGATTTTGAGGGTGGAGAGGATGTTGGAGTAGGCGCGGCGGTCTTTGGGTCCCACGAGCGATATGGCGATGCCCTCGGCATTGGCACGACCTGTACGCCCTATGCGGTGCACATAGTCCTCTGGTTCACGCGGGAGGTCGAAATTGACTACGAGAGCCACATCGTCTATGTCGATGCCTCGCGCCAGCAGGTCGGTCGCCACCAGGACCTCCGTCTCCAAGTTGCGGAACTCGTGCACCGTCACATCGCGCTGCTGCTGGTCGAGGTCGCTGTGGATTTCGGCAGCCTTGATGCCCTTGCGGCGGAGTGCCCGGGTGAGGTCGCGCACACGCAGCTTCGACGATGCAAACACAATGCTGCGCTGGCGGCGCATCTCCTTGAGGATATCGACGAGGCGCGACTCCTTCTCGAAATCCGACGCACACATCACCGCCTTCTGGTCGATTTTCTCCACCGGGCGAGAGGGGGCTATCTTCACCTCCTGGGGGTCATGAAGTATGCTTGATGCCAGGCGGCGTATCTTCTGCGGCATCGTCGCGGAGAACAGCAGGGTCTGGCGGTCATCGGGCAGCAGTTTGGCGATGCGCATGATGTCATCGTAGAAGCCCATGTCAAGCATGCGGTCAGCCTCATCAAGTATGAAGTGGCGCACGTGACCGAGGTCTATGCCTCCGGTCTGGAGCAATGCCTGCATGCGCCCCGGGGTGGCGATGACCATATCCACCCCCTCACGCATGGCACGCTGCTGACGTGAGAATGTCGCGCCGTCAGTGCCACCGTAGATGGCTATGGACGAGATGGGCAGATAGTAGCTGAAAGCGTCCATCTGCTGCTCTATCTGCTGCGCCAACTCTCGCGTGGGAGCCATGACGACGCAGTTGACATACCCTTCGGGCGACGGCAGGTCGGAGAGCAAATCTATGGTGGGCAGAAGGTATGCGGCAGTCTTGCCTGTGCCGGTCTGCCCGATGGCTATCAGGTCTCTGCCTGACAAGGCTATGGGTATGGTCTGCTCCTGTATGGGCGTACACTCCTTGTAGTGCATCGCATCGATAGCGTCAAGCACGTCGTCACTCAGATCCAGGTCTTCAAAGAGCATGTCAGAGATATGTATATATGGGGGTTAAGTTATTTTGTAGGGACATGCCTTCGGCATGTATCTGAAAATGCGATTTGCAAATTTAACATGCCGAAGGCATGTCCCTACAATCAATATGATATGTTATATCGGTGCTTATGTCACTCCATCAGCTTGCGGTAGCGGCGGCGCGGCAGCTCCTTGCCGCCATTGCGTTCGCGCTTCCACTCCTCGTAGTCGCTGTAGCTGCCCTGATAGAACTCTACATTGCCCTCGCCGTCAAACGAGAGGATGTGGGTGCAGATGCGGTCGAGAAACCAGCGGTCGTGGCTCACCACCACGGCGCATCCGGCAAATTCCTCAAGGCCCTCCTCGAGGGCGCGGAGGGTGTTCACGTCTATGTCGTTGGTCGGTTCGTCAAGCAGCAGCACGTTTCCCTCCTCTTTGAGAGCCATGGCAAGGTGCAGACGGTTACGTTCACCGCCCGACAGCACCCCTATCTTCTTCTCCTGGTCGGCTCCCGAGAAATTGAAGCGCGACAGATAGGCACGGGCATTGATGTCCTTGCCGCCCATGCGAAATGACTCCACACCCTGCGAGATGACCTCATAGACGCTCTTTTCGGGCAGCAGGTCGTGGTGGGTCTGATCCACGTAAGCCACCTTGACCGTCTCGCCGACATCAAAACTGCCGGCATCGGCTTTCTCCTGTCCCATGATCAGGCGGAAGAGCGTGGTCTTGCCCGCTCCGTTGGGACCTATCACGCCCACGATGCCGTTGGGCGGCAGGGTGAAGTCGAGGTTTTCAAACAGTTTCTTCGTGCCAAACGACTTTGCAAGCCCCTGAGCCTCGATGACCTTGTTGCCGAGGCGCGGACCGTTGGGGATGAATATCTCCAATTTCTCTTCACGCGCCTTCTGGTCCTCGTTGAGCAGACGGTCGTAGCTGTTCAGACGGGCTTTGCCCTTCGCCTGACGCGCCTTGGGAGCCATGCGCACCCATTCAAGCTCTCGCTCTAAGGTCTTGCGGCGCTTGCTTGCCTGCTTCTCCTCCTGAGCCATGCGCTTGGTCTTCTGGTCGAGCCATGACGAGTAGTTGCCCTTCCAGGGTATGCCCTCGCCGCGGTCGAGTTCTAGAATCCAGCCAGCCACGTGGTCAAGGAAGTAGCGGTCGTGGGTGATGGCGATGACAGTGCCGGGATATTGCTGGAGGTGCTGCTCGAGCCAGTCGATGCTCTCGGCATCAAGGTGGTTGGTAGGCTCGTCGAGCAGCAGCACATCGGGCTGCTGGAGGAGCAGACGACAGAGAGCCACGCGGCGGCGTTCGCCACCCGAGAGGGTCGACACCTTCTGGTCGTCGGGCGGACACTGGAGGGCATCCATGGCACGCTCGAGCTTGGAGTCGATGTTCCACGCATCGGTAGCATCGATTTTGTCCTGCAGCTCTGCCTGACGGGCTATCAGCTGGTCCATCTTGTCGGGGTCGTCAAGCACATCGGGGTCGCCGAAAGCCTCATTGACCTTTTCAAACTCAGCCAGCAGGTCCATGATGGGCTGTACGCCCTCGCGCACCACTTCTATGACGGTCTTGTCGGGGTCGAGTTTCGGCTCTTGCTCCAGATAGCCCACCGAATATCCGGGGGAAAACACCACTTCGCCCTGATAGCTCTTGTCTATCCCGGCTATGATCTTGAGCAGGGTGGACTTACCCGAACCGTTGAGACCGATGATGCCTATCTTGGCACCGTAGAAAAACGACAGGTATATGTTTTTCAACACCTGCTTCTGCGGAGGGAACACCTTCGACACTCCGACCATCGAGAATATAACTTTCTTGTCGTCAGCCATAATTATGCTTTATATCTATATATCTATGTGCAATCAGCGTTAAGACTTCCATCACTTTGTAGGGACATGCCGTGGCATGTCCGCTTGCTGCAATATGAAAT
Organism: uncultured Bacteroidales bacterium; assembly: GCA_947039275.1. Classification (GTDB taxonomy): domain Bacteria; phylum Bacteroidota; class Bacteroidia; order Bacteroidales; family Muribaculaceae; genus Amulumruptor. The sequence continues at coordinate 7,941 of CAMQYL010000036.1, read as the reverse complement.
GCGCCGCCTGGGAAGTGGACATGCCACGGCATGTCCCTACACTCAAGGCAAATATGCACATATGGTTTATTTGAATTATATTTCAAATTTATAATTTAAAATTTTGCATGTCGAAGTTACGAAAAGAGTGTAATTTATTGGAAATGAGCGTAGGTTAATTGCTCTTGATAGTAATAGGTTACGATTTAGTTAGTTATCTACTGCATTATCCTTCTGCGCGTTGCGTAACCTTCAAAGAACTCTTCGTATGCAAAAGTAGCTATTTTATCCAAGATTTTGATACAAACTCCCTGATTTTTTTATCCCCTCATTCATAATATTTTCCGTAAAAGCGGTTTTGTCCGTCGGAACACCATTGCCCAAAACGAGTTTTGAACAAACGTGTGCCGACTACCGCATAGCCGGAGAAAAGGGCATTGCCTCAAGCCTAAACGATGTTTAGACTGATGACGCAATGCCCCTTTCTTTTGCGTCTATGCCAAGAGGTGCTTTTACGGACTGCCGGATGATTTTTCTTTTTTAGCTGTTCTTTTATGCCGGAAGCGGAAAGTGAATGCAGGGTGTGTCAGCCTGCTCCATGAATGAAACAGGCGGCCACACACAGCGGGCAAACCGGGAAGAATGATTGTTGCCGTCCGGCGGACCAAGTTCCATCGGATCGGAAACATTCATACTTCTTTGTCGATGGTTTGCCTTTTTGACGCTTCCGGTGATGTCTTTTTCTATCAGACGGTATCCTCTTTTTACGGATTTTCCCCTGAAGTTTTTTCTACCCAATCTGCCTCTGTTTTCGTTTACCTCCATTTTGCGCCTTTCAGTGAACCGCATCAGGCAGTCATTTCCGTTCTGGGCGCAAAGGTAATTCCGGGATTGGACGGGAAAGCAAGGTCAAGCCTCCTGTTTTCGGTAAAAATCTCCAGCCCTGCGGGTAGTATTTTGACCGAAAAACCTTGCATTCCCTAATCCCTACCTTTTCAAGCACCCGAAACGAAAACGACCGATGCGACAGAAAGACGCATAAAAAAAATGTCGGATAAACGAGAGGCAGATAAGATAGTTTGAAACTCAACTCCCTCAGCTCTTGAATCCGCATAAAAAACAAAAAATCAAAAAACAACGGATATGAGGACAGCAATAGCAACAAAATTCGTGGCTTGGGAAGTACCAAGTTTGGAGAACCTGCAAGGCAGCAAGGTGTACGGACTCCGCACCAAACTCAACAACGGAGAAAAGTTGAGCCGAGAGGAAAAGGATTGGCTTACACGCAACGTGAACAGCAATACCTATTTCAAGAGCGCAGTACCCTTGCGAGGTTGGATGTTTGACTTCTCCGACATTCTCCGAACCTACATTGTGAAGCAATACGGGCATTGGACGGAATACAAGGCTACCGACAAGACCGCACTCCGCAGTTTCCTTTACGGCAGGATTGACAGCATCGTGGAACTTAACAAATAATACGGCTATGACAGCAACGGCAGATTTCAGACAAGTGGCGCAATACATCGGGTTGGCGATATGCGGCTTGATTATGCGCATCGCCTTCGGGGTGTTCGGCATCCTTTGGGGCATCATCACAGAGATTGTAAACGGAGTGTTCCGAGTGGCGATAGGTGTAATCGTGGCTATCCTCTCCACCATTGCCTTCTTCGGCTTAATTCTTTGGTTATTCACCCTCTAAAACGACAAGAATATGAAAGGAACAGACCATTTCAAGAGAACGATACAGATGTATTTGGAACAGCGTGCGGAAGAAGATGCGCTCTTTGCGAAGAACTACCGCAACCCTGCCAAGAACATAGACGATTGTGTTACCTACATTCTGAACTATGTGAAGAAAAGCGGTTGCAACGGCTTCACGGACGGAGAGATATTCGGGCAAGCCGTACACTACTATGACGAGAACGAGATAGAGGTAGGCAAGCCGATGAACTGCCAAGTGGCAGTGAACCATGTTGTGGAACTCACGGCAGAGGAAAAGGCGGAGGCGCGTCAGAACGCTGTCCGCAGATACCAAGAGGAGGAACTCCGCAAGTTGCAGAACCGCCACAAGCCGAGAACCGCCAACAAAGCGACCGCACAAGAAGTACAACAACCCAACCTATTCAATTTCTGATTATGAAACCGAGAACACGCATACAGCAGGAAGTCGCACGTTTGAGCAAGCGACTACCGAGATTGACCGAAGAACAAAGGGCATACGCTTTCCGCCATTGCTTCAAGCATTACGCAGTCAAAAGGGCAAACGGCACGAACATCTGCACCGAGTGCGGACATTCGTGGAAAAGCGACCACGACCTTGCAGACACCGTTTGCGGATGCACCTGCCCCCATTGCGGTATGGAGCTGGAAGCGTTGCGCACCCGAAAGAGCGTATTCAGAGATATGGAGTATTTCTCCATCGTCACCACCTGCAGGCAGTACCAAGTGATACGCTTCTTCTCCGTCAATTCCCGATACAAGGCAGGAGAGCCAGCCAAGTATTCCATTTTTGAGGTGGTGCAGAGGTGGATTGCCCCCGACGGCAGGACAACGACCGTTGCCCGTCTGCGCAGTATGTCCTTGTTCTACTGCGACCTATGGAATGAATACAGCGATATGGAGGTGCGCAAGAGCCAAGAAATTCGGGCATACGACATCACTCCGAGATGCACCTACCCCCGACAGCGTTTCATACCCGAAGTGAAGCGAAACGGCTTCAAGGGCGAATATCACAACATCCTGCCTTACGACCTTTTCAAAGGCATTCTTTCCGACAGCCGTGCGGAAACGCTGTTGAAGGCAGGGCAACACCCAATGTTGCGCTACTATCTGCACCACTCGTTCAATATCGGGGAGTATTGGGCATCAATCAAAATCTGCATCCGCAACGGCTACACCATATCTGACGGCTCTGTATGGCGTGACACGATAGAGCTCCTGCGACACTTCGGCAGGGACACGAACAGCCCGAAGTACGTCTGCCCCCAAGACCTCAAAGCCGAACACGACAGGTTGGTGGCAGGACGCAACCGCCAAAGGGAACGTGAACGGACTGAACAGCAACGGCAGAAAGCGGTTGAGGACGAGAAACAATATCTGAAAGCCAAAGGCATGTTCTTCGGACTTGTCTTTTCCGACAGCCTTATCTGCGTCAAGGTCATAGAGAGCGTGGAGGAAATGATAGAGGAAGGACGGATGATGCACCATTGCGTGGGTGGCTACCACAATCGGGAAAATTCCCTTATCCTTTCAGCGACCATTGACGGCAGGCGCATAGAAACGGTGGAAGTGTCCTTGAAAACCTTTGAGGTGGTGCAGTGTCGTGGCTTATGCAACGAGAACACCGAATACCACGAGCGCATCATAGACCTTGTGAACCGCAACGCCCATCAAATCCGCAAGAGAATGACCGCTTGATGTCTAACCCGACCTGCGTCTGCGATGGCGTAGGTCATAAACCTCACCGATATGAAAAGCAAAAGACGCTCAAAGACTTTGGAACAGCAGGCACGGTATTATGAAGTGCCGGATATGGAGATTTATATGTACGAAACCTACCTGAACGGCAACTTCTCCGACCTCAAAAGACTATACAAGGAACTCAACCGAGATAGCCGACGCCAATTCCTCGGTTATGTGATGACCGAGGTTTGGGAAGAAGACAGAAGAAGAATATTAGAAACGATACTCTAAAACAGAAAATTATGGATAATCAGACAACAAGAATGACCACGGGCGGAGTAAGCACCTGCACGGAAGCAGGTACGGAGAAATACGAGCGTTTCCAAACGGGTATCGGCAGACGCAGGCGGACACTTGTTCAGTACGACTACCGCCACACGGACGGAGAACTGTTCGCTTGTGTCAAACCCACTTTGGACGAGTGCCGAACCGCAAGGGACAAGTGGCTGAACGCAAAACGAGGAAAGGAGGACAGAGTATGAACGCAACCTATCAGACGTTAATTGTCAAGTTCAAAGAGCCGATTAAGGCTCTGAACGGCATATTTGACGATGCCCAAGCGTGGGGAACCGAAACCCTCAAAGGGTGGATAGATGATTACGAAAGCACACGCTTCACCGCCACCGACAGCCATACGGCAGTCATAACGAGCGAGTACAATATGGAGCATGTGAAAGAGTGGCTGCAACGACAGACACCCATTGCCGAGATGCGAGAATTTTGAATGTGTTGGCGGTGTTCACACCGCCAACACTTAAAACCCTAAAAAACAACGGATATGATAGCAAAGACGATATTACAACAGATAGGCGGAAGACGCTTCACCGCCATGACGGGTAGCCGAGATTACATCAATATGGGCAACGGCTTACGGATGAGCCTTGCGAGGAACAAGACAAGTGCCAACCGCCTTGACATCATATATGATGCAGGAGCAGACCTATACAATATGCGCTTCTACCGCAGGACATTCAGCAAAAAGACATTCGAGTGCAGGACGAAAGACATTGCCGTGCATGAGGGCATCTATTGTGATATGCTGGAAGAAATGTTCACGATGGTTACGGGACTTTACACACGCTTTTGAGTGGCGGCGGCGAAAGCCGCCCTACTTTCTTTCAGTGAGCAGGATGGCGGACAAAGAAAGTAGCAAAGAAACCTTTGTCCAATCTGCGATACCATTCACACAAAAACAAGTTTTAATCATGGAAACAATCAGGCAGAACGGAAAAATCATCTTGCACGGCAACGACGGCATAAGCATAAAGATGATTTTCAGAAACCTTACGGGAAAGAATTTTCAAGGTAAGGAGTATGCGGACTATATTCGCCACATCGCAATCGGGAGCATGGGATTTACACCCGGCAGCATCGAGCATTGCAGGGACGGTGGTGTGATAGACACGGGAAAAATCCCGAATGTATGAAAAGCGGAAAATCCGATGAAGTTGGGGCTTCTTCGGATTTTCGTTTCTGGTCACGGGATATACAGCAGTGCAAACTCCGCCTTTCTCCGTTTGAGCAGCATGGCGTGGCGTTTCCCTTTGTAGTTGCAGAAGGCTATATACTCACGGTAGATGTTCCTGTCGCCAGCCTCCAACTTCTTGATTAGGGTACTTTTGGGAATTGTCTTGCTGCCTAAAAGCCTATATGGTCCGACATTGTAGGCAAGAGTGGCGAGCAGAAGACTATCCTTTCCGAACTGCCGGAACATAGCGCAGAACTTTCGCAGGTCTTTCCGCAGGAGCGCGTCCGCCTGCCTTTTCGTCATAGTTCGTGCCGAATACCTTTCGCCCGGCAAAATTTTGTGACCCCAACCCACGTATGGGTGGTGTTTTTCCGAATGCCAGCCTTCAAAATATTTCGTGCAGCGCACAGCCCTCTCGAAAAGTGGCAGTCGGTAGATTGCCGCCTGCCCCTCCGTTCCCTCTTGGCGGCTGATCCGTGCGGACACGGAACAGACCGCCAGAAGCGAACAGAGCATTATCATCCACACACGCATCATTTCTGCAATGGTTTGAAGTTGCCGATGGGTACGATGGTGAAGCCGTCATCCTTGATGTTGCGGTTGTTGAAGTCAAATTCCAGTTCAAAGGAATTGCCGAAGTTGTCCTCCACCACCACGATGAAGTTGTGAGCCTCTTCTCCCTCCGCCGTGTAGTACAGGCGGAACTTCCCGTTCTCCAGCAGGTAGCGGTCGTTGGGCAGGAAGGTGATGCCGTTGTCCATCTTCAACTTGCCGCTTCCCTCGAACTGGAAATAGCGGATGGTGTAAAGCGTGTTGGCGAAGTCGCCCTCTTTTACCAGCTCACAGCGGATTTCCACCGTCTGCCCCTTCGTCACCTTGTTCGGTACGGGCATTACCTCCACCGTGAATGGATAGGACTGTTGGATGTCCATATCGTCGTCGCACGACACGAGGGTGAATGACACGGCGGCAATCAGGCACAACGCCACCGCCTTGAAGATTGATGTTCTCTTGTTTCTATTGTTCAGTATGTTCATATTCTTCGATTTTTAGATTGTTGTTTCTTTATTTTTGTTGTCTGTTGCAAGTGTTCATTCAAATCCTTGCAACCGTCATAGAGTGAGGAACGGTCGGCGACACATTCCCCGTAACGCTTGGTGAGTGCGGCAAGCGTCCGCCGTCCGGCTTCGTCACGGTCGAGGAAACAGCCGATACGCCCGTAGCCGTCCAGCAGTTCTACCGCTTTGCCCACGTTGGCAACGGAGTTCAACACAAGGCAGTCCGCGTTACCGGTTACTTGGAGCGTTTCAGCCGAAAGGAAGTCCATGAAGCCCTCGAACACGAGGCACTCATTAGACGGTGTATCTTCCGATTGTATCATAGATACGGACTTCGGAGGTATGCACCCTTTGAAAAAGCTGCTTCGGACTTCATAGCCACCTGCCATGTTCGGGAAGCCGACGGCAAAATACCGTTTCCTACGAACACCATAATTCAAGCGGTAGCAATGGCGGGATGCGATGGCGTAAGGGATGCCCCGTTCCGACAGATACTCCGTCAGCGGTGAACGAAGCAGCGGAGCGACCTCCACATTCTCAAAGACGGGTTTGGTCGGCTTCGGGATATAGGTCGGCTTTTCCCATCCGGCAACCGTCATATTGGCGGCTTCCGCTATGAACCTCGCCTGTGCCATGAAGTCACCGCTTTGCAAAAACTCCCCGGCAAGCGTGAAGATGTCGCCGCCCTTGCCAAGCCCGAAATCGTACCAAAGCTGTTTCGCCACGTTCACACGGAAAGAGGGGGTGCGCTCGCCCCTATACGGGGCGAGATACCACAGCTCGTTTCCGCTCCGTCTGACAGGCTCATGCCCCAGCCGTGCGAGGAAGTCCGCCAACGGGATGGTTCGGATTGCTTCAATGTTCATAGGCGCATCCCCCGTTTTCTTTTGGGCGGTTCCGGCTTCGGCTGATTCGCGTTCCTGACGGGCGAAGCCACGACAATGTTTCCGTCAGCCTCCCTGCCGTTTGCCGTGACGCCGTACATCTTCACCTCACGCACCTTCTTCATTTCAGATGCGATGAACAGGTTGAGTTCCGAGCGGTTGGCACTTCCGGTAATCTCATAGGCGAGGTCGTAAATGCCGCCATACAGTTTTTCGGGTTGTGCCGTGTCGTACCAACCGTTAGCATCAGTATCAACAACTATATTCCCTTTTGCCGAGTACGGCGACTTGAATGTCAGCAGATTGGCGTTTCTATTGACAGGCTCGTAGCCCATAGCCCTCATAAAATCTTCAAGGGGAAGATTTTTGATGTCAAGGTCAATCACAGTCAGTCCCATAGGCTCATCCGATTATGAATTTTACACCGAACCCGAACTGCGTGTGAAACTTCCGTGTGTCGCCACCCCACAGGCAACGCTCCCGCAGGTTGGCAAGCAAGGCGATACGGTCTGCCACATAGCACTCCACATCAAGCGTCAGCGCACCGCCGTAGATGAAGGCGTCCCGGTCGTGCAGCGTGGAGCCGTCATGCAGCACCTTCTTCCCCCAATTTACCGCCTCATATCCGGCGAGAGCCGAAGCCCCGGCATAGACGAAAACAATCTTTCGGGCGTCCGACAGTATCTTGAAGTAATAGCCGCCCTCCGCCGTGAACTGCGCCACGGGTATCTTGGTGTCCTTGTAGGGATTGTTCTTCAGGAGGTATTCGCCACCGAACACCCACTTGTTCCCCTTCTTCGTGTAGGTGGAGAGTGCCGCCCCGAAGCTGTACCCGCCGTCCTTGCCACCGGGATTGAAGCCGTCCGCCATGTTCGCTCTTACCTCGATGCCCTGCATCTTCGGCAGGCATCGCTGGGCGTGCGCCTGCCCCGTGAAAAGGGCAAGCGACGCGATGATTATTGCGATGTATTTTCTCATGGTCAGCGCACTTGAAGTTCATTGATGGTATTGGCGCGTACCAAATCCTCGTTTTCAATCACGAAGGACTGGTGACGGCCGCCGTTCTTCTCGTTCAATTCCACCACGA
>CAMQYL010000035.1:0-25962 GCA_947039275.1 uncultured Bacteroidales bacterium | reverse complement strand
TATGACTACAAATGGTCAGACACTCAAAATAGTGCCTGACCATTTGTATACCAGATAGTTATATGGAATTGTTAATATTTTCCCCGGACAGCTGTGCGGCACGCCGCGTCCCTACAAGAAGGTAAAACGTGTTAAATGGACAGCATTATTGCATCACCATTACATTATGACAAAACTGTGACAGAGTGTTTGTTTTTATGACTTATTTTGTACTTTTACGCAAGGATATTCCTTATAACCAAAATCACTGTATATCTTTTCCCATATTTTCGTCACTATGCCGACATCACTTGTGCCCCAAAACCTAAGGTCATACAACATCAAGCTGGCAAGCGCATCTCCACGACGCAAGGAACTGATGCAGCTGCTCGGACTTGACTTCGAGGTAGTCAATACCCATGATGTGGAGGAAGTATGCCCACAGTCACTCCCTGTGTTCCGCCATCCTGAGTATCTCTCCATATTAAAGGCGTCGGCATACTATGACGAACTTGCCGAAAACGACCTACTCATCACAGCTGACACTATGGTAATCTGTGACGGGGAAGCTTTTGGTAAGCCTAAAAACCGAGAGGAAGCCATCAGCATGCTCCAGACACTATCGGGTCGCCTGCATCATGTGGTGACCGGGGTAACAGTCTGCTCGGTCAAGCTGCAAGTCAGTTTCAGTGTGACTACCGATGTGGAATTTGCACGACTGTCGCAATCGGAAATAGAAGCCTATGTGGATACATGCCGTCCGTTTGACAAAGCTGGCGCATATGGCATACAGGAATGGATAGGAGCCATAGGCATCAGCGGAATCTACGGAAGCTATTACAACGTCATGGGTCTGCCGGTGCATTATCTATACGAAGTTCTGAAGCATTTCGCGAGCTTCGAGACGAAGGCTAAGGTCTTATAAGTCTTATAAGATTTATAAGATTTATGAATCTTTTCTCTTGATGTGGATGATGCGCTGATTGGATGAGCCTCGGAAACGCAGAGTAGTGTCTCTGAGGGCTTTGACGAAGCGACCGTCTACTATCGTGTCGGCATAATCCAGGATGCGACGGAGGCTGGCGGATGCCCGGATTTCCTCGATGGTATAACCTGTGTATATCCAGAGATTATACCCCCTGTCTTTGACAGCCTGCGCCAAGGGCAGCAATGCGTCAATCTGCATCAACGGGTCACCTCCTGTAAATGTCACATCCATCTCATTGTCATCAATCACTGCCATCAGGTCGGCGACACTCATTGGTTCGCCTCCAGCAGTGTCCCATGACTGTGGATTGTGGCATCCCTCGCAATGATGGCTGCATCCAGCGAAATATATGGATGTACGCAGACCGGGACCATCTACGATGGTCCCGTCCACTATATTAAGTACGCGAAGCGTTTTGTCCATTATCTCATCATTTATGTACCACGCGGTCATGAAGTTCGGCGAGCTTGGCGTGGTTCCAGCGGTCGGTCGTGCCAACGAGATAGCCTGTGATGCGCTGCAGACGGTCTATGTTGTGACCGTGGCATTTAGGGCATTCCTCCAGCCCCTCGGTAGCGTCCTCATATCCGCAGTCCATGCAGCGGTTACGGTTGTGGTTGACAGAGCAATAGCCCATATTATGCTTATCCATCAGATCCACTATGTTCATGATAGCCTCGGGATTGTGAGTGGCATCGCCGTCAATCTCCACATAAAAGATATGGCCACCGCCAGTCAGTTCGTGGTAGGGACCCTCTACGCGCGCCTTGTGCTTGGGCGAGCAGTGGTAGTACACAGGGACATGGTTGGAGTTAGTATAGTAGTCACGGTCGGTGATGCCCGGAAGGATGCCAAAGCTTTTGCGGTCCTTTGACGTAAATTTACCGGACAATCCTTCGGCTGGCGTGGCAAGTACCGAATAATTATGATGGAAAGTCTCTGAGTATTCGTTGACTCGGCTACGCATGTGGCGCACGATGCGGAGACCTAAAGCCTGTGACTCCTCGTCCTCACCATGATGCTTGCCAGTGAGAGCCACGAGGCATTCGGCAAGACCGATGAAACCGATGCCGAGGGTACCTTGATTGATGACCGACTCGATAGTATCATTAGGACCAAGCTTCTCGCTGCCATTCCATAAGCGGGTCATCAAGAGCGGGAACTGCTTGGCAAGAGCCGTCTTCTGGAAATTGAATCGGTCATTGAGCTGGCGTGCGGCTATGTCAAGCACCGTGTCAAGTTTGGAGAAAAACATGTCGATGCGTTCCTCACGGTCCACGATGTTCATGCATTCTATGGCTATACGGACGATATTGACCGTAGTGAAACTCAGGTTGCCACGACCGATGGATGTTTTCTCTCCGAAACGGTTTTCAAACACACGTGTGCGGCATCCCATAGTAGCCACCTCCCAGCGATAACGCTCGGGATCGTCGGCGCGCCAGTTTTCATGCTGGTTATATGTAGCGTCAAGATTGACGAAATTAGGGAAAAACCTACGTGCTGTCACCTTGCAAGCCAGCTGATAGAGGTCATAGTTGGGATCTTCAGGCAGATAGCTGACACCACGCTTCTTCTTCCATATCTGTATCGGGAATATTGCAGTCGCTCCATTGCCCACCCCACGATAGGTCGTGTTGAGAATCTCGCGGATGATGCAGCGACCCTCGGCAGAGGTATCTGTGCCGTAATTGATGGAGCTGAATACCACCTGGTTGCCTCCACGCGAGTGTATCGTGTTCATATTGTGTATGAACGCCTCCATCGCCTGATGCACACGCGCAACTGTCTGATTGATGGCATGCTGGCGATAACGTGCATCACCCTCAAGTCCGTCAAGAGACAGGGATATGTAATCCTTTATGTCTGCATCATAGAGATGCGATAGATCGATGCCTGTGAGTTTTTCGAGTTTCTGCACTTCCTCTATATATGAGGAACGCACAAAGGGTGCGAGATAATAGTCAAACGCCGGTATTGCCTGACCGCCGTGCATCTCATTCTGTGCCGTCTCAAGCGATATGCAACCGATGATGCTCGCGGTCTCTATGCGCTTGGCGGGACGGGACTCCCCGTGGCCTGCACTGAAACCATACTTGAGTATCTTGTCAAGCGGATGCTGAACGCACGTGAGGCTCTTGGTAGGATAATAGTCCTTGTCGTGGATATGTATGTAACCGTTTCGCACCGCATCACGCGCCTCGGGTGACAGCAGATAGTCATCGACAAACGGCTTGGTGGTCTCGCTCGCAAACTTCATCATCATGCCTGCAGGCGAATCGGTATTCATATTGGCGTTTTCACGCGTGATCTCGTTGTTTTTCGCTTCGATTATCTCCAGGAACATGTCGCGAGTCTTGGCTCGTCGGGCTATGCTGCGCTGGTCACGGTAAGCGATATACTTCTTTGCCACCTCCTTACGCGGTGACTTCATCAACTCAAATTCCACCAAATCCTGTATCTGCTCCACAGTCATGCGCTCTGAGCCAGTAAAGCCTATGCGGTCGGTGATTTTCTGTATCAGCGACTCGTCTTCTCCAAGCTCTGTCTGGAGCATGGCTTTGCGTATTGCGGCTTTGATTTTCTCTTCGTTATAACCGACCACGCGGCCATCACGCTTAACTACGACTTGTATCATTTTTAAGGAGTAAAGGTTGGTAAAAAAGTTACACAGCAAAGGTATGAATTTTCACGGTAGCAGACAACAATACAACGCCAAAAGTTTTATACAATTACCCATTTTGGAAAACTTTCAGCATGCACCAAATTTTCAACATGCTAATTATCAATATCTTAAAAATATTTTTGGAAAACTATATAACTATAGTAAATATTAAAAGCAGCATGATTTGTACAATCATGCTGCTTTTAGAGTGACTATGTAGTTGACTTTACTTGTTGACCTGGAACTTGGTACAGTTTTCTTTGAAGAACGCCACTATCTGGTTGGCTGCAGCGATACCGGCATTGATATTAGCCTCGGCGGTCTGCGCGCCCATTTTCTTGGGAGTGAAGAATACGCGGTCACCAAACTCAGCTTTCAGAGCATCAGCTGTGTCAGGCTTGATGTCAGCGAAATACTTCAGGTCAGGACGCTCGGCAAGAGCCTTGGCAAGGCCCTCCTCGTCAATCACCTCCTTGCGGGCTGTGTTGATGAGCACACCACCCTTGGGCATCGACATGATGAGATCATAGCCGATAGATTTTTTGGTCTCAGGAGTTGCGGGGATGTGAATTGACACAAACTTGTTTTCCTTGTAGAGGTCTGCCACCGAAGGAAGAGCCTTGACACCCGCACTTTCTATAACCTCGACAGGACAATAAGGGTCAACGGCTGAAACTTCCATGCCGAAGCCCTTGGCTACACGTGCCACATTGCGGCCTACCTGACCAAAAGCCTGGATGCCGAGCTTTTTGTCTTTAAGCTCTGTACCTGCTGTGCCATTATAGTTGTTGCGGACAGCCATGACCATCATGCCGAATACGAGTTCGGCAACGGCGTTGGAGTTCTGACCCGGAGTGTTCTCCACCACCACGTTGTGGGCAGTAGCCTCAGCGAGGTCAACATTGTCGTAACCAGCACCTGCACGGACTACAATCTTGAGATTTTTGGCTGCATCAAGCACAGCCTTGTCAACAATGTCGCTACGGATAATCAAAGCGTCGGCATTGCTGACAGCATTAAGAAGCTCGCTCTTGTCCTGGTATTTCTCCAGGAGTTCAAGCTCGTAGCCAGCATCTTCTACGACTTTGCGGATGCCGTCCACTGCCACAGCAGCAAAAGGCTTTTCAGTCGCTACTAATACTTTCATATTGGTAAAATTATATTTGTTCTATATCGGTTGTTGAGAGCATTACAAAACTTCCAGAATCTATGCGTCAACATGTAGGGACATGCCATGGCATGTCAGCATCCTATTCTATGTGGTTCAAGCCGCCAGATAGTTCAATCAGACATGCCATGGCATGTCCCTACATGTTGAGAATTTTCCAGGTTTATAACATTCCCGTTATCTTTTATCAATCAGTGCTTTGCTTCGAACTCCTTCATGGTGTCAACGAGGACGTTGACACTCTCAAGGGGAAGCGCATTGTAGAGGGAAGCACGGAAACCGCCAACAGAACGGTGACCCTTGATACCTACAATGCCGCGAGTAGAAGCGAAGTCTACGAAGTCCTTCTCAAGTTCCTTGTATTCGGGAGTCATCACGAAGCAGACGTTCATGATAGAGCGGTCAGCAGGATCGGTCACAGTACCAGTGAACATCTTGCTGGCATCGATAGCTTCATAGAGCGTCTCAGCCTTCTGGATGTCCATCTTCTCGATAGCCTTGATGCCGCCCAGTTCCTTATAGTAACGGAGGGTCTGGAGAGCAGAGAAGATAGGAAGCACGGGAGGAGTATTGAACATAGAACCCTTCTTGATATGTGTGCGATAGTCAAGCATAGTGGGGATGGCACGGCTAACCTTGCCGAGAGCGTCCTCGCGCACGATGGCGATAGTCACGCCAGCAGGTGCGAGATTCTTCTGCGCGCCAGCGTAGATGACATCATATTTCGCCACATCGATGGGACGTGAGAATATATCGCTTGACATGTCGCAGACCAGACGAGCCTTGACATCGGGATCCTTACGGATTTCTGTACCGTAGATGGTGTTGTTGGATGTGTAGTGGAAATAGTCCACATCTTCAGGCACGGTGAAACCTTTGGGGATGTAAGAGAAATTGGCATCCTCAGAGGAAGCCACTACATCGACTTCACCGAAGAGGCGAGCTTCCTTGATGGCATTGGTAGCCCATGTGCCGGTCTGCAGGTAAGCAGCCTTGGTGTTCAACAGATTGTAGGGTACCATGCAGAACTGCATGCTTGCACCTCCACCGAGGAATAGCACATGATAACCCTCAGGGATCTCGAGGAGCTCCTTCACGAGATCAGAAGCCTCGTCAATCACTGCCTGAAACTCCTTGCTGCGGTGCGATACTTCCAGAATAGAAAGTCCGGTGTTAGCAAAATCGAGAATAGCGTCAGCTGTGTTCTTGATTGTGTAGGGGCTCAGAATTGAGGGACCTGCATAGAAGTTATGTTTCTTCATAACGTTACTGGTTAATGAATGTAGATAAATTATATGGTATATTAGTTATTGCTTGGATATTTCTATTTCAGATGGTCAGGCACCAATGTGTCAAAAGGCGTCTCGGTCATCTTGACCAGATGGGCTTTAAGATCATCCCAACGATAGAAGGGGAACATGTCAGTAGGCGCAGGGACTCTGACCTCACGCTCGTTGAGCATCACCTTTGCTATCACGGGAGCGGTGGCATCCGATGGATTGCGATACAGTATAATCTGTATATTGCCAGCCATGGGCGACACTTTGAAGTTAGCCCACGATTTATACAGGCTGTCGGGGCGATTTTCCATGCCATAGGTATCTTCTATCATCATCCTCGCCGCCAAAGGTATCAGGTTGCCATCATGGGCAAAACGGAGGGTGGCACCCTTGCGGTTGTTAGATACGTAATCCTGTGCCGTATCAATAATGTTGGTCAACAGGCGGTTGGCATTGTCGACATGCAGACCCCGGCTCTTGGGATAGGAGGTATTATGGATGTAAAAATCATAATTAGGTACCTGCCAGAGGTCAAAAAGCTCCTGAGGGGTGAATATCTCGTAGAGCGATGTCACCTGCTCGGTATTCTGCAAATCAGAAGCAGCCCAATACAGCCCCCACATCAGTTCCGGGGCATCAACCTGCTTCTTCATATATTCTTTATCGCTGAATAGCGTACCCATGAGTCGGTCAGGTCTGGTCATCTTAACTTTGAAATCGCGCAAAGGCTGTTTCAAAGCCTTGTTTGACTCTGAATTGAACTCATTGGACTCAGGTGAATGATAGTTAAGGTATGCCAGATGACGGTTACTTGACTCACGCGGTATTGACAGACGCGGATTGCGCTCTTTGAGAGCCTCTGTGAAAGCCATCATACTGTAGGCACATCTCATCACCGGGGTTGAGACCGCAGTAATCACGGCATCATCGGTGAAAACGCCAGGGTTTGCCTCATACATGCGCCCTGCAATAGCCCGGTGCTGACGCTCGCCAAGGGGGGTCAGCTCGCCGCCACGACCTTTCATCTCTACCTGAAACGATAAAAGTTTGCTTCGCACCTCCTCACCAAGGGGAGTAAGCGCACCAGCTGCATGGGCTTTGTCAAACACCTCCACAACCCTATCAAGATCCTCATCAGATATCAGATAACGTGATCCATGACGACTGAAATGGCTGATATAAAACGGTTCATAGCCAGCAGGCACAGGTGTATTGCTGCTCTCTGTCACAGGATAGGCATAATAGACACCGCCGCTCTTGTCAAGGTCGGCAGCAACCTCCTCATATGTAGTCTGGGCAGTCATGCCATCGGCGACTGCCGCTATGAGAGCGAGGATTATAAAGGGTCGTTTCACTATAGGTCTGATGTATGGATGGATGGGTGTATCGTTCAATTGGTTATATGAATTATTATTGTATGCCTCGGTCTCTAAGAGCTACCTGCCACTTCCAGGCATTGAGCAAGGTTTCGGACAGAGGCACTGTAGCACGCCAGCCGAGCACATTGTTAGCTTTACTCGGCTCCGCCCACACCTTAGCAATGTCACCGGCTCGTCTCGGAGCTATACGGTGAGGCACCTTGACACCTGTAGCTGTCTCGAATGTGTCGATAAGCTGACGCACCGACACACCGTTGCCAGTACCTATGTTGAACACCTCTACGGGGGCATCCATGCTACCGCTCAATATACGATCGACAGCATAGACATGAGCCTTGGCGAGATCAGTGATGTCGATATAGTCGCGGATACATGTGCCGTCAGGCGTATCGTAATCATCGCCAAAAACGCTAAGCTCCTTGCGGATGCCCATGGCTGTCTGAGTCAGATACGGCACAAGATTGAGGGGTACGCCGTTGGGCATCTCCCCTATCAGCGATGACGGATGTGCGCCTACCGGGTTGAAGTAACGCAAGATTACCGCATCCAATGAAGCTCCGGAGGTTATCGCATCTGTGATTATTTCCTCTGCTATCTGCTTGGTATTGCCATATGGCGACAGTGCCTTCTTGACAGGAGAGTTTTCGGTCACAGGGTTCTCGTCAGGCTGACCATATACAGTGCATGATGAAGAGAACACGAATCCCTTGACTCCGTGTCGGGTCATAGAGTCAAGCAGATTGATGATGATGTTTAGATTATTGCGGTAATAATCTAAAGGACGTTGCACTGATTCGCCTACCGCTTTAAATGCAGCGAAATTGATTACAGCCTTGATGTCGGGGTAATCAGAAAATACCCGGTCAACGACATTGATATCCGCGCAGTCGCCTTTTACGAAATCAGGGCGCGTCCCCGTTATCGCAGCTATACCGTCAATGACAGATGCACTGCTGTTTGACAGATCATCGATGATGGTGACCGCGTAGCCGGACTTCATCAGTTCTACCGCCGTATGGCTCCCGATATATCCAGTGCCACCGGCAACAAGTATTCGTGGTTTCGAAGGTGTATCGTTCATTATACCGCAAATGATTATACAACCCGATGACGAGCATCGGGTATGCTACACTGCAAATGTAATGATTTTTCCCCACATTTCCTTCATAACGCGTAGGATTGATGGAAAAAACGGCTGTATGCCTCTTATCTTCTATTCGGTGTATAGATGACGTTCATACGGCATGCCTTGCAGTCAAAATCAAGGTCGAAACGTATTTCGCGCCCCTCTATCGCTAATGGACCGACAAGATTCTTAGCATCGGGAGTTTTCAGGCATGCGCCCAGTTCACGGCGGATGCAATAGCGTGTAGTCATGACTCTAACTGGTTCTTTCAACGTGGTCCTATCGGTAACCTCAAGCGCACGGGAACCGACGATTGCACCATGACGCTCATAGAATCGCTGTGCCAACCTATTAGCCACATTGTCATCTGACCCAAGCATCGACTTGAAACAGCGGTCTCCTTTGTCACCTCGACGGTAATCGTAGGGATAGGAAGCCTGGGCGCAACGGTCAAGCGCCTCCATCAAATCTCGGCGCAAAGCACTCAACACTGACGCTGCGACAAAAACATCGGGGATATCGTCTGTGAGTCCGACGACACGATACACAGAGTCGCCCATTTTGGACAGTTCGGTCTTATGACGCATTGCCTGAGGTGTACGCGCTGGCTGCAAATCACAGTCAACAGCAACGCTCACACGGCATCCGCGAGCATCAATGGCATCTGCTACAAGGCGATCCGCACCTACAGAACGTAGCCTGACATGCAAATCTATCTTTCGTGTCGCTGTGTCGCCCGCAAGCTGCCTGTCATGCTCTATATCACGGCTACGGTAGAGGATTGTTCCCTTAGGGACATCTACCGGCGATGCCGCGAAAACAGTGGAGCCGTCTACCCTATTGACTCGAAACCCCTGCAATTCTCCATTACGGTCGTAATATCCAAGGCCGTCACCATTGTGGAGCGGCATATCAGCCTTGACAGTAATACGGTTTCCCCGTGACGCCACACCTACGGTGGCGACCGGACGTCCTACGGACTTAGGGGTGTCAAGATTGACCATGCTTCCTGCTGCTGGCTGAGATGTCGATATGAAATAGTCAGAAAAACCACGATTAAACGCATTGGTAGGATCTGCCGCAAAAGACACTTGTGATCTGCCGCAGGATGCGCGAACATATCGCTCCGGATTGCTCTCAACGAGCTTATCAATCAGCCGCGAATAATACGCCACAGTCTCCTTGACATACGCGACATCTTTCAGTCGACCCTCTATCTTAAACGATGATATACCTGCGGCAGCCATCTCTCCGAGATATAGGCTGCGGTTCATGTCACGCAATGACAGCAGATGCTTGCCTCGCAATACACGCCTACTCTTTCCATCAATCAGGTCATAAGGCAGACGGCACATTTGAGTACACTCGCCACGGTTGGCGCTGCGCCCAGTGGCGAGGAGGCTCGCGCGGCAGTCTCCACTGTAGCTGACACAGAGCGCACCATGCACAAAAGCCTCAAGCGGTACATCTACCGTATCATGTATGGCTTGTATTTCAGCCAATGTGAGTTCACGCGGCAACACGAGCTGCGAAAACCCGGCATCGGCGAGAAACCGGGCTTTCTCGGGAGTGCGGATGTCACACTGGGTGCTGGCATGCAGCGCTATAGGTGGAATATCCATCTCCAGCAATGACATGTCCTGGACTATCAGCGCATCTACGCCTATGTCGTACAACCGGCATACGAGGTCACGGACAGAAGCCAGCTCATCATCGTAAACGAGGGTGTTGAGAGTCACATAGACACGCGCCTTGTAGGGATGCGCAAACGCCACAACCCGCCGGATATCATCAAGCGGGTTGGTAGCATTAGCTCTCGCGCCATGTGATGGCGCACCTATATACACAGCATCGGCGCCATGCCTGACAGCCTCGATAGCAGTCTCAGCATTACGCGCCGGTGCAAGAAGTTCAAGTTTTGTCAACTGTATTTATACGTATAGTCTTTTAATCTTGATTAATCAACCTTCACTACCAGGAAGTTGCTCATGCTCCAGAATTTCTCAGGATTGGTGATGTTGAGCACGGCAGCACCGTTGACATCGGTGATGGTATAGCTGTCTTTGGGCTGCTTTGTCATTACCTCACCCTTCTTGGCATTAAGAGGAATCTGAGTGAGAGTGCGCTTATCAGCCTTGGTGAAATAGCCCTGGTTGAAGTCGCCTTCCATTACTTTGGTTTTGCGGAGGAAGCCAGTCTCAAGAATGTGGTTGTCCTTAAGCTCGTTCTTTGTGCCGATAGCATAGTAGCAGGTGTTGAGCTGCTCTGCAAGAGCGTTGCTGGTCTCCTGAGCGATTTCGCGCTCACGCTGTTCGGTAGCTACAGTAGTGTTGAGTGAATCAACTGTAGTGTTGAGTTCGGCAATCTGGATGTTGGCAGCTGCAAGCTGGTCACGCATAGAAGCTATCTCGCGCTCCTGATTGGCAATCTGCTCTTTGAGGGAGCTGATGGTTTTGAGGAGTTTGGAGTTTTGCCCCTTGTTGTTCTGGAGCTGCTGTTCGAGCTCGTCAAGACGCTGGCGGCGCACCTGCAGTGCCTGCTGTATGGCCATCATATCATTGCGGATCTGCTCTTTCTTTGACGATGACTCGCCTATGGCGCCCGGAGTGGAAATGATGTTTTCGAGACGCTTGATCTCGTTCATACCGTCAGTGAGTTCGTTGACCAGACCGAGGAGTGTATCCTGTGTTGCCACAAGACCCTGCACATCGCCCTCGAGCTGTTCGTTACGCTCTTTGAGCTTACCATTTTCACATGAAGCCATGCTCATGACGATAGCGGCTACTGCCGACAGATAACATATCTTTCTCATAAATTTAATGTTGATTTGTGATTTCTGTATCGATATCCTTGTATTTGTTACGATGCACACGTTTGGCATCGGCGGCATCATTACCTTTGATTATTATAACCATCTCACCGCGCGGTTGGTTCATGGTGAAATGCTCAATGACTTCGCCTATAGTACCCCGCACGGTCTGCTCATGAAGCTTCGATATCTCACGCGATACGGAGATAGCCCTGTCAGTGCCACATACCTCGGCAAGGTCTGCGAGAGTCTTGAGAAGCTTCAGAGGCGATTCATACACGATGATAGTCCGAGGTGCGGCTGCAATCTCTTCCAGACGAGTCCTGCGCCCTTTCTTCGGCGGCAAGAAACCCTCAAATGTGAATCGGTCACATGGCAACCCGGAGTTGACCAAAGCGGGCACAAAGGCTGTGGGACCTGGCAATGTCACCACTTCCACCCCTTTGTTACGGGCTGCCCGGCTCAATAGAAATCCTGGGTCGCTTATGCCAGGAGTGCCGGCATCCGACACAAGCGCCACAGTCTCGCCGCCCTCTATGCGCCTGATGACGCCATCGGTAGTGTCATGCTCATTATATTTATGATGTGAGACAAGCGGGGTGGTTATGTCAAAGTGCTCCATCAGCACCTTGCTGGTGCGGGTATCTTCGGCAAGAACGACATCAGATGACTTAAGCACCTCTATGGCACGGGGAGACATGTCGGCAAGATTGCCGACGGGGGTAGGTACTATATAAAGTTTTCCAGACATAGGTCGGATCACTTGTTGAAATAACGATTGACTACAGCCATGAACTCCTGCACTTCCGTGGCTTCTGCATCCCAGGCAAGGTCATTGTAGAAATAATCCTCTGCCTCATTATAATTGCGCATAGCCTCGACAAGATTAAGGGTGTCCGTAAACTCGGTGTCACTGTTGCCGAACAGTTCACGACGGAAACGGAACTTGTCATTGACTGTAAACATCTTCCTCAGTTCTCCCGGGTCATGACGCATCGGACGAGAACTGACAGTCACTTCTTTTTTAAAATCAGAAATCTGCGTTTCATCAAACAAAGATGCCGGCGCACTGCACTCATCTGACTCTGATTTTGTATCCAAAACCGCTCTGGCATCTATATTCGTATCACTCTCGGCGGCAGCATACTCAATCGACGAAGATGCCTCATCAATGTTGCACTCCTCATCCTTGTCTGCATCAGATTCATCGGAACTAAAATCCATCAGTCGCACATCAGATGGTACAGAGACATCAGCCTGTCCATTACCACTCACTCCATACTCAGATTCATCCTCTGCAACTACAGACAGAGAGACTCCATCAGCATTTACGCCACCCTCTTCCTCTATCAGTGGGGCAGCATCGCAATCAAACAGTCCCGGCAAACTCGGCAATGAAGCAACAAATTCACGTTCTTGCGCTGCGCGAGACGAAACTGTAGAAGATACCGTACCTCCAGCCTGAGAAACAAGCGTCTGTATGCCGTCGGCAAACTTCGCTGTTTTGTCACTGAGAAGTTGGAATACCTCCGAAGGAACCATATCCTCCCGGCGGACTGCCAATGATAACAGTCCTTCTATTTCCAAGGAGAGATCAAATAGCTCAGCGGCTGACATCGTATTATCGGTTTCTACCATAGTAGTTGTAGCGTGATATGTGATGATATAATTATATAATGCGCAAATTTAACAACTTATTTGGAAATATAGTTTGCCGCTAAATAAAAAACAAAGAATTGTATCGGAGAAACTACACGGATTAAAAGATAACAGAAAGCACCAATACTCAAAATATGATACATATAAGCAAAATTAGTTTACAAACGCAATTCAATCGGATATGCAATTCCATCTCGTCTGTAAACAGACAATCACGACCGTTTGGATTTGCACTTCAATCCGTGCAACCAACGTCACAAATGCAATCCAAAACTCATTTTACATTCAGAACTTCTCACCTTCATTTGTAAATATGACAAATCCATCCGAATCTCATACGCCATCACATCAAATTTACGCCTGCACCTGTAGTTATTTATTCCATGATTACATCTGTATCTTTTCCTATAAAACCACATAGCTCCTACGGGTCTTTATAATTTTACACAAATTAACATCAAGTTCTATCTACTAATAATCAATTACTTATACATATTTTCTAAAGTTTTAATTAAATTCTACAGTAGTTTCTTGGTGATTTTATCGCAAAGAGACCAATCAAACGCATATTAAACACGCAATCTACTATATAGCAAATTATTACAACATATTTATCAACTTATACTTTAACATATTTCTACGGTCTCGTAAGAGGGTATATGAAATTAATTACTGCCTGCATGGCAATATCCAGTAGATATTATCGCCTTCAATGAAACAGGTGTTTGTATTCGCAATCTTCTCCCCTATTTGCATTTGCATTTGGAAATTAACGGCGTGCATTTGCATTTATATGCTTCCCAAATTTAAATTTGCATTTTTGAAACATTATAATTACATTTGCATCTCGTAATTTGAATTTGTAATCGTAACTTTTATGGATATAGTAGGTCGCCTCAAGCTATTTCTTGATTATCTCGGCATCCCTGTAACGCAGTTTGCCGACAACTGCGGTATTCCACGCCCCACTCTGTCGCAGCTCCTCAACGGGCGCAACAAGACCGTCCGCGATGAAATCATCGCGAAGATACATGACGCATATCCACAGCTATCCATCATGTGGCTGATGTTTGGCGAAGGCGAGATGGTAGAAGGAAAATCCGAAACCGCTGAAAATCCAGTTTTCACGCACGAGACATCAGACGGCAACGAAAATCAAAATCTCAGCGACCTTAACAACAATCCCATTCCAGAGGAGACTGACATGTCACTACCGCTTGACTTCATGCTTGACAACGAACCGATGCACGACAACGGAAGCCTATTAAGCGAAGCCCCATCAGCAGCTGACAGCCGCCCCGATCTGACCGGTCCGTTAGAAGCCCCCATGCACCCACACACTGCCGAACGGATAGAAGCAAAAGGCGCAGACCGAACCATTACCTTCCATCAGGAAGACATGTCACAACCCCAGCCACAACCTTCCACGACAGCAACCAACGGCAAGCATGTGGTCAGCATCATCGTGTACTATAGCGACAATTCATATCAATCATTCGTGCCCGACTCACAGGCGCGCTTCCCAGGAATTTGACAGGACGATGTGTCAATCTATCTTGCGTCCTGATTTATCAATATAGTACCACGTCTCGCTCACCCATCGTGAGTGCTCCCCTTCGCGGACTTCATGACCTGAATCCGTCACCTTGGCACGACCGCCCTCAAACGGGAAACCAAACGCAAAGCGAGGGATAATCACAGTATGTCCTGTCGAGTCAGCATATCCAAATCTCCCCTTCTCATCAATAATGCGCATCATCCCATCACTGACATAATCGCCGCCGTTGTCAAAGTCAAATGGCGGATATCGCTTGGCATGCCGAGCGTCATAATCAGCAATCTTGAAATTAATTGGTAAAGTGTACCACATTTTCTGCACGTTGCCAAGACCATCACGTCCAGGAGTAAAACGAGGTAACGTCTTCGCAATTCTGAGTGCTTCGGCATCAAGATAACGGTCTTTGTCGCGAACGACTTTCATGGTATCAATGTCTCCATGCTCATTAAAAAGCAATTGTAATACTACTCGCCCCTGGATATTTTCCTCGTATGCCTCACGGGGGTAGACCATGACATCTTGAATGTAATCCAACAGAGCTTGAGTACCGCCTGGAAAATCTGGAGCCACCTCAATGTAGCACTCAAATGCGCCGTTGTCAGAGACACTGTCAGTGTCTGTATTCTTAAAGTCATCTATGACTCTTACACTCTCAACGGGCTTTTCGTGAACTTCTATCTCTTCACGCTCCACGTTTATTCCAACCTTCTCACTTCTCGAAAACCTCAACAGCGGCGAATCAAAAACCTCCCGTTTGAAACGATCAATAACCGAATCATCAACGCCTTGTACTGTTACATCTATTGTTCCATCCTCTTCCCATCGCCACATAAGTGGACGAGCCACAGGCGAATCACTCTCTTCCATAGCTTTGTTCAGCAACGAGTCAACCGCTTGTTGCTGACTCTTACTGTATAGACCCACACCTATGTCAAACTCGTTGCCGCCCAATTTGTCGGTAAGCATCTTGCGGAGCTTAGTGGTGTCACCGACCACGTTAATGGTCAGACGGTCGCGATTATTGACAAAGCAACCCGAATACCATTCGGGGAAAACCATGTCGGAGCTAATGCCTACACATGTCGAGTCGGCACCAAACAGATACGAGAGCCGCTCATAGTAGGTCCATGCAGGTTCTTGCACCGCACCTTCCTCATCATCGGAGGGTGCACGGTCTCCCATGGTTTCAAAAGAAGCCATAGGTGCGGGAGCTGGTGAGGCGCTTTTCTTGCTTATGCGGTCGGCGCATCCGTAGATGCCGCCGGAAATCACGAATATGAGTAATAAGAGGAGGAGGTTTTTCATCGTTAATCAGTCTATGTTAGCGCTCAGCTCTGACAGGATTGTTGAGGAAATCGGCATAGGCGAGTCTGATGCCTTCGGGCAGCTCAGTCGAGTAGGTCCAGCCGAGAGCTGTGGCCTTGCTGACGTCAAGCAGTTTTCGGGGAGTGCCGTTGGGCTTGGTTGTGTCCCAGACTATGCGACCTTCATAGCCTACGGTTGTGGCTACGAGTTCGGCAAGTTCGCGGATTGACAGCTCCTTGCCGCTGCCGGCATTGACCGTCTCGTTGCCAGAATAATTGTTCATCAGGAATACGCACAAATTGGCGAGGTCATCCACGTAGAGAAACTCTCGAAGCGGCGACCCATCGCCCCAGCACACCACTTCGGGAAGCTGCTGCTCCTTAGCCTCATGGAAGCGGCGGATAAGAGCCGGGAGCACATGGGAGTGGGTCGGATGGTAATTATCGTTAGGTCCGTAGAGATTGGTGGGCATCACCGAGATATAGTCAGTGCCATACTGGCTGTTGAGAAACTCGCAGTATTTCAGACCTGAGATTTTTGCCAAAGCATAAGCCTCATTGGTCTTTTCAAGCTCCGAAGTCAGCAAGCATGACTCAGGCATAGGCTGGGGAGCCATGCGAGGATATATACATGAAGAGCCGAGAAACTCGAGCTTCTTGACACCATTACGCCATGCCGCATGGATGACGTTCATTTCAAGCATCATGTTGTCATACATGAAATCGGCAAGAGCCGAAGCATTAGCCTGGATGCCTCCGACCTTAGCGGCTGCCAGAAAGACATAGTCAGGACGCTCCGCCGCGAAGAAGTCATCGACAGCCTGCTGATTGATCAGGTCAAGCTCCCGATGTGTGCGTGTGATGATGTTCGTGTAGCCTTGACGTTGCAGCTCGCGCACAATCGCCGAACCGACCATACCGCGATGCCCCGCCACATATATTTTCGAATCTTTTTCCATAATCAATTATGTATTTCAACGTAGGGACGCGGCGTGCCGCGTCATCGTATCAGTCAGTATATGTTACGTTTGATGACGCGGCACGCCGCGTCCCTACAAGATATTGCGATGTGCTGTATGGACATCGGATTTGTATATCATATCACGGCGAGAGTGCCGCTTGGGAGCTGCATGGTCACGCAGTGGAGCGATCCGTGCTGACGGATGAGCGGCGAACAGTCAATCTGCACCACCTTATGATCAGGATATGCCACCTGCATCATCTGCGCCGCCAGACGGTCCTTGCGAGGCGAACGATATGACGGCATGAGTATCGTGTCGTTGACCACAAGATAGTTGGCATAAGTTGCCGGCAATCGGTTGCCATCCTCATCATACCGTGCATCTGCCATAGGAAGTCCTATAAGATTGTAAGGCTGACCGTCGGCAGTGCGGAATGTCTTTAGCTGCTCCTCCATCGCCTTCAATGCACCGTAGTGCTCATCGCCCTCATCGTCAGGCACACTGACATAGACGATAGTATGGTGAGGAGCCAATCGGGCAAGAGTGTCTATGTGGCTGTCGGTATCATCGCCGGCGAGATAACCATGGTCAACCCACAGCACCCTGTTTGCACCGAAAGCATCCAGCAAGTATTGCTCAATCTCCACTTTGTCCATCCAAGGATTGCGGTTGGGCGACAGCAGACACTCCGAGGTGGTCATGATGGTGCCCTCGCCATCGCTCTCTATCGAACCGCCTTCAAGCACCATCATACGGTGTGATTCAGTACGGTTGCGAAACAGGTGCATTGAGGCTGCGGCAGATGTGATAAGATTATCCTTATCAGCAGCAAATTTCATACCCCAGCCGTTGAAGGTGAAATCAAGTGGTAGCTTTCCTCCTCCATCCTCCTCGACCGTAATCGGACCGAAATCCCGCGCCCAAGTATCATTGGTCGGAATCTCGCAATAGATTATGGGGCGTTGGAGGGAGTCGTATGGGTCAAGATAACGCTTAGGGAGGGTTATATCGGGCGCTACGACCACGAGAACCGCACCGCTATCAAGGATGCCGCGGGCTATATCCACATACGTCTCCGTTACCTCATCAAGCATGTCTGCCCAGTCGGTTTCAGCATGCGGCCATGCTATCATCACCGCTTCCGATGGTTCCCATTCGGCAGGAAGCCGGCGCACAGGCTTCGCGACGGGGATGTCATTCATTGTCATAGTCATTGAGAGTCTGCCAAATGTCATCTTGCGATTCAAGGTATTCGTCGCAGTAGTCCAGAAATCCGCGTTTTTCGCTGCTGCCTACCTCGCGGCACCACTCGCGGTATCGCTCCTTGAGGGCGGCATCCTCATTGATCTGACGCTTGAATTCGGCTTCGGCAATGTCGACACTTCCGGCTTGTCGCAGTATTTCGTTGAAAATATCAGTCAGTTCGTCCATAGTATCATGATGGTCTGAGGGTGAATATTAACTCGCTGTAATAACACCGATATCTCCGATTTTGTTAACGAATTAAGTTAACACGGTTAAATTACCGCGAATATAACACTTATCCCCTACACCTGCAAATTAAAAACACCATCGTCCGCCAATCGTTAAAATTTATAATAAAAGTGCTTGATATGACGTTAAATAATCGAAACATATACATCATGGCTTAAAAATGACAATGCCAATCACTCACATCATAATCTCGCTTATGGTTACAGGGATGCTGCTCGGAGGATGCTCACGCCAGCATACCGACGACAACGCCACCTTGCTTCGCGCCGAAGCACTCATGGAGTCGCATCCCGACTCGGCTCTCAGCATACTCGACTCGCTTGACCGCAGCTCGCTGCGGTCAGAAAGCGACCGCGCCCTCTATGCCCTGCTGCTCGTGCAGGCACGTGTCAAAAACCGCATGGACGATGCTAACGACTCGCTCATCCATGCCGCCGCAGACTACTATTCACGCACCGGCGACAGCCAGCGCAAGATGCTCGCCTACTACAATCTTGGCTTCCTCCAGTCAGGCACCGACTCGCTAAGCCAAGGCGTCACCTCTCTGCTGACCGCCTTAGACCTCGCCGAAGAAATCGGCGACAACTTCTATGCTTCCCTGGCATGCCGCGAACTCTCCATCATATTTAGGAAAACAGGTAATCCCGCAGAAGAATTGCTATATGCCCAAAGAGCATATAACCATATAAAGCAGACTGGGCGCAAGCCTTACGCTGATTGGGCAATGCTCGACATCGCTGGCGCATACCACCATCTCAGGCAATATGATTCATGTTACATAGTCTATCAACAACTTTTAGACACATTGAAGTCACGACCCGATAGTGCACTGCTCTGTGCTACATGGAGCAATCTGTCTCGTGCTTTTATCGCGGACGGAAAAAGCGTCAGGGCTCTTCCCTATTTGCAAAAACTAAGCAAATCAAGCCGCATGACACCGGACGACTTCGGGCTATTAGGCTTATGTTTAGCAAGGAACGGAAACATTCAGGGCGCAAAAAAGATGCTTGATAAAGCAGATCCATCGTCAGCATTGACTAATTGGCTAAGATATTCAATATCCATCAGCATGGGTGACAAAGACATGGCTTTTGAATCACTGATGGCAATGCAGAACGACTCTGAAAACGACATACTCAGTCTTATGAACCAACGTGCTACCTTTTCCGCGTTGCTGCACCATGAGCAAAAAAACTTGCAGCTCAGAAGAATGCCGAGGCAGCACGTACCCGCGCAATTATAACAGCACTTGTCGCTGTCATCATTTTAATTGCCGCAGGAACTATAATTATATATATGCTTATGCGCCGGCGCGCTGAGAACGAACGCAACGAACGCATCGCCCAGCACCTACAGCAAGCATTGTCTCTGCATGAACTTAAGGAAGAAACGTCAAAACAGTCTGAGGCAGCCATGAAAACAATACTTGAAAAGACCCTACATGATAGCAATAATATGCGAATAGAAACCGAGTACCTTCGCGATTCATTAGGTCGGATGGAAACATTGCTCTCCACTCAGACCGCAGAGCATTATAAATCCATAGGCAGGATATGCTTGTTGCTCTCGTCATTATCATCTGAAAACGATGTAATATCTTCACGAATTGCTGGAAGCCTTGACAGATTGATAAAAGACATAGGCAAATTTCCACAGAAATTTGAAGATCTTGAAACAATAGCCAACATGTCATATGATAATGTAATGACACAGCTTCGCGCTTCCGACATCGATCTCAAAGAAGAAGATTATAGAGTATATATGCTATCAATATTCGGCTTATCATCTGCCGGCATTGCAAAGCTGATGAAAATTAATAATATCAGGTCAATATATGCCCGCAAGTACCGGTTGCAATCAAAAATCAGCAAGTCGACACATCCTCTCGCTCCTAAATTTCAAAAACTTCTCAGGAATGGTACAAAAAATGATTAGACTTTAAGCTGCTTCCCTGCCTCACAATCCATTGACAATCAAGCATATATGGGGAAATGAGATTTTACCCTTTTCACACCTTTGTATTTAACTGAATATCAGGTAATTACTAATTCTAAAGTGTAATTTTTTGTTGTGAAATAATTTGGCAATCATGTTTCAAAGTCAATAAATTTGCGAAACAACATCACAAAATAATCATTGATAATGAAACCAATACAGACAACCATTATCGCTTTGGCTATCTTATCCTCACCTAATGTTTTCGCAGAGCACAACACCAATAAAGGGCGCACATTAGAGCCGAAAACGAGCTCCGAACGCCCGCGCATGCCAGGTTTTAACGGGCAGTCATCCCGGGGAGTATTGATCCATTACTCGGACAAACATATCTGCTTTGACCTTCCATCTGCAGCAGGTTACTTAGACGTATATATAGAGGATGGCAGCGGTATGGTATGGAGCGGCTATGTAAGTTCGGAAGAGCCATGCATCGACACCCCGACAATGACATTCCCCTCCTATATAGAATGCACTACCGACACAGGAGCAAAGCTCTCTGCCACTCTCGACTGAAATATCAATAACTCCGATATTCTATTACTAATATTCCAAGATATGCCTAATTTGAAATCGAAAGTAGTTTTGCAGGAGTTCTGTATAAGACATGTTGTTTATGGGAACTCCCGGCTCTGACCAGCTGGGATAAGCCTCAAAGCTGTAGGGACGATGCTGGGGCACGCCAATAAGATATAAAAGCGAACATGCCCCTGCATGTCCCTGCAGCCCGATGGCTCCAATACCAATAGTACCAATCATCACACTCAGACCAATGAACAAACTAACACTAATCCTGCTTCTACTGACCCTGAGCGTATGCCAACTCACAGCTAACGGCATCGAACGACACTACATCCGCTTCCAAGAGAAAGCCATACAGGGCTTTTCTCCCACCGTCGTGGCTCCTATGCCCGACAAATCCGAGAGGACATCAAGCAGCAAAGGCTGCATAGTGATGACCTTTGACTCGAGCGTCCCCGACTCCATCCGCGTAGCCCTAAACGCCGCCAAAGAAGCATGGGAAGCCAAACTCCCAGCCGCCCAGGAAATCTACATCAACGCCACAATGGAGCCTCTAGACCCCACTATTTCCATGCAGACATATGTGGGTTACTGTTCCTTTGGAGACCTGAAAGGGGCGCCATCTGCCTTAGCATCCCAACTTATAGGATTTCCTCAAGGCACTACAGAGGGACCAGATAGCTATATTTATCTAAACGAGACTCTTTTATGGAATTGTAATTTCTCTTCAAATAAATCTATTGGGTACAATGTTTATACTGTGGCGTTAAGAGCCATTGCCATTTCATTAGGTTTTGGATCAAGCGTATGTAAAGATTTTGATGATCCCTCAATGTTCATTTTCTATTCAGCATTCCCTACTTATTTCGATAATCGCATCTACAAAGATGACATATGCTTAAGTTCCCTCCCAAATCGTTCCCCCGATTTGGGTACGTTCGCCACTTCAAATGCTCTACATGTAAAAGGAAATAAATTTAAGCATTTCCTGTATGCTCCAACAACATTTATCCCGGGCGTATCCCTAATATATCTTGATGATGATACCTCGTTAATGCACTATGCCCTAGGAGAGGGCGATAAGATGTTAGGCATCGATGCAAATACACTTGACATT
This sequence comes from uncultured Bacteroidales bacterium, assembly GCA_947039275.1. Taxonomy (GTDB): domain Bacteria; phylum Bacteroidota; class Bacteroidia; order Bacteroidales; family Muribaculaceae; genus Amulumruptor. The sequence goes on along the minus strand of CAMQYL010000035.1, from coordinate 3,957 downwards.
CTTAATGGGATTGGCTGGAATTTTGCAATCCAACAAGAAGGTGCAAACATCAAGTGCAATGATATATCGTCTGATGGCATAGGATCGTCATACACTTCCCATACTTTCACCCTTGACAATGCTCAAGGTGCGAACGAATATAAATGGATCTTTTCTTTGAAGAACCAAGAAGGAAGATACGTGGAAGTCTCGCACGACACAAACAACACTTTTACTATCGCGCCAATACAATCACCTGATAAATATTATATCAATACCAACGGAGATCTTGATGGCAAAATTGAATGTAAATACACTGTAGGAAATAAATCATATACAGCTAAACCGTTCTATATTTCGTTGGAACTTAAACCGTTTATACTGTCTGTTGATAATATGGAACGTATCCCTTCAGGTGATTTCTCCTATTATCTAACATTCACAGTCCGATACAGAGGCGCAGACAAACTACAAATCGCCACTGAGGAGGAATACAGCTCAATTCAATCCATACAGGATATACATGAGCCGTTCATTGCTCATGTCAAAACATATAACCTGTCTACTCTACGATACAGCTGGATAACTATCCACGTTAGAAACAAATACGGCACTGTTGATCAGACCTTGGAATTTGCTCCGGAAATTCCAACAGGACTTGAGGACATTACCACATCGCTTACTGAGGAGAATATCCATATTTTTAATCTGGACGGCATTTGTGTCTCCCATGTTTTTGATTTGGGAATTAGCAAGTCTATGCTTCCCAAAGGTGTATATATAAGCCGGACAGTGGACAAAACCGGTCGTGTTAAGACGCACAAATTCATGATAAAATGAAACCATTCGTAAAACTATCCCTGATTTGCATGGCTGTAATGAGTTGGTGTCATGTGTATGGAGCTTCAGAAAACGGCACAGAACGAGCCGAAGATAGGGCTGTGATCTTAAGTAATGTAAATTATGATTATACGATGATATATCAAGAAGGACAACGTCCTGATTGCATTGGAACAGTCTCATTTGATGTTACATTTCCATCAGGTGCCTCACGAATATTAATTGCAAGGACCCGTGCTCATCTTTTGACTTACGATAATCCTTTCTATAATGGAAAGTTCTCTATTATTGTTGATGAAAAAACAGAGACGGAGCATATCACATTCCCCGACACAAGTTGGGGCTCATTTATTCGTGTCATTGTCATCTACGAAAATTCCGAAAATCTACTTTCTCCTCACATTAACAGTTCAGATTACTTGTCTGAAGAAGATAGAACGTTAATATTCGGCTCTTTAGATTCTCCGCAGGTCAATGAGGATGATCAAAGTATAAACATTTTACCCGACGGGGCAATCTCAATCAATTCACTCATTGGCGGTGAATTATGGATATATGATCTTAATGGGCAATGCGTTAAGACGGACCGTTTTCAAGCATCGTCTATAATATCGCTGCCTGAATCTCCATCCTCTCTATTTATATTAAAAGTGAGATTTAACAACAACTATACAATCACCCGTAAAATCAATCGTTAATTATGAAAATTACCTTTGTGTCTATAATGTGCATGCTTTCCCTAATGGCTGCATATGCTTCTGAGACTGCATCAAGTCTTGAAAGTTTCAACTATGCTTCTGCAAAATATCGGGGAGAGATAAAAGACATCAACGTCATTCGCGAAATCGGAGGAGGTACTGTTGTCATACCTGAATTTGACAGTTCATGCCCTGATTATATAAAGAGTCCGTTTTCATATGCCTGTAAAATCATGGGAGAATTCCTTCCGCCCTCACTTCCTCTGAAAGTCAAAGTATCATGCAGGAATCTATCGGCTTCCTATAGTACTGCCCTATCAAAAGTTGCAGCCCGTGGATATGAAGAGTTCGGACAGCCAGTTTATAACGAGTGCTTTTCTTCGATGACACGAATAAAAGGTGTCATACTTGAAGAATATTTTGGAGAGTCTCCATGGTCTTATTTGATATATATTGAAGATGCATCTTTCCTGACAAGTGAACCAGATATAACGATTACATATAATCTGTCTATGTTTGATGATATGTCTTTCAGCATTGATACTAATCCCGGACAAAAGTATGATTTTGTTTCTGTAGCACTAAGAGACCTCCTTATCGGCATGGGATTTTCAAGCCGCTACATCTATAACCCGGTAACGAAAGGAATTGAGCTCTCTAATCAAACCATGACCCCTTTTGAGATGTTCATTGAGCAAGCATTAGGAAATCCATCTGATGACACTGCGAGATTGAATGCAGCAACAAAGGGTGAACTGAATGTACAAGGTTACAAACTCTATGCCCCAACCACTTGGGTAAACGGGGTGTCATTGAATCAATTTATGGGATCAGGCGATGCTTTATCTGATGTCCTATCGTATAATTTCGGAAGAGGTACAGTTGTACGCTCATTGGGAGGCAGCAGCCAACACATGTGCCGTTATCTCTTGGGGTGGGAATTGAATTTTCCTATAGGCGAATATATTCCTATAGCATCTGGATCGGGAAGTACTTCCACCAAAGTCCCTTATAAAGGCTCTATAAAACTTAACACCTCCACTATGGCAGAGACAAGCCACAGCAGCGTCGCTAATAACATGTTGCTCAAAGCATCACAGATTGATTTGTCAATTCCATCCATATACGTAAGTCAGTTCTATCCTTATCAGACACCCGATGGCAGCCCTAACACAACTGGCTTCTCAATAACCATTTTAAAGAAGGATGGCACATGGGATCTCGTGTATTTCGAGTACGGGGATATGGGAGGATATGTCGTGGATATGAATCTATGGGAATTCCATTGCGAAAATGATGAATACGAACGTACTGCTGACGGCTATCTCCGAGCTTGTATAACTATATGCGAGCCAGTTTATGGTCCGACAAAAATACGTTATAGTCATCGTTCGAAATACTGTGTGGTGGATTATCTGCCTCCAAGGGTAAAAATGAGCCATACCTTCTTAAACAATACAGCTACGACATCCGCTGAAAACAATACAGAAAACTCCTCAAATAGCACTCTCAGATTCTATTTCGGCAATATTGAAGGTATAAATAGAATTATACTGGAACAAAAGCGCAAAGGTGCAGTCGTTGCTAATAAAATCCAGATTAATGATTTTAAAAGCGGATTTTTTGATCTTCCCATAGATAGGAGTATAACATATACATTCACAGCCGTAGGCTATAATGACAATGGATATACCCGCAGCCTTCCTCTGACTATTGAAGCAGTTTCAATGGCATCAAAAGTTCAAACATTATCCTACACTCTTGAAAACGGCATAATGAAATTTGCAACAGACGATGACCAGACACTGCACCTTGACTATGTCATCAGTCCAATAGGTATCGAAGGGAGCCAAGCTACAGTATCAGGATACACTGACAGCTCAATAGACCTTGGATCACTTCCACATGGGACGTATGTAATCAAAGTAACAGACCGTGAATCAGGAATAAGCAAAGCATAAAAAATCAGGAAATAACGGTAAAGAAGATGAGCATGTGCCGTGGATGTTCCACTGTAAACTCGCATGGAATAGAATATCCACGGCACATGCATAGTTAATCACCCACATCCGCTTTTAATAAGGAATATGAGCAAAAACATACTACTGTTGATATTTATTGTGGTTATCTGTCCTATGTTTCCATCGAAGGCAGCCAACCATAATAGTCATTCATCGAACAATATCAGACTATATTTCCCCACAGAAAAAGGAGTGGAGAAAGTGGTGCTTGAACGTCAACGTATAGGGGCAAGGCTTCCCACCAGGACAGACATCGAGGATTTCAAATTTGGATACTATGATGTAACATTGGATAAAGCCACTACTTTCTCAGCAATAGCATTTGATGCCGACAAGAATTCAAGAATAATTCCCATTTCTATGAATGCAATGATTCGGTAAAATTTGAGGTTGTTCAGCCTTGGCTAAGCCGCTAACTG
>CAMQYL010000034.1:0-27628 GCA_947039275.1 uncultured Bacteroidales bacterium | reverse complement strand
ATAAGATTTATAAGATTTATAAGATTTATAAGATTTATAAGATTTATAAGATTTAAGATATATGAATCTTATAATCGTCAACAAGCCTATATTTACGAAGTAACAATATAACTAACTGACCATGGCAACAAAACCTTTCAAGTATCAGAAGATGTTCCCCCTGGGACCGGACACTACTGAATACTATCATCTTACCTCCGACTATGTGAAGGTAGAGAACTGGGGCGGTCACGAGATGCTCGTCATTGATCCCAAAGCTCTTACTGTGCTGGCACGTCAAGCCACTCACGATAACGCATTTATGCTGCGCCGCGAGCACAATCAGATGGTAGCCAAGATACTCGCTGACCCCGAAGCGAGCCAAAACGACAAGTTTGTGGCTCTGACCATGCTCCGCAATGCCGAGGTGGCTGCCAAGGGACAGCTCCCTTTCTGCCAGGATACCGGCACAGCAATCATCCACGGCAACAAGGGACAGGCAGTATGGACAGGAGCAGATGACGAAGAGCTTCTCAGTAAAGGTGTCTACGAAACATACACCGAAGACAATCTGCGTTATTCTCAGAACGCGCCTCTCAACATGTATGACGAGGTCAACACTGGTTGCAATCTCCCCGCTCAAATTGACATCCACGCCACCGAAGGCATGGAATACAGCTTCCTGTTCGTTGCAAAAGGCGGCGGTTCTGCCAACAAGACATATCTCTATCAGGAGACCAAGGCTCTCATCAATCCAAAGACACTCATCCCCTTCCTCGTAGAGAAGATGAAGTCACTCGGCACAGCAGCATGCCCGCCCTACCATATCGCATTTGTAATCGGCGGCACATCAGCAGAGATGAATCTTGCAACAGTCAAGAAAGCATCTGTGAAATACCTTGACTCGCTGCCCACCCAAGGCAATGAACTCGGTCACGCATTCCGCGATGTAGAGCTTGAAAAAGAACTGCTCAAAGAGGCTCAGAAGTTAGGTCTTGGCGCACAGTTCGGAGGCAAATATTTCGCACATGACATCCGTGTGGTGCGCCTGCCTCGTCATGGTGCATCATGCCCCGTAGGTCTCGGTGTCAGCTGCTCCGCCGACCGCAATGTAAAAGCCAAAATCAATCGTGACGGTCTGTGGATCGAGAAACTCGACTCTAACCCCGGTGAACTCATCCCCGAAGAATATCGCAAGGCTGGCGAAGGTGACGTAGTGAAGGTCGACCTCAACCGCCCGATGCCTGAAATCCTCAAGCAGCTCAGCCAGTATCCTGTCAGCACACGCCTGAGCCTCAACGGCACAATCATCGTAGGACGTGACATCGCCCATGCTAAGATCAAGGAACGTCTGGACCGTGGCGAGGAGATGCCTCAGTATCTCAAAGACCATCCAATCTACTACGCCGGTCCTGCCAAGACACCATCGGGCATGGCTTCTGGATCGTTCGGACCGACCACTGCCGGGCGTATGGACAGCTATGTAGACCAGTTCCAGGCTGCGGGAGGCTCCATGGTGATGATAGCCAAGGGCAACCGCTCTAAGCAGGTGACAGACGCTTGCCACAAACACGGAGGTTTCTATCTCGGCTCTATCGGCGGTCCCGCTGCCGTGCTCGCACAGAACTCCATCAAGAAAGTCGAGTTGCTCGAGTATCCAGAGTTAGGCATGGAAGCCATCTGGAAGATAGAAGTCGAGGACTTCCCGGCATTTATCCTCGTAGATGACAAGGGCAACGACTTCTTCACCGAAATCTCCGAGAAGTGCAAAGCCTGCGCCCTTTCCCCCGACAGCAAAGCCCACTGATAACAGAACATACCATTATCATAGCACAGAGGCATCGCTTTATGGCGATGCCTCTGTTATTTTAACCAATATATTTCTTACATAAAGGTTGGTCAAGGCAGCATGAACTTAGTTGTATATGCCGTATTATCATCTGCTCCCACCACGATGTAGGCACCTTTGACCAGATGGTTTACATCGACAGCGATCTCACAGGCGGCATCTGTCTCAACCGTTTTGACCACTACGCCAGAGGTATTCACGAGCGATATTCGTGACAGCGGTTGCGAACAGCGTACGGTAGCTATAGCGGCTGCCTCATCAAGGATTACATAGAAAGCGACAATGTTGTTATCATTGACATCCTCGACAGCCGATGCACTTTCAGAGACAAATCCAAAAGGCTGAATAGCCGTCTCTCCATGCTTATTGGTAAGCAATGCACGTACATAGGAGCCTCGGAAGCCGCTGTAATCAAATGTCTTGCCCTGCCCTATTACGGTGCTACGACGTGAGGACGCATCACCTTCCTTGAGCTGATGAGTAGAGCTTATCCACTCTATCTTGTCGGCATCGTCAGTATCTACAGTTATCATATGATTAGCTTCATCGACGTTGATGGAGCGCACTGTGGGAGCTTTGTGTTCGCCAGAACCAGTATATTGATATGACAACAGGAGCGAGCCGTTGCGCATAGCCTCTTTCAGAGCATCCGTGGTCAGTTCGGGCATCAGCATGAACTCATAATTGCGGAAATACTGCTCGGCAGTATGAGTGTCGTCACACGAATATCCCCACACGGGACGCTCTGGCATGGTCAGCGTAAGTATCTGATCCCAGAGGATGCGGTCGTTAGGACGACGGTTGCCCTGATTGTAAACCTCCAGACCTATCAGCGAATCATACATGCGGAAGTTGTCAGCATGCCACTCAGGCGAGTTCTTGGCTCCTGGTGTATAATCAGTGGCAAGATTCCAATACTGTCCGGGGTGGTTGATTATCTGCATGCCTCCTATCGCTTGTGTATAAGCATATGACTCACGCAGCGACATGAACTCCTGACCCTTGCGACCTGTAAAGAAATCATTATGATGGTTGAAGTCACCTCCAGTCTTTTCGCTCCACGAATTCCGACGGTCCTTGCTCAGTTCCACACCGGGCACTGCAAGCATACCCATCGCTTCAGGGTCGCGGTCAGCAGCATCGGGATTGTAGAGACTGAACATGTTCCAAGGATATGAATTGGCATCATGGTCGGTCAGAGAGAGTATTGAGTAACCGGCATCACGGTAACGGTCCACGACCTCCGATGTAGTGTATTTGGTATCAAACGACTGGGATGTGTGTGTATGGAAATTAGCTTTATAACGACCTATCGAGTTCCAATCAACCGAACGATAGGCATTGGCAACCATGCGTGGATATGCAGCCACAGATGACGCCGGCAGCACACGGACATTTATTTCCGCAGCTGATTCCATGCGGTTACTTCCAGACACCAGATCAACAGCGAAGGTGTACAGACCCTCTTTAACTCGCCAAACCGACAATGTATACACGCCGTTGCCCTCAGCACACACATCTACAGGCACATCCGTCGCAAAGTCATGCTTACAGCTGATTTCAACATCACACGAACCCTTGACCCGCAGAGCTACCTTGACATCCTCGCCGGCACTGCACACTGCAGGCACGGCGGTAAAGCTTTCAATGACTGCATCGTCAAGAGTCTGACCAAATTCCGTCTCATTGACTGTCACTTTGTTGAGATTGAAATCATATGTCACCTCAGCCTCCACGCAATTATCGCCCACATTGTATGTAGCCGATATGGCACCCATGTCCGAGGCTGAATTAACGCTTCCGTAATGTATCTTGAAACTCTTGTCCTTGCCAGGAAATTTGATGGTGGCAGTCTGAATATGAGCATTTCCTCGGGTCATAAGCGTGCTGCCTGATGCCGACACAACTTTAAATCCTTTTGAGTGAGCCGCTACATTGGCAGACGTACCATCTTCAAATACAGCCACATTATGCCATGACAACTCATTCTTCTTTGAGGAGAATCCCACATTCTTGTTTGCCTCAAACAGCCATCCGTAAGCAGCATCGGCACCGCATGCCACATTCCAGTAGTACTTGCCTTTGATTGATGCCGCGATATCGTTAGTGATGACATAAGCCTTGACCGGAGTAGTCGAACCTTGCTGGCGAAACTCCTCGGTATATGTCAGAGTGCCTATAGGCTGCAAATTAGCAGAATTTTCACCTCCATAGAGCGTATATATTTGCGATGCAAAATCTTCGGCTGACATCTTATTAATGCGAGAACACTTCACGGCAGAAGTTTCCGGACGGCAGCCATCCGCCATGACTGCAAGCACGTTACGGAATGCGGCACCCCACGATTCATCATCGTGTGCTGCCCCCTCAAACACCACATTGTGCACCGTCAGCCCTGATATAGCACCTAAAGACTCTGCCAGCGATGCCACGTCAGCCGACATCCATGACGGCTCGAGAGATCCTGTCGACAGATAAAAATATTGCGGTGTTACGCGAGGCGATGATGTAGAGGCGATTTCCTCTATGGCTCCGGGATTAATCCACAGCATGGGTGACATTGCAACGCATCTACCGAATATATCAGGACGGTTCAATGCCGCATAAATGCTGAACAGCGCACCATAGTCGGCGCCTACGATAGTGGCAGAGCCAGCACTTCCGTCGACACGATATCGATCGGCAACCGACGGCATCAATTCGCCGATAAAAGCATCTAAATACTCCGCGGCAGCTCCCGTACCTTCAAAATCTTCATTACGTTCTACCGTGTTTTCTGCAAGGAAACCGGGTACCTGCACCAAAATATATGGTTTGCCTCCATCTGCACGCAGCTCTTCCATGACATTATGGGCATTCCACGATGCAGAACCGAAGAAATCATCACCACGGTCAGCATCATCTCCAGCATTGTTATACCGCTGTTGCACAGTATTATAGTAGATTACAGGATATGTCGCATCAGACTCAGCGTAACCTTGGGGCAGATACACACGCACTTCACGCTTGATACCGTTGACAGTCAGCTCCATGGTTTCTATATCCCAGTCAGGCATGGCTGCCCATTTGCCTACTACGTCAGGCGAGCCAGCCACGATACGGTTAGACATCTCTCCGCCATCAGCTTTCTTCTCCACGTATGCCCAGTCACGGCCACACAGATACTTGAATCCTCCAGCCACGTCGGCATCACTGACATCAGGGAGTTCCACGGTAAAACGGTTAGGACCGGAAGACGACAACTCTATAGCATCGTCAGCTGACCAGCCATTAAATTTACCGCATACATAACACTTTTTCGTGCCATCAGGCACCTCGACATCAAATGTCGCCGCATAGCCCGAAGCCACAGCCGCAACGAATGTCGATAACAAAATTAAAACCTTTTTCATGGTTGCAAAACATTATTTGGTGGTTACTCCGCAAAGTTATGCAATCCATATTGCCACAAAATGCCGCATTAGAAATCACAAGTAGACTTATAAGCCACTTATATTCCTGTTATACAGACGATTAAAAACACAAACAATCCCCGTATAAGTAGATTTTGCCACCTCATAAGTAAGACAAAATCCACTATAAACCACACCCTATATCTGCGATACAGCAGCTTCGAATTCCTCTTTTGACACCTTAATCATAGAACGTATGGAGAAGCGATGGTTATACACCGTCTGCGAGGAGTAATGAAGCATCTTGGCTATCTCATCGGTCGATGTCAGACCGAGCCTCATCATTGCCACCACCCTTAGCTCAGGAGTGAGCCGTCCTGGCACCTTCAACTCAACCGGAGATTTAAACAACTCATTGACCTTCGCCACAAAATCAGGAAACATGGACAAAAACACCTCATCAAACATCTCGTGAAAATCGGCAAGTTCGCGCGCTTCTATACGGTCCGATTTCACAAGATCCATAGCCTGCTGGTACTGCGACGTTTTCATAAGACGCAACACCGATTTTCTGAAATCCTTTAGTTTGGATATATACCCGGCATATGCCATCATGAGTGTGTTAATATATCCTAATTTGACTCGGTCTGCCTTCACCAGATCGTCATTATGCGCCTCCAACTGCTGGTTCACATCGGCAATGGTGGCAAGCATACGCCTGTTGCGCCGCAGAGTGCGAATTAGCAGCAACAACGACACAAGCAACAGCAATCCCGACACCACCGACACCGCAAGATATCTCCTGTTACGTTCGGCAGCTTGACGCTCTGCAAGATGGAACGCATCGTCAATCACCGGCATGATCTTCATTACCTCGGCGGTGCGGAAATTGGCTTTGGAGAATATCGCGTCCTCAAAAGCACAATTGATATATTCAAAAGCCCTCCTTACATCTCCCTCCTCAAAAAACACAGATGCAAGCAGTATCAGCGACGCATATTCTTTAGTTCCTGAAGATACATCAAGTATCGCCGACCGCGCCAGGCATTCCTTGGCTTCCTCCGACATGCCGGCAGCGAGGTATATCTCACCCATGGCATACTGCATGGGAGCATTGGCTGAAAAATCAAACTTCCTCTGAGCCTCCTCTATCTTAGCTACCGCATCAGGCATAAGACCTGCATCATGCAACCTCTCAGACTGAAGCATGTACCAGCTTGTAGAGCCGGCTGACGTCTCCGCGAGGCTCTGAGCACGGTAATATCGGGATTTTTCAAGAGCATCAACTCGTTCACGGTTAAGCAATGCCGCTTCTGACTTCATGTCGTAGGCTGTACGGTACACACTGTTACGATACTTGCGTTGGTAATCTTCAAGCTGCCAGCTGTTAAGACCGTCAAGCAAATCTATAGCTCGGTCATAGCCCCCTGACTTAGCATAACTCTCCGCAAGATTTATAGTCGCCGAAGCTATCTTTGAGCGGTCAGCAAGCTCCTGAGCCAACGCCAACCTTTCATCAGCAATAATAAGCGCAGAATCAATCCGATATGACCGATATCCTGTGTATAAATCACGCAACACATTATACTTGTCGGATGGTGTAGTAGCAGTCTCGTAGTCAGCCTTGGCTCTGTCTATCCTCTGACGTCTATCTTGTTCATATTCAGTCCGGCGAGGCAACATTCGGTCAAGTCGTGTCAACAATGAATCAGCCACAGTCGACGATGAAGCAGAAAAAACAAATAAACTATATAATACCAGTAATATCAAACGGTGCATAAGAAAAGGTAGGTGGTATGATTATCAGATTTTAAGGAAGCTAAGGAATATATGCTCCATTGCCTTTATAGTGCATTGAACGACATCCAAATTTAATCACTTTTTTATCGTCCTCCAAATGAGTGCCTTGATAAAAAAACGGAATAAACTGTACAGCCCTGTTTTAAATTGACTAATTTTGTCACCTGATAACACTTCATTAATGTCCCTACCTCCTTATATCGCCAAATCTGCCATTTGGCTGACGATAATAGCTGCTTCCATAGCTGCATTCCACGGTCTGTCAATCCTTAACAAGACCATTTATCTTGAAATCCATATAGCCGTGTACATATCCCTGGTCGCAGTGACCGGAGGTATGCTCGCAGTGCGCTTTTACAAAAAACGAAAGCAGATGACATCCTCCAGATATGCCAGCGAGAGCCTTGCCGCTGTCGGGTTTCTGATTCTTGCCTGTTTCCTTGTCATTCCCGAGGGAATCGCAGCCCTCAACTATTATCTGCCATACGGCAGCGAGCCGTACCAATGGGACTGCACCGTAACCGACAAACAGACCAACTACACCCGAGGCACTCCATATTACTATGTCACGTTCACACCCGATGACGGGGCAGGAACTTTCCGCCTGAAAGTGTCGTCACATGACTACAAGCAGATGCGCACAGGTCACGGCTACCATCTTACCCTCCGCAACGGAGCCTTATCCTATCCTATTATAGAATCAATCGCACGATAAACACACCGAAGTCATAGTGGCGCAAACAGGGCTTTAAAAGCCTTGTCGAGTCTGCCGACCGGGTCGGCAAAATGGTCTCCTGGCACAGAGTCAAAAGTCGTATCAATCCCGAGGGTTTTAAGACGCTCCACGACCCTATGAGTATCCGTCGCTACGCTGCGGAATTGCCTTACTGGCGATGCAGCCTCCTTATCACCGAGGAGCAGGTAGGCACATCCATGTTTAGGTGTCATATGCTTATCAAACCAATCCACAAATCCTTCATACCAAAATGAGCCTGACAGGGATGCCACATTGTCAAACATGTCATATAATGCCCATTGCCACATGGTGAACAGTCCCGACAGCGAGACGCCTATCAGATTGCGTTCATCAGGCGTGATCCCCATTGCTTTCTCCACCTCAGGTATGATTTCATCTTGCAGCAAGTCCATGAATCGCCCGGCATACCCCTTGAAATCAGGAGAGCCTGCTGGGACACCTTTTGCCCCCCCACGGAGTCATATCGTCATCCCAGTCCATACCGGTGATTACAACAATACTCACATCATAGAGTCGGGCAGCGTCTTCAATCCACGAGCCAAGTGTATCCATAGGATACAGGATGTATGCAATCCTCGTGTCAGATTGCCTTACGCAGATACAATTTAGCGTGCCTATCTTCAGAATCTGTTTCATAGTTTCATCATATCTTTCATTTCGTCAAATCCTATGGCGGCGTACAGAGACCGTCCCGCATCGGTGGTCTCAAGACAGATCTTACCGCAATGGCGATTACGCGCTTCATTGACGAGGTATCTGACAAGCACCCTGGCTATGCCCCTTTCCCTGTAATCTGGACGCACATATATGTTCATCAGATAGGCACATCTGCCAGTCAGATTATCGGGCGAAGGCAATTCGTCATAAAAGCATACTGCGCCACAGCCAGCCTCTATGCCATTGAACTCCGCCACGAATGCCATATGGGAGTCATCGCACAGGTGCTTGACATAATATTCTCGGTTAGCAGAGAGTAAGGCTTGATCGGCTTTCTCTCCAAAGACAGCCTCAATGACCTCAGCGCGCCATTTTATCAGCTCCTCGACATCGGATATCTTTCTCAAATCAATCGTCATACAGTCCCCCTTCCTTCAACACAACCGGTAAAGCAGCACGGTCCACTTTGCCTCTCACGGTCAGAGGTATGCTTTTCATCGCCACGAAATATTCAGGAATCATGAAGTCCGACAACTTTGATGAAAGCCATTTTTTGATTGAACTTAATGAGAACTTCTTGTTTCTCGGTACGAAGTATGCCACAAGATACGAAAGTCCGTTGTCATCGGAGTACGGACATACCACACCTCGCTCTACATCAGGGGCTGTGTTGAGTATATTTTCAACTTCATCAGGCTCTACCCTTTTACCCAGAATCATCACTTGCTCATCCTTGCGGTGAAGAAAAGCTATATTTCCGTCAGGCTGTCGGTAACCTAAGTCGCCGCTGCGATACATCCTTTTCCCGTCTGCCAGCATGACAAAGTTAGCCTGCTCCGGAGGATTCCCGAGGTATCCGCGTGACACTCCTTCACCTATGATACAGATTTCCCCAACCTCCCCGTCGGTGACTTCGCGCAACTTGTCATCCAATATTTTGATTTCCACCCTTTTCACCTCTTTACCGATAGGAAATGTACCGTCGGCAAGCGGTCGGGCATTGTCACAGCGGAAATATGAAGCACATACCGTGGTTTCCGATGGACCATATGTATTGTATATCTCTACTCCCATATGCTTCAATCGCGAGATATAACTCTCACGCAACACATCCCCTCCGCTTATAAGCAGACGCAAGGTCGGAGGTATTTTATCCAAGCGGTTCATCTCAGCAAGAAGATATGGGAAACCGCTTATGATGCTGACATGGTGACGGCATACAAAATCCATCAGAGATTCTATATCTGAAGAATAAACTGCCTGCGGAGGGATGGCGAGTGCTCCACCGTTCAAAAGGGATGCAAAGACCTCTTCAACAAAAATGTCAAACGAACACACCGAATACTGCAACATCACATCACCGGGAGCGATATGAAACTCAGTCTCAAATGCGTCAGCATAATTCACTACGCTGTGGTTTTCAACAACCACGCCTTTCGGTCTGCCAGTTGTACCTGATGTGTAAAGGACATAAGCTGGCTTATCAGGAGCAGAATCATCCTTTTTCGGGAAAATATTATAATCCAAATCACGGCAAAAATCATCCATAATTATCAGCTTTACACCAGCTGCCGACATCATATAGTCCACACGGTCCTTTGGCAGCGACGGCTCTGCCGGGATGTATGCCGCTCCGCTTTTAAGCACGGCGAGCATGGCAGCAATCATCTCAGCCCCGTGATGCATGATTATGCCGATATAAGTGTGTTTTACGTCACCAATCTTGTCAAGTATGGCATCCACCATAGCATCAAGCTCGGCATAGGTCACGCATCGGTCATCTTCCACTATCGCCACACCTGACGGATAGCGGGAGACCATCTTCTTGAATCTGCTATATATAGTATCTTTTCTCATAAACTGTATCGTTACATATGTATATAACAAATTTCAATGCAAAAATACATGCCGAGAAGATTATGCCACTTTCCTATTCTCCGCCACATGGACACAAACGGCACCGTCTGTAACAATCCTGACGGTGCCGTTAATATTGTCATTGTAGCACTTACATCATTCCCACTCGATGGTTGCCGGCGGCTTGGAGGAGATGTCGTAGCAGACGCGGTTGACTCCCTTGACCTTGTTGATGATGTCATTGCTGACCTTTGCCATGAAGTCATAGGGCAGATGCGCCCAGTCGGCGGTCATGGCATCGGTAGAGGTCACTGCACGGAGTGCTACGGCGCGCTCGTAAGTACGCTCATCGCCCATCACACCGACACTCTGCACCGGCAGAAGGATTGCACCAGCCTGCCACACCTTGTCATACAGATCCCAGTCACGCAGTCCCTGAATGAAGATATCGTCAGCCTCCTGGAGCACTGCCACCTTCTCGGGGGTGATGTCTCCGAGGATGCGCACTGCCAGACCAGGACCGGGGAAAGGATGACGCTTGATAAGATGGTCAGGCATACCGAGTTCGCGACCCACGGCGCGCACCTCGTCCTTGAATAGCAGACGGAGCGGTTCGCACAGCTTGAGATTCATCTTCTCGGGCAGACCGCCCACATTGTGGTGGCTCTTTATGGTGGTGCCGGTGATTGACAGAGACTCTATGCAGTCGGGATATATGGTGCCCTGGGCAAGCCACTTGACATCGGATATCTTGTGGGCTTCCTCGTCAAACACGTCTATGAAACCCTTGCCGATAATCTTGCGTTTGCGCTCGGGATCTGTGACACCAGCCAGTTCGCTGAAAAATTTCTCAGAAGCATCCACGCCGATGACGTTGAGACCGAGGCATTCATAATCATGAAGCACGTTCTTGAACTCATTTTTGCGGAGCATGCCGTGATCCACGAATATACAGGTCAGATTCTTGCCTATAGCCTTGTTTAGAAGCACGGCTGCTACAGAGGAATCTACGCCACCACTCAGTCCGAGCACCACCTTGTCGTCACCGAGCTGTTCGCGCAACGACTGCACAGTGGAGTCAATGAACGATGCCGCGTTCCAGTCCTGCTTACCACCGCAGATGTTGACTACGAAATTTTTGAGCAGATCCGTGCCGGCTATCGAATGGTAGACCTCGGGGTGGAACTGCACGCCCCATGTCTTCTCACCTTTGATCTGATAGGCAGCCACCTTCACATGGTCGGTCGAAGCTATTATCTCAAAAGAGTCAGGCACGGAGGTGATGGTATCGCCATGGCTCATCCACACCTGTGTGCCTGCCTGTATACCGCAGAAAAGCGGATTGCGCGAGTCGATATAGCTCAGATGGGCGCGTCCGTATTCACGTGAAGCCGCAGGCTCGACAGTGCCGCCACACTCATAAGCGATAAACTGCGCTCCGTAGCAGATACCGAGCACAGGATATTTGCCCCTGACAGCGTCAAGGTGCATCTTGAAAGCCTTATCATCATAGACCGAGAAGGGCGACCCGGAAAGGATGACACCTATCACCGAAGGATCGTCGGCGGGGAACTTGTTGTAAGGAACGATTTCACAATACATGTTGAGCTCGCGGACTCGCCTGCCTATCAGCTGGGTGGTCTGCGACCCGAAATCAAGAATGATAATCTTTTCTTGCATTGGGTGTGTGGATGGAATGTGTGATGAGATACTTCGTTATTGCCAAAGCCGCTTTAGAGGCAATCGCACTGCAAAGGTACGTAATTTCCGACAAATATGACAGAAGTGCGCAGGTCACTTTTGCCTACATTGGTTAAACCATCACTATCTTAAATGCGTTTACACATGCAAATCATGTATTCACCCACACCGATCTGCATGCATTCATCACCTTATTATTTAAAACTGTGGCTGACTATGGCTGCCGCAGTAGTGGCATCGGGTATTTTGTCAGCTCAAAACATGCGCCAACGCCAGACAGAAGCCACATTGCTCAACAGCAAGATAGTATCACTCGACCACGAGCAGCTCTCTCAGCACGAAAAAGACTCTATCATGGAGGAAATGAGCGCATTCTACTATGACCAGTTCCGCCACTTCGATGATCCCAACGCCCCATATTTCATGTTCATGAGCCGTGACAGCGAACTGTCGCTCGGCATAGGTGGTGTGGTCAGGATGAGAGGCTGGTATGAATGGCATGGAGTGGTGCCTGCCAATGGACTTGTGCCTTATCTCATACCTATTCCTGAAGACCCAGCCCACACACATAGACTCGGCACTACCCCCTCAGGCACTGCCATATTCCTATGCATGTTAGGGCACGCACCCAAAGTCGGTGACTACCAGCTGTATATCGAAGGTGGTTTCTCAGGCTATAATTCACGAGACTTTAAACTCAAGAAGGCATATGCCACCATCCGCGACTTCACCGTCGGCTACGCATCAAGCACTTTCAGCGACCCTATGGCACAAGCTCCCAATGTGGACGCGCAGGGCACAGCTGACAAAATCGACAATACCCGCACCCTCGTCAGATACATGCCCACGTTCCGCGGCAGATGGACTGTGGCGATCTCGGCAGAGTACCCCGACAAAGCCATGATGACAGCAGACGAGCATGCCGAAAGCACCGATATATGGCTACCCGATTTCGCCGCCTTCGTCCAATACGCCTGGGAACGCAACAGCCATGTCAGACTCGCCGGCATCATCCGCACCATGGGCTACCGCAACCTCGTCACACAGACCAACCACAACATCACCGGGTGGGGACTGCAAGCAAGTGCAGTAGGCACCATATTTGACCGTCTGACACTCATGGGCACCATCAACTACGGTCACGGACTCGGCGGACTCACCAACGACCTTCTCGCCGGCAACTATGACCTCGTGGCAGACCTTTCAGAGCCGGGCAAAGTATATGCTCCCGCGTCACTTGGCTGGGACATAGGCATACAATATAATTTCAGTCCTTCATGGTTCGCAAGCGCAACGATAAGCCAGACACGTTACCTGCCCAGACATGATGTAGAAGAAGATGAATATAAATACGGCATGTACGCCGACATCAACATGTTTTATGACATCACGCCACGTATACGCATAGGGGCGGAATATGGCTGGGGACTGCGCCGTAACTTCGACGGAGCGCACCGCCACACCGACCGCGTTGGCGCGATGGTGCAGTTTTCGTTCTGAGATAAGGTATCTCAAGTATTGCATAAGACGAAGAAAATCACTACCTTTGCAGTCCGATTATGTCCAATTAATAACATTTGGGCATGTCAATGTATGTGCTTTTGGCCGAGCATCTGCATCTGACACGCCCGCCCAACAAACTATTAATTAAACATTTAGAAAGTGGATACTTTAAGTTTTAAGACTCCCTGCCCCAACGCCCAGAGCATCGAACGTGAGTGGGTAGTGATTGACGCCACCGATCAGGTACTTGGCCGCCTTTGCTCAAAGGTTGCTAAAATCCTCCGTGGCAAAAACAAGCCCTACTACTCTCCCAATGTAGAATGTGGCGACAACGTAATCATCATCAATGCCGACAAAGTGATTCTGACTGGCAAAAAGATGACTGACCGTGAATATCTGAGCTACACAGGCTATCCCGGCGGCCAGCGCACAGCTACCCCCGAAATCCTGATGAAGAAGGCACACAACAAGCACCTCAAACCAGGCTACAACCCCCTGTTTATCAAGGTGATGAAAGGTATGCTCCCCAAAAACCGCCTGGGTCGTACACTCATCGGCAACATGCACGTGTATCTCGGCGCAGAGCATCCCCATGAAGCTCAGAACCCCAAAGTCATCGACATCAACACCATCAAATAACACTACGGCATGGAAACAATCAACGCAATTGGCCGTCGTAAGGCCGCAGTGGCGCGCGTAATCCTCAAGGACGGTAACGGCACCATCACAATCAACAAGCGTCCCCTCGACGTATATTTCCCCTCGTCAATCCTGCAGTACATCGTTAAGCAGCCCCTTAACAAGCTCGATGTAGCTGAGAAATATGACATCAAGGTCAACCTCGACGGCGGCGGCTACAAAGGACAGGCTGAGGCACTCCGTCTCGCTATCGCCCGCGCCCTCGTCAAGATCAATCCCGAGGACAAGGCTGCCCTCCGCACCGAAGGCTTCATGACCCGCGACCCCCGTGCCGTGGAACGCAAAAAGCCCGGTCGCCCCAAAGCACGCAAGCGCTTCCAGTTCAGCAAGCGTTAATACCCACCTTGTGGTATTTATGCACTGCATCTGCCTGACAGCGCATGAAGATGCTGCTTGAATAGCAACGTGTTTAGTATCTAAACCCCCGAGATGGACCCTACGTTCCCTACTCCCGGGTTGTATAAAATCACAAGAACGTAAACCACCCAACCAACACTCAAAATGTCAACACCAACATTTGACCAACTCCTCGAAGCAGGATGCCACTTCGGCCACCTCAAACGCAAATGGAATCCTGCAATGGCGCCCTATATCTTCATGGAGCGCAACGGTATCCACATCATCGACCTCTATAAGACAGCCGCCAAGCTCGACGAAGCTGCTGCTGCTCTGAAGAATATCGTAAAAAGCGGCAAGAAAGTTCTCTTCGTCGCAACAAAAAAACAGGCCAAACAGGTAGTAGCCGACAAGGCACAGTCGATCAACATGCCATATGTGATCGAACGCTGGCCCGGCGGCATGCTCACCAACTTCCCCACCATCCGCAAGGCTGTCAAGAAGATGGCATCCATCGACAAAATGTCAAAGGACGGCACATTTGACAACCTTTCAAAGCGCGAGAAGCTCCAGATCACCCGTCAGCGCGCCAAGCTTGAGAAGAACCTCGGCTCTATCGCTGACCTCAACCGTCTCCCCTCTGCCCTCTTCGTCATCGACGTATGCAAGGAGCACATCGCAGTTGCCGAGGCTAACCGTCTGGGTATCCCCGTTTTCGCGATGGTCGACACCAACAGCGATCCTACCAACGTGGACTTCGTAATCCCTGCCAACGATGACGCAAGCAAGTCAATCGAGCTCATCCTCGACACTGTATGTGCTGCCATCAACGAAGGTCTCGAAGAGCGCAAAGTAGAGAAAGCTGACTCTCAGGCTGCCGCCGAGCAGGCTGACGAAGCAGCTCCCAAGCGTGAACGCCGCCGCGTACAGCGCAAGGACGAGGCTGCCGAAGCTGAGGCACCCAAGGCTGATGCCGCAGAGTAATCTCCTCAACCACCTACCACAAAAAAGTCTAACCTGAAGGAGTGTCGGACTCCGACACTCCTTCTTCATTAAATTCTCCCCACTACCATGGCAGTAACAATGGCAGAAATCACCAAGCTGCGCCACCTCACAAGCGCCGGCCTGATGGACTGCAAAAAAGCACTCGCCGAAACCGACGGCGACATAGAAGCAGCTGTAGAAATCCTCCGCAAGAAAGGTCAGGCTGTAGCAGCAAAGCGCGAAGACCGTCAGGCATCTGAAGGCTGCGTGCTCGCAAAGAATGAAAACGGATTTGCCGCTATCGTGGCTCTCAAGTGCGAGACTGACTTCGTTGCCAAGAACGCCGGCTTCGTAGCCCTCACACAGAAGCTTCTCGATGCAGCTGTAGCCAACAAGGTCAAGAGTCTCGATGACCTCAAAGCTCTCGCCATCGATGGCAAGAAAGTAGAAGACCTCATCGTAGAAGAGGTAGGAAAGACCGGCGAAAAGATGGAAATCGGTGCTTACGAGTGCATCGAAGCCGCTTCGGTTACATCTTACAACCACCAGGGCAACAAGCTCTCTACCATCGTAGGTTTCAACCTCCCCGATGTCGATTATCAGGTAGGTCGTGATGTGGCAATGCAGGTCGCTTCAATGAACCCTGTAGCCGTAGACCGCGACAGCGTACCCGCCAGCATCATCGAGAGCGAGCGCAACGTAGCTATCGAAAAGACCAAGGAAGAGCAGGTTATGAAGGCTGTGGAAGCAGCCCTCAAGAAAGCCGGCATCAACCCTGCACACGTTGACTCCGAAGCTCACATCGAGTCAAACATGGCTAAAGGCTGGATCACCCAGGAAGATGCCGACAAGGCTCGCCAGATCATCAAAGAAACTTCTGAGGCAAAGGCTGCAAACCTTCCCCAGCAGATGATCGAGAATATCACCAAGGGTCGTCTCAACAAGTTCTTCAAGGAATCATGCCTCATGGAACAGGAATACGTCAAGGACGCATCACTGACCATCGGCCAGTTCCTCGAGCAGTCACAGAAAGGCCTCGTAGCCGTATCATTCAAGCGCGTAAACCTCAACGAGGACTAATCGCCAGCCCCACTGGCAAATACACATCATATCGGCTCCGCAGCAACTGCGGAGCCGATTTTTTATGCAATAGGCATAATCAAGTCATTAAGGACTTTAAGGCATTAAGGTCATTAAGGTCATTAAGGTCATTAAGGTCATTAAAATCTTCAACTCAATCTGATTGGCATATTTTAACATAATTTATGTTTAGGGGGGGGTAATTTACTAATAAATGTGTACTTTTGTAAGTGAAATATAAAATCAGAGGTCTAAAAGACCCTTATATGCATCTAATTATAACCAATCACAATAAAAACACATAGGATGAATAACATCAGAAGCATGGTCCTCGCTGGAATTGCAGCCACGCTGGCATTGACTGCAAGCAGCGCTAAGATAGACTATTCGATAGTGTCTGTACCCGAAGAAGGCGGTGTGAAATTTGAACGTATCACCGAAGATGCCGACCAAGTCAGCTCTGTATTCCCTGCCAAGAAAAGCCTCTTCAAATTTGGCGGAGGTAAAGGCAGCCAGGTAGACTGGTGGGTAAATCCCCAGATAGCCATCACTCCCGACGGCAAAAGATTAGCCTATATCAACAACAAGAACGGCACAACCAACGTAATGGTCAAAGATGCCCGTCGCGGAGGATCAAGCGTACAACGCACATTCCGCACCAACGTGCGCGATTTCACACTCAGCCCCGACGGCTCTACGATATGCTTCACGGAGTGGCGCAGCGGTCACTACGGCATATACCTGGTAGACGCAGTGCAGGGCAATGTGGTGCGTCAGGTGTCAAACGGCACCGACAACGATTTTGCCGGACAGATGACCAAAGACAACAATCACATCTACTTCCACAGGGGCGAAGGCTTCGGAGCATACTCGCTGTGGAGCTGGGACAGGAAAAACAACCTGTTTTCAAACTACTCACGCGGCATGACACCCGTGCTTGACCCACGCGACAAGGATGTGGTATATTGCGCACGTTTCACCGACAAGAAAGAGAGCGAAATCTGGCGTCTCAACCTTAAGACCGGCGTTGAAGAACTTATCTTAGGACTTCCCGACCGCAGCTTCACCACTCCTCAGCTCAGCCCCGATGGCAAGTGGCTCCTCGTCACAGGAACATCACGCTCTGAAAAGCACAAAGACCTCAACACTGACATATTCGCAGTACGCACCGACGGCTCCCAGCTCACACAGCTGACTTTCCATCCCGGCAACGACCTCTCCGCCATATGGGCACCTGACGGCAAGACCATCTACTTCGTATCCGAGCGAGGCACAGCCAAAAAGGGTCTGTACAACGTATGGCAAATGGATTTCAACCTCTGACAAATCACAATTCCACATTTAACTGATAACCCAATCTATTTAAAAATTTTAGAGTTATGAAAAAAGTTATCTTAACCATGGCTTGCGCTGCATGCGTAATGTCACTCTCAGCTCAGCGCGCATCTGACTCAGCCCTGTCAGCCAGCGACATCAAAGACTACAACCGTATCGGCATCTCCTACAACAACACCCACTACGGCTACAATGACGCCTATGGTACAAACCACGGCGATCTCGGTTTCGGAGCTAACGGCGTAGGTATCGACTACATCCACGGATTCAGCGTAAGCTCAAGTCTTCCCCTGTATATCGAGACTGGTCTTAACCTTGACTTCAACTTCGCCACAGAGAGCAGCGACAAGGAAGAAGCTGCCGGCTACTGGTTCCAGGGCAAGACTAATTTCAGCGACATCAACATGCAGGTTCCCGTTAACGTGGCATGGAAGTTTGCCGTAGGCGAAGACTTCTCTATCGCTCCTTACCTCGGTCTCAACTTCAAGGTACACTTCTCAACACGTTTCAAAGACAAAATCGACACCAACGTTCCTGAAGATATTCTCGCTCAAATCGGTTACACCAAGAAAGACCTTGAAGGCGATTGGGTCAGCGTATTTGACTCTGCAGAAGATGCAATGGACGGTGACGACAACACCTGGAACCGCTTCCAGATGGGATGGCATGTAGGTGTAGGCTTCCAGTACAAGCCCATCTACCTCGGTGTGCAGTATGGCACAGACTTCATCCCCGCTTACAGCCACAAGTACACCTACGACGGCGAAAGCGAGACATACAAAATCAACACCGGCAACCTCAAGGTGACTCTCGGTTACGTATTCTAATCAATACGCCCGTACGGCACATAAATAATAATGGATGAGAATCCCGGCTCCGCATCGGTTGCGGGGCCGGGATCGCTTTATCCGTGGCATATAATTTTTATAAGATTTATAAGTCTTATAAGATTTATAAAATCCGTATGATCATCAGATGAATCTGTCTATCATGTCGCGAAGCTCGCTGAGGGGCTTTTCGCCGCCGTCGCGCCATACTTCCTGACCGTCCTTAAAGAGGAGCCAGGTAGGATATGAATTGACATGGTATTCGTCCATCAGCTCGGGATTGTTGTCGCCTTCTATCTGGATGATGTTGGCTTTATTGCCAACCATCTGCTTGAGTTCTTCCACTATGGGCATCATGCGGTGACAGTGAGGGCACCAGTCGGCATAGAACTCTACCAGAGTAGGCTTTGCCTCATTGAGAGCGGTGGTTAGTGTGTTTTTAATGTCTGACATAAATTTAAAGTTTTCTGGTTAAGGGGATTCAATCAATGGTCCACGTCCTCGCTCTTGACTTCGAGGAGTTCATTGATCTTGGCTATAAGCTGATCAGCCTGATGGAGTCCCATGCCGCGCCAAGCCGGCTCACCGTTGCGAAAAGCAATGAGAGTAGGGATAGACTGCACTCGATACTGGCGGGCAAGTTCAGGATTCTTGTCGACATCAATCTTGATGACATTTGCTTTGTCACCAACCGCATTCTTCACCTGTTCGAGTATGGGAGCCTGCATCTTGCATGGTCCGCACCATGTGGCATAAAAGTCGACCAAAGTTGGTTTTGACTGGCTGATAAGATCTGTAAATTCGCTCATAATATATGATTTGATATTTGTATTGGATGTTCGGCAGACCATCCATCATGTGATGGTCACATAAGATAAACATCCCCAGTATGAAAATGTTTGTGAGTCAACAGTTTTAAACATTTGGAAAGAACGAATCACACGCCGCAAGCCATATGACGTAAATTTGCGTTTATGGGGCGAAAAGCGTAAATTTGCACTCGCAAAAACATAAACACACTTATACATCCCGATATGCTCACAGCCAAGGAGATACGCGAATCATTCAAAGAATTTTTCAGCAGCAAGGGACACAAAATAGTTCCCTCCGCACCCATGGTCATCAAAGATGACCCCACGCTGATGTTTACCAACGCCGGCATGAACCAGTTCAAGGACATCATCCTCGGCAACAAAGCCGCCAAGGAGCGCCGTGTCGCCGATTCACAGAAATGTCTGCGCGTGAGCGGCAAGCACAATGACCTTGAAGAGGTGGGCATGGATACCTACCACCACACCATGTTTGAGATGCTCGGCAACTGGTCGTTTGGCGACTATTTCAAGAAAGAGGCAATCGACTGGGCATGGGAATACCTGGTAGATGTGCTTCATCTTGACCCCAAACGCCTGTATGCTACGGTGTTTGAAGGCTCGCCCGAAGAGGGTCTAAGCCGTGACGACGAAGCCGCCGGCTACTGGGAGAAACACCTCCCCGCTGACCATATCATCAACGGCAACAAGCATGATAACTTCTGGGAGATGGGTGATACAGGTCCCTGCGGTCCCTGTAGTGAAATCCACATCGATCTCCGTTCGGACGAAGAGCGTGCCAAGATACCCGGACGCGACCTCGTCAACCACGACCATCCGCAGGTGATAGAGATCTGGAATCTCGTGTTCATGCAGTACAATCGTAAAGCAGACGGCTCCCTTGAGCCGCTCCCAGCCAAGGTAATCGACACCGGCATGGGCTTCGAGCGTCTGTGCATGGCTCTCCAAGGCAAGCAGAGCAACTACGACACCGATGTGTTCACCCCACTCATCAATAAGATCTCAAGCCTCACAGGTCTCAAATACGGCGATGACAAGAAGGTAGACATAGCCATGCGCGTCATAGCCGACCATGTCCGCACCATCGCATTTTCTATAGCTGACTCCCAGCTGCCGAGCAATGCCAAAGCCGGCTACGTCATACGCCGCATCCTGCGCCGTGCCGTACGCTATGCCTACACATTCCTCGGTCAGAAACAGGCATTTATCTACAAGCTCGTCGACACCCTCATCGAAAGCATGGGCGAGGCTTACCCCGAACTGCCGGCACAGCGTGAACTCATCATGCGCGTGATCAAGGAGGAGGAGGACTCGTTCCTGCGTACACTCGAAAACGGCATCCGCCTGCTCGACAATGCCATCGCCTCAGCCAAAGCCGAAGGAAAGACCGAGATTTCAGGTCATGAAGCATTCGTGCTCTATGACACCTACGGATTCCCTCTTGACCTTACCGAACTGATACTCAAAGAAAACGGCATGACTCTCGACCACGCCGGATTTGATGCCGAAATGCAGCAGCAGAAGGAACGCGCCCGAAACGCTGCCGCCATGGAGACAGGTGACTGGGTGACAGTGCGCGAAGGCGAACCCGAATTTGTAGGCTATGATGTGACAAGCTGTCCCACACACATACTCCGCTACCGCCAGGTTAAGCAGAAAGGCAAGGAATACTATCAGATCATTCTCTCCACCACTCCTTTCTATGCCGAGATGGGCGGTCAGACAGGTGACCGCGGCACACTCACTGCCGGCTACGAGACCATAGAAATCTACGATACCAAGCGCGAGAACGGCATCGGAGTCCACCTGACCAAGAAACTACCCTCTGACGTGACAGCAACCTTTGAGGCAGCCATCAACGAGGAAGCACGCCAAGCCACTTCAGCCAACCATACAGCCACCCACCTGCTCCACCACGCACTGCGCCAGGTGCTCGGCGAGCATGTAGAGCAGAAAGGCTCGTTTGTGTCACCCGAAGTGCTCCGCTTTGACTTCTCTCACTTCCAGAAGGTAACCCCTGAGGAGCTCCGAAAGGTAGAACATATCGCAAATGCTGCCGTCCGCAAGGCAATCGCACGTGACGAACACCGCAACATGCCAATCGCCGATGCCCGCGCTATGGGTGCCATGGCTCTCTTCGGAGAAAAATACGGCGATGAAGTGCGCGTGATCAAGTACGGCGATTCCGTGGAACTCTGCGGTGGCACCCACGTAGACAACACAGGCAACATCGGCATGATACGCATTATAAGCGAAAGCAGCATCGCTGCCGGCATACGCCGCATCGAAGCCATCACCGGAGCCCGTGTCGAGAAAGCGATGAACGAAATGAGTGACACGCTCCATGATATAGCCACACTGTTTAACAATGCTCCGGATATCGTAGCAGCCCTCCGCAAATCAATCGATGAAAATGCAGGGCTGAAAAAACAGGTGGAAGACTACTTCAATGAGCGCGTAGCCACATTGACCAAGAAGGTGCTTGAAGATGCAAAAACAGTCAACGGCATTAAGATTGCCCATCTCACTGGCATAAGGATACCTGAAGCAGTCAAAAACGTTGCATTCAGCGTACGTGCCGCGTCTCCAGAGAACACAGTATTTGTGGGTGCTACCGTTGATTCAACAGGCAAACCTCTGCTCACCCTTATGATTACCGAGGATCTTGTAAAATCGCATGACCTCAACGCCGGAAAAATCATCCGCGAGGCAGCCAAAGCCATCAAAGGCGGTGGCGGCGGTCAGCCCGGCTTCGCTCAGGCTGGAGGCAAGGATGCCGACGGCATCTCAGCCGGAGCCCAATCAATCCTCGAAGCAATCCACTAATCCAAAAGCGAGAGCGGGGCTGCCGAATCGGCAGCCCCGCTCTCGCTTTCATGTATAATAAATTCTTATAAGTTTTATAGGTTTTATAAGTCTTATACGAGTTTATATTTTTATGTCATCGGTCGGGTAATCGAACTCGTCTATTTCTTCGTAATCGTCATCGTCATAATCTTCGTCAAAGTCCTCGTCGTCAGATGGGAGCTGAGGAGCCTGCTCGAAGATGAACTCATCCTCCTCGCGCACACGGTGATGCTTGTCAAGCGGACGGTGGATGATATCAGATGTGGCTATCTGGTTACGCTCGTCAGTGATGGCTGACCAGAGCTTGTCTTTAAGTTCGGGCAGCCCGAAGCCTGTGACAGCAGAGATGAACTGATGCGGTATATCCTTAGGCAGCTCCGTCTCCATTGCTTCCATCAGCTCCTCGTCAAGCATATCGCTCTTGGAGATGGCGAGTACACGCGGCTTGTCGACCAGTTCAGGATTGAATTTATGCAACTCCCCTATCAGCACCTCATACTCTGCCTTGATGTCTATGGCATCAGCCGGAATCATGAACAAGAGCACGGCATTGCGCTCTATGTGACGGAGGAAACGCAGCCCTAAGCCTTTGCCCTCAGCGGCACCCTCTATGATGCCAGGGATGTCAGCCATGACAAATGAGCGGTTGCCTCGGTATTCCACGATGCCAAGTTGTGGCTCCATGGTGGTAAACGGATAGTCTGCTATCTTGGGACGCGCCGCCGAAACCGCCGACAGCAGAGTGGACTTGCCTGCATTGGGGAATCCCACCAAGCCCACATCAGCGAGCAGTTTCAACTCCAGTATGATAGTCTTCTCAATAGCAGGCTCTCCAGGCTGGGCATAGCGTGGGGTGCGGTTGGTAGCGCTCTTGAAGTGCCAGTTGCCCAAGCCGCCACGACCGCCTTTGAGGAGCTTCACCTCTTCGCCGTCATCGGTGACTTCGCATAGATAATCGCCCGTCTCGGCATCAAACACCACGGTGCCACAAGGCACCTCCACGACTATGTCCTCACCGTCCTTGCCGAAGCTGCGTCCGCCAGTGCCGCTCTGACCGTTACCGGCAAATATATGTCTGCGGTATTTGAGCGGGAGCAGAGTCCACATGTTGCGGTTACCTTTGAGGATGATATGGCCGCCTCTGCCGCCGTCACCGCCGTCAGGACCACCCTTAGGCACATATTTCGCCCTGTAGAAATGGCGAGAACCAGCACCGCCCTTGCCCGAACGGCACATTATCTTTACATAGTCTATGAAATTGGAATCAGCCATGGAATACTATTGAGAGTGTGTATTGAGTAGAGTATCATTGATTTTAACAGCCACGGACCTTATTTGTTCCCTGAGTGATAACGCATCAGCTCCTGGGCACGTGCATAGTCATTAGGGGCACCTATGTCAATCCATGTACCGTTGATCGGATAAAACGACACAGGCATATTCTGCGCCAACGCACTGTCTATCAGGTCGGTTGCATCAGTACGGACATCAGAGCGGACCTGATGAAGCAATGCATTGTCAATCATGTATATGCCGGCATTGGCATGATGGGTGTATGACGGCTTCTCGACAAACGACTTCACCATGCAGCCCTCTGTATCAAGAATTGCATACG
The DNA here is from genome assembly GCA_947039275.1 of uncultured Bacteroidales bacterium. Lineage (GTDB taxonomy): Bacteria > Bacteroidota > Bacteroidia > Bacteroidales > Muribaculaceae > Amulumruptor. The sequence goes on along the minus strand of CAMQYL010000034.1, from coordinate 3,580 downwards.
GAACCGAGATGGTATAGGGTATGGCAGCCACAGTCAGCATAGCCCCTGTGGCGCGATGATGGAGCCACATGTCTTCAAGCGACAGAGAAGTCAGCAAGTCGCTGTTCATGACAAGCGTAGTGCCTGTCTCTGGGATATCAGCCAGCGACACTGCCCCTATGGTGCCGAGAGGGGAAACTTCCCGTACGCATTTCACCCGTACACCGCATACCTCCTCAGCAAAATGCGCCTCAATCTGTTCGGCAAGATAATGCGTGGTCACAGTGATGTCGGTGATGCCGGCATCCGCAAGCATGGCTATGTTATAGTCTATGATTGCCTTCTCGCCTACCTTAAGCAGCGGTTTTGGGGTGGTAAGTGTCATCGGGCGCAATCGTTCGCCACGTCCTCCCGCCATCACTATGGCACGCACCGGCAGCAATGTCGACTGCCGGGATGTGTCAAGCACTCGCACCACGCGTCCGTCACCGTCAAGCACAGGGATCATGCGGATCCCCTTGCTACGATATGATGCCAGCGCAGCCACATCTATATCCTGAGCTTTCAGGTAATGGAAATCACGCTTCATGGCTACGGCGACAGTCTCATCCAGTCCCATGCCAGCGATAAGCGCCCGTCGGATATCCCCATCGGTCAGTGTACCAGCCATGCGCCCGTCGGCATCGGTGACAATCAAGGTCATCAGCTGTCCCGACAGGTCATTTATGGCTCTGAGTGCATCAAGCAGCGTCGCGTCTGTATGGATTATATTGCTTTTCATCTGTCAGCTCTTTTGCATATCGTTATACATCATCTCGGCTATGGTCCAGTCAAGCGGAGTGTCGAGATCCATCGACCGCGACCGCGGCATTTCCACAGCTATACGGCGCGGCATAGCCCCGAGAGCATACCGCCTGACCGACTCCGGGCGCATCACATAGACTGCTCCGTTATATTGCCACGCCTTGGGAGCATCCTGCCTGCGCGTCAGCGTACCGTCACCTTTGGATACATGAAGCACACCGTCAGCATCGGTCTCGAAGCAGTCATAATATGGATTGCATGCCGCTTCGGTGACCGTGACAGCCATGTCGCAGTCAGGAGTGGCATCATAAGCCTCTATAGCTTTAACGATGTCAGCGACTGTGCGCAATGGCGATGTAGGTTGCAGAAGCACTACTTTGTCATACTCTACACCCATGGCATCGGCATTATCCATTGCATCCAATATGACCTCGCGGCTTCCGGCAGTATCGGTGGCAAGCTCCGCCGGACGGCGATAAGCCGTATCATAACCGAGCTCCTTTGCCACTTCGGCTATCCGCTCATCATCAGTGGAGAGAATGATATGCGCATCATCCGTCAGAGCGCGGGCAGCCTCAAGCGAATACGCGATGAGCGGCTGTCCGGCAAACGGCTTGATATTTTTATGCGGGATGCCTTTGCTGCCTCCTCGGGCAGGTATGACAAACAGTATGCGGTCAGACATGGGTCAAAACGTGTAAATAGCAGATACAAAGATAGTAAATTAGACCGAGATGCACACCGCTCCTGTCACATTTCGTGGCACGAATATTAAAAATATATTTATAATTGTTAAAATACCCAACAAAACATTGCAGATTCAAAAAAACTGTCTACCTTTGTAATACAAACAAACACCAATCTTTCGAACCTTCTATTTCTAATTACCATATAACACTGAGAAGCGCCTCCTAAAGCGTTTCAATAATCAGGATAATAAAAACATCAGTTTGTAAAATGAGAAACCGGTCCCGTCCCTCTGCCCAGAGCGACGGGATTTTTTTGCATCATGATATGAGCCTCATAAGGGCTGTAAAATAAAAGGCTGCCGTTCATTTAACGGCAGCCCTTTACTTTATGATTCTGACGAAGTTATTCCGCAACTTCGGACTCAGTGGTGTCGGCTTCGTCGGCTACAAAGGTAGTGATACCGGCTTCAAGCAGCTGGTTGTACCACTGAAAGAGTTTTCGGATGTCGCTGCCGTAGACGCGGTCCTCGTCGTAGTCGGGCATGATGGTGGCGAAATATTCGCGCAGCTCCTTCTCGCCTCCTATTGCCTTGATGTCGATGGCTTTGCCTTCGTTGGCTGTCTTGACTGCTTCAAGCACCTTGGCAAGAGGGGTATCACCACCGTCGTTGGTATAGATGGAGATGTCACCGAGCGACATCACCTTGTCACGTGCATAGGCAGGTGTACGCTTGCCTGTGGCGAGAGATTCGACGATGAGCATGTTCTTGCCCTGGTTGACGAGACGGAATAGACCGGGACGGCCTGATATAGACAAAATTTTACGTAGCATGGTTAAATCTTAACTATGGGAATATACGTTATGACTGTTAAGTGTCGGAATCCTCATCATAGGACTCGCACGGCTGCAAAATTAGTAATTAATCGGGATTTGTCAGCCATTTTTGCTAACTTTGTTGTGGTAACCCACAGGTACGATTATGCTCCACTTTCTCAAATGCATGCTACAGCTGGTACTCTCGCCGCGCAACGGCTGGGAGGACATATCGCTTGACGATGACCGCCGCGACTACCGCACTGCCGCGTCATATTATATGTTCATCGGCATCGTGGCAGCCTCGTGGCTGATGCAGTGGGCATACCACCCGGCATATTTCAATGCGGTGAAAGTAACCGAACTGGTCATAGTCACCTATGCGGTATTTTTCGTCTGCTACTTTGTCGGCACGTTCGTCATGTCGGTGGCTTTGGAAACGCTTGTCAAGCAAGGAATCGAGATTGACGAGCACCGCACACGCACCTTCACCATCTACTCGCTGGCGCTCCTTGCAACTGTGCTCCTTATCGGACTGCTGCTGCCTGCGTCCACCCCTGTCCTATGGTTTCTGCCCCTGTACGTACTTGTCATCATGTGGAAAGGCGCACGCTACCTGCGCATAGCCAAGGATAAGGTCAACTGGTTTGTCATCATCGCGCTCATGGGCACTCTGATGCCTCCGATGTTGCTGGGACTATTGTTTAAATCTCTACTTCTGCAATAATGAAATTCAAAGAAATCAACATAAAGAACAAGCGTGCCACATATGACTATGCCATTTCCGACACCTACACAGCCGGCATAGTGCTGACAGGCACTGAAATCAAGTCAGTACGCCTCGGAAAAGCCAGCTTAGCGGACACATTCTGCTACGTCAACAATGGCGAGGTGTGGGTAAAAAACATGTACATCGCCGAATATTTCTACGGCACATACAACAACCATGTGGCACGGCGTGACCGCAAACTGCTGCTCAACCGCAAGGAGATACGCGACATCGAGAAGAACGGCAAAGAGTCGGGCTTCACCATCGTGCCTCTGCGACTGTATATCAACGACCGCGGTCTGGCAAAATTAGTCATAGGCATAGCCCGAGGCAAGAAGGAATACGACAAGCGCCAGAGCATCAAAGAGCGCGAAGACAAGCGCTCCATGGCGCGCCTCTTCCAGAAATAAAGAGGATATCCAACTATAGCGCCACAATGCTATATCCTTAAGGCTCTACCTAAGTGTAGGGACGCGGCACGCCGCACAGCTGTCCGGGGAAAATTTTAACAAATCCATATAACTG
>CAMQYL010000033.1:0-28381 GCA_947039275.1 uncultured Bacteroidales bacterium | reverse complement strand
AAAGTGTAGGGTGTCCGGGCCGGACAACGTACGCGACAACGTGCATGAGGTAGGGGTGCTATTGCTTGAGGTAGGGGTATAAAAGTGCGGAGGGCATCGCTGGTGCGATGCCCTCCGTGGGTATGGTGGGGTTGGGGTTATCAGTTGTTTTCGGGGCGGAGACCGCGGACGGTTGCGCCTGCCTGCCACATTTCGCTTTCGCGGAGGGCTTTGAGCTCTGCTTCAAGGCCGTCACGATAGCCGGGCTTGGAGTTGGAATCGATGGAGTTCTGGGCTTCCTGTCCGCATGCCACGCTTGCGTAGAGTTTTTCTACGACGGGCTTGATGGCATCGTGGAAGGGTGTCATCCAGTCGAGTGCGCCGCGCTGTGCGGTGGTAGAGCAGTTGGCGTACATCCAGTCCATGCCTTTGGCTGCGAAGAGGGGCATGAGTGACTGTGTGAGTTCCTCTACGGTCTCGTTGAATGCTTCAGAGGGTGTATGTCCGTTTTCGCGGAGCACTTCGTACTGGGCGAGGAGGAGACCCTGGATTGCGCCCATGAGCGAACCGCGTTCACCTGTGAGGTCGCTGTAGGCTTCGCGCTTGAATGTGGTCTCGAAGATGTAGCCTGAACCGATGCCGATAGCGAGGGCGAGGGTGCGCTCAAGTGCGTGACCGGTGTAGTCCTGCTCTACGGCGTAGCTTGAGTTGAGGCCGCGGCCTTCGAGGAACATGGTGCGGAGCGATGTGCCTGAACCCTTGGGGGCAACGAGGATGAGGTCGACGTCCTTGGGAGGAACTACGCCTGTGCGGTCCTGCCAAGCGATTGCGAAACCGTGAGAGAAGTAGAGAGCCTTGCCGGCTGTAAGGTATTTCTTGATGGTGGGCCAAACTGAGATGACGGCGGCATCCGAGAGGAGGCACATGATGATGGTGCCGCGCTCGCATGCTTCTTCGATGCTGAAGAGTGTTTCGCCGGGAACCCATCCGTCAGCCACAGCCTTGTCATAGGTCTTGCCTTCGCGCTGGCCTACTATTACGTTAAATCCGTTGTCGCGGAGGTTGAGGCTCTGGCCGGGACCCTGTACGCCATAACCGAGCACTGCGATAGTTTCGTTCTTGAGGATTTCGCGTGCTTTTTCCAAGGGGAATTCATCGCGTGTGATGACGGTTTCTTCAACGCCGCCAAAATTCAATTTTGCCATAATGTCTATTGGATTATGAATAAAATGTTATTTGCTTCCTAAAACGGGTGTAAAGTTAAACAAATATCTTGACATACGCACAAACTTGTTGCAATTTATCGCATATTCGCGCGGTTTGTCTGATATTTTATCATCAAGCAGCCTTTGTCGTGGAAATCATTGACGTGGCTCGTAGGTAAACTGACCGAGCACATGGGCTTCGCCGTTCTGGCTGATGTCGAGCTGCACTTCGTGGTCTGACAGAGCGGTGGTGGAAAGTGTGACTGAGCCGCCGGGCAGTGTCTCGCGCATAAACACCACGTCAAGGCGGCTGATGCGGTTGCGGTCATGCCACTCCATGTCGAAGGCGCTTGTCATGAAGTCGATATACCGCGTGGTGGTCAGATGACGGTTGATGTCAAGGTCGCTGTACCATACGCTGATTTCCTTTGACTGGTCAGGCTCTTTCTGCATCCTCAACCGTTTGGGCGGTGCGCATGCCGGGGAGTAGGGGGCGGCGATGGCGGCAAGCTCCTTGAGCATCGAGAGGTCGGCAAGCTTGCGGTTGACTATGTCAAGTGCCACCCACACAGTGCGCGCCATGCCGAGCTGCTTGCCGTCGGCATCGGTGATTTCAAACAGTCGGTCAGACGAGTGGCGGTCTATGCCTGTCACGCGGGTCTCGAGCGAGAATCGCTCGTTGACCCGAGGCATGCGCTTCATTTCCAATGCCAGACGGCTGAGCACCCATGCGATGCCCGTCTCCGCCAGACGCGAATACCCGACGTTGAGACGGTTGGCATGCTCGGTGGCGCTTTCGATTATATGGCGCACAAGGGTGCTTAGAGCCAGTTCGCTTTCGGCGTTGCACTCGGCTGCCGTAAGGAAATAATCGGTCTTGAGAAATGTCGGAAGAGATGCCATACTTATCAGGTTATTCGTTTGCTTCAAGCCGCAGTTTGCGTAGCTGCTGCTCTTTGAGGAACAGGTCGACAAACTCGGTCTTGTTCTTGGTGACTGCCACACGTCCGCTGCGGACAAACTGGCGGATGCCAAACTCTTTGAGCTCCTCAAAGAGACGTTCGGTCTCCGCTTTGTGTCCGGTCTTCTCGAATATGGTGTATTCGTCGGTAATCTCGAGCACACGGGCACCGTTGCGGCGTATGATACCCTCGAGGTGTCCCTCTTTGAGCAGACGGTCGGTGGGCACTTTGTATAGAGCCACTTCCTGATAGACAAGTTCATCGTCAGTGTGGAGGAAAGCCCGCAGCACGTCTATGCGGCGTTCAATCTGCTTGACCACGTGCTCCATCATGGCGCGGTTGCTGCGGCAGGTGATGGTAAACTTGTGCACACCGTGGATGGAGCATGCGCTGACGGTCATGCTCTCTATGTTGAGGCAGCGGCGTGTGAATATGATAGAAATCTGGTTGAGCAGACCTACCTGGTTTTCTGTAAAAACAGTGATGGTATATAATTGGTTGTCCATGATGGTCGGCTTTAATCTTCAGGTACGTAATGGTCTTTCTCGTTGAGGAGTATCTCGTCCACTCCAGCACCGCCGGGGGTCATGGGGAACACCATGTCCGTCGGGTCGATGTTGACATTGAGCAGATATGCACCGTCATGCTCTGCCATGCGGCGGATGGCTCCGGCGAGTTCGGAGCGGTCCGACACGTCCTCTCCCTTGATGCCATAGGCGGCAGCGATTTCCACGAAGTCAGGATTGAGCATCGGGGTGGCACTGTAGCGGCCGTTGAAGAAGAGATACTGCCACTGGCGCACGTTGCCGAGGAAGTTATTGTTGAGAAGCACGATTTTCACGCCGACATTATACTCCATTATCATACCCAACTCCTGGAGGGTCATCTGGAGTCCGCCGTCGCCGACATAGAGCACCACCTGACGGTCGGGGGCACCTATCTTGGCTCCGATGGCTGCTGGCAGACCGAAGCCCATGGTGCCGAGACCTCCGGAGGTTATGATGCTGTCGGTCTCGGTAAAGCGTGAGTAGCGCACACCGAACATCTGGTTCTGACCTACATCGGTCACCGCGATGGCTTTGTTGCCGAACGCTTCCGATACCTGGCTGACGACTTCGCCCATGAGCATCGGACCCGTGGGACTCTCGGGCTGCACCTCGCGCATGATTACCTTCTCGCGCTCCACGTCGTTGTGTCGGTCGAAAGAGGCTGTCCAGTCATGGCGTATGGCGGGATTGACCTGCGGAATCAAGGCACGAAGCACCTTTTTCGCGTCACCGTGGATATGTGTATGGGTGCGCACCGTCTTGTCAAACTCCGATGCATCGATGTCGATGTGTACTATCTTGGCGTTTGGTGCATATTTAGCCACATCGCCGGTCACGCGGTCGTCAAATCTCATGCCTACAGCCACTATCAGGTCTGCACGGTTGGTGTTGACGTTGGGTCCTATGTTGCCGTGCATGCCGAGCATGCCTTTGTAGAGGGGATGGGCGCTCGGTATAGTCGAGAGTCCGAGCATGGTGCATGCCACAGGTATGTGGGCTTTCTCGGCGAGTTCGACAAGCTCTTTTTCGGCATGCGAGAGCATTACGCCGTGACCCGACAGTATCATCGGACGCTCAGCCGAATTTATGAGGCTTGCTGCCTCTGCAACCTTTGCTTCGTCAACTATAGGGTCGGGATCATAGCTGCGGATGAATTTGCACGGCTCGAAGTGATATTCGGTCAGCGATGTCTGGGCATCCTTTGCGAAATCAAGAAGCACTGGTCCGGGACGTCCCGATGAAGCGATGTAGAAAGCACGGGCAACCGCAGGTGCGACATCCTCAGGGCGGCGTATCTGTACAGCCCATTTGGTGATGGGGAGCATCACGCCTACCACATCGGTCTCCTGGAAGGCATCTTTGCCGAGAAATCCTGTGGCTACCTGTCCGGTGATTACCACTAATGGAGTCGAGTCCATCATGGCATCGCTGACACCGGTGACGAGGTTTGTAGCTCCAGGACCTGAGGTCGCTATCACTACACCAGTGCGGTGCGATGCGCGGGCATAACCCTGGGCGGCGTGTACTGCGCCCTGTTCGTGGCGTGCCAACAGGTGGCGAAGCCGGTCGGTATAGTCAAAGAGCTTGTCGTAAACCGGCATTATGCTTCCGCCGGGATAACCGAACACCGTATCGACGCCCTCGTCGATGAGGGCGCGTATCAGTGCTTCCGCTCCTGTAATTTTTTCGCTCATATTATATATGTGTGATGATTTTCTGTTTAATCAATGCTTCGGACACCGCCCTTGTCAGCCGATGTCACCTGCGATGCGTAGGCGCGCAGGGCGCGGCTCACATGACGGTCACGTCCGCGTGGAGTGAAGGCATCCTTGCCGTGGGCTTCCTCCTCGGCGCGTCGTGCGGCGAGTTCCTCGTCAGAGATGCGCACGGAGATGCTGCGACCGGGGATGTCGATGTCGATGATGTCGCCGTCACGTACCAAGGCGATGTTGCCCCCAGCAGCAGCCTCGGGAGAGATGTGACCGATAGAGAGCCCGGAAGTGCCTCCAGAGAATCGTCCGTCGGTAATCAAGGCGCACTCCTTGCCCAAGTGCTTGCTCTTGATATAGCTGGTGGGGTAGAGCATCTCCTGCATGCCGGGACCTCCCTTGGGTCCCTCGTAGGTGATGACTACCACGTCACCGCTCTTGACCTTGTCGCGGAGGATGCCGTCGACAGCCTCGTCCTGGCTGTGGAATACCTTCGCCGGACCCGAGAACTTGAAGATGCTCTCGTCCACGCCCGCAGTCTTGACCACGCAGCCGTCAAAGGCGATGTTGCCCTTGAGCACAGCCAGACCGCCGTCCTTGACGTAGGCATGTTCCATGTCGCGGATACATCCGTTGGCGCGGTCGGTGTCAAGCTCGCTATAGTATGCGCTCTGGCTGCCCATCTCGGTGGTGTGCTTGCGTCCGGGCGCACTGCGCCACAGTTCGTCAGCCTCGTCTGTATAGTCCTTGCCACCGATGGCGTAGCGGTCTATCGCCTGCTGGAGGGTCATGCCGTCCACGCGGTGGACAGCTGTGTCGACGAGTCCGTTGTTTGCAAGTATTTTCATGATTGACAGGATGCCTCCTGCTCGGTTGACATCCTCGATATGATAGTGTGAGTTGGGGGCTACCTTGCTCAGCACAGGGGTCTTGCGCGAGAGCATGTCTATGTCAGCCATGGTGAAGTCAGCCCCAGCCTCATTAGCCACGGCAAGCAGATGGAGCACCGTGTTGGTGCTTCCGCCCATCGCTATGTCAAGGGTCATGGCGTTGAGCATCGCCTGGCGTGTGGCGATGTTGCGCGGGAGCACGCTCTCGTCGCCGCGCTCATAATAAGCATAGGCATTTTCTACTATCTGCTTGGCGGCTTTCTTGAACAGCTCTTTGCGGTTGATATGCGTGGCTACGATAGTGCCATTGCCGGGCAGAGCCAGACCGATGGCTTCGTTGAGCGAGTTCATGGAGTTGGCGGTGAACATGCCTGAGCATGAGCCGCATGTGGGGCATCCATCCTTTTCAAGACGCTCCACAGCCTTCTCGCCTACGGTCTCGTCCGCGCTCTCTATCATGATGTCGATGAGGTCCACCTTGCGACCGTCCACATCGCCGGCTTCCATCGGACCGCCTGACACGAATATCGCAGGAATATTGAGGCGCATTGCTGCCATCAGCATTCCAGGGGTGATCTTGTCGCAGTTGCTGATGCACACCATCGCGTCAGCCTTGTGAGCATTGACCATGTACTCCACCGAGTCGGCTATCAGGTCACGCGAGGGCAGCGAATAAAGCATGCCGTCATGACCCATCGCGATGCCGTCATCGATGGCTATGGTGTTGAACTCGGCAGCATAGCAGCCGAGCTTCTCTATCTCTTTCTTGACTTCCTGGCCAATCTCGTGGAGATGGGTGTGTCCGGGGACAAATTGTGTGAACGAATTGACGATGGCTATGATCGGTTTGCCTATCTGCTCCTCTTTCATGCCATTGGCACGCCAGAGCGCGCGGGCTCCCGCCATGCGGCGTCCGTGGGTGCTTGTGTGACTCCTGAGTTGGTTGACCATATGAAATGTACCTTAGAAATTTGTAGATAGTTACTGTAAATTGTGGCAAATTTACCGATTTTCTCGCTCATCCCCAAATAATCTGTCACCCATCCATCCATATACGTCCCATTTAACATGCTATTGAAATCTTTACGCTGAAATTTTTTTGAAAAAAACGGTAAAAACATTGCTATGCACGGCTTGTTTCATTATCTTTGCTGAAACATGCGCTTTGCATGCTTGATTTATGACACATCTCACCTTAAAATCTGATACAGATACAAACATCCCATCCCCCATAACTCCAAACCCCAAAACAAACAATCCACTCTGACTGATAATAATGAAACAACTTAACATCATCAAGAATGACCCCTGGCTCGAGCCGTTCTCTGACGCGATAGAGGGACGACATAACGATGCGGTGAACAAGGAACGCGAACTGACCTCTACCTGCAAGACGCTTGACCAGTTTGCCAACGCATATAACTATTTCGGACTCCACCGCACTGAAAAAGGCGGATGGGTGTTCCGCGAATGGGCTCCAAACGCTACCGAAATCACTCTCATCGGTGACTTCTCGCGCTGGAAGGAATACCTCAAATACCGTCTCAAACGCCTTGACAACGGGGTGTGGGAGCTGAAGCTACCTGCCGATGCCATACACCACGGCGACCTCTACAAGATGATAGTGCGCTGGGACGGCGGCGAGGGCGAACGCATCCCGGCTTATGCCACGCGAGTGGTGCAGGATGAGGTGACCCACGTATTTTCCGCCCAGGTATGGGAGCCGGAGAAGGCGTACAAGTGGAAAGTCAAGAAATTTGTCCCTGACACACGTCCGCTCCTTATATATGAGTGCCACATAGGCATGGCACAGCAGACCGAGGGCGTAGGCTCGTATGCCGAGTTCCGCGACCTGGTGCTTCCGCGCATCGCCAAAGACGGATACAACGCCATCCAGATCATGGCCATACAGGAGCACCCCTACTATGGCTCGTTTGGCTACCATGTCAGCAACTTCTATGCCGCATCATCGCGCTTCGGTACTCCGGAGGATCTCAAAAGCCTGATTGACAAGGCTCATGAGATGGGCATATCCGTCATCATGGACATCGTGCACAGCCATGCTGTGAAAAACGAGAACGAAGGTCTCGGGCGTCTTGACGGCAGCTATAACCAGTATTTCTACGGTGACCACCGCCGCGAACATCCAGCTTGGGACTCTCTATGCTTCGACTACGGCAAAAACGAGGTGCTGCATTTCCTCCTCTCCAACTGCAAATACTGGCTTGAGGAATACCATTTTGACGGTTTCCGCTTTGACGGTGTGACCTCGATGCTCTACTATAGCCATGGTCTTGGGCAGGCATTCGGCAGCTATGCCGACTACTACAACGGTGGTCAGGACACCAATGCCATCACGTATCTGACCCTCGCCAACAAGCTCATACACGAGGTCAATCCGCGTGCCATCACCATCGCCGAGGAGATGAGCGGCATGCCCGGTCTCGCTATCCCGGTCAAGGACGGCGGCATCGGTTTTGACTACCGCATGGCTATGGGCATTCCCGACTACTGGATCAAGACCCTCAAGGAGCGCAAGGATGAGGACTGGCATCCCACAAGCATATTCTGGGAGCTTACCAACCGCCGCGCCGATGAAAAGACCATCAGCTATGTTGAAAGCCATGATCAGGCTCTTGTGGGCGACAAAACTACGATTTTCTGGCTCATTGATGATCAGATGTACTGGCACATGATGGTTGGTGACGACAACATGACTGTTGCCCGAGGCATGGCTCTGCACAAGATGATGCGTCTGGCTACGTGCGCCACCATCAACGGAGGTTATCTCAACTTCATGGGCAACGAATTCGGTCACCCAGAGTGGATAGACTTCCCTCGCGAGGGCAATGGCTGGAGCTACAAGTATGCCCGCCGCCAGTGGGATCTTGTGGACCGCACGGATCTCAAGTACCAGTTCCTCAACAACTTTGACAACGCGATGATTTCGCTCATCGGCAACGTCTACAACTTCCAGGCTCTCCCCATTGAGAAGCTCTGGGAGAAGGACGATGACCAGGTGCTGGCATTCAAGCGTGGCGATCTGGTGTTCGTGTTTAATTTCAGTCCGTTTAATTCGTTTACCGACTACGGCATTCTGGCGCCTTCTGGCGAATATGATGTGGTGCTCTCAAGTGACAATCCGCGCTTCGGGGGCTATGACAACATCGACGAGAGCGTGAGCCACCTCACCCAGTTTGACCCCCTCTATTCGCCCCACGGCATCGAGTGGCTCAAACTATACCTACCCTCGCGCACTGCCATGGTGCTCCGTCGTCGCAAACCGACATCACACTGATGCGTTATTTCATATCTGCCGGGGAAGCCTCCGGCGATCTTCATGCCGCAGCCCTCATTGATGCTCTCCGTAGCGTCGATGAGGGCGCGTGCTTCTCGTTTCTCGGTGGCGACCGCATGTCGGCGGCTGCCGGCTCGGAGCCTCTGGTGCATATCCGCGACATGGCTTACATGGGATTCAGCGAGGTGCTGCGCCATCTCCCCGATATACGTGCCAATCTGCGGGTGGCAATTGATGCCGTGCGCTGCCGACCTGATGCGGTCATACTGATAGACTATCCTAGCTTTAACCTGAAGATAGCCAAGGAGGCTCACAGACTGGGTATCCCGGTGTTTTATTACATCCCCCCGAAGGTATGGGCATGGAAGGAGTGGCGCGTCAAGAGCATACGACGTTATTGCACCGAGGTGTTCTGCATCCTGCCGTTCGAACAGGAGTTTTACGAGCGTCATGGCATGAAGGTGACCTATGTGGGCAATCCGTCGGTCGAAGAGGTCGATGCCGCGTTGCCCGACCTTGTGCCTATAGTGTCAGATCAGCCTCTGCTGGCGCTCGTGCCTGGCAGCCGCATGGGAGAGATACGTAACAATCTGCCTGTTATGGCGGCGGTCGCCGGCATGTTTGCAGGGTCGCTCAGCCCGGTGATAGCCGGGGCTCCGGGCATACCACTTGATTTCTATGAGTCGCTGATGCCCGATATCCCGGTCTATTATGATTCGTCGCTCGAACTGATGTCATCTGCCTCGGTGGCTCTTGTCACATCGGGGACTGCTACGCTGGAGTGCGCTTTGGTGGGCACCCCGCAGGTGGCATGCTATCGTGCCAACGGCTCACGGATATCCTATGAGTTGATGCGCCGTCTGCTCAGTATCTCCTTTGTGACACTCCCTAATCTCATCATGGGCGAGGAGATTATACCGGAGATGCTTCTCCATCATTGCACCCCTGAGCGTGTCGCGGCTGAATTGGCTGAATTGCTGCCAGGAACCCACGGGCGCGATGCCATGGAGCGCAGCTATGCCCTGATGCGCACACGCCTCGGCAATGCTACTCCGGCTATGACTACGGCACGTGCCATCGTCAGTCGCATCGCTTCTTGCCGTTGATATTGCACTTTTGCGATTTATTCGCTATTTTTGTCTTTTCTCATAACCTTAAATCCATCTATATACCATGACTCACGAACTTATTGTCAACATCGTCGGCTATACTGCCGCTATCTGTATGGTACTCGGCTATCTCCCTCAGGCGTGGTACACTATACGCACCCGACAGACCGACGGTATCGCTCTCCCCACCTTCCTCCTCCTCGGAGCCGGCAGTGTGTTCTTTGTAATCCAGGGACTCATGCTCGGAAACATCCCTTTGGTGGTGACCAACACCATCACTACGGTGTCAAGCATCATAGTGTTTGGCATCAAGATACACAACGATTATTTCAAGAAGAAAAAATAAGATATACAGTATCATGCAATCATCACATGACGATGCTCCGCTGATTATCACAATAGGTCGGCAGATGGGCTGTGGCGGACGTGAACTCGGACGTCTGCTTGCATCACGGCTTGGCATAGGCTACTATGACAAGGAACTTTTGATAGATGTGGCGCGCCAGGCTGGCATGCCGCCTGAGTATCTGGCATCGAAGGACGAGCGCACACCTTCGTTTCTGTCGGGGGTGATGTCGTTCACTTTCGGGCATTCTCCGGTCAATTTCTATGCTACCCCGTCGGCTATCAGCGATGACAATCTTTATGCCATCCAGAGCGATTACATCCGCGAGCTCGGTCGCAAGGAGTCATGTGTGATTGTGGGGCGTACTTCCGACTACATACTGCGTGACCATCCGCGTTGTGTAAATGTGTTTCTCCATGCCTCTGACGAGGACTGCGCACGCCGTATCATGGAGCGTGGTGATGTCAAGACCCATCAGGAGGCAAAGGCTCTCGCTGCCCGCACCAATAAAATCCGTGCGGCATACTATAATTTCTTCACTGACCGCCGCTGGGGCAATGCTGCCACCTATGATCTCTGCATCAACACATCGTTGATGTCAATGGATCAGGTGGCAGATGTCGTACTGTTCTACATCAAGCAACGCTATGGTATCGATTGTATCTGACAAAGACATAGCCCCGATGACTTCAATGGGGACAGCTGCGGTGGTTGATCGGCTGGTCTGTTTCTCGTCAGCTGCTGACTTGCCGCATATGCAGAAGCAGGGTCTGCTTGATGATGCTGTTGTGATAGGTGGAGGCAGCAATATGCTGTTTGTGACTTCTCCTCTGCATAAGACTCTTCTGCACCCGTCCATGCGCACTTATCAGGCTACCCCTGTCATGGATGCCGATGGCTCTCTCCGACAGGTGGTCATGCATATCGATGCCGGATTAGTGCTTGACGACATCATTGCCATCACATGCCGACTTGGATTATGGGGTCTGGAAAACCTTTCGCTCATCCCTGGTCATATCGGAGGTGCGGCAGTGCAGAATGTCGGTGCTTATGGTGCTGAACTTGCCGATGTGGTCATCGCCGTGGATGCCTATGACAAGCAGACAGGCTCGGTGGTGACAATTCCGGCATCGCAGCTTGATTACGGCTACCGCCACTCCATGTTTAAGAATGAGAATAATGCTTCGCGGTATATCGTCACTGCGGTGGATGTATGTCTGTCGGCATCACCAGCCCCGCGTCTCGGCTACAAGGCTCTCGCAGAGGCTGTCAGAGACATAGCGCGGCTTACCCCTCAGCACATGCGCGATGCCGTGATAGCGATGCGCCGTTCCAAGTTGCCCGATGTAGGCGTGGTGGGTAGCGTAGGCAGCTACTTTAAAAATCCTGTGGTAGAATCTGCTATAGGGAAGGCTTTCAGTGATGCCAATCCCGAGGCTCCGGCATTCCGTCAGCCTGATGGAGAGGTCAAACTCTCGGCAGCGTGGCTCATAGACCATGCCGGTTGCCGTGACATGCGGGCGGGCGGAGCATCCCTATGGTCCAAGCAGCCCCTTGTGCTGGTCAACGACGGCTACACTGCCACGGCTGCCGATATCCTCGCTTTAGAGGAAATGGTGCGCCAGCGCGTCATGGATGCCTATGGCATAACCCTTGAGTGTGAAGTGGTCAAAATATAAACGTTCCCTACGTCATAAAATACAGTTAATGAGCGAGTTTATAATTGAAGGCGGCCACACCCTTAGTGGCGAAATTACTCCGCAGGGCGCGAAAAACGAGGCTCTGCAAGTCATCAGCGCGGTACTTCTCTCCGACCAGCCTGTAAACATAAAGAACATACCCGAAATCAGCGATGTAGTGAATCTCATAGCCCTGCTTGAAGCTATGGGCGTGGATGTGGTGCGCCATGAAAAGGGTCACTACACGTTCACCGCAAAAAATATAGACGCATCATATCTTGAGAGCGAGGATTTCACCCGCCGCTGTGCCCGGCTGCGCGGCTCGGTACTTGTGGTCGGTCCGCTGCTTGCCCGTCTTGGCAGCGCATGGTTTGCCAAACCGGGAGGTGACAAAATCGGTCGCCGCAAGGTAGACACACACATCCAGGGCATGCTTAACCTTGGCGCCTCACTTGATTATGACGATTCGCGACATGCCTACAAGCTTTCGTTGCCGCAAGGAACGCAGCTCCAAGGCTGCTATATGCTTCTTGATGAGGCGAGTGTCACAGGCACCGCCAATATAATCATGGCAGCCACGATGGCTCAGGGCGATACTACTATCTACAATGCCGCCTGTGAGCCATACCTCCAGCAGCTCTGCCGTCTGCTGACTGCAATGGGCGTGGAGATTGACGGCATAGGGAGTAATCTCGTGACCATACACGGCACCGGGGGCGGTATGCTCCATGGAGCAGAGCACACCGTGTTGCCTGACATGATAGAGATAGGCAGTTTCATAGCCATGGCGGCTATCACGCGGAGCAGCCTGACCATCCGCGATGTGTCCATACGCAATCTCGGCATCATCCCCGAAGCATTCCGCCGTCTCGGCATCGATGTGGAGGAGCAGGGCGATGACCTCTTCATCCCAGCCAAGGAGAGTTATGAGATAGAGAAAGCTCTTGACGGATCTGTGCTGACTATTGCCGATGCACCTTGGCCAGGCATCTCGCCTGACTTGCTGAGTGTGATGCTTGTGGCTGCCGTGCAGTGCTCAGGCTCAGTGCTTATACATCAGAAGATGTTTGAGAGCCGCCTGTTCTTCGTGGACCATCTGATAGAGATGGGTGCGCAGATTATACTCTGCGACCCTCACCGTGCTGTGGTCATCGGACTTGACCACAAGGTGGATTTGCACCCTGCATTTACCAAGTCGCCTGACATACGCGCCGGCATGGCTATGCTTCTTGCTGCCATGTCAGCTCCAGGACGTTCGGTAATCGGCGGCATCGAGCAGATTGATCGCGGTTATGAAGATATCGACAACCGCCTTAACGCACTCGGTGCCCATATCACCCGCCAGGCTTAAAATAATTAAGGTCATTAAAGTCCTTAGTGACCTTAATGACCTTAACGTCTTTAGAGTCCTTTAGCGGACTGCCACCTTGGAGGTGTTGCCATCGACCACTACTACGTAGATGCCAGGAGCCAGTGACTCGGTGCGGTTGGTGCGGCTGCCGCTGATGTCGTAGACATCGGCGTGGTCATATGCACCGTCAATGATGATGCAGCCTTCACCACCGTAGACGTTGACATTGCTGCCGGTGCCGTCAATCATGATTTCATCTCTGTCGGCAAGATCTTTGGTTCCTATCACCACGTAGGCTCCGGCTGGCAGGGTGATGCTCTTATTGCCGATTTGCGGTTCTACGTTGTAGCTCTTGGAGAGTATCTGGTACTTGGAAGCATCCTGCTTCATCGGCACGCTGATGGCTCGGCTGCCCGATATGTTGGGGTTGATGACGCAATACAGTTCGGCACTGCCGTCTGTAAGTGCTATGTAACGTCCGTTTGCCCAGTTGTTGGCGGAACATTGCATTGTAGTGCTGACGCCCTGCTTGAACAGTTGGGGATTGTTGGCGCGTATGGCGTTGAGTTCGCGGTAGTTCTGTGCCAGGCCCGCGCGGTCAGGGTTGTCAAGATAGCTCCATATGACCTTCTTGGGGTCGGTGTTGTTACCGCCGTTGGCGTTTTTTGTAGTTTGGTCGGCACCGAATTCCTGGAACTGCCATATCATGTGCGCTCCGGGAGCCATGAGCATCTGGGCTGCCACAGATCCGAGTCGGCGCATCGACATCGGGATGTTTCCTTTTACGCCATTAGCTCCATACTGTGTCTGTTTGTATGCCATGCGCTCCTCATCATGGCTCTCAGCATATGAGACGGTTGAGCCCCATGTGCGACTGTCATCCGGAGCATAGAAGCGGCGCAGATTGGAGTTGGATGAGAAGCCCATGGCAAACTGGCACGACTCGGTGTTGATATTCGCCCAGTTGATTTCACCGTCTTGTGCCATCTCGTTCTCCTCCTTGGGTGTGGCGAGGTTTTCGTTGATGAAATATGTATCGGGTTTTACTTTCCGCATGGCATCATGGAGAGTCTTCATGCGGGCTACTCGGGTAGCGTTGTATGCGTTTGTCTTGGCATCGGTCACGCCGCTCCATGTGTTAGTGGCGGCATTGTAGGTGGCTCCGTAGCTGGTGTTGTTGCCCAGTCCCTTCACGAGGTCAAAGCGGAAGCCGTCCACATTGTAAGCCTCCATCCAGTAGGCGAGAGCATCGTGCCACTGCTGCTGCACGAGGGGATTATCCTGGTTCCAGTCATTGAGCACGCTGTATCCGTGGGGTGCGGTGCCGTTGTAAAACGGATTTTGGGCTATCGGGTACATCTGATACCATGGGTGTAGACCGTCGCTCTGGTTAAATACGATGTCGAGGATGACCGCCATGCCGCGGCGGTGGCACTCGTCTACGAGCAGACGGTAATCGTCGGGGGTGCCGTATGCTTTGTCAGGGGCGAAGTAGAAGTTGGTGTTGTAGCCCCACGAGTTGTTGCCGTTGAATTCCATTATGGGGAGCAGTTCCACAGCATTGACCCCCAGCCCCTTGATGTAGTCGAGCTTGTCGATTACGCCGCGCAGAGTGCCGTTGCCCTCGGCTTTTCCCTCGGTGCCGGTGAAGTCGCGGATGAGTAGCTCGTAGATGATGAGGTCGCTCTGGTCTACGCCTTTGAAATTCTTGATCTTCCAGTCGTATGCGTCGCGTGCGCTGTTGTAAACTGCCAAGGGGACATTCTGTACCTTATCTTCGGGATAAGCAGGGAGATTGGGAAATACGGATGCTGGGATATATTTGTCGTTCCATGGGTCAAGCACTAATCGTGCGTATGGGTCGCCTACGCTGACACCGCCGTCGATTATATAATAATAGATATAGTCGGTGGCAGGCTTAAGACCGCTTACGGTGGTCCAGAAATATGTGTTACCCTGATAATCCTGACGGTACATCTGGTTACGAGCGCTGACTGCGTAATCGTTCCACGAACCTACGATTACAGCACTGTTCTTTTTGGGAGCTGCGAGACAGAATGTCACCGAGCCGTCAGCATTGGCCACTGCTCCCATCTTTGGTACCCCTCCGGGATAGTTCTCAGATAAGGTGGCGTTGAGTCGGGCGACCTGAAGGGTCTGGCGGCGTGTCACATTGCCTGATTTTGCCACGGCGATTACTGTGTAATCGCCAGGAGAAGTGAACGAATATGATGTCTGCAACTGGTCAGTGGCAGTGCCGGATGCTATCGGTGTGGAGCTTTCGTTGTTGACATACAGGCTGATGTCGGCATTGCCTGTGGTGTTGACAGTGAATTTGACAGGGGTGTTGTCTGTCAGCATCCCTCCGTCGAGGTCGCTCTCTAATACCATCTGGAAACCGGGAGGCAATACGTCTACGAAGATGTCGCCGCCTGACGCCGTCTTGCCCTCTTTGGAGCCTGTGGCATCGCGGAACACGAATGCCAGCTTCTCGACGGTCTCTCCGCTCTTGATGCCGTAGTATGTAGTTATGTCAGGTATTGACAGCGTCCAAGTGTTGGCTGCTACGTATTTAAGCTGGTATTTTGCGGCGTTGTCAAGCCATGTCGGAGCATACGCCCACTGTCCGTCGCTCTTGTCGGTGATTACGCCTGTATGTGCATAGACCTTGGTGCTTGATGTCGCGCCCATCAGTCCTTTGCTGCCCTGGTCGGCATGGAAGGTGATGACTATGTTCTTGGAATCGGTCTGCACGATGGCAGGGGACGTAGTGACAACCTGAGCCGACGCGGCAAGCGGCAGCCCGAGAGTCATCCACATCACCACTGAGGAGTAGATGTGTCTCATAAATATAACTTAAGGTTAACAAAAATTGAAGCAAGTATTCTACAAATACCCTGATATCACTATCAACATTATTGCCCCTACTAAAGTTCTTTGGTGTTGATTATGTTGCAGATTCTCGCTTAGATAAGATAATTTATTCGTAAATTTGCACAAATAATTACGATATATAAACCCATTCATTCATAATCTATGTACATTACCCGTTTTTATTTCGTTACTCTTGCTCTTACTTTCGCATTGGTAGTTATCTGTTCGATATTGTCACTGACAGCATCGATATCTGCATCCACCATGAGCTTCCTGTTCGGCGTAATGACTTTCTTCTTGCTATGGAGTCTGCTGGAAATCTTCACCGGTAAGCTCTATGCCGATATTGACATTAGCGAAGATATGCACCCTAAATGTAGCTACTTGTCCATGGCATGGATAGCGGTTTTCCCTGTCCTTGTCATCATTTCTGGAGCATCTGCTATACTTGACTACCTGTATGCTATCCCGGGGCTGGCTGTCACAGCCCTCGTAGGTGCGGCTTGCGGCTTGATCCTCCTCCCTGTTTCCGCACTGACTGCCAAATAGAGGGTGCCCCAGATGTCAAAATGACATAGGTAATCCCCCGCTGTAGGGACATGCCACGGCATGTCCGCATCTCAGGCGTCATCCCGAATGTGTATGGCGGACATGCCACGGCATGTCCCTACAAATTATATGTGGTGTTGTGCGACACCCTTATGTGCTCTTTATGGCTGAAATCCCGGAGGTAGGGGTCTGCCAGCGGCTTTGCGGCGGCGCACAAGTATGTCAACAAATGACTTGGGGAGAACGACATTGTACAGGTCAAGGGCGCGGTCAAACAGTGGCGCTATCTCTTCATCGGAGAAGCCTGCTATGCCGCAACCTATGCGTGTGACAAGGAAGGTGTTCTGATCCCACTCATAAGCAAGGTCAAGAAAATCGTCAACATAGGGACGGATGGTGTCTACGCCGCCCTGCATCGTCGGTATGGCGTATGACTGTCCCTGGATGCCTACGCCCTGTCCCATGACAGCTCCGAAGCGTTCGTGTGCCACGCGGGCTGCACCACCATAATGCATCCCATCGAGGTTGCTGCCAAATACGAATATTTCGTCTGGCTCCAGTTTTGTGATATTCTCAGGTGTGTATCTCATAGCATCAGGAGAGCATAGGGATGATGCGGTGGAGGGCGGCGAGGAAGGTGTCGGCTTCTTCGCGGGTGTTGTAGAGGGCAAATGAGGCGCGGACACAGCCTTCGATGCTGAGGGTGTGCATCAGCGGCTGGGCGCAGTGATGGCCTGTGCGCACGGCCACTCCGAGTTTGTCAAGCAGCATGCCCATGTCGTAGTGGTGGATATTGCCTACTAAGAAAGATATTATCGGGGCTTTGCCCGGGGCGGTGCCGAAAATGCGCATCCCGGGGATTTCAAGCATCTTGGCGGTGGTGTAGTCAAGCAGTTCGGTCTCGTGGGCTTCGATGCGCTCCTGTCCGATGCCTTCAAGGTAGTCGATGGCAGAGTGGAATGCCGAGATGTCAACGAAATCGGGCGTGCCCGCTTCAAACTTAAACGGCAGCGCGGCAAAGGTGGTCTTCTCAAATGAAACATGACCTATCATCTCGCCGCCGCCTTGATAGGGAGGCATCTTTTCAAGCCATTTCTCTTTGCCGTAGAGCACACCCACGCCGGCTGGTCCATACATCTTGTGGCTTGAGAATACGTAGAAGTCCGCATCAAGTGACTTCACGTCCACTTTCATGTGTCCTATGGCTTGTGCGCCGTCAATCAACACAGGTACACCGTGGCAGTGAGCCATATCTATGATTTCCTTGACCGGGTTGACGGTGCCGAGCACATTGCTGATGTGGCAGAGGCTCACTAAGCGTGTGCGCTCATTGAAAGCCTTTCGCAGAGCTTCCATATCGAGTGAGCCGTCGGGATTGATGCCGATGGGCACGAGGGTGACATCCTTGGTGCGCTGGAGCAGTTGCCAGGGGACTATGTTGGCATGATGCTCCATGACGGTCAGGATGATTTCCGCGCCGTCCTCCAAGAGGCTGCCAAACGATGATGCCACAAGGTTGATGCTCTCGGTGGTGCCTCGCGTGAAGATTATCTCATCGGTCGAGGCTGCATTGATAAAGGCTCTGACCCTCTCGCGTGTAGCTTCCTGGAGGTCTGTAGCCTCCTGGCTGAGGGTGTGCACCCCTCGGTGCACGTTGGCTTTGGTGTGGTAGTACATGTTGTCAATCGCCTCTACCACTTGGCGCGGAGTCTGGGTGGTGGCGGTGTTGTCAAGGTACACCAATGGGTAGCCCGAGACCTTGCGCTCGAGTATCGGAAATTCCTTGCGGTAGGCGGCTGTGTCAAACATGTCTGTAGTGTGTCGTGTTAGTTGTCGGTAGGTTCGGAACAGCGGCGGCAGGTGGCAGCCTGCCCGCTGAAACGCATCTCTACAAGATGGCGCAGACGGTCACGCAATGATTCAAGACCTACGGTGTCGATTACATCTGCCATGAAAGCCTGCATCAGCATCACGCGAGCTTCAGCGGCTGGTATGCCTCGTGAACGCATATAGAATAGAGCTTCCTCATTGAGTTGCCCGATGGTAGCTCCGTGACTACACTTGACTTCATCGTTGTATATCTCCAAGCGCGGTTTGGAGTGCATGCGCGCTTCGGCGGTGGCAAGCACATTGCGGTTGCTTTGGTAAGCCACGGTGTAGGGGGCTTCTGGCGTGACCACGATGCCTCCGTCAAATACACCCTCCGAGGTGCCTCCCATGACGTAGCGGAACACCTGGTTGCTGTGACATCGGGCTACGCGGTGGTTGATGGCTGTGTTGCAGTCTATATGTTCGCGGTCCATGCCTATAGCCATGCCGGTCAGAAGCGACTCGGCATGCTCGCCTATGAGGTCGACGGTAAACTCGTTGCGCGTCACTCCGGTAGCCAAGGCGGCGTAGTGGTGGTTGAGGCGCGAGTTATCGTGTTGCTTGACATAGGTCTGCGCATAGCGTGAGGTGCGGAGCGATGCTTCTTCAAGCGTGTACAGTCCGAGTGAGGCATCGCGTCCGAGGCTGATTTCTGTGACTTGCGATGCGAGATACTGCTGGGCGTCGTCCTGGGTGTGGTCACATACCACCACATCGGCTTTGGCTCCGTCCTCGAGTATGATGAGCAGACGGCGTGCTGCCATCAGCGGGGTGGGAGAGCTGAATATGTTGACCAACTGGAGCGGTTTTGCCAGTTCTACGTGCTGGGGCACGTATATGACCACGCCGTCTTGCATCATGAGTGTGTTGAGTGCCACGCCGCTGTCGGTCTGCGGAGCTATCTTGTTAAGATATTTCTCGATGATGTCAGGGTGCTCAGTGGCTACCTTGCGGAGTGAGTCGAATATGACTCCTTGGGGCAGACGGTTGACGAGCGTGGATGTCGGAGTGAAGAAATCGTTGACCACTATGCCCATCAGGGTCGACAGGTTGGGAAGATTGCAGGCAAAGGTAGCAGCGATGTCTACAGGTATGTTGACACGTGCGATGTTGACACCGTAGTCAGGGGCAAACATCTGTTCGACCGATGTGTATTGGCTGCGCTCGTCACAGGTGTCGGGCAGACGCGCTCCCTCGAGAGCCTTGAGGGCTGCAGGGCGCATCGCGTTGAGCAAGGGAGCACTGCCTCGGTCAAGGGCTTCGTGGTTGTCGCGGTAGAGGTCTATGTATTGCTGGAGACTGCTCATGGTTGTAATCAGTTAGCTTCCTTAATCCAGTCATAGCCACGTTCTTCAAGCTCAAGGGCGAGTTCTGGTCCTCCCGTCATGACTATTCTGCCATTGTAGAGGATGTGCACGAAGTCAGGCTTGATGTAGTCGAGCAGACGCTGGTAGTGGGTGATGACTATGGTGGAGTTGTCATCGCTTCGGAGCTTGTTGACACCGCCAGCCACTATGCGGAGTGCGTCGATGTCGAGTCCGCTGTCGGTCTCGTCAAGGATGCTCAGGCGTGGCTCGAGTACAGCCATCTGGAATATCTCGTTGCGCTTCTTCTCGCCGCCTGAGAAGCCCTCGTTGACCGAACGTGACGCGAGCTTGTTGTCAAGCTCCACGATGGCGCGTTTCTGGCGCATCAGTTTGAGGAAATCGCCAGCCGACATCGGATCCTCGCCGAAATATTTGCGCTTGGCATTGAGGGCGGCACGCATGAAGTTGACCATTGATACCCCAGGTATCTCCACAGGGTACTGGAATGAGAGAAACAGTCCCTCGTGGCTGCGGTCCTCAGGCGAGAGGCTCAGCAGATCCATGCCGTGGAAGTCCACCTCGCCTCCGGTGACAGTGAATGCCGGGTCACCGGCGAGCACCTCGCTGAGGGTGCTCTTGCCTGATCCGTTAGGACCCATGATGGCATGCACCTCACCAGGGCGTACCTGCAGGTTGATGCCTTTGAGTATCTCTTTGCCCTCTATCGAGGCATGCAAATCTTTTACATCGAGAAGAAGATTATCACTCATATCGTTGTCTGTATATTCCATTATCGTTGTCCCTACAAAATTGTTTCATTTTCCGTCAGCCGACGGAGCCTTCGAGGGTGACGGCGAGGAGCTTCTGAGCCTCGACGGCAAACTCCATGGGGAGCTTGTTCATGACCTCTTTGGCGTAGCCGTTGACTATCAGGGCTACGGCATCCTCGGTGGAGATGCCGCGCTGGTTGCAGTAGAAGATCTGGTCCTCGGAGATTTTGGAGGTGGTGGCTTCGTGTTCCACTACGCTTGAGTCGTTGAGTACGTCGATGTAGGGGAACGTGTGGGCGCCGCATATAGAGCTTAGCAGCAGCGAGTCGCACTGGGTGTAGTTGCGGCAGCCGGTGGCTTTAGGGGCTACCTTGACCAGTCCGCGGTAGGAGTTTTGCGAGTGCCCGGCGGAGATGCCCTTGCTGACTATGGTGGAGCGGGAATTTTTGCCGAGATGTATCATTTTGGTGCCGGTGTCGGCTTGTTGGTAGTTGTTAGTGACTGCCACGCTGTAAAATTCGCTGACGCTCGACTCTCCCTTTAGTATGGTGGAGGGATACTTCCATGTGATTGCGGAGCCGGTCTCGACCTGCGTCCACGAGAGTTTACTGTGGTCACCGCGGCAGAGTCCGCGTTTGGTGACGAAATTGTAGATGCCGCCCTTGCCTTCCTTGTCGCCAGCCCACCAGTTCTGGACTGTGGAGTACTTGACCTCGGCGCGATGCTCGATGATGATCTCTACGATGGCTGCGTGGAGCTGGTTCTCGTCACGCATCGGGGCTGTGCAACCTTCGAGATAGCTGACGTAACTGTCATCGTCAGCCACAATCAGTGTGCGCTCGAACTGACCAGTGCCGGCGGCGTTGATGCGGAAGTAGGTCGACAGCTCCATCGGGCAGCGTACCCCTTTGGGGATGTAGACAAACGAGCCGTCGGAGAACACTGCCGAGTTCAGTGCGGCGAAATAGTTGTCGGTCGGGGGTACTACCGTGCCGAGATACTTCTTGACCAAGTCGGGATAATCACGCACAGCCTCGCTGAACGAGCAGAATATGATGCCTAACTCTGCCAGCTTCTCGCGGTGGGTGGTCTTGACGCTCACGGAGTCCATGACCGCATCTACTGCCATACCGGTAAGCGCGGCGCGTTCTTCAAGAGGTATGCCGAGCTTGTCAAAGGTTTTGATAAGCTCCGGATCCACATCGTCCATCGATTTCGGACCGTCCTTCTTTTTGGGCGCGGCGAAGTAGCTGATGGCTTGGTAATCGATAGGGGGGATGTCAAGATGCGCCCATGTCGGCATCTTCATCGTCAGCCACTTGCGGTAAGCCTTCAGGCGGAACTCTAGCAGCCACTCCGGCTCCTCTTTCTTGGCAGAAATGAGGCGGATGACATCCTCGCTCAGTCCCACGGGGATGATGTCGGTATCTATATCGGACGTGAAGCCGTATTTGTATTCGCTCCCGGTGACCTCATGGATGATGTCATCGGGATGTTCAGCCTTGTTCTGGCTGGTGTCAGGCTTCTCGTCTAAGTTTTCTTTATCTAATTCTTTGTCCATCTTCCTTGTAGGGGTTAACAGGAATATAACGCATGTCAGTGACTCAAAGTTGACAGGCAGCCCATCAGCCATGGTCCTAACGCTATGACTTTCTGCGCCCACACATCGCCTATCCATGCCGTCTCGGGCGTAGAGGTCATGGAGCGGAGCCATATCCACAGGTTCATCAGCAGGCTCAGCCCGGTCATATATTCCACAGCCACGAAAGCCGCACCTGCCAGGCGGTCAAGCGGTTTGAGAAACGTCATCTTGACCATCTTGTGGATGACTGACGACAGCAGCATGACCAGGATGTATGCCGCGGCGAAAATCAGTATGTTGGTCGGGATGCTCTGCCCGCTGCCGATAGTGTGGCAAGCAAGCACAGCCACAACGATGGCAGCCACGCTGCCGAGGCTGCGTGTGATGCCGCGCGAGAAGCCCACAGCGAGCCCTCCGAGCAGCACGATCACAATGACGATATCAATAAAAGTCATAACACTGCAAAGTTACTCATTTTTGCTCAAACATAGCCAGTCTATGCGAGGATGTGTTGAAGTACAAATACAGGATTTGTAAACTACGGGGTAAATGGGTAACTTTACATGTACCTTAGATTGTCACATTATGGATAAAATAGATATTTGCGCCGATGAGGCTTTACATGATGCGTGGGATCGGGAGCACTTGTGGCATCCCTATACTTCCATCTCTGAGCCGCTGCCTACATATAAGGTGGTGGGAGCCGAAGGTGTCAGACTGCGGCTTGCCGACGGTAGAGAACTGATTGACGGCATGTCGTCGTGGTGGTGCGTGATACACGGCTACAACAATCCTGTGCTCAATGAGGCTGCCAAGAAGCAGATTGACAGTATGAGTCATGTGATGTTCGGGGGGCTTACGCATGAACCCGCAATTATGCTGGGGAAGATGCTGCTGGCTATGGCTCCGCCATCGATGGACTGCATATTCTATGCCGACTCAGGCTCTGTTGCCATCGAGGTTGCCATGAAGATGGCTATACAGGCAGCCATAGGACGCACTGGCGACCATGGCAAGACCAACTTCGTCACCATACGCTCAGGCTATCACGGCGATACCTGGAATGCAATGAGCGTCTGTGACCCTGTGACGGGTATGCACGGACTCTTCGGCAGCGCGTTGCCAGTGAGGTATTTCGTGCCGCAGCCGGCATCACGGTTTGACGGAGAGTGGGATCCTTCCGACATCGCTCCGCTTGAAGATGTGCTGCAAAAGCATCACCAGTCCATCGCCGCCCTCATACTTGAGCCGATAGTGCAGGGTGCTGGCGGAATGTGGTTTTACCATCCTGAGTATCTGCGTCAGGCACGTCGGCTGTGTGACAGCTATGGAGTGTTGCTGATTTTTGATGAGATAGCCACCGGATTCTGGCGTACAGGGCGCAAGATGGCATGGGAACATGCCGGGGTCGAGCCCGACATAATGACCGTGGGCAAGGGGCTGACAGGAGGCTATATGACCATGGCTGCTGTCATGGCGTCGCGGAGAGTAGCCGAGGATGTCAGCCGCTGCGATGCAGGGTGCATGATGCACGGTCCTACCTTCATGGCAAATCCGCTGGCGTGTGCCGTCGCTATAGCATCCCTGTCGCTTTTGGGCGATGATGAGGCTATGGTGGCAAGGATATCGCATCTTGAACGTATGATGCGCGATGGGCTGTCACCGCTTGCCTCCCTTGATGGAGTTAAGGATGTCAGAGTGCTCGGCGGCATCGGGGTTGTAGAGATGGAGCGTCCGGTTAATGTCGGTGAGTTCCAGAAGCGTTGCGTTGACAAGGGTGTGTGGATACGCCCATTTGATACGCGCATATATATAATGCCTCCATATGTCATCTCGGATGCCGATTTGTCGCATCTGATGGCTTCGATGCGTGAGCTGGTAGCCGAAGAGTGCGTGTAAGTCTTTTTTTAACAGACTGATAACTGCTAATCTAATATTATTGCGTACTTTTGCATGTAATCTTTCTTCCAACTGTCATAATCCTCCATATATATGCAATATCAAGGGCTCAAACATCTTAAAGACAGCTCTAAAAACTTTTTCCTGCTTGCCGGTCCGTGTGTGATCGAAGGCGAGTCCATGGCTATGGATATAGCCGAAAAGGTCATGACGGTTACAGCCGAGCTGGGCATACCATATGTGTTCAAAGGGTCATACCGCAAAGCCAACCGCTCTCGGCTCGACTCATTTACAGGCATCGGTGACGAAAAGGCACTCGCAATCCTTCGCAAGGTGCGTGAGACTTTCGGTGTGCCTGTCGTGACCGATATACATATGCCCGATGAGGCGCGTATGGCAGCTGAATATGTCGACATATTGCAGATTCCGGCGTTTCTGTGCCGTCAGACCGACCTGCTTGTTGCTGCAGCCCGCACAGGGCGCACTGTCAATATCAAGAAAGGACAATTTCTGTCGCCTGAATCCATGAGCCATGCGGTGATGAAAGTTTTTGAGGCTGGCAACCAGGATGTGGCGATTACTGAGCGCGGCACTACCTTTGGCTACCAGGACTTGATAGTTGACTACCGGGGCATCCCGGTGATGAAGCGCAATGACTGCCCTGTGATACTTGATGCTACGCACTCCCTGCAGCAGCCAAACCAGATGGCGGGTGTCACGGGCGGCAGACCCGAACTGATTGAGACCATAGCCCGCTGCGGTATCGCTGCCGGAATCGACGGCTTGTTCATGGAGACGCATCATGACCCCTCTGTTGCCAAAAGTGACGGTGCCAACATGCTGGCACTTGACCGACTGCCGGCTTTGCTGCGACGTCTGACCGTGTTGCGCGAGGCTGTCAACGAGGCTGACCGTATGTAGGCAGCCTTTATAGGATTTTCGGACATGCCGTGGCATGTCCCTACAAAACGCAATTGATTAGGATAAAATAAAAAACAACCAATTCATATCAAAACGAATAAATGAAACTACAATCACTCCTGGCCGCTGGTGCTTTGGCGACCATCCTATTTGCCTCTCCCGCCGCCGATGCCCAGAGCATGTCCCGTACAGGACGGGAGATGCAGCAAGCCACGATGAAAGCCTATGACAAGCTTATCGCCGAGAATCCCAAGGATTTCAAGACTCTCTACAGCCGTGGCAACGGTTACTACCGTCAGAACCAGTTGGGCAAGGCTCTGAGCGATGTCAATGCCGCCATTCATGCCGCTCCAGCCACTGACAAGGGCTTCCTGTTTGATGCCTATAGCCTGCGTGGCGGCATCTACGAGCAGATGAAGAAGTATGACGAGGCTCTTGCCGATTACAAGAAAGCTCTCGGTTTGTCCCCGAAGGACTACGGTACGTTGTATCAGATAGCCAATCTGGAGTTTGAGAAGGGTGACTACGCAGCTGCCAAGAAGGACTATCAGGGGCTGCAGCGTCTGAATCCCCGCAGCCAGGAGGCATTGTTCGGTCTGGCTCGTGTGGCTATCAAGGAAAATGACATCGCCACGGCGCAGAAGCTCTGCAAGCAGGGTGTGGAACTGGAACCGTCGCAAGCTATATCTTATATGCGCCAGGCTTCGGTGTACCGTATGATGGGCAACAACGCCGATGCGGTCGATGACTATGCCATAGCCCTGCAGCTTGACCGCAACATGATGCCTGCGGCTCTGCGCGAAATGGCAGAACTGGCATGCACCGACTATGCCGCGGTGATGACCGGACTTCAGAAAGCAATCGACAAGAACCCTCGAAACGGTGTGATGTACTACATCCGCGCAATGATAGCCAAGGCTCATTTCCACTATTTGCCCGCGATAGCCGATTTCAGCTATATCGACACCAATAATCTCCTCAATCTTCCGAGTCTTTATACCGAGCTGGCTGACTGCTACTACAATCTCGGCAAATATACCGAGGCTCTTGAGAAGGCTGACTATGCCATCGGGTCGTCAAGCAACAACCGCGATGCCTACGTCATGAAGTCGCTCATCAAGAGCGCCCAGGGTGCTTACAAGGCAGCTATCGAAAACGCTGACAAGGCTCTGGCGAAAGACCAGACATATGCACCTGCTTTCATCGCCAAAGGCATAGCGCAGCAAGGTTTCAAGCTCTATCCTGAGGCAAGTTCTACATTTGGCAGCGCGTTGCAGCTTGATGGGCGCTATCCTCTCTACTATTTCTATCGTGGCGATGTGCTCCGCATATATCTCAACATGCCTGAGCAGGCTAAGCAATTCTACGAGGATGTGCTTAAGATGGAGTATCCTGCCGACCAGGTGGCATCGCTCAGAGGTTTCGCAGATCTGTTTCTCGGCAATATTGCTGCCGGTGATGCGTGGATTGACTCTCTGACTGCCAATGTCAAGGATAGTGACGGCGAAATCGCTTACTATGCCGCATGCTACTGGGCGCAGCGCGGTGACAAGGACAAGGCATTCAAGTATATGGAGGATGCCCTCAAAGCCGGATATGCTTCGTATCACAACTGGACAAAGGCTCTTGACGGCGGCATTAATGTTGCCCCTCTTCGTGGCGATGCCCGTTTTGACGCTTTGCTCAAAAGCTATAGCAATCTTTTCAACTGATTTGATTCAAGATTGTTGATAACATGTAGGGACGCGGCGTGCCGCGTCATCAAATGCGATACATATCGCCTGATACGATGACGCGGCACGCCGCGTCCCTACGTTCATGTAATTCACTTGGTAAATAAACAGCATTGGCATAATGATGATTTACGATGATGAAACAGCCGTTTGATACAGTCAGGGACGCTCTTAAGGGTTACTTCTCGCTCAATGGCTACTTGGTCTCGCAGGATGAGGCTGAGCGGTCAATACGTGAGGGCGTATCCTTCAAGGGTACCAATATACTGATTTTGGTGTTCGCGATACTGATAGCTTCGCTCGGTCTCAACACCAACTCCACGGCTGTCATCATCGGAGCGATGCTCATATCACCCCTGATGGGCCCTATCATCGGGCTTGGACTTGCGGTGGGTGTGGAAGATTTCGCTTTGCTTAAGCGGTCCCTGCGTAATCTGACCGTGGCAGCCGGTCTGTCGGTGCTTGCCTCGACATGTTATTTCCTCATATCGCCTGTCAGCTCCGGTCACAGCGAGCTGCTGGCGCGCACGTCGCCCACTATCTATGATGTGCTGATAGGCTTTTTCGGAGGAGCAGCTGGGATATTCGCAATTGCGTCTAAAAACAAAGGCAATGTAATCCCCGGTGTGGCTATAGCCACGGCACTTATGCCGCCTCTGTGTACTGCCGGCTACGGGTTGGCTACATGGCAGATGAACTATTTCTTCGGAGCTACATATCTGTTCCTGATAAACTCCATATATATAGGTCTCGCCACATTTATCGGGGTCAAGCTGATGAACTATCACAAGACTGATGTGGCTGACAGCGTGCGAGCCCGGCGCATCAAGCGTATAGTTTATACCGTCGCTATCCTGACGATGCTGCCGAGCGTGTACCTGACATATAATATGCTCCGATACGAACGTTTCCAACAAAATGTCGGGAGGTTCATATCATCGGAGATGAAGTTCCCAGCAACTCAAGTGCTCGGACATAACGCAACTATGGAGCATGGCAAGGAGAAGATTTCCGTAACCCTTATAGGCAAAGTGCTTCCTGCCGACAGCCTGAAGATGGAGCTTGTGGGCAAACTCCGTTTCTATGGTCTCAGCGGTGCCACGCTTGACATCTACCAGAGCGATTCGCCGCAGCTGCCTTCGGAGGCTGAACTCGGCACGGGGACTGTCCGTGAGATGTATGACATAGCCCAGACGGCATTGGCGCGGAGGCAGATTGAGATTGATTCGCTTCGTGCGGTGCTTGCTATGCAGTGCAAGCGGGACACCATAGTCGGGCGAATAGTGCCTGAGATAAAGGTGTTGTTTCCACAGGTCAAGAATATAGCCATTGACAAGATGGTGTCAGGCAATGTCGCCACGCAGAAGCTTGACACGGTGGAGGTCGCGCTCGTAAGCTACGCTGCGCCCATGTCGGCAAGCCGTCGCAATGAGCTGAAGAAGTACCTTGAAGTGCGCTTGCAGGTCAAAGACCTGCAGATGGTCACCGCTCCCAATATTTGAGATTTAAGCTGTCACAGTGTTCAATCCGTGTGTAGGGACATGCCGTGGCATGTCCGCATCCCATCAACCGCTATCGTATAGTTGCAGCAGGCGGACATGCCACGGCATGTCCCTACACACGGACTGAAACTGGCTATAGGAGGTGCCTGTAACGCTGTTTTTGTGAAATTTTTGAAGAAAATCGCTGAAAAATTTGGAGATGTCACAAAAAGCTCCTACCTTTGCAGAGCAATTAAGAAAAACGCTTGCGAAAATAGCTCAGTTGGTAGAGCACAACCTTGCCAAGGTTGGGGTCGCGG
>CAMQYL010000032.1:0-30444 GCA_947039275.1 uncultured Bacteroidales bacterium | reverse complement strand
CGTTAATCTTTTCTAAATCTCAACGAGAATTTTGGAATACAACATAGAAGGAGTAGATGCCACCCTCATCAATCCGCGCTTCCTGTCAGGTCTTGACGAACCGACGTTGGAGATGCTCAAAAAAGATCACCGACTCATAGTAACAATCGAGGACGGCATGCTTGATGGCGGATATGGCGAGAAAGTAGCACGCTTCTACGGACCCACGCCTATGATGGTCAAGTGCTACGGATTACCCAAGCAGTTCCGTGACCGCTACAATGTCTCCGAATTGATGAAGGAATGCCACCTCGACCCCACCCTCATCGCCGCCGACATCGCCTCCCTCCTCCCCTGGTAAGCAACTGAATCAAACAAAAAGCTAAGTCGCATGAATCTTATAAGTTATAAGATTCATGCGACTTATATGTCTAATATGCCGACCTTTACTGTACGAGGTCGCGGAAGATGTCCAGTGCCTGACGGATCTTGTCCTCAGGGACTATGCTGTCAAGGTGCACCTTGCCAGGAGCTTCGAGGAGCGAGAAATTGATGTCGGTGCCTGAGACGTTTTTCTTGTCGTGGTGCATGTAGTCAATCAAGGCATCGTAGTCACTGCATGTGATGGGGAGTGTACCGTAGAGTTCGCGGAGAGTCGAGGCATATCTTTGCAACACTGCGGAGTCAAATCCGTAGAGCATATGCGATAGTATCAGGTCAACGAGCAGACCGAAAGCCACAGCGTAACCGTGGGGTATGGGCTTTTGACGATGCATCGCCCACGACTCGAAGGCATGCGCCGGGGTATGTCCGAGATTGAGAGCCTTGCGCAGACCGCGCTCCGTGGGATCTTCCTCAACCACCCTGCGCTTGACATCCACATTTTCCTCCAATATAGGGAGCAGAGCCTTCATGTCACGGGCAGTGACATCATATGCCATGAGCTTGTTGAACGAGTCCAGCGATTCCAACAGTCCGTGTTTGAGCATCTCTCCGTAGCCCGAAAGCAGTTCCTCCACCGGGAGTGTGTCAAAATATGTAGTGGATATAATCACCGCATCAGCTTGCGAGAACACCCCTATCTCATTTTTGAGACCATGGAAATTTATGCCTGTCTTGCCACCAACCGACGCATCCACGGCAGCAAGAAGCGTCGTAGGCATATTGACGAAACGGATGCCGCGCTTAAATGTAGAAGCGGCAAAACCGCCTATATCCGTCACCATGCCGCCTCCGAGATTGACCATCAGCGACTTACGGGTCGCGCCACCGTCCACGAGGCAATCCCATATGTGGGCAAGCGAATCAAGTGACTTGTTGACATCGCCTGAAGGGATGGTTATTACCTGAGCCTGACGGACTATGTAACTCTCCTCGCTCAGCCGTGGCAACACGAGCGATGCAGTGTGGTCATCGGTGAGTATGAATATGCGTCCTGTCGGATCAATGTCGCCCACTATGCGGTCAAGCTCAAGAGCAGGGCTGTCTGTGAAGATAAGTTGCTGTGACATATATGATTGTGATTATGAGTTGTAAGCACGGAGATCGGATATAAGCCCTGGAAGAGCCTTGACAAAAGCCCCCATCGAATCAAAGGCTAAGGCTGCACCTGCCTCCATCAGATCATCAAGAGGGATAGGACCTGTAG
Source organism: uncultured Bacteroidales bacterium (assembly GCA_947039275.1). Classification (GTDB taxonomy): domain Bacteria; phylum Bacteroidota; class Bacteroidia; order Bacteroidales; family Muribaculaceae; genus Amulumruptor. The sequence continues at coordinate 28,817 of CAMQYL010000032.1, read as the reverse complement.
CCACACCTACAGTGAATGCTCCGGCTCGTGCACCGGCACGTACTCCGCATGGTGCATTTTCCACGACTATCGACTGCCACGGCTTGACATCGACTAATCTCATCGCCTTGAGATACGGTTCAGGGTCAGGCTTGCCGTGCGCCACACTTCGCGAAGTGATGAAGTTCTCAGGCTTGAATGCCCCGGGATAATCATGGCTGATGCGCTCTATCAGCGATGTCTGACCCGAGCCAGTCACCAGCACTCGCTCCATCCCTTCGCGAGTGAATATCCCAAGCATCTTGTCGGCATCCTTCATCAGTGGAGCCTCGCCCTGGGCATGAAAATTCTCAGTCTTCTCCTTGTAGAGGGCAGCGACCTCGTCGGCTGTGGCATTGCGACCGTATTCGCGCTCAAACAGCAGATTGATTGTTGCAGCCCCTGTCATGCCCTCGTAGCCGAAAAACTCATCACGGGTAGCCTTGATGCCGTGGGCGGTCACCATGTCATACCAAGCCGAAGCATGGAGGGGCATGGAGTCGTAGAGCACTCCGTCCATATCTATGAGAGCAGCCCGAGGGTCAAACTGTGTGTATTGATGCGCTTCCATGAAACGCTTTATAGCTGATTTTATCTGTGTCATAACTGTATCTGATGTATCTCTTGGTTGTTATTTAGACGGAGAGGATGGCGGCGGCAGAAGTCCTTCCTTGACAAATACTGCCGAATCAGCAGCAGAGATGGTATCATTTTTAATATCATCAATTCGCAGCATATCGCCCGGCTTGTTGCCACGCGCATTGAGACTCTTCAAGCGAGCTTTGCGTACACCGCGGCGAAATACGCGGTCCATCTCCTTGACGAGGTTGATGCGGGTGGTATCAACAAGCGTCACCCTCTCGACCACCATGTTTTCTTTAACCTTCGCCCCTCCGAGACGTATCTTCATGTTCTCCGGAGTACCCTTGATGTTGATGCCGAATTTAAACGGTATTGGCGATTTGAGCACCGAAACATGATAGTTGAGGTTCATGGCAAGGTCGTTGTTGCCCATCAGACCAAGTTTGTAACGGTCAAAATTGAAGATGAAGGGGTATATCTCCAATTGGTTGTTCTCGATGGCGACCTGTGCCGATATGCTGTCGATCATGTTGCGGTTTTTGTTCTTGAACATCAACCACTTGCTTATCGTCTTGTAGGTGTCAGGATCAATGACCACCAAGGAGTCCCCCTTGATGGTAAGCAATGCGCTGAGCGACCCGAGATTGATATCCATATTAGGGAATATGTCGGTCGTAGCTACCATCTCGGCGTTGATACGTCCGGATATAGTGTTGAGTGCCGGCAAGATGGAGTCGACCGTCGGGAAAAGTTTGTTGAATTTCTCTATGTAGAAATTCGTCAGCACGAGCCCCATCCCGAGGGTCATCTCATCTTTTGTCGGTGCCGAATATAGCGCATTGAGATTCACTCGTCCAGCATCGGTGGTAGCTCCGAGTTCGGTCAGCTTTATGGCACCTTCGTGCATCATCGCCACTCCGCGGAAATCATGTAGGGTCAGCCCCTCGTAAAGCACCACCTTCGATGACATGTTGAAATCAGCATCAAGATTCATCGGCACAAGAAGTGGTCCGGTCACACTGTCAGCAGCCGTGCTTTCCACTTGCTTTTCCAACTTATCATCACTGACATCATCACCCATACTGACGGCAGAAGTCGCTCCCTCTGCTACCTTCTCAGCATATGCCGCTCCATAGAACGAGGCATTGACAAGTTGGTTGATGTCGATGGTGTCGCCTGACAGATTCAGACGGAGATTCATCGCCGCATTCTTCCGCAGCATCGCATTGGTGTAGTTGCTGATGACACCGTTGACCGTCAGCGAACTGCGCCCGACTTTAAGCTTGGTGTTATGAATCACCAATGAATCCATGTCAAACGAGATATCCATATCCCTGACCACATTACGCAACGGATAATACGGTGTCAGCACCCGACCGCGCTTGGCTGTGATGCGCCCAGATGCATCCCACCACATCAGCAGCGAACGGGTCTCCTTGTCAGCGCGGAGGTCAAGCACATCAGTGCTGTCACGCTGAGCACGAGGTTTGTTGGCAGCAGCGGCACGTCTTCGCTTGCGCATGGCAGCCAGTTCCTGACGTGCCAACGCATACACCGAATCTGCGCGGAGTGACGGACGCGCCACAGATATGGAATCAAATATAGCTCCAAGACGCTTGTTCATGCGTGGACGTGAGTTGAGATGCAACCGCAGCTGTACCTGCGGGTCACGCAGCGATATCCGCCCTTCGGGACTGCGGTAGCGTAGGACATCTGATGAAATCCGCGTCATCATCATCGGGCGCTTCTTACTGTCTTTGTAGCGCGTGATGACACCGCCTACTTTCGGAGACTTCAGCATCACGCTGCTGCTGTCTGACATGTTGATGTAGCGCAGACGCTGGGCACTGATATTGAGACCGAGCGGGATGACGACCGCCGTATCAGCCGATGCAGCCTTATTGCTCACTCCAAGACTCATACGCATGTCGCTGCCAGTCAACCCGAGACTATCCATCATGTATGACGCGGTATCGACTTTCAGCGACACCGTGAGCAACGAGTCTATCCGATGACCATCCTTGGCGGTGATAGTAGACGATGAGCCAAATTTGAGCGTTGCATGCCGGGCATAGATATCTCCCGTAGAGTCATTCATGTGCAGTATGAAATCAGTCAGCGTAGCATTGCCGTTAATCTTAAGCTTGTGGAAATTCAAGCGGTCAAAATAGCTTGGGCGAAGGTCAAGGTCGGCATCCATCATCAACCGCCCTTTGAGCGTAAAAGGCAGCATGCCCATCAACGACGACGGCAGCTTGGCAAAGCCCACTCCTCCCTTGAATACACCTTTGATTATCGGATCGCTCAACAGCCGAGTGGCTGTGCCTGTGAATCTTAAGCCTATACCCTCTCCTACAGCCACCAGACGCTTCACATCGATGACGCTGCGGTCTATGTCATGTCCGTCAAAATGCCCTGCCGTCTCCAATCCGAAGGTTTTGAGCACCATCTGCTGATATGAAAGTGAACCGTCAGGCACATCAATTGAGAAGTCAACCGATGGCAAATCCTTGCCCCCTAAATCATATGGAGCAGTCAAATTAGCCGACAATGACACTTTCAGGTCTGTTTTCATTCCGGATAGCGAAGACACATATTCTTGCGGAAGCCAATCAACCACCGACATGACCGACACTTCAGGCATCTGCATGTCAAATGACTTGACCACCAAATCCCTGGCAAAATCAAGCTGTGTATTGACCGTTGCTTCCACTGGTCCTAATCCGACATTAAAGTCTTCCAGTCCTAACTCATAAGGCTGATGGCTTTCCCATACAATCCTGCCGTCAAGTTTGAAATCGACCGACGGAGGCAGTGCCACACCGGCTATTTCCAACCGGGCATTCCCACCTGTGGATACCGAATATGTAGACTTGTTATCAGTGGCAAACTGTGACGGAGTAACCACCAAACGCATGTCCGTGGTATCAGCAGCATTGAAATAAGCTGCCTTGAGACCTCCGGGAAGCGAAAACCTGTTGATGGTGATATCAGGCATAGAAGTGGTGTCAGTATCTTCCTCCGAAGGGGGAAGTATGTCAAAGTTATTGACAGAGTCGTTAAGACATACTATATTGACCACCGGACGATCAAGCTCTATATCCTCCAACTGCACCTTCATCAGCATCAACGAGGGGATATTGACCTTGCCCTGAAGCGATGTGAAACTCAGCAGCGAGTCGGCATCCGATGGGAGACGGTCTCGGTCAGCAGCACTTAGACCTCTCAGGGAATGGCTGACTATATTCAAGGAATCAACCTTGACATGGAGCTGGGGGAATGTGCTCCAGTACGTCAGCTCGACACGACCTATAGTGACATCGGCATTAAGATACTCCGTAGCGACACGCTCCACTATCGGAGTCAGTTTCTTAGGAGTCAGAATCCACACTGCTACCCCCAACACGCCAAGCACAAGCAGCACCAAAGCTACAGCCGTCAGCAACACCCATTTCATCAGACGCAGCCACAATGGGCGGCGACGCTTGGAGGGCTTTCCATCACCTGATGCCGGTGTGGCAGGGTGGGTTGCTTTATTGTCTTGAGGCTGAGTATCCACGATTAAGATTGTATGAATATGGTATATACCAAGTAAGGTGCCGGAAGCCCGATTTGTTCGCCACTCTGACGACTACATGCGGCTTGTCAGTCACGCTTACGGGCGGTGATATGGTAGCATGGCTGCTGCCGCTCGAATTTTATATAGCACCAGCCCTCTTTGCGCAGACCGTAGAGCACCTCGCCGAGCAGATTCTTAAGATCTTCGGCACTGCGGCGTGGCTGTGACGAGTCACTGCATGCAAACCGCGAGTAGGTGATGTCAAATGTGGTGCCGAGCTGATGCACCGACGAGTCTACTGCATTGCGGTTACGACGGCGCAGACGTGACACGCTTTCGGGAGTGCGCAGCACACTGGTGACTCGTATGCGGTAGGCACCTCCGCCACGGGAGGCAAGACTGTCGTTAAACCGCCGTCCTATCTCATGGAGCAGCGTTGCAGCCTCAGGCACGAGGTAGGGAGAGGAATATGTCAGTTCATCTACATAGAAATCACGGCATGACACCACCTTGACAAGGTCACGCCCAGGCTCGAAATGTGACCGCGTATCGGTAAGAGGCTTGATGCCGATACTCTCTGCTGCCGCCCAATGCACCTGATTGCTGTCATTGAACACCTCGCGCAGATGTCCTATGATATTGATGCGTATCTTGCGAGTATTGCCTGGCATCTCTTCGAGCACTCTGTTCCATCCAGCCGATGAATCGGCAAGCATGTTGATGTCGAAATCCACAGTCTGCTGGCGCAGATGTGGACGCCCTGTGACCACCCCGGCATTAGTGTGGTCAGTCAGTGCAAGCGAGGCTATGAACACAGCCATCGCCACTCCTATTATCACCAGCAATATTTTACGCATCTTATCTGCAGTTTCTTAACGCACTACCTGGCGGCGGAACCGCTCTTTAACCGTATCGACGACATTGATTATATAGTCGCCCATGCGTTCTATGTCGCTAACGAGGTCCATATAATAGATGCCGCTCTGATATTCGTAAACTCGGTTATTGATATTGTTGACATTTTCGCCGCGCAGCTGGTTGCGCATGTTGTTGAGTTCGCGCTCGCGGTTATACGATGATATTATGTCAGCTTCATGGACGTGCTCTATATCACCGATCAGCTTGAGCATATTAGCCATTGCTGCCGATACCTGAGTAAACATGTTGTCCACATTGTCATATATCTCCTGATTGAACTCAGCATTGCTTTCATGCTTGCGGAGCATAATCTTGCCCGCTCCGTAGCAGCAGTCGGCTATGCTCTCGATTTCGGCGACGATGCTGAGCATGGCGGCGATGTGGAGCTTGCCTTCGTTTGACAGACGACCCTCGGCGCATCGGTTGAGATAGTGGGCTATCTCTATCTCCATGCGGTCGGATATCTCCTCATATTTCTCAAGGCGCGAGAACCGTTTGGTAAACTCGTCTGTGCCCTCCTTGGTGTGCACCAGTTCCTGAGCCATACCTATCATGCGCTGGACGCGCTCGCCAAACACCGCAATCTCCTTCTCAGCCTGCGAGAGGTTGAGTTCCGAAGCATTGACCAGACCTCCTGAGATGAATTTGAGCTGGAACTCCTCGTCCTCGTTCTTGCGCGAGGGCACGAGCCACATCACCACCTTGACATAGAACTGTGTCAGCCATATCATGATGGCAACGTTGACCAGGTTAAACAATGTATGGAACATCGCCAGACCTATAGATACGCTGACCTGCAGCGATGCCACACGAGCCTGCGATGCTGCGAGCCGTTCGCTTATCTCGTTGGGCGGATTGGTGTTGAAAAGATGATTATATATATCGGGATCTGTAGCCTCGAGATGGCGCACATATTGCGACAACCCCTCGGGATTGCCCGAACCGATAGCCTCGGTGACCCACGCAGTGAGATCCACAAACGGCATGAATACGGCAAGAGTCCACACAGTGCCGAGTACATTAAAAAGCAGATGCCCCATGGCGGTGCGCTTCGCTGCGACATTACCGCTCATAGAGGCTATGATAGGTGTGATGGTGGTGCCGATATTGGATCCGAGCACCAGTGCACACGACAATTCGAAATCGATCCATCCTTTCGAACACATAATCAGCACTATAGCAAACATCGCAGCCGACGACTGGAGCACCATGGTTACGATGATACCCACTGCAAGGAATATGAGCACTGAACCATATCCCATGTCGGCATAGCTCTGGAGGAACGCAAACATTTCAGGATTGCTCTGCAAATCAGGCACATGCAGATTTATTTGCGCAAGTGACATGAACAGCAGCGCGAAACCTACAAGGAATTCACCGATGGACTTTGTGCGCCCTTTCTTGGCAAACAGCAGAGGCACAGCCACCGCCAAGATAGGCAGCGCGAACGCTGACACATCCACCGAGAAGCCGAGGAGCGATATGATCCATGCCGTGAACGTCGTGCCGACATTGGCACCCATAATCACCGCCATGGACTGCGCGAGCGACATCAGACCGGCGTTGACAAAGCTGACCACCATCACCGTGGACGCGCTCGAGCTTTGTATCAAGGCTGTGATAAGACACCCTGTAAGCAATCCGGTAAACCGGTTGCGGGTCATAGCCGAAAGGATGTTGCGGAGACGGTCGCCCGCAGCCTTCTGTAGGCCTTCACTCATGACCTTCATTCCGTAGAGGAAGAGGCCCACCGAGCCTAACAGCCCGAGAAAGTCAAGAATAGAATAATTCATCTATGTCAGGTAGAAGTATATACAATCGCAAAGTTAATGAAAATGCACAATAACTTCCCAATACATCCCCCAAGATTTTTTAACATCACAGGATAGATGTGTTAAAACCACTGTATATTTATCTAACATTGCTTGCTGAATGTTATACATATATCATAGCAGTATCATGCCATAAAAAATACACGATATGACAAATAAGACAAATCCCAATCCAGAGTCGCCCGTAACGGCATCGGGGCGCAAGAAGATAGTGTCTACCGCCAAGGGGTCGCTGACCATGGTAGCGATGGCAATCATGATTATCACATCCATCCTGAGTATGAGGGGGCTGCCGTCGGAGGCGAAATTCGGCATACAGTCGATATTCTACTATATTTTTGCCGCGATAGTATTTCTGGTACCGTTTTCGCTCGTATGCGCCGAACTGGCATCAACCTACACCAAGGCTGGCGGTCTGTACCGATGGGTGTCGGAGGCTTTCGGCCCGCGCTGGGGATGGACGGCGATGTATCTTGAGTGGCAGACGATAGTCATATGGTTCCCGACGGTGCTGATGTTCGGGGCTGCCTCCCTTGCCTACATAGCATGGCCCGAGAGCTTTGATGCGGCTTTGGCATCCAACAAGTTCTACACCCTGATTGTGGCGATGGTGATTTACTGGGCGGCAACATTCAATTCATTCCGCGGTCAGAAGATGGCTAACAAGCTCAGCACGTCAGGCGGCCTCTTCGGCACCATCATCCCGGGTGCTTTGCTGATCATCCTCGGTATAATATATGTGTGTGTCGGCAAACCGGTAGCGTTGACAGATGTGCCCTTCTTCCCTGACTTCTCGCATCTCAGCACCATTGTGCTTGCTGCCTCGATATTCCTCTTCTATGCCGGCATGGAGATGCAGGCGGTGCATATCAACGACATGAGCAACCCTGCCAAGCAGTTTCCGCAGTCGGTGCTGATAGCGGTGATAGTCATTGTAGCGCTGTATGCCCTCGGAACGCTTGTCATAGGAGTAGTCATCCCTGCCGACAACATCAATCTGCTCCAGTCGCTTCTCGTGGCGTATAAGTCGCTGTGGTCGAGCTTCGGACTCAGCTGGCTCGGCAATGTGATGGCTCTGCTCATCATGTACGGCGTTGTCGGACAGGTCAGCGCACTGGTCACAGGTCCTGTGACAGGTCTTATGGCGGTGGCACAGTCGGGCTATCTGCCCCGTTCGCTCCAGAAAGTCAACAAAAACGGCATCAATAAACCCATCCTGTGGGTCGAAGGCATCTTCGTGACTGTCCTGACCCTGGTGCTGCTGGTACTCCCGACAGTCGAATCGGCATACCAGATCATGTCGCAGCTCGCCACCATTATCTACCTCATAATGGTGCTGATGATCTACGCCGCATTCCTGCGTCTGCGCCACACACAGCCCAAGAAAGCACGTGGATTCAAAGTGCCAGGCGCACAGCTTGGCAAATGGATTGTGTGCATACTCGGCATTGCAGGTGCTGTTCTCGCATTGGCACTAAGCTATTTGCCGCCATCGCAGATTGCTACAGGCAGCCCGGTGGTCTACATCGGCATCCTGATACTCGGCACAGCCCTTTTCGTCGCTCTTCCTCTGATAGTCTACGCCAAGCGCAAACCGTCATGGCGTGACCCCAATGCCCATTTCTATCCCTTTGACTGGCAGATAGAGGACCGCAAGCCGTGGGAAGTATCCCAATGGGAAGAGGGTTACGAACCCACCGAACAGCAGGTCGAGGACGCTGAGACCGGAGCCATCGCCCGCCACGCCTCAGCCAAGCATATGTGACATGCACCCACATAACAGTGTGAAGGAGCAGGCAAGACGCCGTGCAATGACACCTTCAGCCCTGTCCCCAGGACGCGCCCCGACCCACCCCGCCGAGGCGCGTCCTCTTTGATTATCAATATTCCTCTTAACCACATCCACATTCCCTGTCCTACCAGTGTTTTATATCAGTCATTAAGCTGATTATGTCGGAATTTTGTTGTATCTTTGTATCTGACTAAAAAAGGGAGATAAAATTATGGCAATGACAATTAAAACATCCCCTGAACTTTGGGGCGAAGATGCACGACTCTTCACCGAAGAAGCGGAGCGTAATGGCAAATTGCCTACGCCAAAACTTTCGGACTCACAGCGCAAAGTGCTTTCCACCATGTTGGAGAGTGCCAAAAACATTATATTTCCTCCACGGAAAGACTGACAATGTCTGAATTTATTTTCGTAGAAAACACCTTTATGGTGTCTTATACCAAGGAGGTCGCAGAATACTGCGACCCTTTTTCTTGTGGAGATAATGACCTTGACGATTTTTTCAGCCATGATGTCTTTCTCTATGAAGAAGAATTGCTTGGCAAGAGCTATTGTTGGATAAACAAGGCAAATCAACGCGAGATAATCGCCATTGCCACACTGTCTTATGATGGAATCAAGACATTTACGCTTGATAATCCCTCAAAAAATGCTTTTCAACGAAAGATACCACAACAAAAACGACATCGTAGTTATCCTGCTGTGCTGATTGGTCGACTTGGTGTCAATATAAAATTCCAAGGAAAAGGGCGGTCTATTGGCACACAGTTGATGGAAGCCCTCAAATATTGGTTTATAGATGAGAATAATAAAGCAGCTTGCCGTTACATGCTCGTTGATGCCTACAATACCGAATCAACTCTGCATTACTACCTGAAAAACGGATTTAAGCCCTTATATAAGACAGAACAAGGTGAGAAAGAAGCATTTGGCATATCTGATAGAGAGACATTGAAAAGTCGTATTCTCTTCTTCGACCTAAAATTGATAACAACATAATATACCTTGGTCATTTTGTAGTGATCAAATTGGAGTGGGGATGTTGTAGGGGATTGGCGGAAAGTTTGTAACTTTGCGTGGATTATCATACTCATAGATGAAACGTTACAATCTCGTCAATAACTCGTTGGGATGGCTGTGCTTTCTGATAGCCGCCGTCACCTACCTGCTCACGTTAGAACCGACAGCCAGCTTCTGGGACTGTCCGGAGTATATCTCACAGGCATTCAAGCTCGAAGTCGGGCATCCGCCGGGCAACCCCATCTGGATCATGATGGCGCGCGTGGCGGTCAATTTTGCCGGAGGCAACACCGAATTGGTGCCTCTGATGGTCAACGCCTCGTCAGCCCTGTTCAGTGCGGCAACTATATTGCTGCTGTTCTGGACCATAACCCATCTGGTCAAGCGTCTGATAGTGCACGACGATGCCGAAAGCGTCCCGCTGACCAAGATGATAGTGATCATGGGATCGGGTCTGTGCGGCGCATTGGCTTATGCGTGGAGCGATACCTTCTGGTTCTCAGCCGTCGAGGCGGAGGTTTACGCCTTCTCATCGTTCTGTACGGCACTGGTGTTCTGGCTGATACTCAAGTGGGAAGCCCGAGCCGACCAGCCGCATAGTGACCGCTATCTTGTACTTATAGCCTATGTCATAGGCATTTCCATAGCCGTGCACTTGCTCAACCTGCTCTGCATCCCTGCCATCGTGCTTGTGGTCTACTACCGCAAGTGGAACAAGACCACGGCTTCAGGCTCCCTGATAGCCCTGCTCGTATCGTTTGTGATAATCGGTCTGATTCTATTCGGTCTCGTACCGGGATTCATCGAGATGTCGCAATATTTCGAGCTGTTCTTTGTCAATACCTGCGGCATGTCATATAACATGGGCGTGCTCATCTATGCACTGATGACCATTGCGGCGTTCATATGGTGCATCCACTCCATGTATGCCCAAAACAATCCTCTCAAGATGAAGGTGTCGTTTCTGCTTGCAATCCTCCTTAGCGGCATACCCTTCATCGGCGAAAGCCTGTGGATTCCCGTGGTAATCCTCGGCGGACTGGCAGCCTACCTGTGGATAGCCAAGAAGATACCTGTCAGAGTGCTGACGGTGGTTACTTTAAGCTGCTTCGTCATATTCATCGGTTACACGAGCTATGCGCTGCTGCTGATACGCTCGTCAGCCAACACCCCGATGAACCAGAACGCCCCTGACAACGTATTCACCCTCTCAAGCTACCTCAACCGCGAGCAATACGGCGAGACACCCCTGCTCTACGGCCGCACCGTCAACTCCTCAATACTCTACCGAGTGGAAGGTCAGACACCGCGTCCCGTGGTCAATCTCACCAGACCGCTCTACGGCAAGGCTGTTGACGGCGGCAAAGACCGCTACGTCAACTACGGCTACAAGAAGGAGTATGTCACCACCCCCGAACTCAACATGCTCTTCCCCCGCATCCACAGCTCGTCACATATTGGAGCGTACACCGACTGGATAGACATGAAAGGACAGCCCGTAGACGCTACCGTATATGTGGACGAAAACGGCGAACCGCTCCAGAAGGTGACAAAAATCAAGCCGACCATGGGCGAAAACCTGCGCTTCTTCCTCACCTACCAGCTCAACCAGATGTACTGGCGCTACTTCATGTGGAACTTCGCAGGCCGCCAGAACGACATCCAGGGCAACGGCGAAGTCAACAACGGCAACTGGATAAGCGGCATACCCTTTATCGACAACCCTCGTCTCGGTGACCAGTCGCTGCTGCCCGATGACCTCGGCAAAGCCAACAAGGGTCACAATGTCTACTATATGCTGCCACTGCTTCTCGGCATCATCGGCTTGGCATGGCAGGCATTTACCTCCAAGCGTGGCATAGAGCAATTTTGGGTAGTCTTCTTCCTGTTCTTTATGACCGGCATAGCCATCGTGCTCTACCTCAACCAGACTCCTACCCAGCCCCGTGAGCGCGATTATGCGTTTGCCGGCTCGTTCTATGCGTTCGCCATATGGATAGGCATCGGTGTGACCGGACTATGGATGACTCTAAATGGTCTGCTTGGCAAGAAGTTCAATACAGACAACAAGGTTACAGCCATAATCGCAGCTGTCATCGGTCTGCTCGTGCCCATACAGATGGTATCTCAGACATGGGACGACCATGACCGAAGCGGACGCTACACTGCCCGCGACTTCGGCTTCAACTACCTCAACTCGCTTGATGACAATGCCATCATATTCACCAACGGTGACAACGACACATTCCCCCTCTGGTATGCCCAGGAAGTGGAGGGAGTGCGCACCGATGTCCGCGTGGTCAACCTCAGCTATCTGACCACCGACTGGTATGTCAACCAGATGAAGCATCCCACCTATGATGCCGCAGCCATAGACATGCTCGCCAAGCCGGCTGACTATGCTTATGACCGCTTGCAGTTCAACTACTTCTTCGACCCCGACACCACCAAGGTCAACGCCCTCAAATCTCTTGAGCAGATTTATGATGCCCGGAGCGACAAGAACGGCTATAACCTGCCAATGATGAAGTACCCCAACATGTATGTCCCCGTAGACCGCAACGCCATGGTCAAGGCTGGTCGCATCACCGAGGCTGAGGCGAAGATAGCCGATGACATCATCGACTTTAACATGATGCAGGATCCCTCTACGGCACGTGACGGAGGCATGTCGCTGAGCAAGCTGATTTTGCTCGACATGATCGCCACCAGTGCCGCCAACGGCTGGAACCGCCCGATATATTTCGCGTCCACAGTGCCCACTGAATATTATCTCGGACTGTCGCCCTATCTGCGCTCTACAGGCATGGCATACGAAGTGTCACCCATACGCGAGCCTAACGGCATGACCGGTGTCAATACCGACAAGATGTACCGCAACGTGACCGAGCGTTTCCGCTGGGGTGGCATAGATGAGGTCAACAACGGCAAGGACGTATATCTTGACGAGACAGTGCGCCGCATGGTGACATCAACCCGCTCGTCGATGTTTGACCTCGCCCATGCGCTTATCGTGGAAGGCATTGAGGCCACTGACAGCACCAATGTCGCCACCGACAAAGCTAAGGCAGAAGCATTTGCCGCCGACCGCTACAAGAAGGCAGTCACCATCCTTGACCTGATGATGACCAAACTGCCCACGAAAGCGCAGCCCTTCGGCATACAGCTCGGACAGCAGGTGGCAGAACTTTACGGCACACTCGCCGAACTGACTGGAGACAAGACTCTGACCGACAAGGCTCTCGCTATACTAAAGGGAGAACTTGACCAGTACACACAGAATATCGTGTATTACCAAAGCCTCAAGCCTTGGCAATACCTGACTCTGCCGACCACAGACCGCTGGATTGATCAGCACTACTACCTCAAACTGCTCCAGACCTACAGCGACTTTGGAGGAGATGCCGAAACATTCATGCAGCAAGCTGCCGAAAAGGGTGTCAACTTCAACCGTCAGGCATCTTTCCTCTCTGACGAAAACTGATCACCAACAATGCTTATAGAGCAACCACGCTTACCATATCGCCTCCTCTTCCCGGAGGCGATATGGCGTATTAAGCACCGTGACAAGAAGATTGTCTTTCTGACTTTTGACGACGGTCCCATACCCGAGGTGACTCCTTGGGTGCTTGACGTGCTCGACCGCTACAGTGTCAAAGCCACTTTTTTCATGGTAGGAGACAATGTACGCAAGCACCCTGAGGTTTTCAAGGAGGTGCTGCGTCGCGGACACACCGTCGGCAACCATACAATGCACCATCTGCAGGGCATGAAAGTGACCACTCTACGCTACATGCGTGACATCACCGAAGCCGACGCCTTGATAGGCAGTTCGCTGTTCCGTCCGCCCCACGGACTGATACGCTGGGCGCAGGCAGCAGCCATCAAGCACCACTACAACATCATAATGTATGACCTCGTCACCCGCGACTACAGCAAACGCATGACCCCCGACAAGGTGTTTGCCAACGTAAGAAAATACACACGCAACGGCTCCATAATCGTATTCCACGATTCCCTCAAAGCCTGGCGCAATCTCCAGACCGCCCTCCCACGCAGCATCGAGTGGCTCCAGCAACAAGGCTACGAGTTCCGTGTCCTCTCCGGCGAGTGATCCCCGTAAAGAATATACCACATGGACGTAGGGACGCGGCGTGCCGCGTCAACGTATCAGGCAATTGGTATAGCATTTGATGACGCGGCACGCCGCGTCCCTACAAGATTCATATAACCCTCCACCCATGGATAAACGCAGCATCACTGAAATCGTCAGAAGCGTGGGAGCCACGGCTGTCGGCATCGCTCGTGTCGCGGAAGTGGATGCCGCTGCGAGGGAAGCCTATCGCCAATGGATCGATTCGGGACGGTCAGCACCGCTCGCCTACATGGACCGCTACCATGAGGTGCGCGACAACCCCAGCCTGCTTCTCGATGGCGCACAGAGCATTATAGTTGCGGCATTTAGCTACTATTACCCCACTCCTGAGCCTTGCTCCCGATTCATCATCGCCCGATATGCGCGTGGTGCCGACTACCATGAGGTTGTGCGCCATCGGCTGACAAATGCCGTTGATGCCATCATGGCGGAGAGCGGACTGGGAACTACGGACTTCCGCGTATGCGTAGACACCGCCCCCCTGCGCGAACGCTATTGGGCACAACAGGCAGGCATAGGCTTCATAGGACGCAACAATGCACTGATAATCCCTGGCGAAGGATCCTACATGGTACTTGGAGAGATTCTGACCACCATGGAGATTGACCCGGATGCGCCTTGTACCCTGACATGCGGTGACTGCATGGCATGCGTCAGAGCATGTCCGGCTGGCGCACTCGGTAGAGAGACTGACGGCTACTGCGGCGTGGACGCCTCGCGCTGCCTGAGCTGCCTCTCCATAGAGCACCGCGGCGACTTCCCCCACAATGTAAAACTCGGAGGCAGAATAGCCGGCTGCGACACCTGCCAGGACGTATGCCCCCACAACCGCCATGCAAAGCCATCATCCATCGCCGAGTTTGCCCCCGCCAACCCCCTGCTATCCATGACCGACGAGCAAATCCTCGCCCTCACACCCGACGAAATCCGTCCCCTCACCCGCCACACCCCCCTGAGCCGCATCAAGCCCCCCGACTTCATCCGCAACATCCACACCCCCTGACAAGAAAAATCGTGCAATAATCGGGAGGGGTGGGACGTTATATATTATTATGAGGCTTGATTGGCTGAGGCGGCTGTTTCCGATTTTGTTTGTGCTCATCTCTGTGGCAGTGGTGGGTGGATTCCTTTATTATTCGGGGACGCTGGTGGATGAACTGGCGGGGCAAGAGCGTGCCAGAATGCAGATATGGGCTAATGCTACGCGACAAATCATCAACGGTGACGACGACTCCGGGGCTTCGCCAGGCAATCTGGAGTTTCTGTTGAGCATCATCGAGGACAACCGCTCGATACCGCTGCTACTGACCGATGACGAGGGGGAAATCATCATGCAGCGCAATTTCACCCTCCCCCAGCCTATCGACAGTCTGGCGCAATGGGAACTGTCGGATGTCAACAAACGCTACTTGGAGGCTAAGCTCAACCATCTGAGTGAGTCGCCCAATGTGATACACATAGAGGTGTCAGAGGGCAACGTGCAACATCTCTATTACGAGGACTCGCGGCTGCTCAAGACGCTCAATATCTACCCCTACATACTGATACTTGTGATGGTGATTTTCATCGCCATCATATACTTCGCACTCAGAGCCTCCAAAAAAGCGGAGCAAAACCGCCTGTGGGTGGGACTCTCCAAGGAGACCGCCCACCAGCTCGGCACTCCCATATCGTCACTAATGGCATGGCTGCAACTGCTTGAAGCCGAGGGCGTGGACCACGAGACTGTAAAAGAGATGGACAAGGATGTCAATCGCTTGTCGACCATCGCTTCTCGCTTCTCCAAGATAGGCAGCCGCCCGAGCATGGAGCCTACCGAACTCAACGGCGTGGTCAGCCAGGCTGTAGGCTACATGAAGAGCCGTATCTCGCGACGCATCAACCTGACTTTCACCCCATCGGCTGCCGCAGTAAACGCTAACCTGTCAGCCCCGCTGCTGGAGTGGGTGATGGAGAATCTCATCAAAAACGCTGTGGATGCCATGGACGGACAGGGTGCAATCACCGTCGAAGTCAAATCAACGCACGACAAAGCCGTCATCACCGTCAACGACACCGGCAAAGGGATGACACGCAAACAGCGCAGCGACATATTCAAGCCCGGATATTCGACCAAGAAACGCGGATGGGGTCTGGGGCTGACGCTGGCGCGGCGCATCATCACGCAATACCACGGTGGCCGCATATATGTCAGCGACTCGCAGCCAGGCATAGGCACGACATTTACCATAGAACTTCCCCTCATCAATCCCGACAGATGAAACAGCTCTTCATAACCGACATGGACGGCACACTGCTCAACGAGCATAGCAAAGTCAGCCCCACATCGGCTCAAATCATAAGCGACCTGTCGCGTCAGGGAGCACTGATAACAGTCGCCACAGCTCGGACGCCTGCCACCGTAGAGCCTCTATTAGAGGGTGTCTACACCTCCTTGCCAGCCATAGTGATGACCGGGGCTGCGATGTGGGACCGCAACAGTCGCTCATATGTCAACGCCCATCCTTTCGCCGCCGACACCGACAGTCAGATACTCGCAGCAATGCGCAGCGAGGGGATAGAGCCGTTTGTCTACACATTTTTTGACGGCGACCCGCTGCTGCATGTCTACCGCAACTCGCCGATGAGCGACAACGACATCAAATTTATGGACGAGCGCCGTGTCAGCGGATTGAAAGAGTTCCATATCGACCAACCGATGCCAGAGCGCGGACACACCATGCTTTTCTTCGCCATGGGTCCAAGAGACAGAGTATTTGCCGCAGCCGACAAGATACGCGCTTTAGGCATATGCTCCGTGTCGGCATTCACCGACATATTCGGCGAGGATACCGGCATAATCGAGCTGTTTGCCCCTGGAGTCAGCAAAGCCTCGGCAGTCCAGGCTCTCAAAGCCGAGACAGGAGCCGACCGCCTGATAGTCTACGGAGACAATCTTAATGACCTGCCGATGATGGCAGTAGCCGATGAAAGCGTAGCCGTCGGAAATGCCCTCCCCGAAGTCAAGTCCGCAGCCACCCGCGTCATCGGAGCCAACACCGAGGATGCCGTAGCCCGCGACATCCTCCTCATCGCAAACAGCTCGGAACGACACACGAAACAGTGATCTTGTAGGGACATGCCACGGTTCAATGTCACTAACTTAAGGATTTGCAAGCAAGTCGCGCCCCTTGTGGGCGCGTACATGGGGAGACCAAGATTAGCTTAAGTTAGTGACATTGTGCCACGGCATGTCCGCCCATCAAAAGTTGCCTTTGCAAATGTCTGAGAGGTGCGGACATGCCACGGCATGTCCCTACAAAAAGGACGAAGACCGGGGGCGATGAAAGCTGTCACGCCTTGGTGGCGCGGGCTTTGCGCTCCTCGTTGTAGTGGTCGATGTCTTTGCGGGCTGAGGCGAGTTCTTTGTTGAGGGTCTCGATTTCGCGGCTCTGGTTGCGGATGGTGGTCAGGAGGGCGTTGAGTTCCTCGTTTTCGATGGAGAGGGGATACTGCTCCTCCACGCGGACTATGAAATCAGCCAGGACGTTCATGTAGTTTGTAAACGCCTGAAAGGGCGACTCATAGGGACTGAATAGCGAGTGGATCGAGCCGTCGGCACGATGCTTGGTCGACATGTAGAAGAGGTGGTCGCTCGCCTGGAGATACATCCAATCCTGCTTGAGACGGCGGTCATCACATAGGCGTACCCTCTCAGCCACGCTGTAGAGCTTGCGGAAAGCCTCGCGCTGGAGATCGTTTCCAAGCCATGCCGAAGTGTCACGAGCCTCGTCAGCCCACGAAATCGGATGCAGAATCTCCAATGACGCTACAGCCGGTATGGTATCCACCGCCTCCGAAGGGGTTATGAAACCGATGCCTCGCTCGGCGGCGAAGCGCGGAAGCGCCTCCATGAACTGGAATATGCCGCTTTCAGCCGGCTGAGTCTCACCGAGAGTCTCCATGTTCATGAATATGTTGAATATCTGCTCCTCAGCCGGGGTGTCGGCTATCTGAGCTATGTACTGGTCGGCTGTGATGGGATCTGACGAGAAGTGGTAGTTGATGCGGTCAGTCAGGGCATCATTCTTAAGCAACAGCTTGAGGTCGGGGGCATCGGCAGCCGAATATATATAGTCGGGCGATTTCCAGCCGAGGATATGCTTGGCACCCTCGGTGATTACGCCCTTGTAGCCCATGGCGAGTATCTGCGGAGCGATCTCGTCACAGTAGATAAGCTCGGTGTTGCGGAGCACACGCGGAGTCGTGCCGAACAGTTGCAGGATCTTGTCATCATGCTCCTTGCACTGGAGGGCAAACTCCTCGGGGTCGGCAAGCGAGGCGAGCGAGTGGGAATATGTCTCGCCAAGTATCTCCACGCAACCGGTCGCCACGAGAGCCTGCATGCGGTCGATAAACTCTGGCACATACTGCTCAAGCTGCTCCAGAGCTATGCCCGTGACTGATATGGCACACTTGAAAGCTCCACCGCTATCCTTGATCATGCGAAGCAATGTGTCAGCCGCAGGAATGTAGCTGCGGTGGGCTATGCGTGTGAGGATATCCTCATTGGCGAAATTGTCGTAGTAGTAATGGTCATTGCCGATGTCGAAGAAGCGGTATCTTTTAAGGCGCATCGGCTGATGTATCTGGAAATAGAAGCAGATGGATTTCATGGCGGTATGATGTATGTTTTCGCTGGATTTGACTTAATTTGAGTGGATAGTTCAGTGACCGAGAACTTTGTGGTAGATGTCAATGACCTTCTGCCCTGCCTTGTCCCATGTGATGGTGTTGACCTCGGCGAGTCCGTCATCCTTGAGCTGCTTGTGGAGCGAGGGATATGCCACGATGGCATTGATGGCATCAGCCATGGCATCTATATCCCAGTAGTCGGTCTTGATGACGTTTGTCAGGATTTCGGCGCATCCGCTCTGTTTGCTGATGATGGACGGCACGCCCATCTGCATGGCTTCAAGCGGAGAGATGCCAAACGGCTCCGACACTGACGGCATGACGTAGACATCGCTCGCCGAAAGCATCTCATAGACCTGACGCCCCTTCTGGAAACCGGGAAAATGGAAACGGTCGGCTATGCCGCGCTTGGCAGCGAGAGCTATCATCTCGTCCATCTTGTCACCGCTGCCTGCCATGACAAAGCGCACGTTGTGATTGTTTTTTAGCACCTTTGCGGCAGCTTCAACGAAGTATTCCGGACCTTTCTGCATGGTAATTCGTCCGAGGAAAGTCACAACCTTTTCCTTGGGCTTTGAAGCCTTGATGTCAAGTATATCGGAATCGAGGGGCGTGACGGCATTGTGCACGGTGGTGACTTTGGCTGGGTCTATGCCGTATTTGTTAATGACTGTATCACGGGTGAGGTTGCTGACTGTGATGATATGGTCGGCGTTGAGCATGCCGTCACGTTCGATGTTGAACACCGTGGGATTTACATTGCCTCGCGAGCGGTCAAAGTCGGTGGCATGCACATGTATGACGAGAGGCTTGCCTGTGACCTGCTTGGCGTGTATGCCGGCAGGATATGTCAGCCAGTCGTGGCTGTGGATGATGTCAAAATCGAGAGTACGCGCTATGACTCCGGCTGTGATGGAATAATTGTTGATTTCGTCAATCAGATTGTCGGGGTAGCGGCCGGAGAACTCAATGCAGCCGAGGTCATTGGTGCGCATATAGTTGAAGTCGGCATATATGTGGTCACGCAGACGGAAGTAGAGGTCAGGCGACATCACGCGTCCGATGCGCTGCTCCACATAGTCACGGCTGACATCACGCCACGCTATCGGCACCTGGGATGCACCTATTATATTGGCAAAATGCTTCTCTTCGTCGCCAAACGGCTTGGGAATCACAAATGTGATATCCATGTCGCCACACTGCCACATGCCACGTGTCAGACCATAGCTGGCTGTGCCGAGACCGCCGAGGATATGAGGGGGAAATTCCCAACCGAACATTAATGCTTTCATGTGTATCTATGTATATTATTACGGATGGGCTACTTATTGGTTGATTCAAACTTGCGCAATGTTGTGAGTGCCCGCAGCACTTCAGCCACATTGATGGCGTGGCTGACTGCGCCATGGCCGTTAAATAGCGGATTTCCGTCGTAGAGCTGCGAGAGCGATCCGATGCAACCCTGCGACATCTCCTCCTCAAAGCCGATGAGCATGCGGTCAATGTAGCCGACACCGCTCATGCCGAACACTTTTAAATATGCCGAAGCATAGAAGCCCATCAGCCACGGACGCGCCGGACCGTTATGGTGAGCCACAGCCCTCTCTTCCGGAGTGCCTACATAGAGGGGGCGGTAGTTGCCGCTCTTAGGCGACAGAGTCCGCAACCCCTTGGGGGTCAGAAGTTCACGGGTCACAACATCAAGCACACCCTTGCACTGCCGACGGTCAAGCGGGGTGTGTCGCAGTCCTATGGCAATAGCCATGTTGGGGCGCACCTCGGGATTGGGACCGCTGCGCTCCACATAGTCCCACAAATAGCCGGCTTCATTAAAGAACATGGATATGAACGCCGGAGCAAATGACGCGGCGATACCTGACCATCGTTCCCTGCGGTCATCATACATCGCGTCTCCGTCAAACAGCTCAACGGCAAACTGCAAGGCGTCATACCACAGTGCATTAAGTTCTACCAAGTAGCCGGTACGCGGAATCAGCGGCACGCTGCTGCCAGGCAGCGTCGCTGCCATCCACGATGCCGCCGTGCGGTGTCCGGCGGTCTCGATCAATCCGCGGTCATCAACATGAAGATTAGGATGGTTGTCGGCGAGAATGTCCTCGACAACCCTTGATACGAAGTCACCATATCGGTCACGCGTCTGCGCCACGCCATAACGGGCGGCATATTCCTGCACCGCCCACAATGCCCAGAGGGGTATGTCTGGAGCGTCAAGATTCTGTATGACCGTATCCGTCACACCTTCGTCAAGGAAACGCAGCAACGCAGACGAGACAGTGGCGAATATCTGCTCGAAATCCTGCGGGTGGTCGATGCACAGAGTAGCTCCAGGGAGAGCCATGAATATGTCACGCGCCCTAATGCCTCCCCAAGGATAAGCCGAGAGGATGTACATAGCCTTCTTGCCATCGTGGTCAGCGCGTAGATAGAACTGCTTGGCTGCATTCTTGAGACAATTGAAGAAACTCGTGCGGCATGTGCGGCTGCCGATTTCAGCCTCATACATCTCCTCGAGCCTGTCGGGTGACACCTCCGTGGTGCCAGCCGAAAATATAACCGATTCGCCTGGACGTATGGGCAGCTCTATATATCCGGGAGTCCACAGATCCTCGCTGCCGCCCTCGTATCGTTCTACATCCTTGATATATTCAAAATTCTTGTACCAGTCAGCCTTTGATACGAACTCTGACGGTGCTGAAGTCTGCATATAAAGACGCGGATAGCCCTCATAGAGGCAACAGTCTATACCATTGGGTGCAGGGCGCACCTCGGTGTTGATGCGCTCATTGGCTATACATATATCGTCGGCTTTTCTGAATGCCAGCATCGGACGAAGACGCAGAGTTGTAGGCGAGTGGGCATCGACCAGAGTATAGCGTATCAGGATGCGGTTTTCGTTGGAAATGAAAATCTTCTCTTTAGTCAGAATCACGCCTCCTACACGATAGGTAGTCCGGGGAACTCTCTCACAGTCAAACTCGCGTATGTATTTGTGTCCGTTGGGTGCATACACTCCGCCTTGGTAGCGGTGCAGAGCGAGATTAAACATCGCTCCGTGCTGTATGACCGTCTCGTCGAGCGACGAAAGCATCACGTGGGGCTCGCCGCCGGCACCAGGGAGAGGAATAACAAGCAGACCGTGCTGACGGCGTGTGTTACAATCAGTCAGCGAGGTGCAGTGGTAGGCTCCGCTCTGATTGGTCCGCAGCATCTCCATGCGTAGCGACTGGTCGAGATTAATCAGCAAATTTTTGTCAAATTTGAGATAACTCATTGTTTTTCAGGTATTATGTTATTTTAAAGCATATATATTGTCCGATGTCTCATCATATGGCATGAGGGCGGATGAGGGAAACACCCCTTACCCGACATCCAAAATTAGCAAATCCGCCAGTGAATCACAATAAAAATCAAATCAAAAACTATAAATAATCGAGCATAGCCCGATTATTTATATATCATGACACCAAGGTCACATGTCACCGAGGAGTGACGCCAGCATATGGGGCTTGATGCGCCGATAACCCGAAGGCACTGCCGGCAACTCCACACTCAAGGAATCCCACTGGGCACGTCCGGTTTTAAACGATACTGAGAGCCGGACAGGTTTACGCCCGGATACAGCTACCGTCATCTTGCTTGCTATCGGACCTGACGGAGTCTGAGTTTCCACTCCCTCGTAACTTATGACAGCTTTGGGTTGACCAGCTGTCGAGACTACCAGCTCTTTGAGAAGATTGAATGTGTCGAATACAAACGAGTAATCCCAACGTGCATCAAACGGCGGCGGTGTCACAGACCACGTATCCGCCGAGAGCTTATTCAATGTCAGGTCGCTTGAAGGCGCAAAACCAGCTCTGCCAGCCACAAACGGCCGCCCGAGCAATATGTCCTGAAGATTGTCAACCGTGAAATCCAATCCGTCAAGGAGCCCGCTGACCGATTCGGTCAGATACAGCTTGTGGTATTTGTCAATAACCGTTATTGAGTCATCGGTAACCGTTAGCGTGCCCACCTCCACGAGCCCCATGAAACGGAGCGACATGCTGATGCCACGCCCTCGCTGCATGACCACTGTGCCTCCGAGCGATGCCTTGACCGGACTTTCAATCTTTACGCTCATGGGCATCTTAACCGACTTCCAGCCATGCATTGAAGCGGAAACTTCGCTTAGACGTGCCGACAGCCCCGATGTTGTCACAGCCCCGTCTGGACCGACAGGCTTTGCAGTCTGCTGCGATGACCGACAGCCTGCAAGGAGCACAGTCAGTGCAATCACTGACCATATGCATACGCATGATTTATAACGAGTCATGATCAATCAAAAAATATGGTCTTGTTTTTGACTTTGCGCTTGATCGAGGCATTGCCATTGTCAAGTTTCAATGCCTCTTTCCAGTATTCGAGAGCCTTGTCACGGTCCCCATTCATGAAATATATGTCTCCGGCATGGTCATACTCCTCGGCTGACATATTGCCAGCCTCTGTTAGCGACAAAGCCTTGTCTATGATTTCCTTTGCCTCGGGGTAGCGTTTGAGCTTAAACAGCACCCAGGCATAAGTGTCAAGCGATGTAGGTTCATCCGGGCGTCCCTCCACAGCCTTTTTGATCATGGTGAGAGCCTCATCAAGGTCGCGGTCCTCACAGGCGAGATAATATGCGCAGTTGTTGAGGGCAGTCCAGTTTTGCGGATACAGTTCTATCGCCTTACGATAAAATCCGAAAGCCTTCGCCTTGTCGCCTGAAGCATATTCTATATCTCCCTTTGCCCCGGTGATAGCTGACAGTGTAGCCATGTCAGTAGAATCAGTCAATGCCTCTGACTGGTTGAGCATCTTGAGAGCATCTGCATAACGCTGCTCCTGCTGGTATGCAGCCGACAGCATCAGCGGGAACTGACCGTTAGACGGGAAATAGTGCATGGCACGCAGAGCATTTGCTTCCACCTTCTCAGGGTCATTTGCCTGCATGTTGAGAGAGATCAAAGCCACCCACTGCTCCTCGTCGGCAGGATCCAGCTCGAGGCTACGGGCGAGCATATCAGCAGCAGCCTTGTAATCTGCCATAGAAAGGAGGTAGCTTGCATAGAACTTGTAAGCATCAGGCTCGTGGGGATGCTCGTCAAGCACTATTTTAAACAGGCTCTCTATTTCGGCATCGCGCTGAGCGATGCGGTTGGCTGCTATGGAGTCAGCCGGGAGCGCTTCAACTGCCACCGTGTCCGCCACAGCAACCGTATCAGCCATGAGGTCATCTCCTTGTCCGTTTTCTACGACAGATTTGAGTATCTGAAGCTTTGTGTCAAGATCCAGCGAAGTCTTCCTCAGAGCATTGACGATTTCACGCTTGTAAGCCTCAGTGTCGCCCTGACTGTTGTAGAAGTTAGCCAGCGAATAAAACGCGTATCCGTCAGTGGAATCCACCTCACAGGCATTGCGGTAGAAATCCAGCGCACCAGCCTTGTCGCCGAGAGCGGCATGCACGTCGCCGGCATATGACGAAATCTGAGCCGAGCGGGGAAAGGCAGTCAGTAGCGACTGGAGCTCGTCATATACGCGAGCTGTGTCATTTCGGCTAAGGTAATACCTGATTTTGGAGTTGGACACCTGTATGTCCTTGCCGTCCATAATCTCCAGTGAGTCATAGAGGGCTATCGCCTTGGCGTTGAGAAGCGTATCGCTGGCGTTGAGAAGCGCCTCAGCATATCGGTAAGCCACTTCGGTGCGGTCAGGATATATAGTATGGAGCTTTCGCCACACCTCCCTCGCCTCTCCAGGGCGCCCGAGCATCTCGCTTACCCGTCCATATGTGACGCTGCTGTAGAAATCCTCGGGATGGGCGTAGAAATAACCCTGCATGCGGTCATATCCACGTGCTATGGCAGCTGAATCCTTGCCGCTGACCATAATCTGGTAGAAGCCGTAGCTGAAATCCAGCATCTTGTCATCAGGGTTCTCTCGTAATGCACTCTTTAGCAGGTCAAAGTAAGCGTCATTGGCATCCAACGCCTTCTGATGCCCCGCCTCAAGGAATATATAGTCGGCTTTACGGCGAGCTGCTTCATCGTCCCAGTTGGCGGATTTTGATCCGGCTATGGACGGTATCAGCACAATAAGCACCGCCACCAGTGCTACATGCCATAATGTATGTGTGTGTTTTGCCACCTCTGTCGGTCTTGTTTGATTTAGTTCGGTTCAATTTATAGCTGCGACGATTTCGCCATCAAGCGCATCACATAAGAGTCAGTCAACACCAGTATGACCGAATCCGCCGTCGCCGCGTTTGGTCCGGTCAAGTTCGTCTACCTGCTCCCATTCCACATGTGAATACTGGGTGATGACCATCTGGGCTATACGCTCGCCGTCATTGATGGTAAACGGCTCGTCAGAGAGATTTATCATTATCACTCCTATCTCGCCGCGATAATCAGCGTCAACGGTACCAGGAGTGTTGACAAGCGATATCCCATGCTTTAGAGCGAGACCGCTACGGGGCCGTATCTGACACTCGTGACCCTGCGGGAGCTGGATCCTCAGACCTGTAGGAATCAATGCCCTCTGAAGCGGTTTGAGCACCACAGGTTCATCAAGACATGCGTGAATATCCATTCCGGCAGACGAGGGAGTCTCATAAGCCGGTAGTTCGTGACCAGAACGGTTAATTATTTTAACTTTTATTCTTTCCATAAAATGCGTAGTTGAACGTGTAAAGGCTAAAGCCAGACACATATTATAATAAATACAACAGCTAAAGTAGTGAAAAAGTAGCAGAAAACTTACAGGCTTGATATTAAAAAAGATTATATGGCATCAAAAAGCGACTGATGGCGCCCCAAACAAGCCATGTCTGCCATCCATGAAGGCTGCAAAAGCCTGATATCATCGCTATATCTCATCCAAACATGTCATATATCAATCTATATTTAATAGCAGACAGCTATAAGACAACAAATTGATTTATAGTACTTTAATTTAATAATACACTTTAAACAATCTATATTTGCATAATATTTGATTGCAAACGATTGACCTATCACGTAACTTTGCATCGTCAACAACAAAGACATACATTCTCATCTATAAAAACTGATGTTTTTAGGTTAATGCAAGAAATAAGAATTGGTAAGAAAGATGTGTTTTTAGATAAAAACTCTTAGCCGTCGTTGATACGGCACAACAAGGAGCGACATTGTGAAATGTCGCTCCTTGTTGTATTTCATTAACGTAGCTGTGCTTGATGATTGCACATCCTATTGCGGAAATTTGCAAGTGTAATCGGGGCATCCGACCTGAACGCCTAAACAAACCTAAAACTTATACAGATATGAAAACCATCCTCATCCTTACCGCCAGTCTGCTCATCGCCGCAGCCGTCCTCGTAATCTCCCTCCGCATCTTACAATGGCTCGTCACAGGCGTATGCACAATCTTGTCTGCCGCCATAGATTTTTTTCGCGAGGTCAAAGAAGCCATAGACATGGTAGGAAACCGACTATGCTATCTGGGAGCATTCATCCGCAAGTCTGCCGCAATGCAACGTGCGAAAACCCTGCACCGCATGAATCACCTATTATATAGAGCGACCCCGGCAATCTGCCACATGCTCGCCATCACATCGTGGATGCTGTCACGCGCAAGCCGCAATGTCTATCTTCGTTACCACAACGACAAACCTGAGGCAATCGCCACAATATAATGAAAAAGCAAGGCGGACGTTGTCTATATCAACGCCCGCCTTGCATATATCGGAACCGCAGGAATATTACTCGTCAAGGCTCATCTCGTCAAAATTGTCAAGAGAGAACTCGTCGTCATTATAATCCTCCGAACCGTAGAAATCGGCATCCATGTCGTCATCGGCGATCTGGGCGGCTTTGGCTGCTGCTTTGGCGTCAGACTTGGCATCAAATTCGTCAAGATCTACAAACTGTGCCGGAGCCTTGCCCATAGATATAGAGCAGTAAGGCTCGCTGAGGTGCTTGCCAGGCTCGCTCTTCTTCATCTCCATGAAAAACGAGCGGTCAGTCATATAGTCAAATACAAATATAAGACGCTGCCCTTCATCCTCTATGAAATCACTCAGGGGACACTCATCCATGATATAGACCTCCTCCGAGCTGTCTGAGCCCATATCCTCGAGTGTGATCTCCTTGCTCTTTTCCCATCCGTCCTCGCAGAGAAAAAAAGAGCTCATCTGATTCTTATCGTAGCCGACACTATCGCAGATGGCATTACGGAGGTCAAGAAAAGTGTTATCAGCATCAATCTTAATCTCACGCTTGAAATTATCCACCTCATCAGAGACTATGCGGAATGTAAAAATCATTGTTTAATTACGTATGTTATAGTTGTTGTTTATGTTTCCATGAGTTGTCATCAACCAAAGCACATGAGGTCAAAAACCGCCTCACAAGCACCTCGTCAACGATATTTGACGCAAAGTAATCAATAACTCAACAAACATGCAAACTTTTTATGAAAAAAATCTCACCCAATCCGTGCAATAACATACTGGCTCCGCAGCCTCATTTGTCACACCTTAATTATAAATATAAAATCGCAAAACAATCCGTTAAAAAACAAGCCCAGCAGGACAATAAATGAGAAAATTTGCGTAAATTTGCAGCCTAATTACAATTCATCCCCATATGAAGCTACTACAGGCTAAGCTTGCACGCTACACAGCCCCACAAGAAGCTAAGGCAGCAGGCATTTACCCTTATTTCCGTGCCATTTCGAGTGAGCAGGATCCTGAAGTCATAATCAACGGCCGCAAGGTGCTGATGTTCGGATCAAACTGCTACACAGGTCTTGTCAACGACCCCCGCATCAAAGAGGCAGCCATCGAGGCTACAAAAAAATACGGCACAGGCTGCGCAGGCTCACCGTTTCTCAACGGCACACTTGACCTACATAAGCAACTCGAAGCGCGTATAGCCGAATACATCGGCAAAGAGGACGTCATGATATACAGCACTGGATTCGGAGTGAATCTCGGCGTGGTATCCGCCCTCACCGGTCGCGAAGACTACATCCTCTGGGACGAACAGGATCACGCATCCATCATCGAGGGCAGACGCCTGTCGTTCAGCCAGTCGCTCAAATACAAGCACAACGACATGGAGTCGCTTGAAAAGCAGCTCCAGAAGTGCGAACCTGACAAGGTGAAGCTCATCGTCACCGACGGTGTCTTCTCCATGGAAGGCGATGTAGCCAACGTACCCGAAATAGTCCGTCTCGCCAAGAAATATGACGCGAGCGTGATGGTCGACGAGGCTCATGGCATCGGAGTGTTCGGCAAGGGCGGTCGCGGAGTATGCCACCATTTCGGCGTACAGGACGATGTAGACCTCATCATGGGGACATTCTCCAAGTCATTTGCATCGCTCGGAGGATTCATTGCTACAGACAAGGAAATCACCAACTTCCTCCGACATCACTCACGCAGCTACATATTCACCGCCAGCATCACTCCGGCATCCACAGCAGCAGCCCTCAAGGCTCTGGAAATCATGGAGACCGAGCCTGAGCGCCAGGAGCAGCTGTGGGAAAACACCAACTTCGCACTCGAGGGATTCCGCAACATGGGATGCGAGATAGGCAACACATCCACCCCTATCATCCCCCTCTACATCCGCGACAACAACCTGACATTTACCATAACCCGCGATCTCTTCGACGAAGGCGTGTTTGTCAACCCCGTAGTATCACCGGCAGTAGCACCCCACGACACCCTCATCCGCTTCAGCCTAATGGGCACCCACACCAAGGAGCAGGTGCAGACCGCGCTGGAGAAGATTCAGAAAGTATTCCGCCGCTACAACCTCATCCCATAAGAAAAGCAGGCGACCCAACAAGTCAGGGGGGGCGCATCCGATGGATGCGCCCCCCTGACTTGTTTAAGCGTCCCATAGTTGTAGGGACATGCCGTGGCATGTCCGCTTCCTACGACATATGCACATACCATATCTAATAGGCGGACATACCACGGCACAATGTCCCTAACTTAAGGATTTGCAAGCAATTCGCGCCCCTTGTGGGCGCATCTCTCTGTTAGCCGAGGGGCTTGCCCCTCGGTAAGGTATGGAGAATGTACGCGCTGCGCTTTGCCGCAGCGCATCAGTTCTATCATGTTGAGCATCACAGCGTTTGATGCGCTGCGGCAAAGCGCAGCACGTGACAGAGGTTGACGTTTACCGAGGGGCAAGCCCCTCTATTAGATTTGCACCTGCAAAGAAAAGGTTAACT
>CAMQYL010000031.1:0-33460 GCA_947039275.1 uncultured Bacteroidales bacterium | reverse complement strand
ATATAACAAATGGAAGCCATAGATGGCTCCCATTTGTGGGTAAAGGTTAGTGCCGCGGCATGTCCCTACACAATCGGCAACATATTTGTTAAATTTAAACGCCAATAAAATACAATAATTTACATATTTTAAACATTAAATTAACGGGTAAGATTTTGACATTTTATTTAACCGATATTAACCCCACAAATTAAATCCCTGATAATCAAGGTCTACAGGTCTACTGTTGCACAAACGCAACTTACGATGTGCAGTCAGATAAAGGCTACAATTTGCGCAAAAACCTATGCTTCACTACCTTTGTAGCGTTGAACACGTTAAGTGTGAAAATATCTAAACACATTCTCCTCAATTCTCTAAACATCTCCTCTTGCTTAACATCTTACCCATGCAAAAAATCAGCATCCGAAAATTTCTTCTGATAGCAGCTGCGTCCTTTGCCTATGTAGGACTCGCAGCACAAACCTACCACGTACCCGCAAACCACGAATCTCAGCACCGCAACCTTCTTGCAAGCCAGACTCCGCTGATGGAGCACATGAAGCTTGAAAACACCCAGAAGTTCATACAAGACATCGAAAACCGCGAAGCTCTTGACGACAACGACCTCTTCACCGCATTTTGGGACAACCAATCAGTCAACCCCTACGGAAGCAAAGTCGCCATCCCTGACCACAAGGACATCAACGTCAGCTCATATGTAGCCCCCATCGCCAGCAATACCGTCTCCAGCGAATTCGGTTACCGTCCGCGCTTCGGCCGCATGCACAAGGGCATCGATCTCAAACTCAACATCGGCGACTCGATCCGCTCAGCCTTTGACGGCGTGGTCCGCATAGCCCGTTACAACCCAGGAGGTTACGGTTACTATGTAGTAGTACGCCACTACAACGGACTTGAGACAGTCTACGGTCACATGTCGAAATACCTCGTACATCCCGGACAGCACGTCAAAGCCGGACAGCTTATAGGCAAGGGAGGCAACACAGGCCGCAGCACAGGTCCGCACCTCCATTTTGAGACACGCTATATGGGCATAGCCATCAATCCGCGTGCCATTATCGACTTTGAGAATTACACCACTCACCGCGATGTATTTGCCTTTGACCGCAAGACATGCGAGAAGGCTGTAAATTATGCTCCCCGCTATGCCAAGCACAAAGCCAAATACGCGTCAAAATCCAAGTCAGGCAAAAAGAAAAAAGCCACACGCCGCAAAGCGCGCCGCCGCTGAGCATCTGCCACCTGACGACAAAGACATCAAGAGTGCCGCATAAAATTTGTGTGGCACTCTGTTTTTTTCGTATCTTTGTAATTGTGGAAACCAATCAACGACTGACCAACCCCTACAAACAGGGAGCCGACAATGGTTTTGTGCTCGGAGCTTACCTGAGCGCCCTGTTTTTCACGACCGCTTTCGCTCTCGAAGTGCCGCTCCTCGGCATCCTGTCCACATGCATGATTGTCGCCATACCGGTCATCATATTCATGATGCTCCGCCGCACATGGATACGTGACCGCGGCATGTCGCTGTTCTCGAGCCTCTGGATGCAGGGTATCATGGCGTTTGCCTGCGGAGGCATCATCTCCGGACTCGTGGCTTACGTCTATATCCGCTGGATTGAGCCTGAGTGGCTCACTATGCAGGTCAAGAACATGATAGCCCTCTACCAGTCGGTCGAAAACGGCGAGCAGGTGGCAGACATCCTCCAGACCATACTCAAGCAGGGGCTTCTGCCCACACCCATACAGATGGTAATCCAGATGCTGTGGTTTGAAATATTTGCCGGATCAGTGGTATCGCTTATCGCCACCCTGATCGTACGAGCCATCAAGCCGCGGCAGTCCTCTGAAAACCGATAGACCTTACCCGACATGTCACAGACCGCAACAGACACGCCTTACATCTCCGTTGTCATCCCCCTCTACAACGAAGCCGAATCGCTTCCCGAACTGGAAGCATGGATAGCACGTGTGATGGCTGACAACCATTTCACATACGAAATACTTTTCATCAACGACGGCTCAACTGACAACTCATGGGAGGTCATAGAGAGGCTCAGCAAGACCAACCCCCACGTACACGGAGTGTCATTTCGCCGCAACTACGGCAAGTCGCCGGCTCTCAACACCGGCTTTGCCCGCGCCCGAGGCTCAGTGGTCATCACCATGGACGCCGACCTGCAGGACTCCCCTGACGAGATACCCGAACTATACCGCATGATCACCGAGGAGGGCTACGACCTCGTCAGCGGCTGGAAGCAGAAACGCTACGACCCCCTCTCCAAGACCATCCCGACAAAGCTCTTCAATGCCACCGCCCGCCGTGTCAGCGGCATCAAAAACCTCCATGACTTCAACTGCGGACTCAAAGCCTACCGCAACAAAGTGGTCAAACACATCGAAGTCTATGGCGACATGCACCGCTATGTACCATATCTGGCGAAAAACGCCGGGTTCACACGCATAGGCGAGAAGGTGGTGCACCACCAGGCTCGTAAATACGGGTCAAGCAAGTTTGGACTCGACCGCTTCGTCAACGGCTACCTCGATTTGGCAACCCTCTGGTTCACAGGCAAGTTCGGAGCCAAGCCGATGCACTTCTTCGGGCTGCTCGGGTCACTGATGTTTTTCATAGGACTCATCGCAGTCATAGCCGTAGGTGCCATCAAACTCTACAACATGTACCACGGCAACCACTATTCGCTCGTGACCGACTCACCTTATTTCTACATCTCCCTGACCACCATGATACTCGGCACACAGCTGTTTCTCGCCGGATTCGTGGGCGAGCTGGTGGTGCGCAATTCTCCACGGCGCAACGAGTACGAAATCGACCAGGAATTTTGAAACCAATCATCAATCACACCCCCATATATACCTTACACACTATGAAATTTGCAGAGAAATGTGACCGAATCTTCGCCGATACTACCTCACGATACCATATCACCGACGATGTAGATGCCAGTTTCGAGAATCCTTTTGAAGCCGGCACCATCGAGCATACCCTCGCCGAGAAAAACTGGATAGACGCCGTGCAGTGGCATCTTGAAGACATCATCCGCGACCCCGACATCGACCCCGTGGCTGCGCTGGCTCTGAAACGCCGCATCGACCGTTCCAACCAGGACCGCACCGACATGGTAGAGGAAATCGATACATTCTTCCGCACCAAATATGCCGATGTAAAGCCCAGCGCAGATGCCACCATCAACACCGAGAGCCCTGCATGGGCACTCGACCGCCTGAGCATCCTTGCCCTTAAGATCTACCACATGGAGTGCGAGGTCAACCGCACAGATGCCATCCCAGAGCACGTAGCTAAATGCCGCGCCAAGCTCAATGTGCTCCTCGAGCAGCGCGTTGACCTCACCCAGGCTATCGACGCCCTGCTTGACGACATCGCTGCCGGACGCAAGTACATGAAAGTCTACCGCCAGATGAAGATGTACAACGACACCGATACCAACCCCGTCCTCTACCAGAAGAAATAACCCCACCCTATCATAAATGCACATCATCATATCCCGCTTTTCAGCCATCGGCGACGTGGCTATGACCATCCCGGTCATCTACGGACTGGCAACAGCTAATCCACGCCACCGCTTCACCATGCTGACCAAGCGGGGTATGGCGCGCATATTCGTCAACCCTCCGCGCAATCTGGAGGTCATAGGTCTTGACTTCAAAGGCAATCCTGTTAGCGACTGGCGCACCCTTGCCAAGGCGGTTGACTCTGTCAAAGACAAGGGGCGTGGCAAACGCTATTTCGTTGATCTCCACGATGTGTTGCGGTCACGACTGCTGTCATGGGTGTGCCGCACACGAGGCTTCAAGACACTGCGCTTTGATAAAGCACGACGAGCCAAGCACAATGTCATAAGCCACAAACCAGAAGCTGCCGTATCGTCAAATTTCGTCCGCTATGCAGCTCCTTTCGCCAAAATCCCCGGGCTGAAACCGGCAGTAACATTCCGGTCGGTATTTCCCGGCGGAGAGGGAGACAAGAAACTGTTTGAATCTGTGACAGGCATCCGCCGCGATGGCGAACGGTGGATAGGTATAGCCCCGTTTGCCGCCCATGAGGGCAAAATATACCCCCCCGAACTGATGAAGCAAGTCATAGACGAACTTGCCTGGAAAGGCAGCATACGCATATTTCTCTTCGGCGGAGGGAAAAAAGAAAAAGAGATTCTTGATAGCTGGGCTGCCGGCTATGACAATGTCACATCGCTTGCCGGAAGCGGGCTGAGCCTTGAAGCCGAACTGTCACTGATGAGCCATCTTGATATCATGCTCACCATGGACTCAGCCAACATGCACTTCGCATCGCTCGTCGGCACTCCCTCGCTCAGCATATGGGGAGCGACATCACCTGCGACAGGTTTCGCCCCCTACAGCGCACCTGACGCTCCGCACCACAACGAATATATACAGATTGAAGATTTGCCCTGCCGACCTTGTTCGGTGTTCGGCAACAAGCCTTGCCGCATAGGTGGCTATCCCTGCCTCCACCGCATCGCTCCCACTCAAGTAGCAGAACGCATAATTACATCCCTGTAGGGGCATAAAAGACGCGCCATACATCCGCGTTATCACTATTAAAAAATTGCAGAAGCCCTAACGCAGACGCATAGCGCGTCAAGAATGCCTTTGTGTCTATCAGTCGTTGATATGGATGAGCATGATCTTACCCTGCTCTAATGCCTTGACAGCATGTAGAGTGTTAGGAGGCATGACCACAGCATCGTTTTTCTTCAGATAATGAAGATTGTCCTCGATACTGAACTCGAAAGCCCCTTCTACTACCTGCACCATCACTGCAAACGGCACAGAATGCACATCAATCTTGACATCCTTGTCAAAGGCGAGCATGCTCACACCTCCGCCCTTGGCAGAAATCAAGTCCTTACGTACCACATGCCCGGTCTCATACTCGATCTGTGATCCGAGACGGAACGGATGACGTTCCATTACATTTGATTCCATAGTCTACTTAAATTTCAGGTTATACATCAAGGATAAAACAACCTGCCACGCGTAACAGTTCACCCCAGCCCCATAGTGACAGACTCGCCATCAATTGTAGGGACATGCCACGGCATGTCAGCTTTCAGCAGCACTCGCAAATGCAATGCCTGATGAGCGGACATGCCACTGCATGTCCCTACACTGTCTGCTTAACGTGGAAATCACCTGGAAGTAGGGACGCGGCGTGCCGCGTCATCGTACCAGGAGATGTGTAGTGCGTTTGACGACGCGGCACGCCGCGTCCCTACAAGAAGGTAAAACATTACGTCGCAACCCTACTTTGGTATAAATTGACTGTTTTGCAATCCCTTCGCTTTCCCTTCTTTGCAATCGCAATGA
This sequence comes from uncultured Bacteroidales bacterium, assembly GCA_947039275.1. Taxonomy (GTDB): domain Bacteria; phylum Bacteroidota; class Bacteroidia; order Bacteroidales; family Muribaculaceae; genus Amulumruptor. The sequence goes on along the minus strand of CAMQYL010000031.1, from coordinate 28,087 downwards.
CTGATGTTTTCGCATGGTGTGAGGGGAAAAGGATGGTAGATTTGCGGGAAAAAAGAGGTTATGGAAGCTAACAACATCAGGACAAGTCGGCGGCGCAAGGCTGCCACATGGGATATGCCCGTGTCACGCAAATTTTACCAGCGACTTATGGAGCAGGTGGAATCCGTCTGTCGATGCAGTCCGTCGCTTGACGTAAACAGGATGAAAATGATCATCACAGTGTATGCCCGAGGAGCCATATATACCCATCGTGTCAGCGAAATCGAAACGGTGATAATAAAGCTCCTCAGCCCTCTGATAAATCAAGCACTGGAACGATCAAAACGGGCACGTATCATCGGAAACATACGCCGATTGAAACGCCAGATTGCTCAGGATGCAGCAGCGAGAGAGGAAACCGCACCCGAACCCACCGCCACTGACGCATCATCTCGCCGTGAGGCAACCAAAAAATGCCGCCGCATCAAGCACCTCAAACGCATCGCACGGCGTCAACGTGACGCTGCGGGGACACGCCCACTCGCAATGGAGGGTGTAGCCTCGCCTGAGAAGCGGAGGGTGTTGAAGAACTATGTTTAAACAAACTTGTAGGGTCGCGACCCAATGCTGTTGAAACTGGGCAGGAAGCTGGAAGGATTTCGCGGCAGAGCCGCGAAGGGAGCAGTAGCCACATGCAAGCAGACCGTCAGGTCTGCGCAGCTTGTGGTCTAATGCCACCCCGTCATATTCCGGCGGCGTCAGCTGCCGGGGCTGATGCGTGGGGTAGCCCCGGCAGCTACGCCGCCGGTTTTTACCCGCAATCCGTTTCCCACAAGCTGCACAAGCCTAAAGGCTTGCTTGCATGTGGCTATTGCTCCCCTCGCGGTTCACACCGCGAGCTCAGTTTCAACAGCATTGGGTCGCGACCCTACATCTGATACAGCTATTTTATGAGTTTTGCAACACCCTCCCTACAGACTGAAAAAGGAGGCGGCATCAACGGGTGATGCGCCTCCTTTATAGGGGTATTGGCTTGACAAGGCATCAGTCTTCTTTCATGTTGTGGAAGACGTTCTGTACATCCTCATCTTCTTCGAGTTTCTCGAGGAGCTTGTCGAGGGTGGCGCGCTGTTCCTCGGTAACCTCTTTGAGGTCGTTGGGGATGCGCTCGAACTCTGCGCTGACGATTTCGAAGCCGTTGTCCTCAAGGTACTTCTGGATGTTGGCAAACTCCTCAAAAGCACCATAGAGCACGATTTCGTCCTCATCGTTTTCAAGTTCATCCACGCCGTAGTCGATGAGTTCCAGCTCGAGATCCTCGAGGCTTACGCCGTCTTTGGGCTTGATCTTGAATACGCTCTTGTGGTCAAACAGGAAAGTCAGAGAGCCCTGTGTGCCGAGCGAGCCACCGTGCTTGTTGAAGTAGGAGCGTACGTTTGCCACGGTACGGGTGTTGTTGTCAGTGGCAGCTTCCACGAAGATGGCGATACCGAAGGGTCCGTATCCTTCGTAGGTGATTTCCTTGTAGTCGCTGGCATCCTTGTCGGTAGCCTTCTTGATGGCACGTTCAACGGTGTCCTTAGGCATGTTGGCAGCCTTGGCGTTGTGCATCAGCACACGCAGGCGGGGATTGGTGTCAGGATCGGGACCACCAGCCTTGGCGGCGATGGTGATTTCCTTGCCGATGCGGGTAAATGTACGGGACATGTTACCCCAGCGTTTCAGTTTTCGCGCTTTGCGGTATTCAAAAGCTCTTCCCATAGTGGTGAGTTAGTCTGAGTTATGTTTATAGTTGTGTGTTTGTTGCGTTCGGTTGTTATCGGAGGGTTGCGCCGAGGCGTTTGCCGAGGTTGGCAGTCACCTTGTTCATCACAGCCTCAATCTGCTTATCCTGAAGGGTGTTTTCGGCATCCTGTAGGGTGAGCGAAATAGCATACGACTTCTTGCCCTCGGGGAGGTTCTTGCCCTCGTACACGTCAAAGAGACTTACATCCTGGAGCAGGCGCTTCTCGCTGTCGCGCACCACCTGCGCTATCTGTTCCATGGTCACGCCCTTGTCGACGAGCAGAGCGAGGTCACGCTTGACAGGATGAGTCTTGGCAATGTTGGCAGCTGTCACATTGCGCTTGAGAGCCATCGATATCAGAGCCTCCCAGTCAAGTTCGGCATAGCATACAGGCTGCTTGATATCCATCATGTGGAGCTGGCTCTTAGCCACGATGCCGAGTGTGGCAAGGTGCTTGCCGTTGCGGCTGCTGACAGTCATGCATGCAGCCATGAGCGGATGCTTAGCCACTTCCCATTTCAGTTCGCGCATGGAGATGCCGAGCACATCGATGACATCCTCGACATATGCCTTTAGGTCATAGAAAGTCGACTCGGCAGAGGGGCGCACCCAGTTGCCGGGGGCGATGTTGCCGGTAATCCACATGCCTAATTTCGCCTTCTGGCTGTATGGTGCCAGCGGACGCTCGGCAGTAGACTCAGCCTCTGGATTGAGCGAGTAGACATTGCCGCTCTCCACGAGCATCAGCGACTCCTCTCGGCGGTTGACATTGCGCGATATCGACTCCAAGCCGCCGTAGAGCAGCGTCTGGCGCATCACGCTGAGGTCGGTGCTGAGCGGATTGAGCAGAGAGACGCAGTGGGCAAGCGGGAAAGCCTCATTGTCGGCGTAGTAACGTTCTGAGGTCAGCGAATTGCACATGATCTCGTTGAAACCCTTGGCTGCAAGCATGCCGACGATTTCGGCAGTGAGATGTGCACGCTTGTCGGTAGGGGTCATGTATTGCAGACATGAGTGTACCTCATCGCCCGGCAACACATTATTATATCCGTAGATGCGGAGTATGTCTTCCACCACATCACAAGGACGTGTCACATCCACACGGTAGGTAGGAATCAGCAGATCCACAGCACCGTCAGTGCGTCCGGCAATCTCCATCTCAAGCGACGTGGCTATTGAATCAACCTTATCAGCGTCGATATGAGTGCCGACGAGACGGTCAAGATAGCTGTATTCAAGATGCACCTTGGCGCGCTCCACCTCTCTGGGGTAGATGTCGACCGGCTCGCCGACAATCTCGCCTCCGGCTACCTCCTTGATCAGGATGGCTGCGAGGAGCAGATTGTACATGGTACCGTTGGGATCGACTCCACGCTCGAATCTGAACGAAGCATCAGTGTTGAGACCCTGACGGCGCGCAGTTTTGCGCACCGAGGTAGGATGGAAGCATGCGCTCTCTATAAACACATTGTGCGAAGCCTCGGTCACGCCCGAGTCCAAACCGCCGAACACGCCGGCGATGCAGAGCGGACGCTCGGTGTCGCATATCATCAGATCACGGCTGTCGAGCTTACGCTCCACACCGTCAAGGGTGACAAATGTCTCTCCCTCGCGGGCTGTCTTGACGATGATTTCACCGCCAGCGATGCGGTCGGCATCAAAGCTGTGAAGCGGCTGGCCGAAACCGTGGAGAATATAGTTGGTCACGTCCACGATATTGTTGATAGGCCGCTGACCTATGGCTGTCAGACGCTGCTGAAGCCACTCGGGACTCTCCTTGACAGCGACATTGCGGATGGTCAGACCGCTGTAGCGGATACAAGCTTCGGCATCCTCTACCTTGACCAGGATAGCATCACCGTCGGGATTGTCGACCTTGAAGCCGTCAACAGCCGGGCGAATCAATGATGCGCCCTCGCGGTGGCAGGCATCCCATGCGGCAAGATCACGCGCCACGCCGTAGTGGCTGGCGGCATCGATGCGGTTAGGGGTGAGATCCACCTCTATCACGTAGTCAGAGGTGAGGTTATAGTAGTCGGCGGCAGGAGTGCCGGGCTTCACATCGTCAGTGATGACGATGATGCCGTCATGGCTCTTGCCCACGCCGATTTCGTCCTCGGCGCAGATCATGCCAAATGATTCCACGCCTCGGATTTTTGATTTCTTGATCTTGAATTCCTGGTCTCCGTCATAGAGAGTGGTGCCTACGGTAGCCACCACGACAGTCTGTCCGGCAGCCACATTGGGCGCGCCGCAGACAATCTGAGTGGGCTGACCGTCGCCGAGATCCACCGTGGTGATGTGCAGGTGGTCACTGTCGGGGTGCTCCACACAGGTGAGCACCTTTCCTATGACGATGCCCTTTAGACCGCCGCGGATTGACTCCACCTCCTCGATGCCGCCGGTCTCCAGACCGATGGATGTGAGGGCTTCGGCAATCTTCTCTGCGTCAAGGTCTATGTCGATATACTGACGCAGCCAGTTGAGTGATATATTCATATTGGGGATATTGTCGTGACGGTGGGTAATCAGTTGATGATGTCAAATCCGGTGTATTTGCGGAGCACTTCGGGGACTACGATGCCCTCGGGAGTCTGGTTGTTCTCCAGAAGGGCAGCCACGATGCGCGGCAGAGCCAGGGCAGAGCCGTTAAGCGTGTGTACCAGGGCAGTCTTCTTGTCGGCGGTGCGGTAGCGGCACTTGAGGCGGTTAGCCTGGTAGGTCTCGAAGTTTGACACAGACGACACCTCAAGCCAACGCTTCTGAGCAGCCGAGAATACCTCGAAGTCAAATGTTATGGCTGATGTGAAGCTCATGTCGCCGCCGCAGAGTCGGAGTATATGCCAGGGCAGACCGAGTTTCTCGAGCAGACCCTGCACGTGGTCTTTCATCTCCTCGAGAGCAGCGTAGGAATTTTCGGGCTTCTCGATGCGCACGATTTCCACCTTGTCAAACTGATGCAGACGGTTGAGACCGCGCACATCCTTGCCGTAGCTGCCGGCTTCGCGACGGAAACATGCCGAGTAGGCGCAATTCTTGACCGGGAGCTGATCGTCAGTCAGGATGACGTCGCGGTAGAGGTTGGTGACAGGAACCTCGGCGGTGGGGATGAGATAGAGGTTGTCCTCATTGATGTAGTACATCTGACCCTCCTTGTCGGGGAGCTGGCCTGTGCCGTAGCCCGACGCCTCGTTGACCACATAGGGGGGCTGTATCTCCAGGTAGCCAGCCTTGCCAGCCTCGTCAAGGAAGAACTGGATGAGGGCACGTTGCAGACGTGCACCCTTGCCTACATACACAGGGAAACCCGCTCCGGTGATTTTCACACCGAGGTCGAAGTTGATCAGATTGTATTTCTTGGCGAGGTCCCAGTGGGGCAGCGCATCCTCGGGCAGGTCGGGCATCGGACCGCCGGTCTTCTCCACCACATTATCGGCAGCCGTTTTACCTTCGGGTACTGCTGCGCAGGGTATGTTGGGGATGGTCAACAGGATATCGCGGATGCTTCCCTCGACCTCTGACAGCTCGGCGGCTTCAGCAGCCTGCGATGCCTTAAGTTCTGCCACGAGAGCCTTGGCTTTGTCAGCCTCGTCCTTCTTGCCCTCTTTCATGAGAGCTCCGATAGCGGCAGCGTGCTTCTTCAGTTCGCCTGCCATATTGTCGCTGTTGAGCTGGAGAGCGCGGCGCCGGTCATCCAGAGCGATTATTTCGTTGATTTTTTCCTGAGCGTCAAAGCCCTTTACTGCCAGTCGCTCGACTATCAGCGCGGGGTCTGCTTTAATCTGCTGTAGAGTAAGCATATGTCGTTATGTATATTGATTTTATCGGTTAGGGTTTGTAGGGACGCGGCGTGCCGCGTCATCAAATGCAATACTCATCGTCTGATGCGTTGACGCGGCACGCCGCGTCCCTACATTCATGTCGGTTTATACTTGTCTGTCAGGCGAGGAGTTCGCGCACTTTGGCGGAGATGACTTTGCCATCGGCACGTCCGGCGAGAGCCTTTGAAGCCACGCCCATGACCTTGCCCATCTCCTTGGCAGATGTAGCACCTACCTGAGCGATGATTTCGCGAAGCTTGACGGTAAGCTCTTCATCGGAGAGCGGCTGGGGGAGGTATTCTTCGATGACGGCAGCCTCGGCAAGCTCGTTGTCAGCGAGATCCTGACGGTTTTGCTCGGCGTAGATCACGGCTGTCTCCCTGCGCTGCTTCGACATCTTGGCAAGTATTTTCAGAGCGGCATCGTCACTGAGAGTGCCGTCGCCGCCTTTGGCTGTCTTGGCTTCAAGAAATTCTTTTTTGATGCCGCGGAGAGTCTCGAGACGCACCTTCTCCTTGGCGAGCATTGCCGACTTGATGTCGGCACTGATTGTGTCAAATAGGTCCATAAGGCTATTTCTTCGTTATATCGTTTCGTGTAATGTAATGCTGATGCACTTGTGCAGGGCGGACATGCCACGGCATGTCCCTACAGGTATGCTAAAGCATTTCCTTGTAGGTCTTTGGAAGTGCAAATTTAGCGAATTTTTCAGAATTTAATATTATAATGTATAGATACAATCGTGGCATACGGTATTTTTTGTTTTACAAAATTTTAATATCTTTGCCATTAATTTGGAAAATGCGCGTTAACCTATTCTCTCCGTCATCCGAACCAAGGTGACGAGAGTTTCAACCAGGCTATGCAATATCATGATAATTAGAAACATACGATTTTTCAGAGACTGTATGGATTGGCACACTCTGTCATGGCACTGCTGTATATGGACTTCTATCTGCACCATAGCATTCGGCAGCACGGGATGTGTCCGCGACAATGAGGATTATCCTCAGGAGACCATGGCGGCTTTCGAGCGCATCGACTCCATCATGTCAATCCATGACCACATCATAGCCGACAAAGAGCAGCAGCTCAACCAGATGCGCATGCTCCAGCATGAGCTGGATGACCGAGGGCGCGTGGGTCTGTACCACCGCTTGTTTGAGGCATATTACTCCTATGACTTCGACTCGGCAGCCCATTACGCGCGCCTCAAATACGACGCCGCACTGAAAATCCGAGACACCCACACGATGGCTCAGGCAAAGGTCAACATAGCCAAGACAGAGCTTGCTTCAGGAAATGAGATCATAGCCATGGACACGCTCAAGTCCCTTGCCATGACCGACACCGCGAGATATGCCGACATAAGGAAAGGCTACTACGATGCCATAGCCAACCACCAGTTTGCCAAAGGCAACCGAGCCGACAAGGAATTTCAGTGGCTCATCGATAACGCAAAGCCAGGGAGCAAAGGACTCGCCTACAACAAAGTAGCATATCTCAGAAGCCAAGGGCGTCACAAGGAAGCATTAGAAGTGATCACCGCAAACCGCGAGAGACTCACACGTGACATACACGGGATAGCCATGGCTGACTTCGTGACTGCGCAGATCTATCTGTCGCTAGGTGACACAGTCGGCGCAACGCAGCTGCTTGCCAACAGCTCCATCCATGACCTGATGTCGCCGGTGCGCGACTACACTTCGCTCTACCAGCTCGCCACCATCCTCTTCGGCAACGGAGATGTGGACCGCGCCTACCGCTACCTGACCTTTGCCACCAAGGACCACTACGCATCGAAGGTCAACAACAACCTCCTCGCTATCAATAACATGATGCCTGTCATCATATCAGCCCATGACAAACGCAACTATGAGCGCACACGTCTCCAGACTGCCATGACCATAGGTATCGCCATTCTTGCGATAGCTCTGCTGATAGTGCTGTGGTTTCTGTACCAGCAGCTACGCCGAGCCTCCAGGGCAAACCGCGCCAAATCACTTCTCAACGAGCGTCTCGTCATCGCATCCAAGCGTCTGAAGTCACTCAACCACACTCTCACTCAGAGCAACACAACCAAAGACGCTTACATACTCCAGTATCTCAACCTGTGCTCATATTATATCGACAGCCTTGACCGCTACCGCAACAACCTGCGTTCGATAGCGCGAACCAAAGGTGTCCAGCAGATGCTCGACCACCTCAACTCGTCAAATCTCCACGACCGCGAACTTAAGGAATTTTATCACAACTTCGACACGACGTTTCTGCGACTGTTTCCAGATTTCGTAGAGCGCTTCAACGATCTGCTCGAGCCTGACAAACGGCTCGTGATGCCCGCCCCCGACACCCTCAGCAACGAGATGCGAGTGTTTGCCCTGATGCGACTCGGCATCACCGAGTCAGACCGTATCGCCACATTCCTCCGCCGCAGCACTTCGACCATATACAACTACCGCGTCAAAATGCGCAATGCAGCCATAGGAGACCGCGACAGTTTTGAGGAAAAAGTGATGAAAATCGGGCAATAAATCCGCTCTAAACAACAATTAACCACTACTATTTAGAGACCTCATCACAAGACTAAATGCTTGACTACCAAATAAAAGATGTTTTAATAATACTACTATTTGGCTACAATTGATTGACAAACGCCCGGAGCTGTCGTAATTTTGCATCACCTCCTTGAGAGCAAGGGTGGCACAAGCAAGAACTTACGATATAGAAAATGCTCTGATAAATTATTCTCTCTCGCTTTGACTCCTACAATCATGGGGTGGTTTCCAATATGATATTCCCGATTTAGGAAGCAATGACACAAAGGAATTATTAGATTATTTTGTCCTACGCATATATATTTCTACAAATTAAGAACTCTGATTTAGAACATCACCTGAGAGTGGAAACGACGATAGCCGACTGTGAAGCCGGCTATCTTTTTTTTTGCACACTGGGGACAAGCGGCAGCAAGCTGCCTCCACGAGGGCAAAACGACTATCTACTGTTATTTTTTCGGCTGCTGGGCAGCGTATTGGGCAGGTGTGATGCCGAAGATGCGGTTGAAGTGCTGGTAGTAGGTGCTACGGCTGTTGAACCCCGAGGCATAGCCTATGGCTTCAATGGTCCAATCGGGGTGCTGACGTATCAATTCTACCGAATGTTCGACCTTCAGTCGGTTGACGTATTCGGATACAGAGCAACGGGCGTATTGCTGAATCAACTGTGACACAGCTGCTTTGGACAACGAGCATCTGTCAGCAATCATGTCTCGGTTGCATCCCTGTTCAAGAAAAAGGAGTTGCTGGATTATGCGGCTTTCCATGTCCATAAATTTCTCTTTATCAGCAGACTTGCCATCTGGCTCAGCCTCGTTACCACGCATGATAGACCGCTGTGCCATAAGTTCGTCAATCTGCCGTGCTGCCAGACGGTTACGTTTCAATACCATGCGGTAGTGCCACCAAAGAGCGGCAAGAGCAACCGACACCACCGCAACAATGCCTATCGACACAACAAGCCACGTCAGGCGGCGAGCCGACTCTTCGCGTGACTGCGACAACGCCAGCTCGTTCTCTTCAACCTCAAACATCGTGGCGAGTTCCTGGGCATGACTCTGATTCTCGCGCCTGATGAGACTGTCCTTGACAGCTACCGCCCGCTCCATCAGCGAAAAACCACGCATGGCATCCCCAAGACCGGCATATGCCTTGGCATTGCTGTAAAGAAGGCTATAGTAGTCGTCGTTAATCGTGTCAGCCTGCTGCAACAGCTCGTAAAGAGGATGTGTAAACTCCAAGACCTTGCCATATTGACGTGACTCAAGAAGATAGTCAACTATATATGCACGGCCGTAATCCGTAGAGGCATATTCAGTGCTCATGAACCGACGGTATGCATCATCGGCCAGGCGGCGGTCACCAAGCTGGCATGCCGAGGATGCCATACGCGCATATGTATATGCCCTCTGCTGGTCGGTGAAACCGGCAGGAGCACCTCCGAGGCTGTCAATGCGGCTGATGACCTCCATGCGCCGACGGCTCTCGGCGAGAGCTTCCCTGTAGCGGTCATCGGCATAGAGCTGTATGACCTTCATGCCCAACGCGGATGACACATTGGCAAGGTCACGCACCTTGTCAGAGCCGTAGCCCGACGATATCACATGCTCAAGATATTCATAGCCCTGCTTGCGGTCGCCGAATTCAAACGCATCAGCTGCCACGGTCTGCAATATGTTGTACTCTCCCGGACGGTTGCCGAGCTGACGCGCCAGCTTGATCGCCTCCATGGCAAGCGGCAAGGAAGCACGGTAATTGCCATAGAACGACTGCGCCGACAACGCCATGACCATGGCGTTGAGGCGTAGGTCGGGGTGCGCGGCGATGGAATCATCGTCAAGCACCTTCATAGCATAACGCTCCTTAAGAGAAAACATACGCAGCTCGTTGTAAGCCATTGCCCTCAGCAGGTCAATGCGGTATTGCGGCATCGTCGGCAATCGTCGCGCCTCCGCCACATCAAGCAGCCGCAGCAGGCTGTCGGGATTGTCCACTACCAAAGATTTCAGATGCTTCTCTTTAAGCAAGGAATCGGGCATCTGTGAATGCACAGCGGCAGCACAGACCGTCACCATGAAGATTGCAAGCAAATATGATTTCAAATGTACCATGAGCGCAAATTTAGTCTAAAAAACAGTCTGAAATACGCCAGAATCGGTTTTCGGACATTTTTCCGTACAAATACCACGGAATATTATGCCATCGAAATGGCATGCCTCCGTTACCTTTGCCGTTGACATTACCAATCAACCATCAATCATTTTTTAACATCATCTTTATGAAATCAATCTTCTACAAAGCATTAGCGATGCTGACCATCATGGCAGGATGTGCCACACTCTCATCATGCGGCGACGACAACGACGAGCCCAAGCAGCCCGAACCGGCGGCTGGTAGCTCCATAGTAAAATATAAGGTGATGAGCGCAGTGGATGCCAGCGCGGACTATTTCGCCTACTATGACTTCACCGTCACCTACACCGATGCCAACGGCCAGAGCAAGACCGAGGCAATCACACATGTGTTTACAAAAGAGATAGAGTTTGCCGCCGCCACTGCTCCTGCAAAAGCCGTGTTCAAGGTTGAAGCCAAACCCAAGGCGGATTACCCGGAGATAGATCCGAGCCATGTGTACACCCTGTCATCTAAAGTGATATTTTTAGTGGAGGGCTATGATGCCGCCGGTAGCACCAAGTATCAGAATGGGACATTGGTGCCCATGGAAGCAAATGCCTCAGCACGAGGTGACAGATTAGAGACAGTTCTCGCCGCCGGTCGTGTCAGGACGATATGCGACCGCGAGCTTGAAGTCCGCCACTGACCCTGACAGCATGTAGGGACATGCCATGGCATGTCCGCCCCTCCAGGCGGAGCATTTGCAAAATGTCAGGGGGACGCGGACATGCCACGGCATGTCCCTACAAGCTGACGATTCATTTTTCACTTTTTGGTCGGAGGGTTGACAGGTCAGAGGAAAATTCGTAACTTTGCGGCAGTGGAAAGATTTGGCTGCTTGCAACCACTCGAAAAAATGCTAAAAACGGGTCAGCACACGCGACCCTGCATTACGCATCGCTAAAAATGCAAACGGCTGTAGGTTTTATTATCAATCACAATTAATTTTAAAAGCTATGGACCGCAATCCCAACAATTACCTATTCACTTCGGAATCAGTCAGCGAGGGGCATCCCGACAAAGTGGCTGACCAGATTTCAGACGCAATCCTCGACAATTTTCTTGCCTACGACCCCGCAAGCCATGTGGCATGCGAGACCCTCGTCACCACCGGACAGGTAGTGGTGGCAGGTGAAGTCACATCCAACGCCTACATCGACCTGATGGAAGTGTCACGCGATGTCATCAACCGTATCGGCTACAACAGGAGCGACCTGATGTTTGACGGCAGCTCATGCGGAGTGTTCAGCGCGCTCCACGAGCAGAGTCCCGACATAGCACGTGGCGTAACACGCGAGGATGCAGAGCTGCAAGGTGCCGGTGACCAGGGCATGATGTTCGGTTACGCTACCGACGAGACAGCCAACTACATGCCTCTGACAGTGGATCTCAGCCACGCCCTGCTGCGCGAACTTGCTGACATACGCCGTGAAGGCAAAGAGATGCCCTACCTGCGTCCCGATGCCAAGAGCCAGGTGACAGTAGAATACACCCCCGACGGACAGCCTGTCAGAGTCGACACCATCGTCATCAGCACCCAGCACGACGACTTCATCACCCCAGGCGAAGGCAAGACACAGGCACAAGCCGACGAAGAGATGCTCGCCAAGATACGCCAAGATGTGGAGACCATCCTCCTGCCCCGCGTGACAGCCAAACTTCCTGAGAGCATCAAATCACTGATAGGCAGCGATGTAACCCTGCATGTCAACCCGACAGGCAAGTTTGTCATCGGCGGTCCCCACGGCGACACCGGACTCACAGGCCGCAAAATCATCGTCGACACCTACGGAGGCAGAGGCGCACACGGCGGCGGCGCATTCTCGGGCAAAGATCCATCCAAAGTAGACCGCTCGGCAGCCTATGCAGCCCGCCATATAGCCAAGAACCTCGTGGCAGCCGGCGTGGCTCGCGAAGCTCTCGTGCAGGTGGCATATGCTATCGGCGTGGCGCAGCCTGTGAGCCTCTACGTCAACACTCGCGGCACTGCCAAAGTGGCTATGAGCGACGGCGAGATTTCAGCCAAGGTGGCATCGATGGTTGACATGCGTCCCGCTGCCATAGAGAAGCGGCTCAAACTCCGACAGCCCATCTACGAGGAGACCGCAGCCTACGGTCATGTGGGACGCGAACCTCAGACCGTCACCAAGCATTTCCACTCCAAAGGAGCAGGCGACAAGGACATCGAAGTAGAGCTATTCACCTGGGAGAAACTCGACATGGTAGAGCAGATGCGCGAGGCTTTCGGTCTGAAATGAGAGCCGAGATGAGAGCTGAAATCCACTCAAAATTGCGCAAAAAAGCATTTGCAATTTTGAACACCCGTTAAAAAGCACTATCTTTGTGCGTTTAAATGCCGATAATAAAGCATTTAGACGCACAAATTTTTCTTAAAACATCTTTGACGACGCATACGGTTCACTTAGCTGAGCTGATACCATCAACGACTTAAAAATCACAAAATCAATTACAAAATAAACCGACTAACAGCTTAAATGGCAACCTTAGAGAAAATCCGCAGCAAGTCAGTGCTCTTGCTGGTCATTATCGGTGCAGCCCTGATTGCTTTTATCATTGGTGACTTCTTCACCTCAGGACGCACTCTGTTTGGTACCGGCACCACCATAGCCAAGGTGGGCGGACAAAAAATCGACATCCGTGAGTTTCAGGACCGTCTCGAAGCAGCAAACCACCAGATGCAGCAGAGCGGACGCAACATTGACAATGCAGTGCTCCAGCAGCAGGTGCTCGACCAGCTCATAGCCGAGTCACTCTACAAGCAGGAAATCGAAGACCTCGGTCTGACAGTGTCAGACGCCGAACTCACCAACGCCATGGTGGGCAATGGCTCAGCATACCTCGACCAGATGGTACGCTCACAGATGGGGGTCAATTCAGCCTCCGAACTCCACGACATGGCATACAACCCATCAAAATACGGCATCACCGAGCAGCAGGCTCAGCAACTCCGCGCCTACTGGCTCGACCTGGAGAAGCAGGTGGAACAGTCTCTGCTGCAGCAGAAGTTCCAGAATCTCTTTGCAGGCACCCTCGTAGCCAACGAACTTGATGCCAAGTCACTCTACGAAGACAACAACCACGTCGCCAACATCGTGTTTGCTCAGAAAGCATTCACTTCAGTGCCCGACAGCGAAATCGGTGAAATTTCCGACGCAGAAATCAAGGCTCGCTACGAGAAGGAGCGCAAGCGCTTCGCCATCAACGAGGAGATGCGCCGCATCAGCTATGTCAACGTGCCCATCATCCCTTCAGCCGAAGACCGTGCTGCAGCACAGAAGCGTGTAGACGAAGCCATCGCAGCTCTTACCGCAATGCCCGAGACCCAGGGACTCGCCGAGATGACCGACTTCGTGGTTAACCGTCAGACCTCCTCACTCGGCAATCTGCGTGACAACCGCCTCAAGGAATTCCTCCAGGCATCGTCAGACTCGGCAGTCAAGGTCATCAACAACACCGGTGACGCTTATACCATCGCCAAGATGATACGCCGCTCTTCTGATGTAGACTCTGTCAACATCGACGTAATCGCCATCGCCGGCAGCAAGGCAGAGCGCGACTCTATAATCAACGGCCTCAACGGCGGAACGCTCAAATTTGAGGATGTAGCAGCCGGCAACAACGTGCAGGGTTCACAGAAAGACCTGTGGCTCTCGCTTCTCGACCCCCAGGCTTCTCAGCTCAAAGAGACAGTCACCAGCGCAGCCCAGGGCGTGTACTTCTCGCCTGACACCCTCGCCGCTTCACAGGGCGGACGCATCATCCGCGTCAACCAGGTCAAGGCACCCGTGACCGTATATGACTATGCTCTTGTCACCTACACCGTCGACCCCAGCAATGCCACTATCAACAAGCTCTTGCAGGGTCTTGACAAGTTCCTCGCCGACAACAAGACAGCCGAAGCATTCAACGCTAACGCCGAAAAGGCAGGTTATGTGCTCCAGAACGCTAACATCACTGTCTCTACCCCGCAGGTAGGCGGCATAGAGGACAGCCGCAATGCCGTGTCGTGGGCTATGAACGCCAAGAAAGGTCAGGTCAGCGATGTGCTCGGCGGAGAGGATGCCGGACACTTCATGGCTGTAGCTCTCGATGACATCTACAACGATGCTTACGCACCCTACAGCGACCCCACAGTGCGCGAATATATCGTACGCCAGATAACCAACGACAAAAAGGCTGAGAAGCTCATGGCACAGTACAAGGGCAAAGCCAACGACGTGGCTGGCTACGCAGCTCTGATGGGCACACAGGCTGACACGACATCCGTATCATTCGGTCAGTTCATGATACCTAAGATCGGCATGGGCGAAAGCGCACTCACAGCCAAGGCATCTGTAGCCAAAGCCGGTCAGCTCGTAGGTCCCATGCAGGGCAACCAGGGAGTTGTAGTGTTCAGCGTAACTTCAGTCAACGACGAGGGCCGTCCCTACAACTTCACCGAAAGCTCTACCCAGTATCTCCGTGCCCGTGGTGCCATAGCCCTCTCTCAGCAGCTGACCAACATACTCCGCGGCAAGGAGAAGGTGCAGAACAACATCCTCAAGTTCTACAACGACAACCACTAATCTCATCAGCAACCACCCTACATCCAATATTTTAGACTAATCATGGCTAACAATAACGAAGAAACACGCACCACCATTGACAACCTCAATGACCAGCTCACAGGCATAGAGCAGAAGGTGCAGAACAATCAGAAAATCATAGCCTGGATATGTATCGCCGTGGCAGCTGTGGTGTGCATCGTGCTCCTCTATATCTACGCTATCCACAAACCCGGCGCAGAGGCAGCCCAGAACGCCATAGGCCAGGCTGACATGACTCTCTCTGAGGGCAACGACTCGCTCGCCCTCGTGCAGTACAAGCAGGTGGCTGCCGACTACAGCCACGAGGGCGGCAACCGCGCCAAGCTCAACGCTGCCATCCTCCTCTACAAGCAGGGACAGTGGCAGGAAGCCATCAACTACCTCAACGACTACAAGGCATCTGAAAGCCTCATCGGCGCAAGCTCACAGGCTCTGAAGGGCGACTGCTACGTCAACCTCAAGAACTATGAAGAGGCTCTCGACTGCTACGAGAAGGCTGTGAAAATCTCTGACGAGAATCCCGCCTACACCCCCTACTTCCTGATGAAGGAAGCTACAGTGTACCGCGAACTCAAGGATTACAAGAAAGAGGCTGCCACATATCAGGAAATCGTTGACGAATATCCTGATTACGGTCCTTCAATCAATGTAGACATGCAGAAGTATCTCGACCGCGCCAAGGCAGAAGCCGGCGAGTGATACCGCCATACTCCAAAGCAAAGGGCTGCAGCCATCGAGGCTGCAGCCCTTTGATATTTAGTGATTTTAAGGCCCTTAGGGTCTTTAGGGAAAATCAGAGGATGAGGAGGGAGGCACCCATCAGGAGCATGCCGACTATCACGCCGCCGAGGACGAGGTGGTGGTGGCCGTGGCTCTCGGCATTGGGAAGAAGCTCATCAAATGAGATGTAGACCATGATACCAGCCACAGCTGCTACGCATATCGCATCAATCATCGGCGACCAGAAAGGCAACAGGAACAGGGCTGCGACAACGGCACCCACCGGTTCGGCAAGCCCGGAAAGCACAGTCCATGTCATAGCCTTCTTGCGGCTCCCTGTAGACTGGTAGATAGGCACACTCACAGCTATGCCCTCGGGGATGTTATGGATGGCGATGGCGATGACGATGGGCAGTGCCATCTCCACGCCATTAAGAGCCGTCACGAAGGTGGCTATGCCTTCGGGGAAATTATGGATAGTAATAGCCAGGGCAAGTACTATGCCTGTGCGCCGCAGATGGAGGCTGTTGGCTTTGTCAAGCTCCGACAGAGAGTGGACTTCATGGGGGTTTTCGTCCTCGGGTATCAGCCAGTCAATCGCAGCAATCAACGCCATACCCCCGAAAAAGGCGACCAGAGACCATAGCCGAGCATGAACATCCGACATGGAGAGAGCCATGTGTTCCATAGCCTGGGGCAGCAGCTCCATGAATGATATGTATACCATCACACCAGCAGACAAGCCCAAGGCTCCAGCCAAGACACGGCTGTCACTCGCCTTGGTGAAGAAAGATATGAAACCGCCGATGCCAGTAGACAGCCCGGCGACAAACGTCAATGCAATCGCTATAAGTACCTGTGATACGTCCATGTCATTATAACATATTTATAATATCATTCGTTACAGAAGAGCATAATATTTTACAAATGGTATTTCTATATTCCAATGAAAACAGCTGTAGGGTCGCTACATGTAGCGACCACATAGAGAATCCATTGGGAACCAGCCTGTTATCGGTCGCTACATGTAGCGACCCTACAGATTATAACGTATCTGTGACATGATGATTGTGAGGCTGCAATCAACTGCATACATTCAGAGGAAGGAGGGGGCGAGATGGAAGAGGCCGAGGGAGATGCCGGCGTTCCAGTTACAGCCGGGATAACTCTGATAGTTGACGTAGGCGGTGAGGGCGGCAAAGGGAGTGGTCAGTACTGCCTGAATCTCGCCGTAGAACTGGGGTGAGTCAAACCAGCGTCCGTATCGCGGCAGATAGGGATTGTCGGTGTCGCGGATGATTTTGCGGGCTGGAACGAAGCAGTTGAAGGTACCACGCAGTTGCAGATTGGATGTCGGATGCCACACTGGATTGACACCTCCAGCCACCCATGAGTTGGCACGGAAGGCAGGATTGTAGGCATTGAAGCTGGAAGCAGTAGGAGTAAATGCCGGAGCCATGACCAACGATGCCGTATAGCCATTGAGTAGCTTGCGCGTGGAAGCTATGGCATGCCCTGACAGTCCGAGCGAAAAGTGGCGTCGGAGGTGCCAGTATTTCGAACCCTCTGCTTCGAGTGTGAGCCATGACATCATGCGGTCACGGTCACCAAGAGACGATGCGCCCGGAAGGGTGGAAGTAAACGGATCATAGTCTACATTGCCTATGACGCCAGAAAATCTCACTTTGGCAAAGCTCCCGTCGGTGGGATAGAGTATATTGTCAAGATATGAACGTTCCCACTCCACAGCCGCCTGCCCAAGGTCAAGATGAGTATGGTCTCTGCCTCGGTCATCCTCGCCGTCAAACAGCCCTGAGAAGAAAGTGTCCCACAGGTGGCCATAACCAGCGGAAAATGACAGTTTGGAGCGGCGCGTCGGAGCCATGCTCCAGTAGAGATTGGCGTAGAACTGCGACTTAGTGATGAATGCCGGAGATGACCAGTCATAGAACAGCTTCTCGTCCTCGTTGAATTTCTGACGCATGATGGCTGTCTGCAATCCTATGTTCATGGGTATCGGAGTAGACAATCCGTGCGACAGGCTGCCATAGGCTGCCATGTAGCTCTGACCGAGCCATGCCGAGACATTGGCAGTGGTGATATGCGATGTCAGATTGTTGTAAGTGCCCGAGAGAAACAGGAAAGAGGTGGTAGAAGATGTGATGAATCCGCCTCCAGCCACGTCGAAACTGCGTTTCACCGTGCCGTCAAGGCGCAGACGGAACAAGCCTGAGATGCTGTCATAGTCAGCGTGAGGTGTCAACGTGCTGAAACGTCCAGGAGAGACAGCCCTATAGAAAGCCGCCCGTGCCTGTGTGATGCCGAAAGTGTCGGCATCCGCGTCATTGTCAAAAATGCGGGTAACATAGCGCGCCTGTGGAGCCGTCACGCCGCTGACCGCCACCGAGTCAAAAACCAGCGGAGGGGTGGCACTGCGCCACTTCTCGCGTCGCTGCTTTAGCACAGCCGACGGAGTGCGGGCGGTCACACGCCCCATGATGGAGTCAATCATCGCCTCGGCATGACGGTAGCCTATGGCATAGATAGAGTCAGCCTGCTGGAAATCCAGCAAAGAGAAGCGTTCGAGGTCAAGTTTTATGCGGATGCCCTCATCGGCAGGGAGATTGTAGTCACTCTTCTGCATGATCATATCCTCGACCTGAGCCATAAGATCATTAGGTGACGGCTTGGCATTGGGAGCGGACACATCCACTCCTATCATTATGTCAGGTTTGAAGTCCTGGCGCATCACATCCACCGGAAAATTGTCATAGATGCCGCCATCATATGCCAGCACCCCGTCTATCTCTATGGGCTTGAATACCAACGGGAAACTCATAGAAGCCCGCACTGCATCACCAAGATCGCCGTGGGAGACAACAACCTTGTGTTTGTTATAGACATCGGAGTAGACACACCTGAAGGGGACAAAGAGTCTATCAAATTCACCACGACACTGGGCTGTAGAGGGACCGAACAGCTCCATGAACCCGAAACTCATAGGTATAGGATTTATGAGGCTCGTCGGGAGTATGCTCGTGGTGTTGATGCTGTCGTTGAAGCCGAGATTGATATGAGTCAGAGCCGGGGACGGCTGCTGCTCCAGCATATAATAGGTATATTCCTGATTTATACGCCCTTGTGACCAGTCAGCGAACTCCGGTGACTTGATCAGAGCCATCATCTCAGAGGGGGGATAGCCCATAGCGTAGAGACTGCCGACAATCGCGCCCATGGATGTCCCGGCGATACAGTCAATCGTCACTTCATGGTCCTCAAGAGCCTGGATGACACCGATGTGGGCTATACCCTTGGCACCGCCACCGCTCAGCACAAGCCCCACCCGCTGATGGGCAGAGAGTGGCAGAACCGCCAGGAATACGAGAAGGATAAGCAGCAGGCGTGGCATATGTCAGAGAAGTTGGTTATGAGGTCAGCGAGGGTATAATCATATAAGTCTTATAAGCCTTATGAGTCTTATAAATCTTATAAGACTTTAATGAGATTCGGATTTGGGAGTGGATATGAACGAGTCCTTGAAGCCGATGAAGTAGAGGACTCCGTCAAGCCCGATCGTGGAGATGGATTGCTCGGCGGTCTCCTTGACCTTAGGTTTGGCATGGAAGGCGATGCCGAGTCCAGCGGTTGAGAGCATCGGCAGGTCGTTGGCTCCATCGCCCACGGCTATGGTCTGTGCTATGTTGACGTTCTCGACCTGAGCAATCAGTTTGAGAAGTTCCGCCTTGCGGCGCCCATCGACGATTTCGCCCACAGCCCGACCAGTCAGATGGCCGTCAACGATTTCAAGTTCGTTGGCATATACATAGTCGAAGCCATACTTCTGCTTGAGGTAATTGCCGAAATATGTGAAACCGCCGGAGAGAATCGCAGTCTTGAAGCCGGCGAGTTTGAGCACCTTCATCATGCGCTCCAGTCCCTCGGTCACAGGAAGCGACTCGGCGATTTCCTGCATGACGCTCTCGGGGAGACCTTCAAGAAGCGCAACACGTTCGCGAAAGCTCTCGCAGAAGTCGATTTCACCCCGCATGGCTCGTTCGGTGATGGCACGCACCTTGTCGCCGACTCCGGCACGCTGCGCCAGCTCGTCGATGACCTCCGTCTCTATGAGAGTGGAATCCATATCGAAGCACACCAAGCGGCGGCATCGGCGGTACATCGTATCTTCCTGAAGGGAGATGTCAAACTCCTCAGCCTGGGCTATCTCCATAAACCGCGCCTGCATGTCGGAGTGGCTCAGCGGGGTGCCGCGCACCGACAGCTCCACGCATGCCTTAGCCTGCGATGTCGCCTCTGGCACCTCATGCAGAGGCATACGACCAGTCAGACGCTGTATGCCGTCGATGTTGAGCTGCTGGCGCGCCACCTCGGCAGTTACCAGGGCGATATGGCGAGCTGTGAGTTTACGTCCGAGTATGGTGATGATCCAACGGTTCTTGCCCTGACGTCCCACCCAATCTTCATATTCCTCAATAGTGACAGGCGTGAAACGGATATTGACATTAAGCTCATATGCTTTGAGAAGCAGCTCCTTGAGGATGTCGCCGCTTACATCGCTCGAGGTCTTGAAGAGCAAGCCAAGCGAAAGGCTGTGATGGATGTCAGCCTGTCCTATGTCGAGTATGCCGGCATCGTAGCGGGCAAGGATTTCAGTCAGAGCAGAAGTCACACCCGGGCGGTCATGACCTGATATATTAATGAGGATGAGTTCGGTTTCTGATGGTTTATTGCTGAGTTCGTGTTGCATATGAATCCGATGTATTTAGGACGGCAATTTACGAAATTTTTCCGAATAGCCTGCCACTGCCTCATTGCGTTATCACGCGCTTATTCGTAATTCGCTATCCAACAACGACTTGGATGAATGTCCTGAAATTCTGCATGCTTTCTTCGGACAATGAAAGTGTTTTCAGCGGAGTCACAAAGCAGCCATATCGCTTGTCGCATAGCCACAAAGCCCTACATTTGCGCCCGCTGTCCGGCATCAAATCCTGGTTGCCGGGCATTTAATGAAATGTTTAACAACACAAAAAAACAGAACTGATCATGAAATTTGCAATGACTAAAGCATTTGCTTTTATGGCAGGCATCGGCATGTGCATCGCATTCACAGGATGCAAAGACGATGACACCAGGATGCCGGCAACCGACGGCGGCTATTCGGTAGAGATGGAGATTGAACTTACTCCCCAAGGCAGCGACAACTCAGCGACACCTACGGAGGTCACTATAGTAAAAAGCCAGAACTCAGGCTCACAGGAAACCGTCACACTCAATCAGAGCTGGGAGACGGCGGTGACATGCCCCGATTCGCCCGACATGGTGGGGTTCATCATCACCCCATCGGCAGCCGCAAGCTACCGTGTAAGCTACAACATGACCATAATGCATGACGGAGCTGTGGCAGGACACATCTCCGACGAGCAGACCGTCACAGTCAACCCCGAAGAAGATACCGATGCCGGCGCATATATATTCAAGGTGGCTGACGGAAAGTTTGAGCGCATGGAATATGCGGACATGCTCAGCGGCGACGATAACGGTAAAGACAATCCACACCCTGCCCCGGAAAAAGACAAGGAGGAGGTTAAAGTGAACGGAACGCTCTACTTCCTTTCGGAAGCAGACGAGACAGATGATGACACATCCATGCACGACAATTTCATATCGCGCTTCCCCAACCGCGCCTTATGGCAAGACAAGAAGCTCGGCAAGGGTGACTACCTGTTTCTTAAAGGCAGCGAAATAGGAGCCGTAAGCCTCGATATGCTCAAAGAGAGCATGCAAGCAGGAGCCGTAGTGGTGATTGATCGCCCCCTCTCAGCGCACCAGTTTCTGGCATTTTGCGATAAAACGGGAGTCTACAATCCCTTATACCGAGATGGTGACGATGTATCACATCTGACGTTTGTGGTGGCGTCATCGGAGGTGCCGTTCTATTCTACCGAGGACAATTACTGCTATCACGGACTTTTTATGAGCGTGTCACCCCGCTCCGACAGCGACGCATTTACCGACGATTATGCACAGGGAGGCGCAGCCGACCGTATAGCCCGCCTGCTCAATGAAATCAACACTGTCGCAGCTCCAGCCAAGGCTGCGACACGCAACGGCGATCTATCGGAACTCACGACCATCGCGACTGCCTACAAGGTGTTTCTCAACGACAAATCACTCGTCCAGACCCTCAAAAAAGCCGATTACAGGGGCAACTACGCATCCGAGAGCCAAAGCAATTACTACAATATAGAATTCGATGTGTGGAACGTCCACTCCGACAAGCGCAACTATTATTACATCCACCAGGAATTTCTCGGATCATTTGCCGACTGTTACAAGGGAGTGCACTCCAAGGCAGTGACCACCGACGGATGCTACACCATGGCGAAGGTGTGTGAGTGGTATGGCGACAAAGTGGAAATCACCACTACCCCTGTGGACTGCTCGGGGATGCAGATCCACCGAAATTCGCCCACCACGACCAACACATCTACCAGCTACACCAGCGGAGTCGAATGGAACTTCAGCGGCGATGTGTCATACTCCCAAGGTTCGGGATGGGGCGGCACAGCGCATGGAGGTCTTACCATCAATTCGTCAAAGACTTACACCAAGGAGGACATCAGCGTGTACAACAACTGTTCCCCTGGACGTAAGCTCTCGTGGACATTCGACCTGAAAAAAGCAGACACCTCATTCTCGCCATGGCGCGTGGCTGGCACCAACATGTATGAAGGCGCGGCAGCCGGGCGCACGAGCCTCTCGGTGGGCATGGACTATCTCATATCATTTCCTGACACAGAGAAAAATCCCGCTATGCTTCTGGAAGCGACGGTGACCCTGCGCAGCTCGTGTGGCAAGTGCGGATGTATCTGCGGCGAACGCACCAAGAGCACATCCGACTCCCGAAAGATACCTCTGCCGGTGGTGAGTTCCAAATAACATAGACAGATACATAAACAATGCCGCCCGGACTTCTCTGATGGTGTCCGGGCGGCGTCGTATGCGTCAACAGCTGAGCTGCTGATTATTTCTTCTTGCGGTTGCCGTAGCGGCTCATGAACTTGTCTACGCGACCTGCGGTGTCGACGAGCTTCTGCTTGCCGGTGAAGAAGGGGTGAGACGAGCTTGTGATTTCAAGCTTTACGAGGGGATAGGTCACACCGTCGATCTCGATAGTCTCCTTAGCGGCTACGGTAGAGCGGGTGATGAAAGTTTCGTCGTTGGACATGTCCTTAAACACGACCTCGCGGTAATTGTCGGGATGGATGCCTTGTTTCATCGTTATGTGAGTGTTATTTTGTGAGTTTTATTGGTTAGGGTGAACTTGACGCTGGTAAGACGTCTCGTCATTGTAATGGCGCGGCAAATTTACGCATAACTTTCGTAATATGCAATAGTTATAGGCCTTCCTCCTGCCAAAATTCTGTGCATAGAAAGAGGGTGTTGTAAAAACACGATATTGTAGGGACATGCCATGGCATGTCCGCCACGAGCACACAAAATGCCATCTCCTGGGACGCGGACATGCCACGGCATGTCCCTACAGGACTACAACGCAGATAGCGAGACGGGTCAGGTGCGGAGGTTGAAGTTGAGGATGGCATCGACGATGAAGAGGCTGCGGATGTCGGTGCGGCGGACTTCCATGTCGTCGTAAGCGGCGTTGTCGGAGTGGAGGATGACCATGGAGGGGTCGGAGGGGCAGCGGCGGAGGAACTTGACAAGGCGGTAGTCGTCAAGGACCACGACGTAGATCTGCCCCCAGAAGATTATGGAGGTGTCGCGGATGGGGCGGATGGCTATGTAGCCGCCGTTCTGGATGGTGGGCGACATGGAGTCGCCGCTGACGCGCACTATGATGTCGTCGGGGTTGAGCTGCGGCAGGTCCACACGCCCCACTATGCGGTCTGTGGTCAGCATACGTGACAGTTCGGCTGTGCCGGCGGTCACGTCAATGTCGTAGACCGGAAGCATCTCAGCCGCGTCCATTGAGGCGCATACCTCATCATCCATCTCCTGCATGCCTTCAGAGTCCATTGTGACGGCATGCTGCGGCTTGGGAAACGGGATGCCTGCGCCGTCATGGAGCCACGGTTTTGCCACTCCAAAGTCTGCAACGATGCGGTTGATCAACCCCTCTGTGATGGGGAAGCGCCCCGAAAGATGCTTGGAAAGGTTGGAAGGGTCGACCCCTATGCGGCGAGCAAACTCAGCCTGCGACATGTGGGATATGCTGATAAGATGGCGGATGCGACCTATGACGGCATCGGAGTCAAAGGGACGTGCATTATTAGGAGTCGGGATAGAAATCATAAGGTAGTGATATATACCGCAAAGATAGTAATTTTTACAATAATGACAGTGTATTTTTAACAGACATACGTTAAATTTCAACGGATTACGGCACAAAGGGGATGAAATCTTTTGCCGAAAAGCATAAAAATTCTTAAATTTGCCATTTTGGAAGATAAAGCAATCCAACAGGTTACAATTTGTCGGTCAAACTCAGCCAATCACGTCAAATATCCATGACAGAAGCGCATGAGAACCACTCAAATTCATCAACGGACAACAAGAAACATCTATATAGCATTATGGAGACAACAGACATCAAGGTCCTCGACAAGGTAGTCGTCAGATTTTCGGGCGACTCCGGCGACGGAATGCAGCTGGCAGGTAATATATTTACCAATGTGTCAGCCGGCGTAGGCAACCAAGTTTCAACCTTCCCCGACTATCCGGCAGAGATCCGCGCCCCGCAGGGCTCTCTCAGCGGCGTATCGGGATTTCAGGTAAGTGTCGGCATGAACGTGCACACCCCCGGTGACAAGTGCGACGTGCTGATAGCCATGAACCCTGCCGCCCTGAAGCAGAACGTAAAGTTTCTCAAGCCCGGCGGCGTGATCATCGTAGATATCGACTCCTTCAAGGAAGCCGACCTCAAGAAAGCCCTCTTTGAGACCAATGAGCCCTTCAAGGAGCTCGGCATCAACGCCCAGGTGGTGGAAGTACCCGTGACCTCCATGACCAAAGCCGCCCTCGCCGACAAGGGTCTTGACAACAAGAGCGTGCTCAAATGCCGCAACATCTTCGCCCTCGGACTCGTCTGCTGGCTGTTTGACCGCCCCTTGGAGGCAGCCATCCGCCATCTCCAGAGCAAGTTTGCCAAGAAGCCAGCCATCTTCGAAGCCAACCGCGAGGTGCTGCAGGCTGGTTACAACTACGGACACAACATCCACGCATCCGTGTCGACCTACCGCATCGAGACCGAGAACCCGCAGAAAGGTGTGTACACCGACATCAACGGCAACACCGCCACCGCGTGGGGTCTCATCATGGCATCGGAGCGCAGCGGCCGTCCACTCTTCCTCGGCAGCTACCCCATCACCCCTGCCACCGACATACTCCATGAACTTGCCAAGCGCAAAGACCTCGGTGTGACAGCCGTGCAGATGGAGGACGAGATAGCCGGCGTATGTTCGGCAATCGGAGCCTCGTTTGCTGGAGATCTCGCTGTGACCTCCACCTCAGGTCCAGGTCTCGCTCTCAAAGGCGAAGGCATCGGACTGGCAGTCATCGCCGAGCTCCCCTTGGTGGTAATCGACGTGATGCGCGGCGGTCCCTCTACCGGCATGCCCACCAAGACCGAGCAGACCGACCTCATGCAGGCTCTCTACGGCCGCAACGGCGAGTCACCACTCTGCGTGCTTGCAGCCACCACCCCTACCAACTGCTTCGACATGGCATTTGAGGCAGCACGTATAGCCATCGAGCATATGACCCCCGTCATACTGCTTACCGACGCATTCATCGGCAACGGTTCGAGCGCATGGCGTGTACCTGAGGCTTCGGAATATCCCGAGATACACCCACGCTTCGTGCCCGAATCGCTCCGAGAGGGCTGGAAGCCCTACAAGCGCGACGAGAAGTCACTCGCCCGCTACTGGGCACTCCCCGGCACCGAGGGACTGATGCACCGCGTGGGCGGTCTTGAGAAAGACAGCGACACCGGAGCCATATCCACCGATCCAGTCAACCACGAGAAGATGGTGGCACTGCGCCGCGAGAAAGTAGCCCGCATCGCCGACAACATCCCCCTGCAGGAAGTGCTCGGAGACGAAAATGCCGATACCCTGCTCCTCGGATGGGGCGGCACCTACGGACATCTGCGCACCGCCGCCAACGAGCTCAATGCCGCCGGCATCCCGATGGCATTTACCCAGCTCGCATACATCAACCCGCTGCCCCGCAACATGGCAGAAATCATGAGCCGCTACAAGCGCGTCATCGTGGCTGAGCTCAACACCGGCATGTGTGCCGACTACCTCCAGGCACAGTTCCCCACAACCCACATCGATCGCATCAACAAGGTGCAGGGACAGCCTTTCCAGGTCAGCGAAGTTGTAGAAAAGGTACGCGAAATCCTCGGCAAGTAAGAAAACAGATCAGACAACACTCCATATACATAGAGACAACAATGGAAGAACTCATATATACCCCCGCCAATTTCAAGAGCGACCAGTCAGTGCGCTGGTGCCCCGGCTGCGGCGACCACGCCATACTCAACTCGCTCCACAAAGCCATGGCAGCAGTGGGCGTAGCTCCTCATCAGACAGCCGTCATCTCGGGCATCGGCTGCTCGTCACGTCTGCCCTACTACATGAACACATACGGCATGCACACCATCCACGGTCGCGCAGCCGCCATAGCCACAGGCGTGAAGCTCGCCAACCCCGAGCTGACCGTATGGCAGGTATCAGGTGACGGTGACGGTCTCGCCATCGGCGGCAACCACTTCATCCATGCCATCCGCCGCAATATCGACATCAACATGATGATCTTCAACAACAAAATCTACGGTCTGACAAAGGGACAGTACTCCCCCACCAGCGACCGTGGCACTGTGTCGAAGTCATCGCCCTACGGCACAGTCGAGGATCCCTTCATCCCGGCAGAACTCGTGTTCGGTGCCCGCGGCAACTTCTTCGCCCGCAGCATCGATGTCGAGCTTGAGACCACCCGTGAAGTTATGATAGCTGCTGCCCGTCACAAAGGCACATCGGTAGTGGAGATCCTACAGAACTGCGTCATCTTCAGCAACGGCGTCCACAGCCGCATCACCGACAAGGAAGTGCGTGCCGACCGCACTATCCATCTGCGCCACGGCGAGAAGATGCTCTACGGCAAGGACATGAACAAGGGTCTCGTGCGTGACGGATTCTACATCAAGGCAGTGGAACTCGGCAAAGACGGCTACACTATTGACGACGTGCTCGTGCACGACGCCAAACTCCCCAGCAACTTCCTGCACCAGCAGCTCGCCATGATGGACGGCGAAACCCTCCCTCTGGCAGTAGGCGTCATCCGCGATGTCGACTCAATCACCTACAATGATGCCGTCAGTCAGCAAATCGAGGAAGTCCGCGCCAAGAAGGGCTTCAACTCCCTGCGCGAGATGATCCTCGCCGGCGACACCTGGACAGTGGAATAAAGCAACACCGCGTCCCTACCTTAAAACCGACCCCAGCCATCATGGAAGTACTCTACGAAGACAACCACATAATCATAGTCAACAAAGCCCCTGGCGAGATAGTGCAGGGTGACAAGACCGGTGACACACCGCTGAGCGAAACCATCAAGGCATATCTCAAAGAGAAGTATGCCAAACCGGGCAACGTGTTCTGCGGCGTGGTACACCGCCTAGACCGCCCTGTAGGCGGCGTGGTTGTATTCGCCAAGACCTCCAAGGCTCTGGCGCGTCTCAACGAGATGTTTCGCGAGGGGAAAGTCGACAAGACCTACTGGGCGATTACAGCCGGGACTCCCGCCGAGCCGTCGGCGACCCTCACCCACTATATCACCACACGCCAGCAGGGCAACAAGAGCTATGCATCACTCAAACCTACTGTCGAGGGGAAAAAGGCGGTGCTCCACTACGACCTGATAGCCCGCGGTGACCGCTACAACCTGCTTGAAGTCAAATTGGAGACCGGGCGCAAGCACCAGATACGCGTACAGCTCTCATCCATCGGCTGCCCCGTCAAGGGTGACCTCAAATACGGAGCCAAGCGCAGCAACCCCGACGGGTCCATATCGCTGATGGCACGGCGCATCAGATTCACCCATCCCGTCAGCGGCAACGACATAGATGTCACAGCACCTGTGTCTGACGACAACCTGTGGCAGGCACTCGCCGCCGAGGTCTCCGACACCGCCGGCAAACCGGCTGAACAGTGACAAGAGGCTGCAAAACGCTGCAAAACGCAAGTTTGATGCAGAATTAGGCGGGAAAATTTGGATAATTCAATAATAACCGTTAATTTTGTGGCGCATTTGACAGCAGAGGCTGTCAGAGACGATGCAAGTCTGCTTCAGTAGCTCAGTTGGTTAGAGCACCTGACTGTTAATCAGGGGGTCGTT
>CAMQYL010000030.1:0-34322 GCA_947039275.1 uncultured Bacteroidales bacterium | reverse complement strand
AAATGTCGTTTGGCTTCTGATTTCTGTCTTCCGACCACTAGTGCCCTCCGGGACTTACGACATTCTTATTTCTTCGAATGCACGATGCCAATATGATACAACACCTCGTTAAGTAACCTGCTGCATTGTATAGCCACTCCACGAATTTGACGGTGCTTGTTGCATGATTCCTGAGTTCTGCAACACCCTCCTACAACTGGGAGCTCTGCATCATCCTACAAGCTTCAAATGAACCAGATACACCGCTTCTTACCAATAAAATCAATCTTCAACTGAATTCGCTTCAATCACCAACAATTTCCCACTTGACTTTTAAGAATTGTTTGCATGAATGAAAAATAAATTTTAATTTTGCGATTGCAGACCGCATCGCAGAAGCCCCGGTCTGGGGTCATGTGTGGCGGGATGTAGTGAACATCATAAGAAAGCGTTTATCCGCGCTGATTCTTGACGTTTCGGAATTCTCGCAAAATTCATTTAGATGTCAAGGATTGAGCAACGGTAGATGCCCGTGGATATGTAATATTTTGCTTTCGGCAGGATATTTCGAGAGAAATATAGCCGGATGCTTTGATTGCATATACGAGCGTGGGCTTCTGCGTGTTGCCGTCCGACATCTAAAGGGCAATGCGAGAAGCCTCGGAACGTAGGACGGTAACAGATACAGATTCCTACGCTTTTCATATCTATACACCAGGCCATCGGGGGATCATGGCTTTCTATCACAATACCGATACTATGGAAAAAGTATTTAAATGGCTATCAGTGACGCTACTTTTAGTTGTTGCAGTAGCTACTCATGCCCAACAGACTAATCATCACAAACCTCTACTTCTCGCACATGCTCCCAGGTATAACCCTGATAAAATATCAGTGATCAGCACATATGGGTTTATCTACATGAACGATATTGAGTGCGATGCTCCATCTTTCAATGAAACCTTGACTGAATACGACTATATCGTTTCTATAAATGACATACCTGCTGATAAATTTAGGACGGGAGAGGATGCTATGGTTGAAGCTGTGAGCCCATCAACAGCTGATGGGAGGGTGAACATTGTCTATCACTCCATACGGGGTGACAAAGACTATACATTTAGTTTTATACCCTCGAATCTGACTACTTATGGCAAGGATGAGACAGACCTTTACGCATCTGGCATACCATCATTTTCTCAAAGAAGATTTGATTATAATTCCAGCAAGCATGGAACCCATATTCTTTACGATAAATCCATCAAAGATTATGGGAAGTATCGACGTATAGCCTTTATGCCTACATCCGATGACCCCATGATTGAGAAAGAATATGCTGAGATAGCAATGAAGAATCTTCAAGCCTATGGTTTTCCATTGATATATGATGAAGAAAACCCGGATTTAATTCTTACTATTGCATTCAATGAAGATCAGCAAGTAACTTCAACCTACGTACCTCAGACCACCACCTATATTGACCGAGGATCAAGAACATATGTACATGGGCGTAAAAACTACATTTATGTGAATTCATTCAAAAAAGCTCCCAAAAAAGTAACAGAGGGTGGTTACACACATAGAGATATTGAAAACTCCCACTTCTTAGAAGTGAGCATATTAGATGCACATAAAATGCAGGATTCCTCTCAAACCACACCACCCATAATATGGCAATTTAGATATAAAAAGACGCTTAATGAACCGTTTCCCCTACGGGCTGCAGTACCAACACTAATGACTGCTTGCCGCGCATTCCCTGGAATGAATGTATTCGTTGATCCTACATATGTTTACAATGGCATTTGTTGGGCAGATGGCAAAAAATCAATCGTGGCACACGTATATGAAAATAGTCCGGCTTCAAAGTTAGGTATTTTACCAGGCGATGAAATCCTAAAAATTGACGATCAAACATCCATACAACATTATGCGCAAGTTTGGAAAAACGGTAAAAAGCAGCAAGAATTAAAGATGGATAATGTCTTTAATTTTAAGAAACAGTCATGGTATGATATGTTGAATCAATGTGAGATGGTTCCCATGTCACAGTTTAATTCTTACCGCATACCAGACCCGAACCAATATTTAGATTATACTACCGCTTCATTTTCTCCTGGCATTTTTAATAGAAATGGCAATCACATCATAGAAATCAAGCGTGAGGGGAAAAAGATGAAATTAGAAGGTTCATTATATGGAGCGACATTTTTCTTAGACATCTCCAATTATCTACCTAAATAAAAATTATTGCTGTGCCATGAAATTCGTGGCGTTAATATAGTCCTTTGAAACGATGTAAGGATGGCGACTCAGCGGAAATTCCGATTGATGTCGCCATTCTTTTATTTGAACTTTTAGGGCTGTATCAATAACTAATTTGTTCTCAGAAAACCATGGCATGAGAATGTTGACTCTTTTGATATGGAGGACAAAAGATGCATGAGTTTGACCATGTCAGTAATTTGTTGTAAATTTGTGACAAAATTACAGTGATATTTCAATGCAATCAATTGAGCATAAGATATTAACAAGTGTGGCAAAATGCGGAAGGGGTAAAATAATCTTTCCGCAGGATTATGCCTCTTATGGCACACCGAATGCTGTTCATAAGGCTTTCGGGCGGCTTGTCGCGTCTGAAAAATTACTCCGGATTGCACAAGGAATCTACTGTTACCCGAAGATTGAGAAAGTTTTAGGTCTTGGGATCCTGCATCCTACTTTTGAGGAAATCGCCGCAGCCATAGCCCGAAGGGATAAGGCAAGGATTGTCCCCACCGGGATATATGCATTGAACAAACTGGGGCTGTCAACCCAAGTGCCGATGAACGTGGTGTATCTTACCGACGGATCTCCAAGGAAAGTAAAATTACATGGGGAGAGAGGTATTCAATTCAAGCACACGGCAAAAAAGAATCTGGCATTTAAGAATGATTTTGTTATGCTTCTTACCTTTGCCTTGCGTGAAATCGGGGAGGACAAGTTGACGGAAAATCAGCTTGCGCACATACGTAAGATAATAAAACCTGTGCCTCTTGAATCCATTAAAAGGGATTTTCCGCTTATTCCGGCATGGATTCGTAAAATAATATTGACCGCTTATGAATAAGTTTCTGACTTTTCCCGGAGCGCAACGCCGTGCTGTTTTCATGGAAACTGCCACAAGGATCCACCTCCCGGCTGCTGCCATTGAGAAAGATTTTTGGGTGACAGAGATACTCAATATTCTTTTCTCGTTGCCATACGCCGATAAAATGGTGTTCAAGGGGGGTACATCACTCAGTAAAGTGTGGGGCGTGATACAGCGTTTCTCCGAGGATATAGACATCGCCATTGACCGCAGTATGTTCGGGATAGAGGGTGATGTTACCAAGAAGCAGTTAAAGAAGTTGCGCAAGGCATCCTCGGTGTTTGTCAGGGATACCATTGCATCTGATTTGGTCACAGCAATAGAAATTGCCGGATTACATAAGTTTGTGACAGTGAAAGCAGACCCCGACGGTGAAGGAGATGCGACATATCCCGAACCTCGGCAGATTCATATCTTCTATAAATCCGTTTTGCCGCCGGAGGTCAACACATACCTGCGCGATGAAGTGCTGTTAGAGGTTGGCGCGCGTTCCTTGTTCGAGCCTACTGCGAATGCTTTGGTTGATTCATTTGTGGCAACCGAATTTCCTCACTTGACATCGAGGGATGCAGATGTTCGAATAGTCGCAGCTGTCGCGGAAAAAACATTTCTTGAAAAATCTTTTCTTTTACACGAACTCTTTACTACCGAGGGATGCCGCAATGCCAACCGTAAATCACGGCATTTGTATGACTTATACAAGATGATGGATGCCGACTTTGCAGAAAAGGCGATTGCCAATGATGAGCTATGGGAAACCATACGCCATCATCGGGAGATTTTCACCTCAGTGAGCGATGTGGATTATACTCCCGACATCCGCAAACGGATTTGTCTTGTCCCACCGGAAGAAGTCCTTGAAGAATGGAAGAACGACTATGAAACAATGGTTTCTCACATGATTTACGAGGATAAGATCCCGTCTTTTGATAACATACTGGAGGGCGTGGCAACAATAGAGAGCAAATTCAGAGAATATGGCTTATTTCGTACTTGACAGGTGATAACAGGCTTTATGTGGTGTCGTTTTGTTGTGTGGCTTTGGTTGACAGTCAGTGGATTTGCGCAAATAAGGGAAAATCGCTAAATTTGCATGGATTATTATATATGTAGTAATCTGTCATTTTAATCTGAGTATAATCATCTAATCAACAATATCATTTCAAAAGATGGCACAGCAAGACGAAGTGTTCAAGAAGATAGTGTCCCATGCCAAGGAATACGGCTTTGTGTTCCAGTCAAGTGAGATATATGACGGTCTGTCGGCTGTATATGACTACGGTCAGAACGGCGTTGAGCTTAAGAACAATATCAAGCGTTATTGGTGGGACGCGATGACCCTCCTCCACGAAAACATCGTGGGCATCGACTCTGCCATCTTCATGCACCCCACTATCTGGAAGGCTTCGGGTCACGTTGACGCTTTCAACGACCCTCTGATTGACAACCGCGACTCCAAGAAGCGTTACCGCGCCGATGTCCTCATCGAGGACGAACTCGCCAAGATGGACGAGAAGGTGGAGAAAGAGGTTGCCAAAGCCCGCAAGCGTTTCGGCGATTCGTTTGACGAGGCTCTTTTCCGCGAGACCAATCCCCGCGTGGCTGAAATCAAGGCTAAGCGTGACGCTCTGCATGACCGTTTCAGCAAAGCCCTCAACGACAACAACCTCGAGGAGCTCCGCCAGATCATCATCGACCAGGAAATCGTAGACCCCATGTCAGGCACCAAGAACTGGACAGAGGTACGCCAGTTCAATCTCATGTTCAAGACCGAGATGGGCAGCACCGCCGACGGTGCCATGACCGTATATCTCCGCCCCGAGACTGCACAGGGCATCTTCGTCAACTATCTCAACGTGCAGAAGACGGGCCGCATGCGCATTCCATTCGGCATCGCCCAGATAGGCAAGGCTTTCCGCAACGAGATCGTAGCCCGTCAGTTCATCTTCCGCATGCGTGAGTTTGAGCAGATGGAGATGCAGTTTTTCGTACGTCCCGGTCAGGAGCTCGAATGGTTCAAGCAGTGGAAGGAAACCCGCCTCAAGTGGCACAAAGCTCTCGGTCTCGGTGATGACAAGTACCGCTACCACGACCACGACAAGCTCGCTCACTACGCCAACGCTGCCACCGACATCGAGTTTGAGATGCCTTTCGGCTTCAAGGAGGTTGAGGGTATCCACTCCCGCACCAATTTTGACCTCTCGCAGCATGAGAAATTCTCAGGCAAGAAGATACAGTATTTCGACCCCGAACTCAACGAGAGCTACACACCCTATGTCATCGAGACATCCATAGGTGTTGACCGCATGTTCCTCTCTGTGCTTTGCTCAAGCTACGAGGAGCAGCCTCTGGAGGGCGGTGACAGCCGCGTGGTGCTCCATCTGCCTGCGCCTCTCGCACCTGTGAAGTGCGCTGTGATGCCTCTCGTGCGCAAGGACGGTCTGCCTGACAAGGCTCGTGAGATAGTCAACGACCTCAAGTTTGACTTCGCTACTCACTACGAGGAGAAGGATTCAATCGGCAAGCGCTATCGCCGTCAGGATGCCATCGGCACCCCCTTCTGCATCACTGTCGACCATCAGACTCTCGAGGACAATACCGTCACCCTGCGCGAACGCGACTCTATGGAGCAGACCCGCGTAAAGGTTGAAGACCTCCACAAGCTCATCCATGACCGCGTGAGCATCACTTCTCTTCTCCGCAAACTCGCTTAATCTAAAATATGCAAATTATGAAAATCCGTAACATACTCTCACTCTGCGCCGCTGTGGTGATGATGTGCTCGTTGCAGTCATGTAACTACAACAGCATCGTCGAGCAGCAAAACGGCGTGGACCAGTCATGGGCTGAGGTGGAGAACCAGTATCAGCGTCGCCTTGACCTGATTCCTAACCTTGTCAACACCGTCAAGGGCTATGCGTCACACGAGAGCCAGACGCTTGAGAATGTCACCAAGGCTCGTGCGGCAGCTACCTCTATCACCATCGACCCCACAAACCTCAATGAGGAGACCCTCGCCAAGTACCAGCAGGTGCAGGGCGAACTGTCAAGTGCGCTCAAGAGCCTGCTTGCTGTGACAGAGGCTTACCCCGACCTTAAGGCTAACGAGAATTTCCGCGACCTCCAGGCTCAGCTTGAGGGAACGGAAAACCGCATTGCCACTGCCCGCAGCCGCTACACGGAGGCGGTCAACACATATAATGTGACCATCAAGAAGTTCCCGACCAATATCTATGCTTCATGGTTTGGCTTCTCTCCCAAACCGCAGTTCAAGGCTGAAACAGGAGCCGAACGTGCTCCCGAGGTTAAATTCTGATGAAACACAGCACTATAATCAAATCATTGGCTTCGGTCGCTATAGTCATGGGTCTCTGTAGTTGCAGTCCCGAAAACGACAGCGACAAGAATGACAATGTTAACTGGGACTGGGTGGCTCTCAACGAGGACTACTATGCGAATGCCGCCTTGTTGACCGACAAGGACGGCTCTCCGTTCTATGAGAAGATTGTACCCGTGTGGAACGAAGGTGCCAGCATCCTCATGCACTTCTACAATGACCGCGCTCTGACGGCTGGCAATCTCCAGCCCTATCTGACCAGCACGGTCAGTGCTAAGTATGAACTCGGGCTTGCTAATGGCACAGCATTGGAAAACTCCTATAGCAACACTGACAGCGTGCTGACCACCAAGGTATCGGCACTCGTGGAGGGTTGGGCGATAGCTCTGACCAACATGCACGTAGGTGACAGCGTAAAGGTCGTGATTCCTGCGGCTCAGGGTTACGGAGCATATACCCACGGCTCTGTCCCGGCTTATTCAACCCTGATATTCAATATCAAGCTGGTTGATGTTCCGGCTTACGAGGTGCCTTGACATAATCCGATTTACAGATGGACGATAAAGTCAGTCTGTTTTCTGACTTGATTGGCTCTGAGAAGATCGAACTGTCTCCTCTCGCCGAGTCAGGAAGCAACCGCAAATACTACAGGCTTAAAGACCTCTCTGGCTCCGGCAGAGAGGTCGTTGCCATATATAACGATGATATCGCTGAAAATGAAGCGTTTATATCTATAGATAGTGCTTTGGCTACAAGTGGTATTAGAGTGCCACGTGTGATAGCTGTGTCAGCCGACCGCAAGGCTTATCTGCAAGAAGATCTCGGCGATACATCTCTCTACGCTCTGATAGCAGGGTGCCGTAAAAATCCCGATGATGATGCGGCTCGCCATCTGTCATCTCTGCTTGACGACTCCATGCGTCAGCTCGCACGGCTGCATTGGAGCGCATCAGCGCAGATCGATTTCAGCCGATGCTACCCGGTGGAGAGCATGACGGCTCGTGACATCATGTGGGATCTCAATTACTGCAAATACTGTTTTATCAAGCCGTCATATGCCCTGTTTGACGAAGCGCGTTTGCAGGATGATTTTGACGCGCTGTGCTGTCGGATTCTTGCTGCAATGGATGCCCAGCCCGAGGGCGTGTTCATGTACCGAGACTTCCAGTCGCGTAATGTCATGGTCAAGGATGATGCGGCATGGTTCATCGATTTTCAAGGTGGACGCGCCGGGCTGTTTCTCTATGATGTTGTCTCTTTCCTGTGGCAGGGGAGAGCCGGTTTCTCCGCCGAGGAGCGCCTGCGATTGATTGACGTGTATTTCAATGAGGCATTGCAAATAAAGCCATCTCTTGACAAAGACATGTTCTTGACAATGCTGCCTGATGTAGTGTTGTTCCGTTCGCTGCAAGTCCTGGGAACATACGGCTTCCGAGGCAGCTTTGAGGGCAAAAAGGCTTTTCAGGCCAGCATACCTGCCGTTTTGCAGAATATTTGCGACATGTCTGGCTCTCTGCATGACCGTTATCCCGAAATCATCGCCACAATAGAGCGGTTGAAGCATAAATATGATATGGAATCTCGCACTGAGGTTGATGATTTTGACGGCTTGACGGTGACAGTCAGCAGTTTCTCCTATAAAAAAGGGTATCCGACAGATCCGAGCGGCAACGGCGGGGGCTATGTATTCGACTGCCGTGCCATCCATAATCCGGGCAGATATGACCAATATAAGCAGCTGACAGGCATGGATGAGCCAGTCAAGCGGTTCCTTGAGGATGACGGAGAGATAGCCCCCTTCATAGAGCATGTCAAGGGTCTCGTAGGACCTTCGGTAGATAAGTATGTCAAACGCGGCTTCAAGTCCCTGCAAGTCTCATTTGGCTGCACCGGTGGGCAGCACCGCTCGGTCTACTCGGCAGAGGCTATAGCCCACTGGTTGAGCGGGCGCGAAGGTGTCAGAGTACATCTCATCCACCGCGAGCAGGGCATCGACCGCTATCTTTAAACGCAGAAGTGATATGAAAGTCAAAGGCATGATATTCGCCGCAGGCATAGGCTCACGCCTGCGTCCCATAACCGACACCATCCCCAAAGCTCTGGTAGATGTCGGAGGCATCCCCATGCTCCAGCGTACCATCATGAGGATGCGCGAAGCAGGCATCACCGACCTTGTGGTCAATGTTCACCACCATGCCTCCAAAATCATAGATTTCCTTGCCGAAAACGACAACTTCGGCTTGAATATCACCATCAGCGACGAGTCTGATAGTCTCCTTGATACAGGCGGAGGCTTGCTTAAAGCAGCCCCATTGTTAGGAGATGCCGATGCCGTTGTGCTCCATAACGCCGACATATTCACAGATATCCCTCTTTGTCCCCTCGTTGACAGTCTTGAATCGGATTGCGCCGATGTAATCCTTGCTGTCAACCATCGCTCTACCTCGCGCTATCTCTTGATTGACGGCTCGCAACGTATGGTCGGATGGACCAATGCGGCTACAGGAGAGGTGCGTCCTCGCTCGCTGGACGCAGGGGGTATTTCTTCTCTTAAACGCGTCGGATTCTGTGGAATACATGTTATCCGGAAGTCCTCTGTGATGGAACGGCTAAGAGGTTATGCCGGTCATAACGGGGAAAAATTTTCGTTGACTCCATTTTACATCGACAATACTGGCAGCCTCGACATACATTGTGAGATTATGCCGGAGGGCGTGCATTGGGTTGACATAGGTCGCCACGAGTCGTTAGCATTGGCACGCAGTCTGGCTTCCGAACATCCATAACCGTGTAGGCGTTGTGGTTATATATGTTTTTAACCACAACACTTCCAATATGATGGATAGATTATGTACCATTTTTGACCTCTCGGGCAAAGTGGCTGTAGTCACCGGAGGCGGTGACGGGATAGGCAGAGGATGCTGTGAGATTCTTGCCATAGCCGGAGCATCGGTCGTGGTCAGCGATATAGACCTCGGCAAGGCTGAGGCGGTAGTGGACAGCATCAAAGCCAAAGGTGGCAATGCTGTGGCGGTCAAGTGCAATGTACTTGAAGAGAATGACTTGGTCAACCTGATAGGGACGGCTGTAAAGACCTACGGCACTGTCAACGTGCTTGTCAACAATGCCGGACTCGGAGGAGGCGGACGGGAAAATCCGTTTAAAATCACCATGGACTATGTCGAGCGCATCTACCGCATCAATGTGTTCGCGCCGTGGCGGCTTTGTCAGCTTGCTGTGCCTGAGATGGGAAAATCGGGCTATGGAAGCATCATAAATATCACCTCGATGAGTTCAATCGACAAGGAGCGCAACATGGGCATATATTCCTCGTCAAAAGCCGCGCTCAATCATCTCGCTGCTAATCTCGCCTATGACTTCGGTGCTTTTGGTGTCCGTATCAACAACGTGGGACCTGGTGCCACCAAAACTTCTGCTCTCGCGTCAATACTTACTCCAGAACTTCAGGAGAGAATGCTAAGGAAAACTCCCATCAACCGCCTCGGAGAGGTCTCTGACATTGCTCAGGCTGTGCTGTTCTTCGCTTCTCCGGCATCGTCATGGATAAGTGGACAGGTTATATTTGTCAATGGCGGCGGTGACCAGACTCTTGACTGAAGATACAATCTATAAATACAAATGACTATGAATTTAGCGAATGAATTGTTTGACTTTTCAGGTAAAGTCATCATTATAACCGGCGCAGCCGGAGCCATCGGTAGCGAAGCAGCCCGTCAGTTTGCCATGTTCGGTGCCAATGTCGCATTGACCGACATCAACGAAGAAAAAGTAAAGGCTGTCGCAGCCCGGATTCAACAAGAGACTGGCAGTGAATGCCTCGGTATTAAAGCTGATGCCACTGATGAAGATGATTTGAAGCATCTCGTGGAAACTGTAGTGGCAAAATTCGGCAAAATATCCGGGCTTATCAACAATGTGGGGTGGGGCAAAGCCACTCCGCTATGGGGTTCTGATACCGCGAAGATGGTGGCATCATACGAACTTAACACCATTAGTGCCTATAATATGACACGCCTCTGCATGCCCTACCTGCGCAAAGAGCCTAACGCATCGGTGGTGTTCTCAGGCTCGATGGTAGGTACTACCCCCTCTCCGGAATTTATAGAATACAGCACAGCCAAGGCAGGTCTTATCAATATGGCTCACAGTATGGCAGTGGCTTCGGGTCCCGAAGTCAGATTTAATGTGGTGGTCATCGGATCAGTTGACAATGGCGATGCAACCCTTGAGGCTGGCTATGACCCTGCGATGCTCAAACGCATCTCTGACTTGATAGTGATGAAACGCCGTGGCACACCGTCCGACATAGCCCACGCTTTCATCTTTCTTATGAGCGAAGCGGCATCATGGATTACTGGCATCAACCTCATGGTCGACGGAGGTGGCATCTACAAGAGCAAAATGCCTCAATAGTCACAGTAGCAACACCTACATTTTAATTCTCCTTCAGCCATTGCAGTCTGCGCGAATCCGGCAGATGCTTGATTGAGAAACCTTCGAAGCGGGCTTCAAAGCCATTGCCGTCGGGACAAGCACCCATCATGCCTACCATGACGGGGTGATTGTCTTGCAGCCATGCGTTGCGCATCATGGTGTATTCCTTATCATCAAAAGAATAGAAGATTTCGACGGCATCCAATCTTCTCACGGCTTTTATCCATACTGATTCCACTGGCTTGTCTAATTGTATGACGCTCCAGTCGCTTGTGTGATGGGTCACTACCACACTGAGATTATATTTGCCGTCAACAAACTCTATACCAGCCTTTATATAGTTCTCATGGTCGATGCGGAGCATCAGACCTGCCTGGTCAAAGCGGCTCCTGTAGTCGCCCGATATCTTCACTTTGACCTCAAACTCGCCACCGCGCAGCGCGTAAAGAAATGGGGCATCATCAACGGTGAATCCGTAATGCGACACACGCCAGTAGTCAGTCTGTGGCGTGACGACCATATGCAGAGAGTCGCCATCGATATTCCATTGCTCTGGCTCATTGAACCACAGCATCTTCTCCAATGATTGTGCCATAACTTGCTTGGTGATTCTGATAACTTGCTATTCCATTATCTTGTAGGGACATGCCGTGGCATGTCCGCACATCAGACGTTACATACATTCACTTCCTGCCGAGCGATGCGAAGTAGAAGTCAAGGACCTCGCGGGCGGCTGTGAAGGAGCTGCGGCGGTTGTTGAGCACATCGCGCTCGCAGCGCACGAGGCGGCTTGCTACTTCGGTGTCGTTGTAGAAGTTGCTGCGTAGCTGCTCGTCGATGGTCTCATACATCCAGTAGCGGGCTTGCTGGTGGCGTTTGCGTTCGAAGTAGCCGTTTTCTTTGACGAAATCGAAGTAGCGGTCTATCATGTCCCATACTTCGGGTATCCCCAACTCAAAGTAGCCAGAGTAGGTGAGCACTTCTGGCTTCCAGCCGCTCGGGGTTGGAGGGAAGAGCTGCAATGCGCTGCGGAACTGTGCCTGTGCCAACCGTGCGCGGTCTATATTGTCGCCGTCAGCCTTGTTGATGACTATGCCGTCAGCCATCTCCATGATACCTCGTTTGATACCTTGCAGCTCATCGCCTGTCCCTGCAAGCTGTATCAGCAGGAAGAAGTCCACCATAGAATGCACGGCTGTCTCGCTCTGACCCACACCTACGGTCTCTACGAAAATGTTGTTATATCCGGCTGCTTCGCACAGCACTATGGTCTCGCGAGTCTTGCGGGCTACGCCTCCGAGTGAGCCTGCTGACGGACTGGGGCGTATGAACGCATCGGGATGTATTGACAGCTTCTCCATGCGCGTCTTGTCACCGAGTATGCTGCCCTTGGTGCGTTCGCTTGACGGGTCTATGGCAAGCACTGCAAGTTTGCTGCCAGGAGTTTTGAGCACATGCAGACCGAACACGTCTATCGAAGTGGATTTTCCAGCCCCGGGCACACCGGTTATGCCTATGCGGCGAGAGTTGCCTGAGTAGGGCAGACACTTCTCTATCACCTCCTGGGCTACAGCCTGATGGTCAGGCGAAAGGCTCTCGACCATCGTGACAGCGCGGCTCAGCATCGTCACGTCTCCTTTCAGTATGCCTTCTACGAGTTCGGAGGCTGGGATTGTGCGTTTCTTACGTCGTGTCAGATAGGGATTGACTGACGGTGGTTGCTTCACTCCACTGTTGACAGTGAGACCCTGATATTCACAAGAATTCTCTATATGGTCATGATGACCGTCATGGTGATGGTCTGATAATGTATGGCTCATGGTATATGCGGTGTTTAGTCAATCATGCCGACAATCCTTACTGTCCTCACAGGATTGGAAGGGTCGTTGGTTATCAGCACGAACGATGTATTTATAATCTCTCTGTTACGTATAAAATTCGGTGAAATGGATATAGTGACAGGAATTGTTTCTCCTTTTTTCACTTTTTCTTTCTTTGCTGTCACTGTCACGTCGGTGTCAGGCGAATATATCCGGCGCACAGTTAAGGCGTTTTTGCCGATGTTTGACAGCTCCACTGTATATGTGACAGGTTCGGTGATGGAACTGCTGACGTTGCCGAGATCCACTTTGTCTACAGACAGGGCTGATACTGGAGCATTGGCAAGCTCTTTCTCGCTGAGTTTGGAGAAGTCCTCGTTGACAAATGCTGTGACCGGTATGGTAAGCACATCGGTTTGGCTCAGTTCTACCTGTATGCTGTCGGTCAGCAGTCCATAGAGAGGAGCATTGACGCTATAGATGGTGGCTGACCACACAGCTTGTTCGCCCGGGGCGATTCGCTCAGGGCTGGTCAGCAGATGTATATACTCTGGCGCGGATTTGAGCTTCACCGTTATGGTGTCATTGCCGGCATTGTAGCTCTCTATGTATGCTGATTTGATAGCCCCTTTGGTCATCTCGCCAAACATGAGCATATCTTTCTGCAATCTCAGATTGCCTGCTTGTATCGGATATCGGGCATTGAGGCTTGACTCGTTGCCGATGGCAGTACCTTTGATGTGGAGCGTGTGGCGTGACGGTTCTGTGTCAAGATCCACGTAGATTTTTTTGTCAAATCTGCCGGGTCTGCCTGTCGGGTCATATGACACCTGTAGCTTTATGGTGTCGCCGGGATTGACAGGATGCCTGTCAAATGTCGGCAGGGTGCATCCGCAGGTAGAGCGTGCACCTATCACCTGTACAGGTTCATCTCCGATGTTTACCCCTTTGAATACGACTGTAACCTTGCCGTCATCTTCACGAAATGTGGCAAAGTCATGAGTCTTTTCGACCCATGACACCTCTTTATGGGCATGACTGACGAGACATGCCATCGTCAGACTGCCGAGAATCCACCATTTTTTACTAATCATCGCTGTCAGGGTACTACAGTGCCTTTAAATGAAAGCCCTATGCGTTTCTTACCGGCATTTGTCGACACTCTGACCGTACGGTTCACCGAGCCTAATCGGCCGTCAGGATTAAAGGAAACCTTTATCTGTGCCTTTTCTCCTGGTTTGATGGGGTGGGTCGGGAATTTTGGGGTGGTGCATCCGCATCCGCCGTTGGTGACTGACAAGATGATGAGCGGAGCGTTGCCTGTATTGGTAAACTCATATACTGCCGTTACCACGCCGCCTTTCTCAGGGATTGCTCCGAAGTTGTGTGAGCGTGAAGCAAATTCTATTTTGGGCTTGTTGGCATTGTCGGCAGCTGCTGTCGGCATGGCTGCCAATAAGCAGCCGATAAAAGCTATGATACCTAACGGTAAAAGTTTAATATGTCGCATTGTCATAGTTATGTATTTGTTGATAGCTGATTATTTGGATACTGTAATCGGGTCTGCACCAGAATGGGCAGTCAACGAAGGTGTCATCTGTGACTGTATCGTGGCTATGCCTGAGGTAAATGTGCCGGAATTGTTGGCGGAGAGGTCATAAGTCAGCACATATGTGCCTTTGGGCAGTCGGGATATGAATATGTCGGTCTGGCTGTCGCGGTTTTCGCGGTAGAATGACAGTCCTTGGCTTGATATGTAGCCTGGTAGTTGGTCGGTAGGCTCAAAACATGCCGCGCGCTGATCCACTATGGTCACATAATCCATGTCACGCTTTGCCACGATGGTCAGCTGCACCTTGACGCTGCTGCCGAGTGTCATTGATGTTGCGGAAGTCCATTTCATACCGTCGTCGGTGGATACCCCTGTCAATATTTCCTTGGTGATGCTAAGGTCAGAGATTGAGTGCGGTTTCACAGCCGAGGTCTCAGCTACATATTGCGCTATGACCGCTCCCCATGAGGGTAGAGTGCTGCTGTTTTGTATATCAAGTGTGCTTCCAGATGCCTGGGCGGCTGAGAGGGTAATGGTGAACATCCCCGAAGCATAGTCACCCTTAGGCAGCGTCAAGGGAGAACCGCCGAGTGTCATGCTGACACTGCCGGCTGGTACTATCCACGAGGGCGATGAGGTGATGAGGTTGGCTATAATCAGGGCTGCCTGGGGATTGTCGTTCCATGTCGTTGCCTCTTTCTGGAATATCAGCCATTGGCGTATCCTGTCTATAGCCTTGCTCTGGGGTTGCAGCTGGCTGTATGCATCAAGTATGATGCTTTGTCCGGTGATGTCGGTGCCTTCCCACCACATGCCGCGCTCGGGTGATGTGATGGCAAACTGATTAAGTGACTCGATCACTTCAAGGGCTATGTCGCCGTAGCCATGGGTATCCATGAGTATGGCTGCCTTGGCTTTGTCGACAGATGACATCTTCTTCCAGTTGGCACGGGCTTCGCGCAGTGCGGCATTGCTGACTGCGTGGGCGGCGTTGCTTTGGGTGATGTTGAACAGATTACGCAGCTCGGCATAATCTATATATGATGCGTTGGGGTAACGCGCATACTGGCGCACAGCTTCGTCATCAAGATAAAGCACACCCTTGCGGAGCATGTCGTCAAAATCCTTGTCGGTGGGCAGCCAGCCGAGGCGGTTGATAGCCCCGAGTGTGCGGAGCACATACTTTGTCACCCACAGTGACGGCTCTGAGTCATCAGCCATCCATCTCCATGCACCTGACGATGCCTGGAGCTGATGGAGTTTGGTAGTAGATGCCTTTATGGCTTTATCTGTATAGTCGGAGTCAAGTATCAGTGCGAGACGAGCCATGCGCTCTGAGTCGCTCTTTGCCTCGCGCATCCATGGGGTAGACTGGAGCATCATCTGCTTGAGCTGGGGATTACGCTCGAGCATTGACTTGAGGCTCTCGTCGCTCTTGTCCCCGGCACTCCATTGCTTGATAGCTTCGCCGATGACAGGGTACTGCTCCACGAGGTTCTTTGCCGCGATGGCTGAGAGGAATGCATCGGCAGCCTTCATGGCAGTGTTAGGAGCTTCGTCAGATATCGACGGCAGAGCGAGAACGGCAAGCCACAACGGATTTTCGCAGTATTGCAGAGTGACAGTGGCGTCATCTTTCATCGTCGGGAGCGTGATGGTGGCATTTTTCGAATCAGGGTCTATGTAGAATGGCTGTGACTCGATTACCGATGACTTTGATGACAATACAGGTATGACAGACATTTCCCCGTCAGAGAAATTGCCGGAGGTTGCAGCCGTGCGGATGGTCATCATATTGCCCTCGGCGACTGTGACATCTATCGGCAGCGACACAATCTGGCTACCGTTGGGGGCAAGGCTTATAGTGGTCTGTCGTGATGCCTTGAATGCTGGAGTCGACGAAGCGGTCGCTTCGGCATATACGGTTGCTTCAATCTGCTGGTCAGTCTTGTTGTAGACGGTGGTGAGTACGTCTATGCGGTCACCGGCACGGACATAACGGGGCAGATTGGGCTGCACCATCAGAGGTTTTGAACTGACGATTGAAGCCGAATACTTAGCCGTGTCAAGTTTGCGTGTGAATGCTATCAGGTCAAACTGCCACGTTGTCACGGCGTTGGGCATCGTTAGTTCTATGACTGCGTTGCCGTCCTTGTCAGTGGTGATGGTCGGATTGAAATAGGCAAGAGGTATCTCCGACGGGCGATAGTTGATGTCCTTAGGCATCTCATTGCCGCTCTCGCTTTCTC
Source organism: uncultured Bacteroidales bacterium (assembly GCA_947039275.1). Taxonomy (GTDB): domain Bacteria; phylum Bacteroidota; class Bacteroidia; order Bacteroidales; family Muribaculaceae; genus Amulumruptor. Next base: position 17,800 of record CAMQYL010000030.1, on the reverse strand, counting down.
CTGCACCCATATCGGCAGCCGCTTCTTCGGTCACAGCCGCTTCGCTTTCAGCGATAGCGGCGTTTTTGGCTTCCATTTTAGGAGCCGCCATGTCTGCTGTCGCATAGAGCATACGAGAGCCGCGTATGCGCAACCCCGTTGAGAAGTAACGCATGCCTTCAGCCCAAGACTGTCCCCACAGCTGCCATTGTGGCATAGTCAGTCCTATACAGTCAGCCATCTTATATTGGGACATTGCTCCTACACGATTTCGCCATTGATAAGGCTGTTGCAGTGAGATATGATATAGTTGTCCGTCTATCGGACGGAAGTCTTGGTTATGACGCTCGATACTTTCGAGGGCTTTGCTGTAGATGTCAGCTATGACCGCGCCCTCTACGGGTGTCCCGTCATCGTAGCGGAGTTTGAACGTCCACTTCTCTGCTGCCAGAGGCGATGTCTTGTCGCGGAATGTGGCAGCCTCAATGACAAGTTTCTTCTGTGTTTCGGGTCGTGAGATGGTCAGATTGCGCTGATCGGTCTGGAAATTCTTTGTTGCGATAAGTGACAGGAATGCTCTCTCACCACCATTGTCAAGTTTGACAGGCAGTGTGTTGAAGCCGGGCGAGACTTTCAGCCATTTGCGCATATATTCATGTCCGGTTTCAGGATTCCACATTATCACCATGACATTGTTGACATCCTTGCCGGTGGCATAGGTTATGTCTATCTTGCCTTCGCTGTCGGTGACAAGTTCGCTTGATGGTGTCCACACGGTTTTGTCAGTAGGCGAGGGATTTCCCTGAGCGGGGTTGTATAGGATGACATTGCGTGATACCGAAGGATCAGTCTCCCCGTCAAGCCTGAATCTTATATCATATGTGCCGTTAGGGATGCTTTCCAGATTGAGCACAGGATTGTCAAGGTTGATAATCCCTGATTTCACGATATCTTTATCCGCAAGTATCTCATAGTTTATAGAGGATACTTTCACGGATTCGCCGGCTATGTCAGCAACCTTTATGTCAAGTTTTACAGGTTCGGTGGTATTGACCGTATAGGGCATGTCGATTGTGAGCTGACGCAGAGATGCCGGGGAGAATGATGTCTGGGCTGACTGCGATTCGCCTGATGTGCTTACTGCCACGATCTGCCCCACGAAGTAGCCGCGAGGGTAGGGCGCATCCTTTATCACATCTGGGGTGATATTGATGGAAAATTTGCCCTCAGCCCCTGATTGAGCCGTGGCGGTGTAAAATGACTGCGGAAGGGACTGTATCCACCAGCGCATCGGCGACAGGGATTTCAGGTCCAGCGTCACCTTGGCATCTGCTACAGGCAGGTCGGTATAGGTGCGCAGGTCGCCGCTGATGACATAGCCGCCATTTGCTGCTCGCTGCGGCGTGGCGAGCGTCACCTGATATGTAGGTAATTTGTAGTCGCTGACTGTGAAGCTGCGGTTAGAGTAGACCGTGCGTTTCTTGTCACTGTCATCGGGCATTTCAAGTGACAGTGTGAAGTTGCCGGTCAATCCGTCTTTCGGGAGGACAACCTGTCCGCTGCACCGTCCCCATTTGTCGGTAACTGTGCGTATGGTGTCAAACGGCTGATAGTTGGCATCACGCACTATGGCTGTGATTTTTCGTCCTTCAAGCAGTTCGTGTCCGTAGCCCTTGGATGAGTATGCCACCGCACTCCATTGCAGCGTATCGCCAGGATGGTATAATGGCAGTGAGGTGAAAGCGGATATATAATTGCTGGTGCGGTTGACATTGCTGCGCGAATATTCCCAGATGGAGAACGGTGCTGAGGTGTCATTGCCTTTCGTTGCATACACCAGTCCGCGGCTCATGCTGCTTGCGGTGAGCGCACCCTCTTTGTTGGTCTTGCCTAAAGCGGATGCGGCTTTGTTTCTGCCGTTGGGGAGGATATTGAAGGCTATATCTTTGAGTGGTGTGCCTGATATGCCGTCCACGGCATAGAGCATGCGGTCGTTGACGGTGGCTGAATATACAGCTAACTTTGTGACGGTCACGATGCGTTGTGAGTTGTCGTCAGAGTTGTCCTTGTCATTGAAATCGATGTCAAATATATAGCGTCCGACAGCAAGGGCAGGGAAATCGTTGATGTCAAGCGAATATAGGGTAGGGTATTGGGTGTTGTCGCCATCCGCCAGACGGTAGGTCTGCGAGGCTGCCTTTTTCAGATTGCCGTGACGTTTGAGATTGTAATAATTCTCTCTCAGTGAGTAACTGTTATCCACTTTATATGCTGTGATGGTCACCTCAGTCACGTTCTTGCTCTTGAGATCGATCTTGACAGGCACACCTGGGTAGAGGGTGGCAGCCATGGAGAGGTCGGCACTCTTGCGCTCAAAGTTGCTGACCATATTGCGGATGCAGTTGATGCGGAAATAGTCGGGATAGGTGGCTATGTAGCGTTTAGCCTGGTCGTATATCCAGCGTTCACGGTCTATATTGTCGGTCGATGGAAGTTCATCGATTTTAAGTAATACTTCACCGACAGCCGGTGTAGCTGTGAAATTATTGTCATACAATGCTTTGAGTTTGTTAAACTCGGCATCCGCATCCATGCGGTCACCTGACAGAGAGCTGTCGGCATCAAGTTTCTGTAGCTGCCAGTATATACGGCTGGCAGTCGTTGCCCCGGACTGTGACAGCATCATGGATATGATATGCGATATGCCCATGCGCGCCTGGGTATTGCGGTAGGCGAATGTGCGCAGTATATCCATAGCCTTCATGGCTTCGAAGTCAAGCAGGGTGGGTGCATACATTGCGGCTATGTCGCGGTTATAATCTATCACTCCGTCATAGCTGGCAATTGGTGTCTGAGCCAGCATGGCTGAGGGTGCGAGTGCATCGTTGATGAGAGCCATGATGCGGTCAGCCATCTGCTGTCCGCTCCATGTGGTGAAGTTGCCTTTTGCTGCATCGAGCATCGCCGGACGCTGGTCGTATGCCCAGCTGTCAGACTGGTATATGTCTGCGTATATGCCAGCCAGAAGCAGACTCAGCAGGCTGCGCGTTTCCAGATTCTTCTCCTCTTTTATCAGCGAATCGATGCGATTGGTCACTTTGACCAATTCATCCTGTGAGATTGACGCTTCGGCTAACGACAGATTGATGAGGGCGCGGAGCATCGCGCGGCTGTCTGATGCGTTTTGTGCCGCAGTCATGGCTTTCTCGGCATCGGAGATAACGGTCTTTGGATAGGCAAAGTCGGGTTTCTGATAAGCTGAGGGACTTATGGCTGCGGATGCAGCAACAGGTGCGTTAAATAAACCAAATGCTGCGACAGAGGCGCAGCAGGCTATCAGTGAACGGTTGACAAATGATTTCTTTGGTGATGACATTGTGAAACGCGTTTGTGGGTTGTAGAAGAGGGGAGAGTGTGTATGGGCTATTTGTCTTTACGCAGTTCGCGCGCATGCTTGCGAAATTCTTTGTTGAGTTTCTGCTCGGCAAGACGGAGCTGGTACACCTGTTTAGGGGTGAGAATCTTGCCTATCTCCTGATAATATTTCGTTTCTATGCGGTTGACGTTTGCCCCCACTGAGAGCGACACGTTCGTAGCCTCGGTATATTCTTTGTCGGTAGGGTTAGCCTTTCGCTTCATCTCCTTGCGCATGCGTGTGTCGTTGTAGAACACAGCCCTGCGTTCACGGTCCATAGCGTCATACAGAGCAAAGAAGCGTGTGGTTTGGTCGTCATTGAGTCCCAGTTCTTTGGTCAGCCTGTCATGTTTGTACTGCGTCATTTCAGCTTCCCACTTCTGGCGGTCGGCTGGTGAACCGCCGTGACGCTTCTGTGCTGACACGTTTGTGACCGCCGAGGCTAATAGCAGAGTGAGCATGATGGCTAATCTATAAAACTTGTTGCTATGCATATGTCGTTCGTTTAATCGTATCGTTTAGAGGTTGTTTATTGGTTTGGCGCAGAGGTGTCATCCATAGGGTCAAAGCCTTCTTGCCAGAGCATGTCCATCAGATCCTCCTCGTTGGTGGTGTAGTAGGTCTCATCGTTGAGCTCTTCGGCTACTGCGGGGTCTGACAGTGCCTGGGCAAGCACTGGGTAGTTATCTATTGACATCTGTCCCGGAGAGGTAGCTCCGGTCAGCGAAAATATGTGCATCATGCACCATACGCCTGCAAACATGGCTGCAAGATATACGTAGGGTCTGATGCGCTGCCATATGCTGCGTGGAGCTATATTGTCTGCCTGTTCTTTCTCCCAGTCACGTTCGGGCAGAGATGCCTCGATGCGCTGAGTCAGGGTGTCGAAATACCCGTCAGGGACTGTCATGCCGTCATGCCGTCCTATCTTGTCAAGGATTGTATTTGTATCATCGTGTTTCATTGCCGGTTGGAATATGGAGAGTGACTTGATGCTGTTTTTCTGTTTTGACTGCGTTGCCGTGTGAAAGTTTAATCCGATTCCGAAAAATGTTGCTCTATTTTCTTCACAGCAAGATGATACGATGCTTTGAGTGCCCCGACAGATGTGCCGAGTATCTCTGACATCTGCTCATATTTCATGTCATCAAAATACTTCATGTTGAATACAAGTCTCTGTTTCTCTGGCAGCGTGGCTATGACTTTGCGCAGTTCAAGTGCCAGCTCGTCACCGTCGACATATTTGTCGGCAGCGATGAGATTGATTATCATCGACGATTCGTCTTCAAGCGATATGTTGCACCGTTTGCGCTCTTTTTCTAAAAATGTGAGGCTTTCGTTGATAGCTATCTTGTAGAGCCATGTCTTGAGCTTGGCATCGCCACGGAAATTCTCGATATTCGACCATGCTTTCAAAAATGTATTCTGGAGGATGTCGTCGGCATCCTCGTGGGTCTGCACCATACGTCGTATCTGCCAGTAGAGGCGTGTGCCGTAGAGCTTGATTACCTCCCCGAATGCTTGCCGGCATGTAGCAGGGTCGCGAAGGCGTGCGATGAGCTGCGGAGTGGCTTCGTCCGTCGCCCCGCTGTCAGTGCGCTGCTTCTTGTCGGCAGCTGCATCTGTATCGCCGCATAGTGATGAGTATGTATCTGCCATATTCTGGAGGTAAAATTACTAAATTTTTTCAGAGCTGCTTCCCATGCCTCTGTTTTTTAAGTAAAAGTAACACCGCCGTCTGACACATTCACGTGGCAGACGGCGGCGAGCATTGGTAGAAAGATATCGATGCGTATCTTATTAGTCGCGCAGTTTGTCAGCAAGCCCTGCTGCCTTGTCGGCTGCCGAGTCGATGAAGTCTGCGAGCTTGCCTTTAAGTCCTGAAGCGGCATCGCTGATTTTCTCTTTGGCGTTGTCAGCCTGGTCGCTCAAGGTCTCCTTGGCATCTGACAGCTTGTCGGCTATTGCATCCTTGGCATCGCCTACTTTGTCGGCTATCTTGTCTTTTGCAGCTGAAAGACCTTCTTTGGCTGATAAGATTCCAGACTGTACGCTGAGGTCAGCTGCGTCTTTGGAGAGATTGGCTGCATTCTGAGCTATGTTCTCTTTCTGTGCGGTGTTATTAGTGTTATCTGACATAATCAATTAGATTTAGAGTTACGTGATATTAACAACCATTTGGTCGGATATGATTGGTGGATGTGTGTGATTTTATGCTTTTATAACAAGTTGCGACATGCTGTATGACGCTGTTTTTCCATAAAAACTGTTCGGTATTTCCTTAAAAATACGCCATAGGGGATATGTAGATTAAGAGTTGTCAGAGAGTTTGTAAATTTGGATACATGAAACTTGTAAAACCTATCATCCTGACGGCTCTTGCATCGGCGTTGGTGTCGTGTGACAATTTCGAATATCATCCCTATTCTGTACATATTGATGGTGAGACGGCTGTCAATGTCAAATATACGTCTATACTTGAAAACAGCGGACTGACTCCACCTTTTAAGTTCGCGTTTATCACTGATACGCAGGGTGCCCTCAATGATATGTCGGATGCCCTTGACATAATACGCCAGCGTGGTGACATTGATTTTATCATACATGGCGGTGATCAGACTGATTTCGGTTTGCCCAAAGAATTCATGTGGTGCCGTGATATGCTGGAAGATTGTGGTCTGCCATATGTGGCGGTAATCGGCAACCACGATTGTCTCGGCAACGGCAACGATACATTTGACTATATGTACGGACCCCAAAATTTCTCATTTAATGTCGGTCCGGTACATTTCGTTTGCCTTAACACCGTTGCGCTTGAATACGATTACTCGCATCCTGTGCCTGATTTTGAATTTATACAGGGCGATATAGAGCATATCGCGATGCTCAACCACAATAATCCCGCTACGATAACCCATACCATAGTCGTCATGCATTCCCGTCCATATGACGAACAGTTTAACAACAACGTGGCGCGTCCGTTTAATCACTATATCACTCAGTATCCCGGACTCGGCTCTGATGACGGGCGCATAGTGGATGAGTCTGATGGCATATTAAACGGCAGCATGGCACGGGGATTCTGTATCAATGGTCATAATCATGCCGATGACATAGCTGACATCTACGGCAACGGTGTCTTATACTATCAGTGCGCCAATATGGCTAAGAGGACATTTTTTGTTTTTACGGTCACAGATGATGGATATGACTATGAGAAAGTGGTGTATTAAGAGCGTGGCAGTCGTTGTGTTGTCCATTTCGGCATCTTTGCCGGCTGTCGCTGAAAATACGCTCCCCGATTCCATCTCTACGGTGGTCAGGGATGCCGAGATAGAGAGGTATCAACAGAAAATCCAGAAATATGAGGAACGGCTTGCAGCGCGTGAGCTACGATGGAAACGATTGATTCCCAATCTGTTTACGCTCCAGTATGCTGGCGGTATCGGGATGTTTTCCATCGGACCTGGTTGGGACTATGGGAGGTCGCAGCAGTGGGAGACCCATCTGTTGGTGGGTATAGTGCCGCATCGCTACGATTATCCTACCTATTGGACTCTGACATTGAGAGATTCCTACGTGCCTTGGCGTATCAGATGTAATGACCAGTGGAGCATACGTCCGCTTTCGGTGAGCCTTTCGGTCAATTCGATACTCCATAGTGAGTTCTGGACATCAGAGCCTGAGCGCTATCCCGACGGCTATTATGGATTTTCGAGCCGCATAAGGTTTCATCTCGGCTTTGGGCAGCGTGTCACATTCACGATACCGGAGCATAAGAGGATTCTCGGCAAGGAAATATCCCTATATTACGAGATTTCAACCTGTGACCTCTACGTGCGCCAGAAAATTCTCAGCAGCAAAGTCCCTCTGAAAGATATAATAATCCTTGGAGTAGGCTTGATCTACACCATCTAAACGATATTGTGGTGTTGCAGAACAGATGTTCTGCAACACCCTAATATTATATTGGATTTGTTTGAGGCAAGTAGTGTCGCTTATGTCAGATACGGTCAAGCACCGTCTTTATCAGATCGCGCACGGCGTTTTTGTAGTTGGGGTTGGCATTGTTGTTGTAGCGGTTGGCTATGATGGAGCAGACTGTCATGGCTTTGTGTCCCATCAGTTTGCCGAGACCCTGAAGCGGTGCGCTTTCCATCTCATAGTTGGTGATTTTGCGGTCGCCGTATCTGAATGCCTCTATGCGTGTGTTGAGGTCGGAATTGGCGAGCGGCAGTCGCAGTTCGCGTCCCTGAGGACCATAGAAGCCTACCGCCGATATCGTATTGCCGCGCACCATGTCGTCACGTCCGATGCGTTCCACTAATTCGGCATCGGCATCCACTATGTAAGGTTTCGCCCACAGCGGATTCCAGCCCACGCTCTCACAGAAGGCGTGTTCCATCTCCAAGTCGGCGACTTCGTTGCGTCCTGCATAGTAGTTGAGCACTCCGTCAAATCCGAGCGACTTGGTAGCGATTACAGGTGTGCCGATGGTAAGCTCAGGTTGTAAAGCCCCGGAGGTACCGATGCGCACCATCGTCAGCACACGTTTTTTGTCGCGGACCTCTCGTGTGGTGAAATCGATGTTTGCCAGTGCATCCAGCTCGTTGATTACTATATCGATGTTGTCAGGACCGATACCGTGGCTCAGACACATGATCGGTCGCCCGTTGTAAGTGCCTCCTATGGTGCGGAATTCACGTGACTGAACATCAAAATCACGTGTATCGAAAAACGATGCCACCATCTCCACGCGTCCAGGGTCACCGACGAGTATGATGTTGTCAGTCAGTTGCTCTGGCTTCAGATGCAGATGAAACACCGAGCCGTCATCGTTTATGATTAGTTCACTTGCAGGTATTATCTTTTTCATGGTGTTTGATTTTAAATGGTTATGATGTTGATAAAACAATTAAGAAAGCACAAGTTAATAATTTCTATTGAGAAAATCTAAATCTCATCAAATCTTTTCCATGTAGAGTCAACAAAGTGTGCTAAAAAGTTTGACAAATCAAAAAACAAACGTTAATTTTGCCCCAGGTTTTTTGCTCTTAACAAGATTCCCATGGGTTTGGTGGAAATTTATGGAAACTCAGTTTTCGCTTTAATCCGAGTATAAAACCAACCAATTGAGTTTCCTTTAACTTTCAAAATCATTGTGTAATGAAGAAATTACTGATGACTTTAGTAGTGGCACTCGCTGGAATAATGTCAGCATCTGCCATCAACCCGTTCTTTGAGTTTCAGCCTGTGCAGGCTGGCGACGGTTTCACAGCCTTCAACTTTCAGGGCGGTATCACAAGCAAAGTGCATAAGAACTTCCGTCTTGGTGCCGGTATCGGTATCACCGAGAAATGGAACTTTGACACTGCACCGCTGATTCCTATCTTCGTGCGTGCACAGGTTGAAGGAAAACTCGGTGGTTTGTATCCTTTCTTCTCTTTTGATGTCGGCTACGAAATCAACACCGAAAACACCGATTGGGGTGCCGTCCTCGTAAACCCGATGGTAGGTCTGCAATTCGGAAAATGGTATGGAGGTATCGGTTATCTCGGACACTGCTGGACTCCCGACCATGCCGGTTCCACAAGTTGCTTCAACATGAAAATCGGATACAACTTCTGATCATACACCCAACGAAAACAAACATAAAGTAACGCCCGGATTCCATCAGGAATTTCGGGCGTCATTTTTTTATATGATTCAGACAATAAGTAATATGGATGTTACGGCATCCGATGCTCGCACCGTAAATTGTAGGGACGCGACATGTCGCGTCCGCCAAAAAGTCGTTATTTGCGTCAGTTTAATTCCCGGTTTCGCGGACGCGACATGTCGAAATGCCTGATTCATCCGTCTGGTGCTTGAATGTTTCAGGCTAAGCGGTAGCGTGAGCCTGGGTAGCAGATAATGAGACCCTTGAATTCCATATCTATCAGGAGCGACATGGTGCGGGAGATGGAGAAGCCTGAGGCTATGGCTATCTGGTTGGTTGTGGCTTCGCCGCGCTCTGTAAGCAGATCTACGACTGCCTGTTCCTCAGGGTCAAGGGCTAATGGCAGTGTGTTTTGGTGGATTGGGCTGGTTTCCATGTGCCATCCGAGTGTATTGGCTATATCCTCGGCAGAGGTCACCAATGAAGCCATGTTGGAACGGATGAGGTGGTTGCACCCCGCACTGTAGCTGTCGGAGATGCGCCCCGGGAGTGCCATGACCTCTCGAGAATAGGCTGCAGCGATTGATGCTGTCACCATTGCTCCCCCTTTGACTGCGCTTTCTGCCACCAATGTTCCGTCACTCAGACCAGCCACGATGCGGTTACGGGCGAGGAAATTACCGCGGTGTACAGGAGCGTCGCTTGTGTACTCGGTCAGAAGCATACCACCGTGGTCTATTATGGCAGTGGCATCCTGTCGGTGCACAGCCGGGTAGATGCTTTTGAGCCCATGTGCCAGCACTGCCACAGTCGGCGATGCCGACTTTAGAGCCGCGCGGTGTGCGGCTATGTCTATGCCGAAGGCGAGCCCGCTGGTGATCATCGGTTTGGCGGGCAATGAGTCAGCGAGTTCTAATATTGTCTTTTGTGTGAAGTCTATGCCATATGGCGTGGCATGGCGGGTACCCACTATGCTCAATGCAAATTTGTTGTCAAGATCGCAGTCGCCTAATCCGTAGAGCATCAGTGGTGCGTCCTCACATTCCTGCAGCCGCTGCGGATATGCTTCGTCGGCAAAATAAAAGAGTCTGATGCCATGGGCTTCCACGAAACGCGCCTCGTCCTCCGCTTTGCGCATCAGCCCGTCACGATAGTCACGTGATATGATTTTGGATGTCAGACCGAGCATCGACCCGAGATACTCGGGCTTGAGACTGAAAAATTGTTCTTCCGTGCCGACTATGTCAAGTATCCTACGCCCCGAAGCTCCATTGACTCCGGACAGCATCGAAAAAGCTATCTTGTATATCGCATCAGTCGGCATATCGTTGTTCGCAGTTTGCTTTATTTTATCTGATTATGTCCTTAAACGCCTCGGCAAGTTCATCACCGCGCGTGAGCTTCCCGTTAGCCATGCACACTATGGTGACATCAGCCTTGACGATGGGGAGCATGTCGGGCAGGCGGTATATATGTTGCTCGAATATGAACCTTGCTCCGTGGCGGTGGAGATTGAGGCAGCTGACAAACTTGTCGGCAAGCCCCAGCGAGTGGAGATATTCAATCTCGATCTTGCGAACCACAGGCACTAATCCGTCCTCGCTCATTGCGCGGAACGACAGTCCGTTGTCCTCGCAACACATATGGCGGGTATGTTCGAGATAGTGCAGATAGTTGGCGTTGTTGACGATACCCTGCGAGTCCACCTCGTAGTCTCTGACCTTGAATTCAAGGCAGTATGTGTAATCCGACAGTTGAACCATGTTACATTAACAGTTGAACCACGTTACATTAAATACGTCTGTCCCATTCTGTAGGGACATGCCGTGGCATGTCCGCCTGCGTCTATGGGGAAATGTAAAGCCCGCGCCTACTGTCTCCGGCGTAAGGGAGCGGCAAGCGCGGGCATTGTATCAGTGAGCTATAAAGGGTTTATTCCTTGTATGCCTCGATCTGGTCGGGTACGAAGTTGTTGATGAAGTTGCTGTGCTTAGCCACCTCTGCCTGTGCCATCTTGTTGTAGACCTCGGCTGACTTGGTGAACGACTCGGTGCGGTTGGCATCGAGCAGGAGCAGGTAGCCCATCACGATGTTTCCTGCCATCTCTACCAAGCGGCGAGCCATGAGGTCGTTATAAGCCTGGTCTTTGATAGAAGTAACTTTCTCGACAGCCTCGGCATATGTCTTGGTCATAGCCACGAGGTTGTCCTTAAGGGGCTGTAGCTCGGGGCGTACGTCCTGTGCGGCATATGACCCGATGAGACTCATGTAGGTGCCGGTGGTGACGTGGCGGATGGCTGCTACGACCTGAAGCTGGGTTGTACCCTCGTAGATGGAGATGATACGTGCGTCACGGTAGAGGCGTTCGCAAGCGTAGTCCTTCATAAAGCCCGAGCCGCCGTGTACCTGGATGCAGTCATAAGCGTTCTGGTTGCAGTATTCGCTGCCCATGCCCTTGGCAAGAGGTGTACATGCATCAGCCAGACGGCTGTAGTGCTTCATCTCCTTGCGCTCTTCGGGAGTGAGGGTGCGCTCCTTGGCGATGTCCTCATAGAGCTTGTACATGTCCACGAAGCGTGATGTCTCGTAGAGCAGCGAACGTGAAGCGTCAAGTTTAGCCTTCATCACGGCAATCATCTCAAAGACAGCCGGGAACTCGATGATGGCTTTGCCAAACTGCTTGCGGTCCTTGGCATATGAGAGGGCTTCGCGGTAAGCGAGTTCGCTTACACCTACCGACTGGGCTGCGATGCCGAGACGGGCACCGTTCATCAGAGCCATCACATACTTGATGAGACCCAGACGTCGGCTGCCGCAGAGCACAGCCTTGGCGTTCTTATATACGAGCTCGCAGGTGGGACTGCCCTTGATACCGAGCTTGTTCTCGATACGGCGCACTGTCACACCTCCGTCGCGTTTGTCATAGATAAACATTGACAGACCGCGACCGTCCTTGGTGCCGTCCTCGCTACGTGCGAGCACGAGGTGGATATCGCTGTCGCCATTGGTGATGAATCGCTTCACACCGTTGAGACGCCATGTGCCGTCGGGCTGCTCAGTAGCTTTGAGCATCACGCTCTGGAGGTCAGAACCTGCATCGGGCTCGGTGAGGTCCATCGACATGGTTTCGCCCTCGCATACGCGGGGTATATATTTCTGCTTCTGCTCCTCGTCGGCAAACTCATAGATGGTCTCGGCGCAGTCCTGGAGTCCCCACAGATTCTCAAAACCTGTATCGGCACGGCTGACGATGTCGGCTGCCATGATGTAGGGGGTGATGGGGAAGTTGAGACCGCCGAAACGACGGGGCATCGACATGCCCATCAGACCTGCCTTGCGCACAGCGTCAAGATTGACCTTGGTGCCGTCGGCATACTCCACGTGGCCGTCAACTACCTTGGGACCCTGGTGGTCCACATCCTCGGCGTTGGGGGCGATGATGTCGCCGCAGATTTCGCCAACGATGTCGAGCACACGCTCGTAGTTGTCCATGGCATCCTCAAAGTCGAGGGGAGCGTAGTCATATTTCTGTGCATCGGTGTAGTCACGCTCCTTGAGCGCGACGATCTTCTCCATCAGCGGATGGGTCAGATGATGCTTGAGGTCGGGGTTGTCTGTATAGAAATTAGCCATGGCTAACGATTATTTGGAGTTTTTCTTGTAATACTTGATGAGTTTGGGCACGACATCCTCCATGTCGCCGGTGATTACATAGTCGGCGATGGTGTTGATGGGAGCATCGGGGTCATTGTTGATGGAGATAATGATAGAGCTTTCCTGCATGCCCGCGATGTGCTGTATCTGACCAGAGATACCGCAAGCTATGTAGAGCTTCGGACGCACTGTGACACCGGTCTGACCTATCTGACGTGCATGCTCGGTAAATCCGGCATCCACAGCGGCACGTGATGCGCCTACCTCGGCTCCGAGGGTTTCGGCGAGTTCGTGCAGAAGCTGGAAATTCTCCTTTGAGCCTACGCCGTAGCCGCCTGCCACGATGATGGGGGAGTTCTTGATGTTAATTTTAGACTTCTCGATGTGGCGGTCGATGATTTCCACTGCGAAGTCTGCGTCTGACACATATTTCTTGGGGTCGAGATTGATGACTTCGCCCTTGTGGTTGGGATCGAGAATCTCTTTCTTCATCACGCCCTCGCGCACTGTTGCCATCTGGGGACGGCACTCGGGGTTGACGATCGTAGCCACGATGTTACCGCCGAAAGCGGGGCGGATCTGATAGAGCAGGTCGGTGTATTCCTTGCCGGTCTTGGGGTCTTTGTGCGGACCGATTTCAAGCGATGTACAGTCGGCAGTCAGACCGCTGTGGAGGCATGATGACACGCGGGGACCGAGGTCACGGCCTATGCAGGTGGCGCCCATGAGGCATATCTGCGGCTCTATCTCCTTGAAGAGCTGGATGAGCACAGCTGCATGGGGGTTGCTGATGTAGGGGAAGAGACGCTTGTCCTCTACCTTGTACACTACATCGGCTCCGTAGGGGAATATCTGATTCTCTACACCGTCGAGCTTGTCGCCGATGACGAGAGCCTCGAGTTTGACACCGAGTTTCTTGGCGAGTTCACGTCCTTTGGTGAGGAGCTCCAAGCTGACATCGGCCACTTTGCCCTCATCAAACTCGCAATATACGATTAAGTTGTTTTTATCTGTCATGATGCAAATAGTCAAATGTGGGGATTATGATTAGCCGATAGTATGGTTGGTGATCAGCTCTTTGATGAGATCTTCTATCTGCTCGTCATTGTTGTCAAGACGGCGGCAGTCCTTGGCGGTAAATACCACGTTCTCGACGTTCTTCACCTTTGTGGGCGAGCCGGCGAGACCTATCTGCTCGGGATCGGCTTCAACGAAAGCTGCGCTCCACTCGTTGAGCTGGAGTTCGGGACGGTTCTTGACGAGTTCCTGTATTCTTTCGGGAAGTTTGCCGGTCTCGCTGGGTGAAGTGGCATATTTGTATTTCTGTACGCGGATAGCGTTGCGGGGACGGCAGTCGGCTGCGGTGCCGTTGACCGTAACTACGCAGGGCAGAGGTGCTTTCACAGTCTCAACACCATGTTCCAGACGGCGTTTGACAGTCACGTGACCGTTTGAAAGGTCTACGATTTCCTCAGCATAAGTTACCTGGGGTATGCCGAGTTTTTCGGCGATCTGGGGACCCACCTGGGCGGTGTCGCCGTCAATAGCCTGACGGCCGCCGAGTATGATATCATAGTTGCCGATTTTCTTGACTGCCTGAGCCAATGAATAGCTGGTGGCGAGAGTGTCGGCACCGCCGAGTGCACGGTCGGTAAGCACTATGCCGGTATCAGCTCCGCGGTAGATAGCCTCACGGATGATTTCGGCTGCACGGGGGAGACCCATTGTAAGCAATGTCACTGTAGAGCCTGGGTTGGCATCCTTCAGTCGGAGTGCCTGCTCCAGCGCGTTAAGGTCCTCGGGATTGAAGATGGCGGGCAGAGCCGCACGGTTGATGGTGCCATCTTCTTTCATTGCATCTTTGCCAACATTGCGGGTATCGGGCACCTGCTTTGCGAGCACAATGATGTTAAGACTCATAGTTAATGTTTCGGTTATATTTATGAATGAGGTATTTAGTCGTGTAGAGGTAAGGGCTACAGAGCCATATGACCCGATGCCTGACTCGGCACAAGCCGAGGTAGGCATTTCAAGCTACAAATTTAGTGACTTTTCCTGACAGTCATATGTTTTTTAACAAGAAAATTCAGCCACTTATAAGATTTATGAGACTCATAAGATTTATAAGACTTATGATGTCACCTGATATTGATACGCTTTAGAAGCTTATATGACGGCGCGATACCCATCTGTCCGGCACGGCTGAGATCGGCTACTCCGGCTTCGCGGTTGCCGAGCGACATGTAGGTGTAGCCGCGATTATAGAGGGCTTCGCCGAAATCGCTCCTCAGCTCCAAGGCGCGGGTGAAGGAGGCGAGTGCCGATGTGAGGTCGCCTGCCATGAGATATATGCACCCCTTGTTGTAGTAGGCGGCTGCCATGTCAGGGGCAAGCTCTATGGCTTTGTCGAGGTCGGCGAGTGCCGAGGCATAGGGGAGTATGCCCCGCTCGGCTGAATGCTCTGCCTTCTTGGTGCGGGCATAACTGCGCACCATGTATGCCACTGTGAAGTCAGGCACCAAGGCTATGGCACGGTCAAGGTCGCTGATCGCCTCGTCATAGTTATGTATGGTCATATAGTCCATGGCTCTGCCGAAGTAGTCGATGGCTCTCGGCTTGGCAGTAGTGGCAAGGAGCTCGTCGTAATGCTTGATGGAGTTGAAATGCTCCTGTATGAGTGCTTCGTCGTCAAGCGAAGGAACGTGGCATGTCACAAGCAGCAGATGGTTGAGCTCGTGGAGCTTGTTGATACTGCTGACCTGACGCACGAAGTCGTTGCCCTGGTTGAGTTCGCTGGTGGAGGTGTAGTAGCTTATAGCCATCATCGGCTCTGTGTCTATGCCGTCGGAGTGGTCTTGCACTCTCCCTCGGATGCTCTCGTTGTTATAGTCCTGGGCGAGAGCTGCCTCATTGGAGGCTTGTAGCAGGGTAGTGAAGCGGCGCGACACCTCCTCTTGGGTGGCTTCATCGGTGGCGTTGTTATCCTTTGATGGATTGCCCTCCGTCTTTTCGGGCATGATGTTGACCTTGCTTTTGGCAAGGGCGAGCGACTTGTCATAGTCGCGCTTGGCTTGTCGGCTGTCACCTTTTTCGCGGTAGATGTCGAAGCGGAGGAAATATGCCGCCGCGAAGTCGGGATACTGCTCTATCACCTTGTTGATGTCTTTGAGCGCGAGCTGGTAGTTGCCGATCTCCTTGTAGAGGATTGCTCGGTTATATAGCGAGCGGTAGTCCTCGCCTTTAAGCCCTATCACAGTGGTGAGGTCGCTGATGGCTTTGTTGTTGTCATGGACCTCGGCTCGCAGCAGGGCGCGGTTGTAGAGGGCGGTGGCATTGGTCGGTTCTAACTCCACGGCATAGTCGAGGTCAGCCATCGCGCCGAAATAGTCGTCCTGACGATAGCGTATGAGGGATCGGTTGACATACAGCCCTGCCATGCGCGGCTCAAGGAGCAGGGCTTGGTCTATATCTTTCATCGCCGATGCGAGGCTGTCGCGCCCCATATTGATGTCGGTGCGCATCAGGTAGCCGTTGATTGACTTGGAGTTGAGCTCCAGAGCCTTGTCGACATCAGCGAGGGCGGCTACGGTGTCTTGTTTTATCATCTCCATGCGGGCGCGGGCTATGTATCCGTCGCTGTGGCGCGGATATACTTTAAGCAGGTGGTTGAACACGTCGCTTGCTTCGTCATATCGTTCAACCGATGTCAGTGCCATCGCTTTGTTATATAGGATGCTGCGGTTGTCGGGCAGCTGCGTCAGTGCGCGGTCATAATCCTTGATGGCGTTGTCGGTGTCACCCATGTTCTGGTAAGCCACGCCGCGCACTTCGTAGGCATCGGTGATGAACGGGTTGCGCTCTATAGCCTCAGTGGCATCCTTGACCGCACCCTCGAAGTCCTCCAGATTAAACTTGGCTATCGCTCTCATGAAATAGGGCTGCGCGAGGTATGGTTTCGCCTCTATGACGCGGTTGAAATACTGTATAGCCACCATGTAATCATCAAAATACAGCGCATTCTGACCCACGCGGAGCATCTGGTCGGTGTTTATCTGGGATTTGGCGCAAAGTGACGTTAGCAGTGCCGCCAACGTTAGCAAGATGTATCGGTACATGATGCAAAGATAAGCATTATGGTTGATTATGACGGGATTATGAAAAATTTTAAACTGCTGGGCAATTTTTATGCCCAATATTTTGGCGATTCAAAAGATTATGTATAGCTTTGCAGAAATTATCAACGACTTTTGGCTGGAACTTTTCTACGGGATGTTTCCAGTTCAGCTGCTAAGATTTACAGGAAAGGTTTCTGACGCTCCGCCCTTTAGAACTTGTTTTAAACTGCGTATCGAATTTTACTATTTACCCGATTTCTAAACGATAATATTAATATAAAACAGGGCGGCTCGTACGTCATAAAACCTCTTCATAATGCCAATCTCCATCGGCGATTCCAAGCAGTATCCCATCGTGAGCATACATTGTCGAAGGACTGTCATAGATACAGCCCCTGTGGCTCATTATCCACACAAGGATAAGTGCTCCGGGGCTTTATGACCATTATCTGAAACACTCCAAGTCATGCGAGGATAAACTTTTACCTTGTTTTGGGGATGTTAGCACCGGCATGGTCTCAGACCATAGTCCGAAACCGTGTCGGTGCTATAATGGTCTATAAATCCCTAATTTATGAAAATGGTGAGAAATTAGTTGCCCGAATATTTGCATAATCCACGATTAAACGTTAACTTTGCACTCGCAAACCACAAACGATATGGTTCCTTGACCGAGTGGTTAGGTAGCGGTCTGCAAAACCGTTTACAGCAGTTCGAATCTGCTAGGAACCTCCCGACAGCCAGGGGCTTTACTTCTGAAAGTAAAGCCCCTGGCTTCATTCATGCACCACCGATGAAGCGATTACCTGTATGCTGTAGGGACATGCCATGGCATGTCTACTAATACTCAGGCACTTGCAAATTAGACATGCCATGGCATGTCCCAATGCTGTTCACTTAAGCAAGTCAACATATACTTTGACGCGCCCCTTGTGGGCGCATCTCTCGATTAGCCGTTTACTCTGACCTGTGCAAATA
>CAMQYL010000029.1:0-35177 GCA_947039275.1 uncultured Bacteroidales bacterium | reverse complement strand
TTCGATATATTAACTTAAGTTTCAACTACTTCGGTTATTTTTACCGAATCATTGTTATATCTAAAGCATTATGAATCCATTTTATTGTTGTGGACAGGCCGATTTGCTATAGTCACATGGATTGTATTCTTTATTTCAGC
This sequence comes from uncultured Bacteroidales bacterium, assembly GCA_947039275.1. Lineage (GTDB taxonomy): Bacteria > Bacteroidota > Bacteroidia > Bacteroidales > Muribaculaceae > Amulumruptor. Next base: position 35,037 of record CAMQYL010000029.1, on the reverse strand, counting down.
CTCAATTTTAATAATGAATGTGATGGTTTTTCGCAGTACGGCGAAGTTTTCAGTTATAATTGTGGGAATAGCAGCAATATCTTTAGTTTTATCCATTCTCGTCACTATAGCGACTATTGATACAAATTGGGCTTTCGGAGTCTTTGTTTACTTTCTAGGAGTATGCTATTTAATGGCAGAGGAATGCTCAATAATGAAATACAGAGAGAAAATTTCAGGTGAAGATGTATCCATTCACGATAAAAGTGGTTTTAATTGATTAACATATTACGCCATGATATTATTTTACATTTTCTTGACGGTGCTGATTTCAAGCGTTGCGGTGCTGTGGGCGCTTATATTTATGAGCATACGTGTGTCTTGCTCCTCGATGGGATGGTTTGGCAGTCGGAGCTGTTTCATGCGGCTTATTTGTCTGACTTACATTTCCCTTTGCGGTTCTATCATCTGCGGATATCTCCATGTATGAAACACACCAAAACACTATGAAACTACAAAAATTACATTTCAAGAAACTGCTGCTGTATGGCATCGTCACGGTGGCACTTGCCGCACCTTTGGCGTTGGCATTTCCCCAGTTTGGATACGACTTATTGACCGACATGACAACCATGCATCTGACGGTGATAGTAGCATCTCCTGTTATAGCCGGCGCGCTGATACTTTGCAAGCTGCTCTGGGATTCAGGTCGCGATTGAAAGTCAGGCAGCATCAGTTGCCGGGACTGGCGGTATCTTAGGACTGTGGAGACGCTTGTAAAGCCTCCATAAGCCTACGAACGGGAGGACTATGCACTTGGCTATAGCATAGACGGTGTGCCATACGCCCTTGAGGATGTACCATATGATGACACAAAGCAAATACAACTTCTGCATTATTGAGACCACGAGTCCCAAAAGTACGGAGCCTATTAAAAGCCCGATGACGATGATGATGACAGTTGCCATGAGAGAGACGTATTAGTATTAGTAATTATTTAGTATTATTAGCTCCCGGCGGTCAATTCGATTGCAGCGGTCGGTATCACCGCGCCGCCGGGTGTGGGGTTATTCTTGGTCGGGATGGTTTTCCCAAATTATCACCTGGTCGTGCCAGATCCGCACGAGGTTTTCAGGGTCGGCGTTGGCGTATTCTTTCGCCTTATCAAAGGCTCGTTTGCGGCTTGCATAGTCTTTGACATACTTTGCATTAAGTTCGATAATATATCTCATCGTCTTTCTCTTTGTGGCTGTGCCAGGGTTATTAAATGTACTTGTCTAACTCTGTTTCCAGTTCGTCCCGGTCAAGTTCCGGGAAAGCATTCAGGACTTCACGCAGCGCGGCGCAATAGTTATTGCTGCATTGGTCGGTGTCCATGAGTTCAAGCACCATTATAGCCGCGTCAGATTTGCCGCTGTTTGCAACGCTCGGAAACTGTTTCGCGCTGTCTGCCATTGCTTGTAATTCGTTTCGTGTCATATCTTTGTAGTTTAGTTTGTTCACCCACACGCCCGAAAGCGTGTGACGCTTGCACCCTAAGAACCTGTTTTGAGCCGGTGCAACGGCTTGTTACTCGTTAATAATCTCATTTATCGCAACCTCTAATTCGTCCTCGCTGTATTCGTTAAATGTGTCATCAGCTGTAAGACTGGATAATAATGCACTAACTTCCGGTGCACCGTTTTCTCCACGGCAAATTGCGGTTAACACTGTGTTTATACCTCTGAAGTGCGTCATCCATATAAGGTGTTTTAGTGTTTTCATCTTTCGGAGTTTTTGAGGGTGGTTATTACATTGGGATTCCGGCATAGTAGCACAGCCATAAGAAGTCAGGGATGACTTTAAATAGCATGTAGACGGCGGCAATGATGCCGAGGATGTAGAGAGCTGCTTTGGCAATGCTCAGGTAGTCCTGGATCTTTTCAGAATACATTGAGGTTTTCATAATTTTTGATGGTTGATTGGGTTGAGATTGAATTTCTTTCCCTTTAGATACCTCTCGGCTGCGAGATGGCTTTGGCTCTGAGGCTGTCTGGGGGATTTTACGAGCAAGCGCAGTATGCCGGAAACAGCGAGCACGACATCAAAAGCAGAGTCCGAAAATTTTCACGGCGGCACGGCGTTAAAATTATCAGAAAGCTTTTGATTCGTGCCGCCCGGCATAACTTCGCACGGAAAATCCCACAGACAGCCTCAGAGCCAAAGACGGCGCGCTGACGGTTGATGTTTTCCAAGTATTCCGCAGGTCTTTGTCACCAAGGGAATTCAGGCATCAGCCTGAAAAGGAGAGAAAAACATTAAGGATTGGTGACAATCCTCCTTAGCGAGTTGTACAACGTTCCAGCCAGTCGTGTCTCCAGCGGAGACACGACCGCCGACACAAAAGCAGCCATGTTGTCACAACATAGCTGCCAACCAATTCAAAAAAGCAAAACTTGCTCTTATATATTATGAGTCATAACACGCTACTGTCAGCGTCCAGAGTGTGCACCTCTATGCAGAGGTAATCGCCCCCTGTCTTTACCTCCTTGCGCCGTATAAGCTGTTCACACAACTTTTCGTCCAGTTCGTGGCCTGTATGAGCGCGGTGGCAGCGAGCACACTCAGATGCAGCTTTAAGTTCTGTACTATATCCCCCAAGAATGCCGTACAGACCTGAGTAAGCGATATATATTGTTGTTTCCATATCGGTATATTGTTGTGATTGGTTACGTCAAGCGATGATTGAAGTTCTCAGAGCTTGCAAACTTAATGGATATTACAAGTGTATGACTGTTGATATTTCAGAGGCTATCACTACTACACCGCCTACGATAAACATTATGACAGCCATAAGGGTCAGACATCGGATGAGTCGTGTGCGCGAACGAGTGTAGCCGTGCTTTGGGGCTTGTTCCTTAAGATGTTTTGCTGTCTGGTCAAGTACAAGACCTAATGAAATGGCAATCAATGCAAATTCAGTCATTTTTTGTGTTAGTAGAGGGGTGAAACTTTGATTTCTTTCCCTTTAGATACCTCTCGGCTGCGAGATGGCTTTGGCTCTGAGGTTTTCTGAGGGATTTTACGAGCAACGCAGTATGCCGGAAGCAGCGAGCTCGACATCAAAAGCAGAGTCCGTGAATTTTCACGGCGGCACGGCGTTAAAATTATCGGAAAGCTTTTGATTCGTGCCGCCCGGCATAACTTCGCACGTAAAATCCCTCAGAAAACCTCAGAGCCAAAGACGGCACGCTGACGGTTGATGTGTTCCAAGTATTCCGCAGGTCTCGGTTACCAAGAATATTCAGGAATCAGCCTGAGAGGGAGAGAAAAGCATTAAGGATTGGTGACAATCCTCCTTTGGGCGTTGAAACAACGCTTAAGCCAGTCGTGTCTCCAGCGGAGACACGACCGCCCACAAAAAAGCAAAAGCCCCTTACCGAATATAGGAAAGGAGCCTTATATGGAATCATCCAATGATTTATAATCACCAGACATCAAGCATCCGCCATCTCAAAGCATGTAATGCCTAATTTTTCTTCTATATTGGCTATGCTTTTGAAACTTAGATTTTCAGTGCCGGAAAGCAGCTTACTTACATATTGGGGAGAAACACCCAATTTGGCAGCAAGATCATCCCTTTTCATACTGTTACGTTGCATGTAGCCCATCAGCGTCACCGCCATCCGCTGCGACCATTTGAGCCACCCCGCATTTTCCTTACGCCACAGAGCTTCATTTACGAAACGAGATGCCGTTTCGCTCTTGTGGCTCTCTAAAAATTGTATTGATTTGTCATTCATCTTAACACATGGTCATACCGCTGTAGGAAATCTCGCAATGTTTTTATACGGTGATTATCGGCTTTCCGAAAAATGCAGACAGCATGGCAATTGTTGAGATGGTGAAGTTGTGTTCTCCACTTAACCAACGTGTAACCTCGTTAGGGCGTTTTCCAATAGCCTCGGCAAGCTGTTTGCGGTTAATACCGCGCTCTTTCATCAAGGAGTCAAGTTTATTAGATATCTCAAAGGAGAGCCGGGTTTCCTCGCGCTTTTCTTTGGGAATCTCGTTGAAGATTTCTCGTAAGGGTATGTTTGCGGTTCTCATATCTCAAAGGTTTTATCGGTTATAATCTGCCGTTCTGTAATTTCAACGTTGCCGGTACGTGCCTCCTGCTTCAGAAGCCTTTCAAATTTCTGCAAGTCCATGACATAGCCTTGCAGAGTGTTGTCTTCCTCGTAAGTGCGGCTTTTCTTGACATCGCCGTTTCCAATGACGAGTATTTTGTCTGTCAGGCGCAGACAATACAGACGAAGCCGCGATTTCAATATCGGAAGTGCGACGACCGAATCGTTCATTTTTCCCTCGCGTCTGAAATAACGTTCCAATGCGCCGTTATCCATAATCTGTTCAACAAAGCGCATTATAGCCTGAAAATCAGGGTTCAGTTCAGCATCGTTTCGGAATTTGGATATGAATTTTTCAAATTCATTCTGTTCATCCGAAAGGAACTGAATTGTATACAGTGTGCACCTGTCGCCGCTGTCAACAAAAAGGAGTTCTATCTCGCTCATGATTTTACATTTGATATTACAACGCAAAGTTACAAAAAATGTTTTACACATATGTAAAATAAAGCATCTTTTCATAATGATTTATGATGCTTTGCTGTAGTAGTCGTCTATGAGCTGCTCAAGTTCTTTTTCCCACTTCTCAAAGTCACGGACACTGTCGGATATGCGGAATGCTTTGCGATAGCGTTCATCCTGGCGGTGTGTGTCTATCTCATCGTCAACGTCAAAGCCCTCATAAAACTCTTGCAGGGCTTCAAAGGAGAAAGGCATCAGCGTGACCACCATGTCAACGCCTCCGTCCGTCCAGTTCTCTACCTCGGCACATATATTGCCGTCCTGTTCAAACAGGTACACTCTGCGGTCGTTTTCTTCAAGATGCTCAAAAAACTGTCGCTGTTCTTCTGTAAGGATGTCGTAAAGTTCGTTATGTGTCATTGTGTCGGGAGGGTTAGATGATTTTACCTGTCTTGTTCATGCGTGTTATCACAGTTCCTTAAGGAAGTCGTGACATGACGAAGTAAAGATGATTGTGGATCCTTATACAAGACATCTGTAAAGAAGGGATTCAAAAAGACCTGTCCGCGATTAAGCAAGTCTGTATTTATAGGTTCGGATTCTGTCATCCTGTGGGAGTTGTGGCAGATTTGTCCTATTTCATTGCGTTCAACCCATACGAAGGTCGGCATGGCTACTTGCAGCTGTTCGCGCGTGATAATCCTTTTGAAAGCTCTTTTGATGAAATTATAAAACTCTCCGCGTACAGCGCGCGTTCCACACGATTCCACATCTTCGGCATAGTCGTTAATGCACTCTTGGGCATTGGCATATTCGCGATTGTGGATGTGCCACATGCGCTCTCTTATCCAATTGCCACTTAATCCGACTTGCCAGCAGTTGCTGCTGCCATCTTCTGATATGAATAAGAATTTGCCATTTACGGTCGGCATGACCATTGCACGATAATAAATCTGACAGCTCATAATCATGGTATTTGGTGTGAGTTTGAATTTCTTTCCCTTTAGAGACCTCTCGGCTGCGGGATGGCTTTGGCTCTGAGGTTTCTGGGGGATTTTACGAGCAAGCGCAGTATGCCGGAAACAGCGAGTGCGACATCAAAAGCAGAGTCCGAGAATTTTCATGGCGGCACGGCGTTAAAATTCACGGAAAGCTTTTGATTCGTGCCGCCCGGCATAACTTCGCACGTAAAATCCCCCAGAAACCTCAGAGCCAAAGACGGCACGCTGACGGTGATGTGTTCCCGCCATTCCGCAGGCCGCAGTTTCCGTCTCTATTCAGGCAACGCATGAGAGAGATGCCCAAATTAAGGATTGGCGACAATCCTCCTTAGTATGCGTCTGTCAGGGTTTTGCATGCCCGTGTCATCTGCTGCATGGTACGACCGACTCTGACATGACGGCCAGACATGGCAAAATGCTCTCATGGTGCCGGAACGGTGCCATGTGTGCGTTTTAGTCACGTCAGAGATATAGGTGGTGCCATGCAGCAGATGACACATCAGGGCAATGCAATCCCTGACAGACGCATTCCTGGCAATTAAGAATTGCCTCCCGGACATTACGAAAGTTGCAAATCCCATAAAAAAAAGGTATATTTGTAATTATGTTATTTGACGATTGGAAAGAACATCCAGGCACTCAGATCGATCCTACTTTATTATGGGATTATGACCTTTCCCGGTTTGACTGGAGGAAGATGAATGTTGCCGTTGTAGAGAGGGTCATTCAGTACGGGTGGCCCAAGGACTGGTATGCTGCCATCAATCTTTACGGCGGTCTTGACAAGTTTATTGAGATAGTCAAAGAAATCCCGGTGTTGAGCGACAAGGATGCCAACTTCGTGAGCCTCACATTCCACATACCTAAAGAAGAAATGAAATGCTACAGACACAAACAGTCGAGAGAGGAACTTTTGCGCTCCTGGCAAAACTGATGAAAGATCCCGAGCTGTCTGAATTCAACCTTGCTGGAGGGACATCTTTATCTCTTCAAATCGGACACAGAAGAAGTATAGACCTTGATCTTTTCACAGAACATGGCTTTGACACGTTTGCGCTCAACAAGCATCTTGAATCTTCTTATGGATTTACTCGTCAATTTGAAGAACGGAACACGCTCTCAGGTAAAATCAACGGTGTAAAGATAGATCTCATAACCTATCCCTATCCTCCAGTCAAACCTTATCTGAAAGAAGATTTAGGGATCCGTCTGTACAGCATGCATGACATTGCAGCAATGAAGCTGAGTGCGATTGCGCAAAACGGCACCAGATTAAAAGATTTTGTTGATATCGCTTGCCTGTCATCTAAAATGTCTCTTAACGATATGCTGGAAGCCTATGCAGCAAAGTTTCCACATTCCAATCCCATCATACCACGTAAAGCATTGAATTACTATAACGATATAAACCATGCGGTTGAAATCGATATGATGGGAGGACGGTATGATTGGGATAGTGTAAAAACACGTTTAAACTTGCTTACAAACAACCCCGACAAGAAATTCTCAGAGCTGGTAAGCCACAAAAACCGTGGACTATCCAGATAAAGATAAAACATCTATAATAACAGAGACCCGCTGCTTCACAACAGCGGGTCTCCTAACATCAAGATTATTTGATTTAACCAATCAAAATATCATAATTGTCATTATGAAGGTTTGTAACTTATATTTCAGAGGGTGTTTTCCGCTCCAAATGCAGCGGATACAGAGGCGTTGACATTCACATTGTCAGTGAAGATGCCGCCGTTTTCATCAGTGATGACGATGCGTGTGTTCTGCTTGACCATCTCAGAGGGCACTTTGACCCAGCCGCTATAGTATGTTACGTTGTCCCTGCCTTTTACCACCCATTTGATGCCAGCCTGAATAGCAATGCTGATGCCGGATTTTGGTGTGAAGAAGTTACCATAGCTGACAAGCTGATAGTCCTCAAAACCTTTGACAGGAAGTGTCAGACTCTTGTCTACCTCAAGGATCACAGGCCAATCGGAGGCATCCCCTGAACATGTATCATCCCAGAAGTTGTATATTGTCTTCTGCCCGCCACAGTTTACGTTGCTGACCGAAGTTGACAACGTTTTGGTTATGACATCCTCAGGGATTGCGTCCACGCTCTTGGAAAGGAGTACTACCTGTACGAACGGACGGGTCAGCGATACAGACATGGATCCATTCAGGTCGGATGAAGTGAAGATCTCCGAGAAATACATGAACAGGTCTGCATTATCGCTCGTGACGTTATACAAAGATCCTCGCTGGCGCGAAATTTCATGAGACACAAGGTTGATGGCATGGCTGCTTTTTTTATCGGCGCAGGCAAACAGTCGGTACTGAACACCGGGCACAGCCTGGAACTTGAATGTGAAGCTACCCTGTCCAGCAGTGCAATTTTCCTCTCCGGAATCAACCACCTCGCCGGACTCGGCATCATACAAAGCCCACACAAAGTGGTTGACCTCCTTACCGTCACCGAGGAATTGACCCTCAACAGTGCGGCTCTTGATGCCGGCAGGGAGTGACGCTGTGACAGACACGCTCTCAGTAACAGCGTCCGTGCCAAATGCCGTATTGACTGACTTTGATGCAGCCGGCTCGTCTGATGTACAGCTGACAAGCGAAGTTGACATAGTAGCCAAGGCTACTGCAAATAATGTTAACTTTTTCATAAGAATAATTTTGTTGATAAATAAAATAAGGGTTAAAAATAGATGTTATGGTTTAGGTGTCATATTACAATGACGATTTCATTGTTGAAAGTCGGATTGATGTTCACGCCACCCCCTCCCGGTATTTCAGAGGGATGCGGCTCGCGGATGGAGTAAAACGGAGCGAAAACCTTAGTGATCTTGCCACGATGCACAGGAATATCGATGTTGTCGACATAGGCAACAATCCTGTTGTCTGCATCGCGCATAGTAACGGACACAGGGACAATCTTCTCAGAGTCATCCGCAGGGAATATATCGAAGCCAAGCAGCGTATTGCCGTCTCCAAAGTCGTATGTCTTGCCTGTAAATAAGCAACCATCCCAAGCATGGGACAAAGAACCTGTAAAGCCGTCAATGGCACAAGGCACGGATTTCTTATAAGAGATCGTTATGTTTGTAACACCATCATTAGGGGCATCAGTGGCAATGAGCCGGAAACCGCCGGTCGCTTGTCTCAACGGCAGGTCAAGCGAAGTCATGTTATACGCCATCGCCATATCGATACGTCCCCACGCCGCGGATTTCATAAAATCATTGGCGATGTAGGGATGTCGGTCAACCAGCAGCAGCTCATCCCATTCATCAGTGAAATAGTATGAATCCGAGGGGATTTCCTTTACCGTATAGTCAGCCCATGCTATGATAGTGATCTTGCCTACAGGGAGGGAGAGCGTCACGTGATTGTCAAAAGATGCGCCCTCTGCCACAAGTCTGTCGGTACGCTGGTCAAAAGCCTTGACCACGTAACGCCTACGTGGAGACTCTATGGAACGCGATGCTGGTATTGCTATAGGATATCCGATAGAAGGGCTTTCATCAAATGAGTTGTCATCAATAAGCGTCACAGTGACCGGATGGCGCGCAGAAAGGTCTGTAAGACAAGAGTCCTCCGGCGGCTCAACATATTCAGGGGCTTCCTTTGTCGAGCAAGCCGTCAGCAACAATGTCATGGATGCCAAAGAAAAAGCGGTGTATCTCATATCAGTTACGTATTGTTATGATTGGACGTATCTTGTGTATCTGCGTCTTGGGCGTTTCCTGATAAGCTCCGCTGTATTGAGAGAACAGCCAGCCTTTAGCCTCCGCCTGGCCGCCGACCTCTGTTGAAGTCCAATACCAGCACTCCTCCGCCAGATCAGGCAGCGGGTCGCCGCCGCACATGGCAATACGGTCATTGATAGCGTCCTTGGCTGCAAACAGCAGCTTGGACTGCATAACAGAGGGGATGTAAGCCGACTGTCCAAACTTCCACAGGTCAAAGACTTCATCAGCCATAGGCGATTTCACATCGGCATTGTTAAACAGTGCATAGGTGTTGCTGTTTCCATCGTGACCATTGACATCGCATGAAGTGCCTTGCACCACATTCAGATTCTCAGAAAATGAAGCCGGATCCATGTCATAAAGATATACGGCGTAACCTTTCCCCTCCACATTAGGGTCATCGTTGACGTAAAACACGATTCCTATGGGTTCTTTATCAGACTCAAGAAACTTGCATATGGGCATGACACCGCCATCAGTGCACAGCACATGTCCGACTTTCATAACAGGCGGTATATACGGAGTCTCAGGCTCTGCGAAATGTTCGCATGTACAGCTTGCCAAAGCAAGCGTCAAGGGAAGTAAAAGCAATGATTGTTTCATTTTTTCCATGTCATCGGTATGTCAAAAGATTTCACTACGGAAGTTCCGGAAGGGTCAAGGTAACACCACCGCTGCATCTTCACCGTCTTGCCGTCTGCAGAAGTCTCATAGCCGACCTTTACGCGCCATCCTGTAAGCCGTCCCTGCGGCTTGAGACGTGACCGGTTGACTGACTGGATCATTATTTCCTGTGCAAGGCGGGATGTGTCATAAGTGGCGGCGGTCATGCTGTTGAATTTCTCAACGAGCTTGTCGGTATCGTCCTCCTCGTAGAGGGAGGCAAAGACATCGCCGGAAGCCGAAGTCATAATCTGCATCACCATGCGCTGGTCTTGTTCAGAAAACATCTGACCATCGATCACGGAATCAGCCACACCGACCGCCAGGATCTTCAGCGATGGGTCAGTGATGGTGAAATCGACACTGTTACGTGCGGTTTTCCTTGCTTGAGATTTTGCTCTGTTTCCGCTGCATCCGACAATTACCACACAAAAGGCAAGTGTAAGCACGAACGGAGAAAAAACCAATATCCTGTCAGTCATGCCCGACAGGGATTTTCTGAAAATAGATGTTTTCATATCCTTACCACCTTGTCTTTTTCAGGAGTCAGAGCCAACCGTTTGGTGTACGGTTTCCCATCATCATGGAACATGGTCTTTTCATCGGGAGTGACACCGTTCTCACAGATGGCTTTTACATCGTCCAGAGTCACATCATAGCCCCCATAGTTGCGCCATATCACGAACTGGCATCTGTTAGCTTCATCAGCATGGTTGCCGCAACTGAACGCTTTCGCGCCTACATAGACCGGATATCCGCATTTGGGACATCTGGATATTTTGGAATCCACGACAAGTTTCCCGTCATCTCCCATCGACACAGTGGATGTGAACGACTTGCCTTCCTTTGTAGCCATGCCGTCAAGCAGCAGTGTTTCCCGTGCCAGCAACGATGAGACTTCTGCATCAGACAGACGGCGGTTGCACACTATGGGAAGCATGGAGAACTGGCATGGGTTTTCCTGTTGGAAGTTTCCCTGACATCGGAAGCCCTTGCATGTCTTTATCACCGGCTTGCCGCACAATGGGCAGTTACCGGCAATCATATAATCTTCCATAAGAATTAATGTGATAGATATAGTTGTTTGGTTATTCGTTAAAAGTCTGGTTCCACATGCGGATTACATACTTTGCATTTGACTGCATGCCTATCATCAACGCCCAGCTTTTGTAATCAAGATGCATCCACAGGTCTGTCACCGTCCAATAGCGCACCTGACATGCGAAAAGCCAGAGGTCGGCTCTTACCTTGCTCAAGGATGAATAGATGGAATTGAGCAGATAATACCTTTCGGCAGCACTGAGCAGATTGACTTTTTCCTTGTCTCCATCATTCATCTTCCCGGTCAGGATCAGAGTGCGCAGCATGGTGCTGCATGAGATGATTTCCTCTGATGCTTCCTTGACCTTTTTACTGCCTATAGATGCCAAGACAGCACCGCGAGGATTTGACGTGATGGCATCCTTGACACTGGCGCACTGGTTATATATGTCAGCAGTTATCATAGCGATTTCCTTAACCTGATAGGCATTCTGCACCGCACTGCTGGCATGCGACATATATTCCAGTATCTTCTCTTCCGTCTTATGTATCTGTTCGAGTCCCACGCCTATGACAGCTTCAGCGGCGAGTATCTTATCCCGGAGTTTCTTGTTTTCCTTGTAACGCTCATCAAGTCTCCAGGTTTCGGTCTCAACTGCCACAGCGAGTACAGGATCTATGTCTGCCATTGCCACCAAGGGAAAAGCCCATGAGGCAATCAGTGCGATAATCAGTTTTTTCATAATCCAATTTGTCTTTTAGAGTTTCATACTGCCGTTTCTGCGCTCTGCGAGAGCGGCGTTTCTGTCATGCTTGGAGGGAGGATTGGAGACTGTCATGGTCTTGCCCAATATCGCATCATTCCAGTCCTTGAATCCATCGGGAGCCTTATGTAAGCGCATGCAATGTTCCTGTACGCCAGGATTGTCATGCGTGAGCTTTTCGGCAATCTCATGCAGTTTCTTGCCGTAATTGCGTCCAGCCACATCGTTGTCAAAGCAGTCCACGGCACAAGCCTTAGGAAAGTAGGTCAGGATGTTCTCTATCGATTTGCCGGAGGTTCCGCCTCCGCATGATACAAGCACCGATGACTGCCAATCTATCGAGTATTTATTTGCCTGATAGAAAGCAATGGCATCAAAAGCACTTTCCATAAAGAACACATCCTTTACACCAAGGGGATTGTCGTTAGAGAAATCGGCAATCCATGCAGCCGTAGACGAGTTTGTCCCGGCAGCTTTGCTCTTGAAGCCTTTAGACCCTCGGATTTCATATCCCTCGATTTGATCCTGACCTGCTACACGGTATGGGAATCCTATATTATATCCTTTGAAGCTGTCGTTTGAGCGGTCGCGTATTTCGCATACAAAAGGCCGAAAGGCGTTGAACGTGTCGCTATTGAATCCTCTGGCGGCAAATATAGCAGGCATTGCGGCTCCGTTTTCCATAGGTCTGACATCGTATCTTGACGGATCAAAGACCATCGGTCCGGCAGTCCGCGCCCTGTGGATCATCTCTGCGTCCTTGTAGTCAGTCATCGGCATGTTTGCCATGTCGGCAAGCACACTCATGATTTTAGACCACTCCGTGTTGCCTGTCGCGTGGAAAGCATGCAGGTTCTCCTTTATCAGAGTCACTACATCGCCCTTTGTATTGTTGCGCCGGAAATATGTCTGACTCGCCTTGTCGCATTTGACATGTATGATTATGCGGTCAGAGGGTTCTGCCGGAGCTCCAAGAATCATTTCCACGTATTTATTGACTCCCGCGCTTTTGTCGACGCGGTAGCCGAGTTTGAGCGCGACATCCGTCACGCCCACACGGGACTTGCATTCCTGGAGCTTCGTCCGCATCTGGTCTTTATAGCTTTCGGTGGCAGAACTCATCTCAAATCTCAATAACCATTAAATCAGTATTTCTCAAATGTTCAAAAAGCAAGCTGATGCTGCTTGACGGCTGGAGCTTTTATTTCATTTATTTCTTCGGCAAAAGCTTTTGCACAGACAGACCTTTGGAACATCTCTTTTTCAGACGGATCTTTCAGTGCGGAGAATATCTTGGCATCGCGTTCGGACAGCGGTTTCATGCCAAGCTGCGCATCACCATAGGAAGCGCGGATATTCATTCCGCCCCTGCTGTCTCGCACCATGGCTATGTCCTTGAAAGGTGCATCCTCTGCGATGCCGCTCAGAAAATCAAAAGCGGCAACCGGTTTTTCTCCCATTTCCAGCTTCATCTTGTCGATATGAGTTATAATCATGTCTGAAGCCTTGCCGACGGCAGGGAGAATTGACATGATGAACTTCGGTTCTTCTTTCAGTGCCTGTATCCACGCATTAAGGTAGCAAGCCGAATTGCCGTCAAGCATCTTGTCAAATCCGAGAGATGACGCAACGAAAGCAGCTGTAAGTTCGGCTATCAGCTCCTCCCTGGCGTATTTGGAACTTCCGAAATGCCCCTTTTCCAGTCGGTTGAGCCTGTCGGGATGGCCTGTAGAATGTGCCATCTCATGCAGCATGGTACCGTAATACTCTTGTCCGGCAATGTATATGTCGTTTGCAGAGTTGCCGTGATTGAACTGTCCCTTGACAGGCACGGTTATATAATCATTTGCAGGGCTGTAATACGCCCGGTCGGATGCCATGTCTGCCCTGATGGGGCACACCCACATCTGACGGTCAACCAGCCTGTCAAGTTCCTTGTTGGCATACATCCCCTCGGTATGGGTATATTCCTTGGGCGTGAAGCGGGCGATAATCTTATTGTAGACATCAGGTCTCGCCTCCGCAAGATTGGTCTGGTCGATATTAAAGACATTGCTGACCTTTATGACCGGGATAAATCTCAGTGCGGCAATTTCTTCCATCGACATTTTCTTCACCACTTCGGGGTCTACTTTATTTCCATCCTTGTCCTTGTATATCGGTTGGAAATACAGTACCGGGTATGACACAGCACCTTTACGGATGCGCACATCAAGTTTGTTGGCTTGATTGAAGGTCAGGAACACAGGAGCTTTATAGCCAGCCTCCGCAGACATGAGCCACAGCATTAACGGATTCGAGCCGGAATACGGGCGCCCTGATATGTTCATCGGCACACCTCCGCCCAGAACAGCCGGAAGCCAGCCTTTCTTCCATGATTCGGATTTCATTTCTTCCATCCGCTGTATCATGGACTCGGCAAAGCGGGCAATGGCTTTATCCCCTGCTGACTGTCTGGTGTCAGATAAGTTCGGCGACATCATCTACAGAGGAGATATCCTGTTGTAACATGGCATTTTCATCTGTCATATCGACATAGAATTGAGCTGATTCGGGCGTAGGTTCTATGCCGCGTCCTATGCACCAGTCAAGGTAGTCCTGGGCATCATCGCCATTCATGACGAATTGGAGTATGTCTATTTTCTTGTCATTGAGCAGATGTACGCGCTCATCGTGACTCATTTTTGCCATCATGTTTTATTTTTATTGTTTGATATGGATGATGATATTACATTTTCATGCCCCTTTCGGCTTTTGCAGACTGTGTGCGCATCTCATTTATGTCGTTCATGAGATATTTCGCTGCAAGTTGGTCGGAAGTGGCGGTTTTTGTTTTGAAATAGGATGTGCGGTCATCATATGACAGCTCTCGTTTGGGAGTTCTGACACCATCCACCTCCGCAGAAATCTGCCATTTCTGGTCATTCCCTTTCCCTATCCGTATGTTGTCTACACCCTCGGGGAGCGTATATTTGGCATATGCAGAGGCAAGATTGAGCTTTTCGCCGAAAAGCCTCTCCGCTATCTGTGCCGGAGTCTGAGTACGGTCAAAGAAAGCGTTGCGGGACTCAAAGTCCGCTACACGCGACATCTTGGCATCGCCTACCTGCGCATAGAATTTCCATTTGCCGTAATCGGCACGTGTCGTATCGGACTCCTTGAAGACGGTAAACTTGTCAAGTGCGCGACCGTCCGAGAGGATATTGGCTTTCTTCCATTCTTCGGTCGGCACCTTGGGCTGGAGTTTTGACGGATTGTATTTTTCAAGCACTTCTTGGACTGCAACAGATGTTCCTTTGTCGGCGACCGTATTCTGAAACTTGGCGGCATCCTCAGCAGCCAGCCTTATCACAGGCATATTCTTGCCGTTGACACGGTATGAGAACATCCATTCCTCGGTTTTCTCGTGCTGAAAGATGTGTCCGTGGGAGATCTTGTCACCGTTGACCGTAACGAGCTGCGGAGGACGTTGCGCTTTCTCTGTGGATTGTTCGTTTGATGTGACCGCTTGGGGATTATTAGCCCGCTTCCTCAGTATGTCAAACTCGTCTATTGCCTGCTCAAAGTTATTACGGGCTTTATCAAAGCGATTGCGGGCTTCCATCTTGTCAGCACCACCCATACCGGCAAAGTTTGAGTCATAAAGTCTGCCATATTCCTTTTCAGCAGCCACATACTCCTGATAGTATTTCCGTAAAGCTCCTCTCATAAGGCTCTTGTTACCCGACAGTATGTTATCGGGATTTTTTAGCGACTGGAGATATTTCTCGTTCTGAGCCACGATGTCCTGTTGCTGAGGAGAGTCTTCTTTTTTCATAGAATATAGGATTTATGAAGATGACGGTCAGATTTTCATTCCCTTTGAGTGATCCTGTCCTACTGACTGGTTCTGCCCTATGCCATGGTCACGGTCTACGACCTGTTTGTACTCCCAGCGGTTCTTGTCGGTCTGCACGAAACCCATAACCTCGGGATGAGCAATGTCGTAACGCTCCATCTCACGGCGTTTCCACTCGTCCATATCACCTTTGATGACCTTGAAAGCATGAGGTTCGCGCAGATCCACGCCCACTGTCACCTTTTCGTCTCCTACGCTAAGCTCTACAGGCTTACCGGTACGTATCTGTTCCTTCTGCTGTGTACCGAGCTGGATGTCATGTATTGATTCAAGTTCCTTGATGCGCTCGTCGAGTCTCAGGTCTTTCACTGGCATGTGCACCAGTGAATTTGTCCGTCCGTCAAACTGGATCATATGCATGTCTCGTTTTCCGTCTTGCATCAGTTCCTTGGTAATAGCCTCGCCCTCTGTAACCTTGTCAATTTCATACCGTGACAATCCAAGGGAATTGTCAACCTCCTTACGCGTGGGATAAGCAAGCAGTTTTACATCGCCAGTTGCGCCATCGCTTACCACCTGTAGTCTCAGTGGAAGTGTGACAGTTTTGCCGTTTGAAGCGGTCACAGATGTCTGTACAAGGGGCGTGATTTCGCCGCGTTTGAGTGAGTCTACAAACTGCACAGGCATTTTCTCAAGCATCTCCTTTGAAATGCCTATCTTTCCGAGGTCATCCACAGGAAGCTGTTCGTAAGATTTTGGTGTAACAGAAGCCATTGCTGTATTGATTGATGGTATAATTTTGTGGGTACTAATCAATTAGCACCGATTTATGGATACAAAATTATTCCTCAGAAGCATCCCTTTTCTATTGTGTTACACTTTTCTTTTGGGTGTCCAAATAAATTACGCGCAAACTGGTCTTATTGAAGGCTTTAATACCTTGCGTTTTAAAGCCGATTCTCAGAATGAAGCATTTTTAAATGAGGCTGCTGTGTATGATCAAATGGATTCAATCAAATATATCCAGTCTCTCCGACAATCCTTGGACTCTGTGCCAGATCCATCAGTCAATCCTGATATATCAAAACTAAAGAGAACGGCGGCAGCACAGACTTTATATTATGAGTCGCTGATTGACAGCCTGATGTTTGAGAATTTCAAATTAAAGATAGATCTGGCTGTCATAGAGCGGAAAATCAACAATATGGCAGCATCAAGGGAAAGCAATGACAATATCGCCACAAATGTACACGGCAGATACAGACAGCATGATGACCTGACGATAGAGAGCCTTATCGCCGAAATAGTAAAAAACGGCATAAAGCATCCTCGTGTCGTATTGGCACAAGCCATATTGGAGACAGGGTGGTTCAAAAGCCGTGTATGCCATACCCACAATAATCTTTTCGGACTCCGCCAGCCTTGGGACGGTGAATATTTCCGATTTGACCGATGGCAAGACAGCGTGAAAGCCTACCGAACAAAAGTGCAGTACAAATACAAAGGTGGTCCGTATCTGAAATGGCTCAAAGATCTCGGTTATGCCGAAGATCCCGACTATACCGACAAACTCAAGATCCTTCTCTCTGGACCTCTTAAAGACTACTGAAAGAAAAGCCGGAACGTTTCGCAACGTCCCGGACTTCGTTTAACCAATTTATATTGCATATGAATTTCTGTTGCAAATGTAGAAGTTCAGAGCTTAAACGACTAATTATGTTACAACAGACTAAATTTAGAATGCCAGCTCGCCGCCTATGCGCGGGACTCTCAGCCCCTCACGCTCGATGACCTTGCGCATAGAGTCTGTTACCGGCCTGCCAAGTATCTCGCAGATAATGCAGTCCACCTCCGCGTCAACTCGCTCGAAGTTGCGGTTGAGAATTATCTCCTTTTCGCGCTCGTTGGGAAACGAATAGAATTTCGGCAGTTCCTTGTAGTGCTTCTCCTCCGTGTTGATTTTTTTCATGTCAAAGTGTGTCTTGCAGAAATATTTGGATGTCTTGAACTCCTCAGACTCATTGATGTCGAAACCGCTGAACACATCCTTATCCGTAGCTGTGAAATCTCGCGCCGACTGTCCGGCAAGCCATCCTGAAGCCATATCGGCGATTTTCGCCGCCGGCACAAGATAATCCATCTTTTCCGATATGGATATTGATGTCTTACGGTCGTTGATGGTCACTGAGCGAGACTGCTGTTTCACTTTGCCGAACACATCGTTTTGCGCCCATTCAAGCGTTTCCTTGTTTCGTGCCGCACCCATGAAGATATTGCCACATGTAGATATTATCTTCTGCATGCCGTTCTTGCCATAGTCGGCTTCGAGCTGCGGAAGTTCCTGAAAACCGAGGGTTACCGCTACTTTGTTACTTCTGGCTGTGCCTATAAGGCGGTCGATCTTATGGAAGTACAGTGTCGGCAGCTCGTCTATTATGATGCTGACAGGGATGTTGCCTTTGGAGTTGACCCGCGTGACAAGGCGATTGAGAATCACAGCATTCAAAGACCCTATCACCTGCTCTTTCTCAGGGTCGTTGGCTATGACCAGATATGACGGATTGGCTGGATCTGATATTTTCAGGTCAAAATCATCGCCAGTAAACACCCAATAAGCCTCAGGAGAGACCAGCCTTGCAGTATTGACTCGCAGTGTGCCAGCCATACCTTCAAGCTGATCCATAGCCTTGTTTTTGTAGGCACTCGCAAACGGAGCCATCAGCGAAGCAATGTGGCTGTCACCGAGAAGCAGGTCGAACACATCAGAGTAGGATTTTCCCAGCAGAGCCAGCACATGCGGCATGTCGGAAAACTCGCCTGTAATGGTGTCAGGCACAACACGCTCTCCCTTGTCATCCTCCCACCATTCCGACTCTATGAGTATGAGATTCCCTTTGCTGTCATGATACTTGAAACCGACAAGCGAATTGAACATGTTATCCTCGTCAACCGAAACGTTGCCACGTGAAATATCCATGAAGTCCAACACCCTCTCCCCTTTGGCATTGACTGCTTCCAGCTCATCGCGTCCCCTTATTATCACCTCCAATTTCTCCCCTCGGCAAGATATGTACCGGCGGCACTTCTTCCCCTTGTAAAAACCTGTAGGATGGAAATTCACGAAGAAATAGATGATGGCAGCAAGGAAGTTTTCGGCACTATTTGTAAAGAAAGCCTCACTTCCTCCGCGCTTGTCCCCTCCTCCCTTATTAAGGGCTGCAATCAGAGTCGCCGCCGTCTCCGATGCCGCAGCAAGATCCGGTATGTATTTCTTCTGTATGGGATTTATGCGGTGGGAATGTTCCACATCCGAAAAATTGATTACATGAAAACTGCATTCCTCAGGAAGATGCCCGTAATGCTTGTTCTTGCAATACTGGTAAAACAGATTCTTGGCAAGTTCGGGAAACTTGTAGTCATAGACCATCATTGCAAATCCCTTAGCTGCATGCTGCCTGATGAATGGGTTGATGATGCCGAACGATTTGCCAGAACCTGGGGTACCAAGCACGATTGTTCCCCTGAACGGATTGATGATGTTGATCCAGCCCTTTTGCATCTTCTTCTCATGGTAGAAGATCATCGGTATATTGACCGAATAATCATTGTCTACTTTCTCCTTGGTCTGGAGAAAAGACTCGTTTTCAAAATTGAAACGGTCTTCACCCAGCTTGTGGTTGTAATACTTTGCCAGTCCGTCAAGTCCCTGGTTTACCATCATGAGTCCGATTATGCTGCATGCGGCGTAGATAAGACGATTGGCAGATACGCCAAACGAGGTCACACCTCCCCAGTGTCCCTGATGGAACACGAAACAGAGTGCAGTGAAAACCACACCGATGACAAGCGGCACAATGACCATCCTTTTCAACGAGAAATTGAGCGACTTTTGAGCCTTGGTGCCTATACATGTTATGATTACACAGACAATTTCTATGACCTTGCAAGATCCTACGGAATTAAACACATGCAGCGATCCGAGTAGTTTAAACAGAAATGCTGTCAGACCGTCGTCAGACGGTATCGGCAGATTCATCACAAGCTCTATGATAAGCACGAGATAGACGCAGCTGCGAAACATCGTGTACATCTGCTGCATCTCCTTTGTTTCTTCAAAAGACATAAAGAACTATATATTATGGATATTGGTTTTGGATTATCTTTGCAAACAAATGATTTTACTATGGGTATAGCAATTCAGAGAAAATTGAAACTATGGAGAAATCAAAATGGGACTATTAAAGTACTTAAGCCATCAAACAGGTGCAAAAAGGACTACAAACGCTTCTGCAACAATACCAAAAGTTACCGAAACTGTTTGAAGTCCTTAAAATGTTATAAAAAGTAATTTATCAAAGAGGAATTTTCAACCCTATCAGGAGACCGTTGCGGAACGTGTCACCATGGAGAAAGTTGAAATTGTTTTTTTGGATCACACAGAAACGCCAACCGTTGGCAAAAACGTAGTCGTATTCAAAACCCACCTCTGCGCCGAAGAAGAAATCGGTCTGTTCCGCGCCGGCAGTCACACCGCCGCGTACCCGGAGCTGGCCGTTTTTAAACCGTTTTAGGCGGTGCTTGTAGTTCACGCCGCCGTCCCAGTAATATCCTTTCCAGAACATGTGACATGCGGGAGTCTGCCAGTGGTTTCCGGCTTCAGCGTATGCCTCTATAGAGTTGCCATATGAAAGGTCATGCTCGAAACCTATCTGCGCGTCAAGCGTGGATGGGAACTGGAAGCCGGCAGCAATGGTTATGCGGTCTTCGCCGCTACCGGCATAACATTGAATCGCTGCGAACACGCACAGCATCATAAGGATGTACTTTTTCATAAGATGTGGTTGTGATTATATCGGTTTTTTACATGTTGTTTATCGGTACATATGTCCTGGCACATGGTCGGGCAGCTTCTTGAACAAGTCGGGCGAAAAGCCGTCAGCGTTCAAGATATCCTCATATTCGATTTCAAGTGAGATGACACGACCTGAAATCTGATTTTCGGACATCTCTATCCTAAGCACTTTCTCCTCCGGGAAAGTGAGCTTGTCAAGCACAAATACGTTACGGTAGTTCTTGTCAAAGCCTTTGGCAAGATTGAGTGTATATACAGGCGTAAGCTCTATGGTCTGGACGTTTGTCGCCTTAACCTCCTTCTTGTCCTGGAGGAACACCCGCAGCTCGGCGATATCGTAGTGCACCTTGGTCTTGTTGGTCATCGTGAAGTCGATGAAGAAATAGTTGCCGACCGAATAGATGTTGTTGACAGCAGCTTTCATGCCGTTTTTGTCCGATGTTATGTTGTTGAACTTGCGGCCAGAGCGGTATATCGCCCAGCAGTAGGATGCCATGTCAGACTCGGGCATTGCCACTTCGGGATTCATGTAGTTGTCAAGATCACGCTGCTTCACCTTGTATATCGATGCAGCATTTGACGCTTTGTCAGAATACGCTATGTCATATTGGGCAATATGCCTTTCACCTATGACCGTGAGCGTACCCAACATCTGGCAGTTGTGGTAAGGCGCCGTCCTGTTCCCTAACGAGTCCTCATTGACCGATGGCTTTATGCGGACAATATTGGAAGCACACTGGTTGCCTATTATCCTGTCAGTAGATATATCAACCAGTTTGATGTTCTCCGGCATCACTATGTGGGTGGTGACATCCTTGTTGATGAAAATAGTTCCTTTGGAAAGCTGGGCGGATGCCGAGAGGGAAAGAAGCGATGAAACGATGACGATAAGTTTTGAGTGTATCATAACTATTGTGCGTTTTTGGAATTTATGAGATATACTATTGTGTTGTATTTGATTTTGGCGCGGTTCTTACGCATGTTTGCCGACAGTGCATTGGTGCCGGCGTTGTAGATGTTCTGTAACGCTTGCAAAGCCACAGACTCACCTGTTATTTCGCTGCCGTAGCCACCGCTGGACGTGAAATTCATGTTACCCTGCACTGCTGACGAGCCGGCATTCTTCATGAAGTCGCGGAAAGCCGACTCAGGCACATAGAAGCCCTCCATGCCATCATTGTCAAACACCGCCAACGAGACCTTAAGGAAACGGTTACCTACCATGATGCTTGAAATCTCAGCCATCACACGTTGCTGTCCGAAACCTACGACCACACCGTAGAGATATGTACCCTTTTTGAGTTTTACGTCCTCAATGGTCACATCGTCAAGCAGCTTGAATCTCAGCCGTGTTCCCTCATGAGCCTTGGTGGTCTTGTCAATCATCGCTTTGATCAGCGACTCATCCGAGTTGTCGGCAGCGTCCGTGATGGTGGTGAACTTGTCAGCGTTTGCCTCTCTTGATTTCAGCACGAGACTCGGGGGTTCTGCCTTTACAGGCTGCTGCACCGGTTTTTCTTCCTTGGGTGTCTCAGTGTCAAGCCCCATCATCTGCTGCATCATCTTCTGACGTGCTATTGACAGCTGTTGCATCTGCTGGTATTGCTTTACATATTCATCCTCCTCAGATGCTGGCGGAGTTGCAGCGGATGAAGAAGAAACCCTTTCCCTTGACCGGGTGAAGCTCTCCTGCATCTCTCGCAAAGCCTCCTCCTGTCGCTTCCGTTCCTCATTAATGCGGTCTATCTCCGCTTTTTCTTCATCAGTGTAGGTGTCCTCGATGCTTTCAGGACCGGTCTGCTCCTGACCGATGTCGCCGAGAGCCGTGTAGGCATCATCATCCTTGGCAAAGCGGCGCGACATGGCATCGTACTTCGTCAGAATGTCGTCCGTGTCGGCATCAGGCACTGTCATGTTAAGTCCGTCCGCAGCCACAGTGTCTGTGCCATCCGAGTCAAAAAAACCTGATACAGTATAGGCTAAAAACACCAACGGCAGAAGAATCACCAGCGGAAAGATGTATTTCGGCTGCTTGAAATTTATTTTATTTGTCATGGTTTTCGAATAGTTTGATTATACCTTGCAGTTGTTTCCTCTTATGGTCTATATCTAACGAGTCCTCATGCGTTTTCATAGAAAGGGAGTTGAGTGAGTCCAGTTCCCCTCTCAGACGGTCGCCAGTGTCACGTGCCCTCTGGATCGTGGCATTCATAATCTCCTTGTTTCGGTGGATTTCGCGCATACCCTCGATGACATTGCTAATACCCTCATGAGGAGAAGGTACAGCCTCAATCTCCGTTTCGGTTTCCGCGGGCTGCAAGCCGATGAACAGCGACATTGACAGTATCACCACCGAGCAACCTATCACATAGGCAAAGAAACGCCTTGGATGTGCCGAAGCCCAGTCGTTGGCTTTCTCTATGCGTTCGTCCACTTTAAGCCGCTCCTTTGCTTTGCTGACATACGGCTCTGCAGCTTTACCCAAACGCGCATGCAGCTTGCGCGAGGATTCGCGCATTCTTTTCTTTATTCCTTTCATAGCATTTATCAGTATTCTAAATCCTTGTTTTCAAGAGTGCGCCATCCTGTAATCAGCAGACCGTGGGGATTGTTCTTGGTACGCCGCGTGTTTTCCAACGATCCGCTTGTAACCAAGGTGCGCCGTTGTGTCTTGGTGCGCCTTTTGATTTTCTGTGTGCCATAGTAGACAAACTTGTTCTCCGCCTCGTCAATCGTTATGGAGTCACACAATATGGTACATATTGCCGAGGATGAAACGATGTCGTTGTAGAAGCCGGACTCCTGTAGCGCGTGCCTCTGACGCAGAGCCGAACCGTCAGCCATGTAAAGGGCTTTGCCGACAGTCCAGTCAATGTACGCATCATCAGGCGGTAACGTAAAAAAATACTGGTGGAACAAAGCCACATGAGCCTGTGCTTCCATGATGTAGTTGGCTTCAAGGTCTGCACGTTCGGCAAGAAACGGTATGTCGCCGTCAAGCACGTATATGTTCTGCCGCTCCTCCGTGACCAATTTGGAGGCAAAAGCGAAGCAGATGCAGCATGTCACCGCGCACCCTATCACCGTGACAAGTACGGTGAAGGATGCCAGTCGCACTTTCTGTTCAAGATTACGTATAAGCATGTCTGTGGAAAAATTATGATTTAAAATTCCGGGTGTTTGATTTAGCCTGCGAGATTGCTTTTCCAAGTCCAGTTTGTGCAATTGCTCCTGGGGTACCGCCTGTAGCAGCACCCAGTGCAACATTTGCGGCACTTCCCGCGCCAGCACCGGCTGTCCCCATGACTGTGGCAGCTCCGCCAGCGGCAGCCCCTGTCACAGCACCCATCGCACCGCCGGCTACAGCACCGCCCATGCCTGATGAAACGCCTCCGGGTATCAGCCATCCCGCAATTTCAGTTGACATGCTTATCATCTTGGCTCCAATTAGCATACCTGCGGCATAGGTGACGGTAGTTCCAAGCATGTCAAGTCCGAGACCACCAAGCGCACCCCATGAAAAATCCGTGATTTTAGCTATAGAGGCTGCATCATTACGTATCTGATATGTCAGAATCTGGTCGATATAACAGACCATCATGTAACAAATGGGAGCCCACAGGGTGATACTTAAGAATTTGGATATATACTGCGACCACGCCGACTTATATGCCGGTGCTATAGACAGAGCAAATGCGAGAGGCATAAACTGGGTCATCAGATTAAGCACCACAAGCTGCGTAATCAGTATGCCGTAATACATGAGCTGGAAAATCAATTCAGAAATCCACCTTATCAGCATATTCATAAAATTGCATGCCTGTGTTTCAAACCATATTGCTGCTTTCTTAGCATAATTGTCAATCCACTCAGGCACCATTGACACACCCACAACCATATCTTGGGTAATGCCCTCGTTTTCAGCGAGCAAAGCTGCTTTACGTGCTTTGGTGATGGAATCAAGTTGAGCGAACATCTTATCCATCATGTCGTCCTGAGTTTTGGCGAGCTTCTCCTCCTCCAACATAAGACGGGCGTTGAATTTATTCATTGAGCCTTTGGCCTCAGCTGCAAGAGCGGCTCCCGGCGCTTTAAGTCCCGCTGCGATCCATCCTGAATTGGAGATGCATAGCGACAGGATGATGATACGGAGTATCTTCATCACGTCCATACCTCTACGCCCAAGCATCATCATATAGGCTTCGTAAGCTCCGACACCGAGAGCGAGACATACTGCAATATTCTTTGCAATGCCGAGAATATGAAATTTAGGACCAGCCGCACCGAGTGCGCTTATGATGTCGCCCATATTATCATCAATAAACGACAGTCCCACGGTGTTAGTGATAATATCTGTTATCATAGCAAGTAAATTTGAAATCAGTATGCAATATTGCAGAACATGACAACATCCTTGGTGCGCTTGACAAGCGCATTCATCTCCTTGTGGATACGCGCCAACTCCTTCTCACGCGCCCCGCTCTCCATCGTGCCGGCAACGACCGCGCCCGCCGATGGAGCAATGTCGGTCACATAGACATACTGGTCAACGATGACATCATACTTCTGCTTCAACCTGTCAATGGCAGGTTTGGCTTTGCCTCCGCTTTTCTGCAAGGAATATGTCAGAGCCTTTTCCATATAAGTTTGGAAAAGCTTGAAGTCGGAGTCATATATGAGCTTAGATGAATTGTTCATACGGTCTACATAGACAGATACCTGTTCCTTGTAGATTGCACTTATATTCTCGTTCTGCTGCTTGACTTGATCGTTGAGCACAGTCGCCGCGCCGTATTCAGCAAGCATCGGTCGCCACATCCTCTTGACATTGGCGCGGTTCTCGTCAAACTCCACATGGATGTCAAACGGGAACTTGTATTTCAGCTCAGCTCCCGAATAATTCTGATGAGTTACATAGTACTCAAAGCCAGGACCGAAATCCCACTTTGTGCCTGCTATGGAGTTGAGCTGCTTGTGCAGGTTCGGGTCATTTGAAATCTTCTGTGCATTGCTTGTCAGAGAGGACAGCAACAACGCACATGATGCAATAAATGGAACTGCCTTTTTCATTCTTTTTCGTCTTTATCGTCCTTGTTATGTTTCTTTTTCCAGTCTGCTATTACTTTCTTGGCGGTAGCCTTTACTTCTTCATCCGTGAGAATGTCGCGGATGTTCTGTATAGACAGTTTATCTCCAAGAAGCCACCGGCATTGCCAGAGTGTACTGGAGATGGCACCGCGTATGTTCGATACCACACTTTTCAGGGAGTAGATGGTTGTAGCTTTCTGTTCCATGGTCGCTTTCAGGATGCCGCTCGTCATCAGCCCTGATGTGGTTACAATCTTCTGTGCTCTTTTAATTTCATCACGGATATACCTTGAAGCCTTGTAATACTGGAACGATGCCGCCGGGTTGCGTCTGCAAAGCGTACCAGCCTCTGTCACAAATTCCTCGCATTCCTTGGCAAGTTCGACCATATCCATGCTCAAAGAAAAAAGCGCGACACTCAATGATGCCCAGTCGCTCGCATCATTGAGGCGTTTATCCAGCATCTCACGGTATTTCTTAACCTTATCGGTGTTGTCTTTGAGGTAGGCATGTTCGGCTGTTGAGGCCGTGGTCATCTCCTGGGCTTTGACAGCATCGGCATATAGGGTCTTGTGAAGATGTATCAAGGATACTATCTGCGGTTCCCAGACGTGAGTTGCGGATGCTGTGAGTGACGAGACGATGCAGACAAAAGCTGCAAATATCTGTTTTTTCATGGCCATGTAGTAAATGTGCGGTTCCACATGCTGATTACGTATCGGGCATTTGATTCCATACCTATCAGATATGCCCAGCTTTTATAGTCAAGTCTGATCCAGAGGTCGGTCAATGAAGCGTAACGGTAGTTGAGCAGAATCACTTCTATGGTCTGGCGTATGCGCGATATATCATAGCTGATTTTTACCGCCATTTCAAGACGCTTTTCTCTCTGCATGTAGTTGTCTCCGTCATCCTCCTTGTCCTTGTCCCGGTTTCTGAAAGGGTTCTTGACAGTGCCATTGTTGACTATCGTGCAAAAGTCATCTACCAACGCCGTTGAGCGTTCTACCAAGTTGCTTACATTAGCCAACGCGAAAGCCGTGTTGATAGCCGGGCGTTTGTTTATTTCAGACAGTACCAGCGGTGTCTGAGTCACAATCACCTGCATGTCCGCGATAATCTGCTTGTAGAAACCAGACTCCACGCCAAAGCCTTTCACATTTGACATCACTTCTTTCATGCCCTCGGTAATGGCAGCCATGTGAGCCACTTTCTTCTGAGTATCGTCCTGTGTCTTTTGTGTTTTCTGAGTCTCCTCATTCAAGAGTGTAAGATAACCGTCACGTATACCCATATTTTGCACCACAAGTGCCACAGCCTGAGGGTCTGTGTGTACGCCGAATTGCGCGTTTACATGAAACGGCATCACAAACGTCACGGCACATAGAGCTAATGTTGTTGAAAGTTTTACCATAATGACATTACTTGTTGATGTTGGTTGACTTTTCGTGCGAAATCAAGATACCGATCGATGCCGGCTTTCTTGCGGTCATGCTCTATGGCATCAATGGCATCCTGAAAATTCTCATAGTGGGCACGGTAGATTTTCAACGCCTCCTTTTCGGCTCGTTCGGTGGTATAAGCCCAGTAACACTCTGGCGGTTCTTCCACGCCGAATACATCCGAAACCTGCCCACGGCATATCCATACCTCCTTGAAGTAGCTGCGTCCATCATGGTTGGGCAGCGCATTGATAGTGAATATCTGCTGTTTCTGCACATCTGTAAGGCCGAGGATGCGCGATATGTCATCATAACGGTCTTTAAATTTGCTCTGGTCAAGCAGTATCTTGATATCTGAGTTGTTGATGATAGCCTCTTTGACTATAGGCGAGTCGATGACATCGTTGAGTTCCTGGGTGACCACGCCGGCTATGCCGTGGAACTTGCGAACGGTCTTGTAGAGATACTTGATATATTCAGCCATGGTGGGAGATGCGATAGCTTTCCACGCCTCCTCGATTATGAGAGCCTTGCGACCTTTCTTGATGCGCATTTTCTGGAGAAAGACATCCATGATTATCAGCACCACTATCGGGAAAAGCACCGGGTCATCCTTGATTTTATCAATTTCAAAGACGATGAAACGCTCGTCAAACAGATTGGCGTCTATGTCGGAGTTAAGCGTGTCCTGAAGCTCTCCTCCGCGATAGAACTGGGCAAGGATTGAAGCAAACTCGTTGATGTCAAACTGGATCCTCTCCGAGCTGCATATCTGAGGTATGCGCTCGATCGCGTACTCATAGTAGGAATTGAACGACAGCTCCTTTACGGGCATCGCACGTTTCTTCCTTTCCATGTCGTCAATGCGCTCGTCAATCTTCATCAGGTAACCATCTTTCATCAGTTCATTCATGATACGTGCAAGCGCACTGTTGGCATTCTGCTTCTCTCCCTCGGTGGCATTTGCATCGTTTATCATGGTTATAAGCTTGTCGGACTTGCTGCGTAGGCTTTGACGTTTGAATTCTTCCTCATACTTCTCATACTTGCCGTCCCTTTTGTCCTCGAGCATCAACCGTTTGCGCAGCTGTTCGCGTTCCTGGTGGGAAAACGAAGTAAACGGATTGAAGTAGGCATCGTAGTATTCGACTACGGTCTGGTTGATGATTTTGTCCTCAATCTTTGTCGGGGCTTCATTGCCCTTATAAATCAGGAATATCAGCGATTTCAGGAAGTTTTTCTTTTCACCGAAATTCTGCTCATACTCCACCTGTGTAATCTTGAACGGATTCATCGATATCGGGTTCTCCTTTGAGTAGCTGATATATGTACCCTCAAAGTATGCGTTGATGCCCTCATACGAGTCCCCGGTATCGACCATCACCACCTCAGTCCCCTGTTCAAGAAGCTGCCTGACCACAGAATTCATGTGGAACGATTTACCCGAACCAGACGGACCGATACAGAAGAAGTTGGCATTGTCGGTCATCTTGACGCTACCCTCCTTGCCTGTGATGTCTATGCAGACAGGCAGCCCTTGGCGGTCGGTGTAGAAAGTCTTAAGCGGAGTATTCTCGGAATGCTTGAGGTGTTCCTTGAAAAACAGGCACAATGCAGCATCCCCAAGTGTAAGGAACAGGTCATAGTCAGGGTTGAACGAATAAGCGCGTCCAGGGAAGCTGTTGCAGAAAAGTTCCAGCTGGTTGTATGCCGTCTTTGACGGTATGATGCCACAATCATATAGCTTTGTCTCCACGTATGAGCCTATCTGCGTTGCCTTGTCAACATGACAGCTGATGATGACATTGAAATTGCTGTAGACGAGCAGAGACGAGTCCACAGCCAGCTGAGCCAACACCTGGTCTATGTCAGCCTTAGCAATCTTGTTGCTCGGGTCGGGCATGGAGCCGTGTCGCTTGGCTTTCTGCTGGAGTTTCCTCAGGAGCATGCGTTGCGCCGGCACCTGTACCACCTGATTGTATATGACAAGATCCGTGTCCGGAATCTGCGACAGGAATGACAGCACATCCGTAGCTACATCATAGCCGTTGATGTTGTTCTCCCTATAGGGATGTACGACATTGGGCATGTTGATTTCGTCAATGTCGACCAGAGGGAACGAACGGATCACCCTGTCACCAGTACGCAGGTATTCATCCGAAGCCTTAAAATTGGTCATAGAGAAAGCCCCCTCGCGGAAGTTGAAGCACATGAAGCGGTGGAGGTATTCGTTGACCTCGCGTTTGTCGAGCCTCCTGTGCCATATGCCACGCTCGCGCAGACAGTCGCACACCTTAGCTATCTTCGTGTAAAACTCCTCCCATGCCTTGGGGTCGTATTTGATGATGTTGCTCTTCATCGGCTGCATGGAGAGGATAAGATATGTGGTAATCCTTGTGTACTCTCTGCCGTCAAAATATTCAAAATACTTACGTGTCAGGTATTCAGCATCGTTGCCAGGAGTCAAATGGTAAGCCTGACGGCTGAATATGTCCTGTTTCTGCAAGGCAAATCCCTCACCGAGTATCTGCACGATGTTTGACAGCACATCGTGGTAAAACAGATAGTCATTCAGATCCGTGGAAAGCTGCTGCACCGGGTTTTCAATCTCAAGTATGCACGAACCCTCCCCTTTCGGGCCGAAAAGGATTGTGTTGGTAGCTCCTGTTTTGCTGTCTGTAATATCTTCCAGACCAACAAACAGGGCATCAAATGCCTGTTTCTTGACTTTTGCCATATGTGAGATGATTGAAGTCTGTGGAATGTGTCAGCGTTTGAAAAGATTGTGATACACATATATCCCTCTGTGACGTTTCTTGGAGTGCAGTCCCGATTTCTGCTTGATATAGATGGTGGCAAGACCCATCCCGATTATGACGACCAGAATAATCAATCCTACAAGTTGCCCACTCAGAAAAGATGCAGCAAAGAAGCATAAAAATGCCCCTCCGATGGTCATTGCTGCAATCATCAGAAAGCGCCCACGGATACCAAGAAATTCAAGGGGCTTTTGCAGCCCCTTGAATATAGGATAGCATGACATCATAATCAGACGAAGAATTTAGGCAGAGCTGCTGCCGCAGCTATAAAGGCAACACAACCGCCAACAGTCATCATAATTGTTTTCTTTACATCCTGATCGCCATTCTGCATCTTAAAGTAGATGTTAAACGCTCCGACTATGGCTATGACAGAGGCAATGGCATAGAGTAATTTTTTCACTGGCTCTTGATAGGTCTGAAATGTATTGGCCGCATCAGCAAAACCGCCAGCACCAGCTGCGCCAGCCTGTGCATTTGCATTTTGTGACAAGGCTAATGCGACGCAAAAAAGTAGAATTTGATGACCGAGTTGGCTGTTTTTAGCGCGAACGAGTGTGCGAAGACATTTTTTATTAAGACGCTTTATCGAGTTGTTCATAAGTTGAATTCATGTTAAGTTAGAGCACGACTAAACTCAAAGCGCGACTAAACTCAAAAGCACGTCTAAACTACAGGCTATGCTAAACTCAAAGCGAACTTAAACTCAATAGTACATTTCAACTCAATATCAAAAGTATAGCAACAAAACAATCCCATCCCATGGTTTACTAAGCGGCATCAAACGCTTCCCAGTCGGTCTGTAGCTCACGTAAAGCTGCAAATTCGCCGTTTTCTGCGAAGTCATCGATGTGCTTCAGGAGGTCATCGATACCGATTGCGCCGGTATTCCTGGCCTTTGCAGAGATCCGCGATTCTTCAACGGAAGAAATGCCGTTGCTCTGCTGCCGTTCAATCTTTGCGGACTCGAAGCTCTCCACCTCCCCGGAGATGTCGATGTCTTCTTCCTCCGCTCTTGTTTCCGTTTTCCTGTCCTTTTTAACAAGGTCGGAAATCATCATATAGCCGTAGTAAATCACATAACCGACTATGATGACAGTCAAAAATGTATAAAACATAGCTTTTCAAATTAAAAAACAGCCCGGCTATCTTGGGTATCAGAATATGAGCATCAGAGATACCCCCCCGATTGCCGGGCTGTTTCCAAAATGACTTTAAGTTTGGATACGTGAATTATATAGGAACTTCTTCATATCGTCAATATGGGTTAGTATATACTGTCTGAGGATTGCTGAAACGATCAGCCCTTTGGGACATTTATGGGATGCCATGGCGTTGAGTGCAAAACTTATGTCTGGACTCAAATCCATATAAACGGTGGTCTTATTCTGATAGCACTGTCTTTCTCCATTGGCAAGATCTGCGACTTTTTCCAACGGATGCCCCACGAACGAGTTCGATTTCTCATTGCCGTTGTGTTTTGGTTTCTCTCTTACTGTCTCAGCGTTTTCATCTTCCTCCCTTGCAGAATGATGTTGAAGAACGCCATTGGGCACATGAGGTGTCGGCAGTATGTCGTCAACAAGACTATCTAAAGTCGGCGGAGTCTTTACTGATTTCATGATGCAGACGTATCAGAGGTTTTATCTGAGGTTATGCCTATAGTTTCCAAGATGAAATCAAAAGTGTTTTTGACCACAGCCATCTGTTCATCAGAGATAGTCATGGTGGAGTATCGCTGGAGGCATGCTCGTGAAGCGACTTCGGGTGCCACCGCTCCAAACTCACCAAGTTTCAGCTTAGTGCTGGAATAAATGGCTTTTTCATCGGCAGTCCCTATGCGTCCATCAATGCGGTTCGGCACAAAAATCAGACGGTCGCTGGTGGATTCTCCCATTGTCAGAAACAGCTTGTTGGCTATCACCACAAACGCGGAAGTTGAAAATATAGTGACCTTATCAAGAAAGAAAGGACAGATAATCCTGTCGCTGTTGGCATAAAGCGATACGAGACCCTCCTCATGCAGATTTCCTGGGGAATCAACTAAGACGACCCCATCAAATCCGATAAGCTCACCGATTAGTCTTTCGGTGGCAGCTTTGTCATTGATTGGATGTAAAATCACCTCAAAGGGACAGTTGTTGAAAGTATCAGCGTTCTTATGATGCTGTAGAATGCTCTGCAACTCTTTTTTGCGGAGATTTCCGATACTGTTCTGTCGGTCGCAGTCGATGACTTTTACAGGAATGCCGCATACCGACAGATAGTTTGCAAACAGTGTGCAGAGAGTCGACTTGCCGACACCTCCTTTTTGATTTGCAAAAGTGATAATGTAATTTTGTTGTGTCATTTTGGATATATTAAAAATGTTAATACATCTGCAAAATTATTCCTCAGAAGCATCCCTTTTCTATTGTGTTACACTTTTCTTTGGAGATGTGGGTCTATGCTGAAATAAAAAAGACGATTCCATAAATTCTGAAACCGTCTCTTGTCTGATGGTATGATAGAAGCTATCGTCTCACCATGGTTACTATGGCTGGGTTTGAATATACCGCAGGTGGAGTTTGAACACTGATTATGTTAATATATCCTTTCAGTATAAGCGTCTTGGTTTGACTGTTATAACTGTCAACATTCCCTCCAAGTATTGAAACAGTGGAATGACTGTCTTCCATGCTGCAAGTCAAAGAAAATCCGACAAATGACACCTTGCCATTTTGGGTCAGGCATGTGCCTCCATCATTGTCCCAAGTCTCGGGATTGGTGATGTCAAAATTGTACCCTGATTGACCCAATCCGTTGGATGCTTCAAAGTTTAAAGTCCCGAACGTCAATGGAAGATTGAAAGTCTCTGCATAGCTGTCTTCTGCTACTACTGATGTCAGAGTCCAGGAGCCTGGCAGCTCGCTCATATCCATGCTACTGGCAGATGGAGCAACGTATGGTGGTTCTTCTTTTTCATTGTCATCACCTCCGCATGATGATAAACCAAAAGCAAAACTGACAATCAGAGTCTTGCTGATGATGGATTTGATTGAAATCATAATGTTTGATGGTTGATTGGTTAAACTTCCGTTAGTGTACTGCAAATATAATCACTCTTACGATACGACATGATATTGTGTTACACTTTTCCCCTTTATGGTTTCATCTGACGCTTCATCTGCTCGTCAAGGTCGTCCTTGTTATGGTCATTTCCCACCTCCCAGTCGCGATTGACAGATGTTGATGATGCCGCCGTTTCGGACAGCCGTGGAGCTGACAGGGGAAGATGGGCAGCATCCTGATTGCCTGTCGGTTGTCGCGAAACATGTGTAGATGATGGATGTGCTGCTTTCCATGCAGCCTTGTTGTTGGCTTTCAGTGCCGTAATGACGCTTTCATCCAATGCCTCTTTCTTCTTGTCGATATGCAGCACACTTTCCTTTATATAAGTCCCATGTTCGCGGTATATTTCCTTGTTGACATCCTTGGTTGTTGCACCGGGGTTATCTGCCAAAGTTTTGGCGATGGTTTCTTTTGACGCTGTCACCCTTTCATCATATGTCCTGAATTTCAGTTTTTCAAGTGCCAGAGGTGCATGGAACACGGCTTTTGCATAATGGTCCACTACCTTGTAGCTTGTCGGATTGTCTTTGCTGCCGAAAAACACGAGCTGCAACCCGAACATGCGGTGCATCCTGTCGGAAAACTCAGCCCTTGACCCGCACGAGTGTTTTTGTTTGTTGAAGAATCCGTAGATCTGCGCACCTCTTTTCTTCAATGCTGTAGCTCGTTCTTCATCCTTGATTGAACTGCTGTTCTTCCAGACATGCGCTTCCACCTCTGCAACGGTGAGTGATTTGCATATGCAGCCGCCGTATTTGATGAACACCTTGCCGCTGTCTTTCTTGCTGTAACACTCGTAACCGAGACTCTGCATGATGACCTGAAACTCCCCGACATTTCTGAATGTGTATTCCCATGCTTTGGCGACATCGCTGTCAACCTTTCCCTTGATGTCGTGCTTCATCAGCCTGTCAACCGCAGCCAGTGACCGCCTCCTCTCGTGAGCATGGTCTATCTTGTGTCCGTCTGGAGCGATACGCGAAGTGATGATATGGATATGTGTGTTGTCAGTGTCGTTGTGTCCGTATATCAGCAATGGCTGTCCCGGATTGTCATATCCCATCTCCGCGAGATACCTGTGGGCAAACTCAACAAGCTGCTCCTGGGTGTATTCGTTTCCCTTGCAGGAGATGGCTACATGAAATTGAGGAAATCTGATGCGCGAGTTCCGGGATGAATAGTCCATGAAGAACTGTTGCAGATCCTCAGTGGCGTAACCCGGCAGAGCTGCCAGGCCTGAAACGTTGGTCTTTTCAAGCAGTACCGCCACACCCTCCGCCACTTTCTTCTCGTTGTAAACGATGGCGTGAAATGTGGAACTTTTAGGGAGAATGGTAGCTATCATCTTCGGGAATCCATTGCTGTTTTAGTGATATCCATAAGCACGGTTTTCAATTCCGACACCTCTTTTGCCACCTTGATCAGCTCCGGCATGAGCATTTCAGAGAAGAAAACAGCCGGAATGATGCCAGCTGCATGAGCCTCGTTAGCCCGTTTGGCAAGCTGATTGATGTTGCTTCCAGCCCATGAAAGGCGGTTGTCAAACGATTTGTACCAGGCAGTCAGTTCGTCCAACCGCCTCATTCTATCCGACAACGAGCGGTCATCAAGCTGCGAAACAGCAGCTCTCACCATAGCACTCACGCTGTCGTAGCCTGATGACTTAGCCTTGAAAGTCTTGGCTTCCGCTTCCGAAATACGGATCCAGAGCCGTTTTTTCCTTGTCTCCATACATAAACCTATATAAAATTCCCTTTCAGGGGATTTCCCGGCCGACAGGTCCGGCAAGTCACTTTTGACCGCACGTGTGCGGACAAAAGTACAACTTGCAATTACTCCGCGTCAGCGCAGGAGCATCCCCAGTCTTCCGGTCACCGCAAAATTACATCCCAAATCACTCCGAGAGGGAAAATGTTACACTTTTCTCGCCATATTTGCGTATAACTTCGTACTAACCAGTTGTTTATGGGATATGTAGGATATGTAGGATATGTAGGATATGTAGGATATGTAGGATATGTAGGATATATGGGATATGTAGGATATATGGGATATGTAGGATATGTGGGATATGTGGGATATGTGGGATATGTGGGATATGTGGGATATGTGG
>CAMQYL010000028.1:0-36803 GCA_947039275.1 uncultured Bacteroidales bacterium | reverse complement strand
TCGATATATTAACTTAAGTTTCAACTACTTCGGTTATTTTTACCGAATCATTGAAAAATCACAAATCTGCATATTGCTATGATAAAGAAAGCATTAACCACGTTGACATTAGGACTGTCTATGGCAGCTATGTCATGCACGGCTCAGACGGCTGCTACATCCGAGCCGGCGAAAGTCTATTTTACTTCTGAAATCACGCCTGAGTCGCTTCTCGCTGTGTTCAAAGCTCTGGGTGTCAAGCCTGAGGGCAAGGTGGCAGTGAAAATCAGCACTGGTGAATCATCAAAAACAAACCATCTGAGCCCGCAGCTGATAGAAAAATTAGTCAAGGAGGTTGACGGGACTCTCGTGGAGTGCAACACTGCATATAACGGCAACCGCCGTCACACTGCTGACCACCTTAAGGCTATCGCAGAGCGCGGTTATGACAAAATCGCTGCCGTTGACATCATGGATGCCGATGGAGACATGCTGCTGCCGATGCAGGATTCTACCTATTTCGCCGACAATCTCGTGGGCAAGCACCTTGCCGATTATGATTTCATGATCAATCTCGCCCACTTCAAGGGTCATCAGATGGGTGGCTTCGGCGGTGTGCTCAAAAACCAGAGCATCGGTGTGGCTTCGGCTGACGGCAAGGCTCTCATCCACTCGGCTGGATTGACATCCAAGCCAGAGGAGGCTTTTACAAAGCCACGTAACGGTCAGGACGGTTTCTTGGAGTCCATGGCTGGAGCGGCGCAGTCAGTTGACACTTATTTCAAAGGCAAGAATGGCATCGTTTATATCGACGTGATGAACAATATGTCGGTCGACTGCGACTGCAACGGCAATCCCGCCACGCCTGTCCTCAAGGACATGGGCATCCTTGCTTCGCTTGACCCCGTGGCTCTTGACCAGGCATGTCTTGACTTCGTTTTCAACCACAAGCCTGGTGAAGGCGATGACAACCAGCCGCTGATCGAACGCATCAATACGCGCCACGGAACCCACACCGTGGACTATGCCGAAAAGTTAGGTCTCGGCACCAAGAAATACGTCATCATAGATATCGACAAAAAGTAATCCATGAAGCACGCTGCGGTAATCACGGTGATATTATCGTCGTCAATATTTTCGGCTCTTGATTTATCGGGAGCCGAAAATGTAGATACGCTCCACACTCTTGGCGAAGTGGTAGTGACTGGCACCAACAGAGCCGTGCCTCAGAAGTTGCTGCCATATACGGTATCGGTCATCGACAACAGGCAGCTGGAATCAACCGGCAATACGCAGGTATTGTCGGCAATCTCGGGCATGGTGCCGAGCCTGTTTGTGTCGCAGAGGAGCATATTCGGCTTCGGGGTGAGCAACGGAGGCTCGGGGCATATCAAACTGCGCGGTGTCGGTGGCGACAGGGCGAGCGGAGTGCTGATGATGGTCGACGGACAGCCGCAGTTTGCGGGCATTTATTCCCACCACATAGCCGATTTCTATGACAAGGACTATGTGGAGCGCGTGGAGGTGCTGCGCGGACCAGGCTCGGTGCTCTACGGCTCCAATGCCATGGCTGGCACCATCAATGTCATCACCAAGGATGCGCGCCATGACGGTGTGCGTACCACCGTGGAGTCGCAGTATGGTTCTTATAACACCTGGCTCTCATCGGTGTCAAACACGGTGCGCCGCGGTCGCTTCTCCTCGCTCGTGTCGCTCTCGTATGACCGCACTGACGGCAATGTCGACGGGCTTGACTTCAAGCAGGCAAGCGGCTATGCCAAAGTGGGTTATGAGTTTTCAGACCGATGGAAGGCTTATGCAGATTACACTCTGATGAATTTCCGTGGGGATGACCCGATATATCCCACGCTGTCTAATCCGCTGTCTACGGATGTCTACCACCAGAACGTCACGCGTGGCGAGGCTGCACTGACTGCTACCAACCATTACGGCAACACTTCGGGCAGCGCACGTGTGTATTATAACTATGGCAACCATTATGTGGACGATCCGCGCCACTTCCACAGCACGGATGACCGTCTGGGGGTCATCCTTTATCAGAATTTCCGACCGTGGAAAGGTGCGTCCATGACCGGGGGCTTTGATTTCGATGTGTATTCGGGTGAAATACCCATGTCGGGCGGCAATGAGCACAAGGAGGGGTCGATGAGTACGATGGGACGCAAGACCATAGTGGAGTATTCGCCATATCTGACCCTGTCGCAGATGATGTTTGGCGATGTTTTGAATCTAAACGGAGGTCTCCGCATAGCTAACAGCGATATGTTTGACACGCAATGGGTTCCGCAATTTGGTTTTTCGGTCAATCCCGGACGTGAGTGGACTCTGAAAGGCAATCTCGCTATGGGTTACCGCAATCCGTCATTCCGCGAACTCTACCTTTACCGCATGGCAAATCCTGACCTGCAGCCTGAGAAGATGATGAACTACGAGCTGTCGGTCAGCAAATCCTTCTCGCGTTATTTTATGGGGGAGCTGACGGCGTATTACAGCAAAGGTGACGATATGATACAGACCGTCAATCAGAAAAACCAGAACACGGGCTCGTTTATCAACAAAGGCATAGAGCTGTCGGCTCGCAGCCATCCGCTTGACAATCTGTGGCTCACAGCTTCATACAGCTATCTCCACACATCTCTCAACAACCTTGTCGGAGCTCCCAAAAATCAATACTTCTTAGGCGTGGAATGGCAGGCGTTGAAATGCCTCAATGTCGCTGCCGACCTCAAAGGCGTAGGAGGTCTCTACGTTGCCGATGACATGCACAATCAGAGCTACGCCCTGCTCAACCTCAAACTCACATGGCAAGTCTGCTGCTACATCTCCCTCTTCACCCGCTTGGAAAACATCACCGACGCCCGCTACACCATCAACCGCGGCTACCCCATGCCCGGCCTCACCGCCCTGGGCGGCTTCCGCCTCACCCTGTAGTTATAGCATCACAGAGCATGAGTAAGTCGAGATGTCAATGCGCGGTAATTTGCTCCCTGCGGTCAGGACTTTATCGATAAATTCGTCACACTCTTGTTTGGTCATCAGGTGACGGACATATGCATAATAAAGAAAATCTAATGTCGTAAGATATGTGATATGGTGAGATATGCAATAGTCGGCGATGTCTTTGAGATTGCTGCTACCTAATACATCTGCATTGTCCCGGCAGTAGACCATGCAGGCACTTTCTCCATGTCCTAATGCCAGCTGGGAGAGGAGGCGTGCGTATTCTCTCCGGGATTCGCCTGTCGGCGAGAACTTCACTAAGCTGATGCGTCTTGCGAAAACTCTCAAAGTATTGTCAAGCTGAACTTTTGTTCCCTTGCTCTTTGAAAGTTCGTGGTACACGACATCTAAGATGAGATACTCGTATTCGGGGAATATCCCAAGTAGAAAGCTTAATCGTTCGGCTTCGATGAAATGTATGATGACATCCGCATCAAGCACAATCTTAGTTTTCATCAACATTAATCCCTATCTTGCTCA
Organism: uncultured Bacteroidales bacterium; assembly: GCA_947039275.1. Classification (GTDB taxonomy): domain Bacteria; phylum Bacteroidota; class Bacteroidia; order Bacteroidales; family Muribaculaceae; genus Amulumruptor. The sequence goes on along the minus strand of CAMQYL010000028.1, from coordinate 33,323 downwards.
TTAATTCTCGATAATGACCCTCGGAAATCTTCCCCTCGTCAAATAGATGACGTGCTTTATCGCCGAAGTCTCCAATGACGAGCCCGTCATTGCCAGGATTATAGAGAGCGATGTCATATCCATATTCCTTTGCGGTTTTGGTGGCAGGGAAAGATCGGAGGTTGTCACATAGTGCTTTAGAGATAAGCTTAAGAGATGCCAATCTATATATTATGGCTTGGCGGGAGACGGAAAAGTAGTGCTCTAACCGTATTACGGTAGATAGTGTAATTGAGTTATGTCTCAGTTCTTCTGTTGGTATGAGCTGTTTGATTCCGGTGGCTGGCATCAAAAGCATGGATGCGAACAGGTCAGCCCTCTGCTCGGATTCATCTTTAGGCGTGGATGGAGAGCAATAGTGCGGTTTGGGGTTTTCTTCAATGAAAAGATGATATAATTCATGAGCGATGGTGTAATGCTGACGACCACGCGGATGGAGGGAATTGACGAGCATGAAACGTTCACCTGTGGGGCTTTTAAGGCTCATTCCTGAGAAATCAACCGAAAGGGGACGGAATATGGTCAAAACATTGAGCTTTAAAAGCAGACTTTTTAAGTTTATTGCTTCCGAATCATTCAGTCCGTTCTCTTGGCGAAAATCAACTACCTGACGTTCGATTACATTTATATCTCCCTGCTTCATCGTGATGCAATCTTCTCCATTTTAAGATATGATTTTACAATATCTTTAAAGTGCACTATTTCGTCCATATCAGAGGGTGTGAGTCCTTCAAGACGAAATGCCGAAGCAAGAATCATGGCATCTGCATTCTCCTCAAACAATACATACATGTCGCACCCAAAAAGATCCGAAACCTTTTCAAGTACATCATATGGAACTTCCCTTATGCCAGACTCGTAGTTAGCATAAGCGGATCGGTCTAATCCTAATGCGGTTCCGACTTGTTTTTGTGTGTAACCTGCTGCTTCTCTGAATTTTCGTAAGTTGCGTGCAACAATATCGTCCATGTCAAATATTTCAAAATGTCGTGGCAAAGTTAGCCATTATTATTAATAATATAACGATTTGCCACAAATAAATATTGTTATGACTTCCGAAATCCGGGACTTTTGCGTTAAAGGATTGAGCGGACGGCTGGCATGGTAGTTGTTGTAATTTGGGACCTATGCTGTGCGGTGGTGCGCCGGGTGAGGCGTTCCTGGTGCTTTTGAAGCCTGCGGGCTTTGGCTGCTTCTCGTCTGATGGCACGTTTCTGCTCGTGGGCGGTGGGTGTTGGTGCTGTAGTGGAGGATGTGGGGCTTTGACAAGGTTGCTCCTGAGGCTCGTTCTGCTCACGGGTTTCGCGGCGGCGCGCGGCTGCCTCGCGGGCACGGCGTGAACGCTCCAGAGCCTTGTCGATTTGGGGCTGGAGGAGGGTAAACATCACGTACTCGGTGTCTGTGAAATCTGATATTATCACTCCGTGGTCTATGTAATCGTCTATGCTGTGGATGAAATGCTCAACGAATACATCGTCGCTGAAGATGGCTGCGCTGCGTATCAGAGAGCACAGCGACTCATAAAATTTGCGTGACACGGGGCGTGTCCCCTTGGGGCTGCGCGTCGGGGCATGATTGGATGTTGACATAGGTGTATGATTTTGTGACATGTTACAAAGTTACCCCCGCTCATTCAACCTGTCCATGCGAAAATGTCAGCATTCTCTTGCCATCTGGTGACAGATTCAGATTGTATGGACATGCCACGGCATGTCCATACAATTAGCGTGTGATTTTAGAGGAGGGTGGGGCGGTCGGTGATGAGGGCGTCGTCGGCTGTGACGACACCGAGGCTGCCTTCTTTTGCCTGGATGCAGATGTAGGTCATGGGGGTGGCGGAGGTGCATTTGAGGTTGCGGTCGCTGGCGGTGGATACGCGGATCACTGAGCCTTCGGCTATGTCAAATGCGGTGTCGTCGACCTGGAAGCGGCCTGCGCCTGAGAGGATGATGTAGTTTTCTTCGTTGGCTTTGTGGCTGTGGAAGAAGGGGACGGCTGCGCCGGTGGGGAGGGTGCCGAAGGAGATTTCGCATGATGTGGCTCCGGTTGCGTCCTTGACAAACTGTTTTCCCTCGAATGTGTGGAGGTTCCCTACTGTGGCGTGGGCGAATTTGTCGCCCTTGTTGATGATTTTTACGTCGCTCATAATTGTATCAGAGATAAATTGTTTAACTTTGCAGTGGATATCCACTATTAATTTGATAGCGCAAAGTTATATCCTAAATTTTTAAAATACAAGAAGTTACATAAAAGTCAACAGCTTACTTCAAGGTAAGTAATATTGATTATGAACGCGTTACCGCTTGAAGAAAATCTGAAAAAATACACATGTATATCAGCATGTCCGGTGCGCAACGTCGTGTCGCGCTTCTCGGGCAAGTGGGCTATGCTCATACTATGTGTGCTTGCCGAGAATCCATCCACTCGTTTCAACGCCATAAGCAAAGCCATCCCTGATATATCTCCTAAGGTGTTGACCGAAACGTTGAAAGGGCTTGAAAGAGACGGAATTGTGAGGCGTAAGGTGTATGCAGAAGTGCCGCCAAAGGTGGAGTATTCATTGACGGAATTAGGGCATTCGCTGATGCCTCATTTGCAAGGGATTATCGGCTGGGCAATGGAGAATTTTGACCGTTTTGCCCGCAGTTGACGAATGTATGGTTGCAGAATTGTGAGTCATTAAACGTGTAGGGACATGCCGTGGCATGTCCGCTGTCCACACATGACCACGGTTATACAGCCATCATGCGGGGCGGACATGCCATGGTATGTCCCTACAAATTTGGCGGTGTTTTTGAGTGCTGAGACACCGACTTAAAGGACAAGGGTGGTGAATAGGCGGTCAAAGGTGGTGGCGAGGTCGGTGGTGGTGCCCGGGTGGGGGCGCGAGGTCTGGAGGCATGCGCTTTTCCAGGCTGTCAGCCAGCGGAACCGTTCTTCGGAGCGGTAGTCGGCGAATGGTCCGGTCTTGACTGTCATGTCTGCCACGCGGGAGATGCCTTGGAGCTGCGCCATGATTTCATCATGGGTATGGGGGCAGCGGAATGCTTCAAGACGCTTGGCAGGGAGGCAGATGGCAAGGCGCAGCCAGTTGCGCCGCTTGCACATCATTATGAGACCGATGTTGACAAACTCGCCACGCTCCTCGTCAGGCACATAACGCACCACGGCGTATTCATATAAGTCGGTTTCGGGCATCGGCGGCATGGGTGATGAATATGTCGGCATTGGCAAGCCGTGTGGTCAGAAATTTCAGATACACTTCGCGCAACTCTTCGGGAGAGCCGGACGCGCCCTCCCATTGAAGCCAGTCGTCAGGGATGAGGTTGACGATAGCTTCAAGTTTCTCAGGCGTCAGCATCGCGATGGCTCGAGCATGTGCTTCTTCAAGCATTGATGCCTTAGGGAGCATAACATGGTCTTTGATATAGGGAAACGGCGTAAGGGCAGCTTTCTCAGGGTCGCTCCACGAGTGGTGGAAATAGAGCGATGCACCGTGGTCTATGAGCCATATCTCACGGTTGCGCCAGATGAGGGTGTTGGTGTTACGGGCAGTTCGGTCTATGTTGGTCAGTAAAGCATCGAGCCATACTATCATCGATGCCTCCATGGGGTCTATGTCGTTGGCATATGGGTCGAAGGTCATGGTGCCGTTGAGGTAGTGGAGCCCCAAATTAAGCCCTTGGCTCCAGCGCAGCAAGTCCTGTATCTCCTCATCGGCTTCGGTGCGCCCGAAGTCCTCGTCAAGATGCAAAAACACCAGCTCAGGCACTTTCAGACCGAGCGCGCGAGCCACCTCGCCGCCGATAAGTTCGGCAATAAGAGCCTTGGTCCCGTGCCCCGCGCCGCGGAACTTCACCACATAGCGGAAGCCGTCGTCAGCCTCCATCAGTCCCGGCAGCGACCCACCCTCGCGCAGCGGCGCGATATACCTCACAACCCTCTGCGTCCGCAGCTCTATGTCATTTACAGTACAGTTCATGTTATCCTAACAACATGCAAAAATAACAAGTTTTCGCGTTCATTTGAAAACAGAGCGCGTCTTTTTTGTCTTGAAGGTCTGGTATAGCAGTCCTACTGGGGACGATGAACCAGAAGTATGAGCAATGCCGTTAATTATAAACTGCGATTGGATGTCTGATGTATAGAACTCGGTGACGAATTCGCCGTTTTCGTCTGTTGAGGCTTCAGGACTCCATAGCAGGGTGTTTCTGTTGTCTTCCAAGCCAAGTGACATTTCGTCTTCGTCAGGATTGAGGAACTTGTGCCTTGGATAATATCCTCTCGTTTTCCATAAGCCGTTTTTACGCAAAAGATCTTCTTCGGAATATTTCGGGCCAGTATATTCTATAATCTTGATATCTAATAGATAATCGATTGGGTAATTCCCTCCGGTATATTTTACTATAGTGTAGCTTTTCCCTTTTATTGGGCGAGATATTTTCATTGGCGCGTAGCTGGCATCTATAGGATGATGGGTATATCCAGCTACATAGTCGTTGAGGAAAGATGTGCCATACCCGGCTGGACAGCCGCAGACCCATGCTCCTCCATGCAATGTCGATATGCTGTCAAGATAGCCCAGCACCTTGTTGCGTTTCGGGTATCTGCCGGCATTGCCCTTAACAACAATCTCATCAAGGCGCATTACATGACGCCCGGTATAGTCGAGGGTGTCGTCATCCTCTGTAATGGAATCTTTCTTTGCCAATATCGGGAGATAGATGTCCTTTGAATGCCGGCGCACATCGGCAATCATCTTGAACGGGTCTTGGAACTCCAGCTGCGGCTTCATCTTCTTGCCCGATACAGGTTTCAGCAGCATGTCCCGCCCTAAGGAAGCCGCCATGTCGGAGGGTATTTCAAAATGGCCGTCCGCCGTTGTGGAGACTACGTTCAGGCTGCCTTCCTTGGCGGTGTAGTCAAACACGTTTATAAGCTGACCGTCCAAAGGGATGCGGTTGTTTTTCTTGCCGGACTTCAATCTGCCTGCCACAGCACCGTCGGAAAGGAAACGGCTGTCGTCTGTTCCCTTTGATGCGGGCTGCTTCTTTCGGATGCCTACGCAGTGGGAGACTATATCAATATTGGATGGAGGGTAGTCATACAGGCGGTCGTACACGCTGAGGGCGACCCTCGCCTTGACAGGATTGCCGTCAGGGTCGGTGATCCTGATTCTTGCCTTTACCTTGCTGCGGGTATGATATTCGGCACTGTCAAGCTCCACTGTTGCAACGAGCGTGGGGAAATCTTCGGGAATCTCACCCTGTTCAACGCCGTTTCTATGCAATCCCGACACGAACTTTTGGGCTTCCGGCAGCTCGTTGACAATAAGCAGCCGCTTCGGTGTCATCACGGAGTCGGCGAGCCCCAGTGTGTTCCTTGTGTGGACGTACATCCTGTACTCTCCCGTCTGCCAGTCGGCTCCGACATATACCTGCCCCGCGCACTCGCCGTTGATGACAGGGTATTTCTCCTGCCACACCACGCTGTCGGCGGGATTGACGATTTCGACAAAGGAGGTATGTGCCTCGTCCGACAGCTTGAATGTAGAATCATTCAGCATGAAGCACTTGAACCACAGATCCTCGCATGTCTCGTAGATGCCCTTGCTTGTAAATACATGAGCGAAGTCGCGGGCTGAGACACGTATAGGGGCTGCCAACGCAAGCAATAGCAACAGCATCGCGATATTATGTATGTGGTGGAATTTGTTCATCGTTTCCTGTTCGTTTATCTTTGACAACGCCGTTTTGACGGCAAATGTTGGATTTCTCCACTCCTATTGCAAAATGGCACTTTTGGATGATTCTCCCTTGCTGACTTCATTGTATGGGTCTACCTTTTTACCGTATCCAAACGTATAGGTGGTGGACAGTGAAAACCTCATATGGCTTTGGGTGGAGTTAATCGAGCGGCTGTAGTCATAGTATTCGGATTTCAGTTTCTGTCTTGATCCGTGCCAGCTTTTTCGGAAGAAATTATAGGCTGTGGCACTGACATTCCACGTCCCGTTGCCCCATCCAGCCTGTAGCTCATACTGTTCCGGCATCCACTCTTCATACTCTGCCTGAGTGGCAGGATAGTGCCGTTTGAGGGAGTACGAGCCGACAAAGAAGAAGTTCTTGATGTAGTAGGACGCTTGGATGCGTCCGTTAAAGTCGTCTATCGAATATCGGTAGGCTCCGTTTGTGCGATAAATCCAGTATTGGGGAATCAGGCTGACGACCAGACTGCCGTTGAAGAATTTTGCGGTGGCATTAAGGTTGAACATCCATGCGCGGTAGTTACCGCCGTTGGTGTATTTCTTCAGCATCGTGCCGTCAGGGGCTGTGGGTGTGTACACCGTCACACATCGGTCATCAAAATTGAACAGTCCTCCGTTGGCGGCGAGTTGCCATCTGTAGTTTGGCAGCCATGTGTAGGTGAGGGTGCAGTTCATGTACCTGTAATCCTTAAGTCCGGGTGTTCCCGTGACCCACATGAGTTCGTCTTGTCGGAGCATGTTGGGGCTTTTCTGAGACGCGTCTGGGACATCCTTGCCATAGTTCCACGACAGGGTCAGAAGATGCTTCTGTGCCGGCATGTAATTGGCATAGGCGTTAATCTGGGGGAAGTTGTCGGCGCTTGATATGCCGCTTATGCTATTTTTCTCCCATGCCCAGCCTATTTCTCCTCCCGCCTGTATCTTGTCAAGTGTGAGGTCGTAGTGCGCCCCGGCAAAATAAGCCTGTACGCCGTATCTCTGGGTTGAAGGCGTGTTGCCCGTATATGATATGTCGTTACGCCTCCAGACTCCTGACCCGAACAGCATCACCTTGTTATGACCATCTATCTGGAATGATAGCCTCGGGTTGATATGGAGGTCGTGGGAGTTCTCAGCCGCATTGTTTGTTATGGAAAAATCCGGAGCTGATATGTAGCTGTATTCGGTAGTGTTGTGTCCGTAGGTGTATATAATCTCGGTCTGTAAAGAGAACTGTTTGGTGAGAGAGAAGAAAAAATCACCGTTGTATCCTGCTGTTAGATTCTTGGCTGATGACTTTTGATGGGAGACTTCTGCGGGGATGATGTCGGGAGAGTAAGCTATTGAATTTGCAGACTCATCGACGGGTGTAGTGGCATAGTTGAAATTCACACGGTTTGATGCCTGTATCTTTGACGAGGAGTACAATGCCCGGAAAGCCACATTGTTGGCGTTGTTCCTCAAACGGGAGCCGTCTGTGGCAGTGTGGCGTGTCATTGTCTTTTGTCCCTCATTGAACAAGTCTGGGAAGCGGAACGTCTCGATATTGTCGGAACCCTTATGGCGGTCGGTCAGGTATGACTCATCGGCATATATGTCATAAGTCATGGATTTGTATGCCATCTTGGAATAAAGCGATGCGTCAGTGCTGTTGACACAGAATTGCTTTGCAGCCTTGACCTTTGTGTAGCCCCCGTATTCATACTTCTGCATGATGAAGTTTACGACGTGCCTTGCGCCCTTGAATCTTGCATCGGCGGGATGATTGTATAGCTCCACCCGCTTGACATCCTGAGTCCTCAATCCCTCAAGATCCTGTGGCGTCGCTTCGTTGTAATCTATGAAAATCGCCACCTGTTGTCCGGCGATAGTCTTTACGGTCAAAGATGCCAAGTCCACATCAAGTTGCGGAATAGCCATAAGCCCGAGCAGCGACACCGCGTTTTGGGCTGCGTTTTTCTGCCGTGTTGCCGGGATATACGTTGACACGGCTGCCGATGTACGTTGGTTCTCAGCCTCAATGACTACCTCACTAAGCTGCTGCGATTGGAGAGTGTCGGTATGCAGGCTTATGGCACTGCATACGGTTGCCGTGCATATCAGCGAGTAAAAAGAAATGGATCGATATATGGCTTTACCGAGAGATAGAGTGCTCATTCTGACAATCTGTATCTTGAAAGATGTACAAAGATAACGATTCTTATCAATTCTGGGGCTTTGAGAAACGAACGTATGTGGGAACGGATTCTTTTTGTTATCTTTACAACCCCAAAACATCTTGAATGGAAGGTAGTGACAATCGTAATGCAGTGGTGGAGGAGGCGACATCGTCGGTTCTGATGCCTATAGAAACTCTGATCCATGTCATCAGGGGTCAGCAGGTTATGCTTGACAGCGACTTGGCGAAGCTCTACGGGGTGGAGACCAAACGCCTGAAAGAGCAGGTGCGCCGTAACATAGCTCGGTTTCCGGCTGACTTTATGTTTGAACTCACAAAGGATGAATGTTTAAGGTCGCAATTTGCGACCTTAAACAGGGGTAGAGGGCAGCATCTGAAATATATGCCGTTTGCTTTCACTGAAAATGGCGTGGCAATGTTGAGTAGCGTATTGCGCTCAGAAACGGCTATTGAAGTGAATATAAGGATTATGCGGGCTTTTACTGCCATGCGTAATTTTATGACAAGTAATGCACATGTTTTCCAGCGGTTGGAGGCTGTGGAGCACCACCAGCTATTGTTGCAGAAGCATCAGAGCGAGACGGACATGAGGATTGACGAGGTGCTGACGCGGCTTGACAGCAAGGAGGCTGAGCCTATAGAGGGCTTCTTCTTTGACGGGCAGATATTTGATGCTTATGCTCTGGTGTCGGATCTGGTCAGGAAAGCGCGACGGAGGATAGTGCTCATTGATAATTATGTGGATGATAAGGTGCTGAGAGTATTGGATAAGCGTGGCGATGATGTTTCTGCTATAATATATACTGATCCAAGGCATTCGCATATATCGCTTGACTTGAGCAAACACAATGCGCAATACCCTCATATTGAGGTGCGCAACTGCGCGAATGTCCATGACCGATTTCTCATCGTGGATGATGCTGTGTATTTTATCGGAGGTTCGATTAAAGATCTCGGCAAGAAGATAGTGGCGTTCAGTAGGATGTTCCAGAATCCCGATGATATTATTGCAAAACTTAGATAATGTGCATATAAAATGAAACTCGGACGCAGTGCAAAGCAGTCTATTATAGCATTCCTGTTTTTTCTGGTGATTGCTGCGGTGTATGGTGCTCTGATTGCTGGCTGCAATCAGTTGCTCCGCCATTACGGATTGCTCAGTCAATTCTCTAAGGTCTCCCTTATTGTGGTGACGGTGATAGGTTTTTACCTTATATTCCGATGGTTTTGCCGTCGGCTCGATACGATTGTTAAAAAATGAAAGATATTATGAAAAAGAAAGTGGTGCTCAGTGCTTATTGCTGGGTGGTTTCAGTCCTCTGCCTTGTTGTGCTTCTGGGGATGTTTTTTTGGCAGCATTCAGAGCCTAATGTCGGCTGGCCCGTGTGGGTGCTTCTTGGTGTGGTGATATTTATGTGTTTGACGGCGTTGCTTTATGCGCCAGTATCTATCTCCCTTGACGGCGACAAGCTGACGCTTCATACATTCATGCTGAGGAAGTCGATACCAGTGGCACAGATAGCGAGCGTGACCCTGTGCCCTCCGACTATGGCGGAGGGGCGTGTCATAGGCAGCGGCGGTTTTTTCGGATACTATGGCATATTCCGCGAAAAGAGCATAGGCAGATACAGGGCTTTCTATGGCAAAGCTTCCGACTGCTTCCTCATCACGCTCAAAAGCGGTTATAAGTACATGCTCGGCTGTCAGGATGCGCCGCAGATGGTGGAGGCTATAAAAAGACGGCTATGACTTATCGGCGGTGAAGTGTGAACACTGTTGTTTTGTCAAATCTGCCCGTCATCTGGCTGCCATCAGTGCTCAGGCGTAACGTGTCAGGGTCATCATCAGGCGATATTATTATGAGCTGACCTTTGCGGATGTAGTTTTCTTTCATCGTTTTGGGCATCACGCTTAGCGAGGCTTTCAGAGCCTTGCGTTTAAGCCATCCCATGCCTGTGGCTTTGAGGGCTTCGTCATTGACGCGGATGTCGTTGTGCATTTTCAGTTCGGTATCTGAGAGGAATGTAACTGTGATGCCCATGGATATGCCATCCTTCAGAGCGGCGGCTTTTTTGCGGGCTTCTGCTATCGTTTTGTCAACCTTTGCCATCTCCTCGCTGGTGAGTTTGCGCCCTTTTTTCTTCTCGGCGTTGCTTATGGCTTTGGCGCGCTGATTGGTGATTGCCGAGTCCATTTTGCCCAGTGCTGAGGCAAATATGTTGGGATTGCTGAATGACTGCCCTGTCAGGTTGCCCTGGGCATTGACATGGCATGCCATAGCGATCATGGCATAAAGAACCATGATGATTACAACGGAGTATGAAACTTTCAGCATGTTTGCACTTGATTTTATTCCTCTCCCCCAGCTATTTTTGCCTTGACAGCATCGACCTCTTTCGCCAGTTCATCGGCAGATCCGCTTTCCTTTCCAGTCCGAGAAATTCAAGCACCATCGGATTTTTGATGATTTCCTCAGGGGACTCCGGAATACGTTGTCCACGAGCCACCGCAAGCACGGTCTCTTTGTCATTGCTCAAAAGCAGCCTTTCGTACAGCAACGAATCAACCTGCCGTTCAAGCTCCCTGCCAGTCCAATTGTTATTGACCGCCTCTAACTCGTAGTATTCTCGTTTTTCAGCGTCATTAATAGACATAAGTTTTTTATACTGTGACCAATTCAATTGCGTCCGCAGTGCGGACGCAATTGGATATTCACGGTAAAACTGGCGGCTTCGTTCAAGTTGCCGTACAGAAAAGCCGCTTCCGTATTCGGGTTCAATTTGCCGGGCAAGATTCCTGATAAGGTATGTGCCATATTCGGCACGGTCTTTTTCCTCTTGTTCCTCAACAAATATTCGCCTGCCTATGTGCCAGTACATCTGCACACGCGAGAAATCAACACTTCGTACCGCCTGTTGTCGGGCGGAGCTTATTATCTCCTTTACATCACTAACAAGCGAGTTGAATTTATATTTATCTATCTCAACAGACATCTGGATATTCATTAAACAACCTTAATTCAGACGGTGGCGACCTGAAGTATTGGGGTATCCAACACTTTCTCGATGGATGATATGGTCTCAATGGTGAAATTATGGGTTCCACGCATCCATTTACTGATTTCGGATTCCTTCTTTCCGAGCATATTGGCGAGGTCTTTCTGTTTAAGCCCTTTCTCTTCCAATATGTTGTGAATCCTGTCAACTATGAGGAACGACAGGTCAACACGTCGTCTTGCTTCGGGCGAAACTTTAGCCCGGCGAGCTTCTATGATAATGTTTCGTTTCATCGCAGATTTGTCATTGACACGATGCAATAGCGTATCATCTGGCATACGCGGGTTCGAGTATCTGCAAGCCGAGAGCATCTTCAATTTTTGAGATGGTCTCTATTGATAGATTTTCTGTACCTTTAAGAACACGGGAAATGTATTGCTGTGAACAGCCCATTCTTTGTGCCACTGCCTTTTGTGTCAATCCCATTTCCTCCATTTTGTCAAGCATCATCATTGCTATTCTCTGGGAATAGCGTAACCACGATTTGTTTGCCATTCGCCATTCTGCATTCTCACGCCATTTTGAAGGAGTGGGACTGCCATGCTTTTTCAGTCCTGATAGGATTTCTTTTTCAGTTTTCATAACGACCTCCTTTTTTGATTTAATCGATTTCAGTAAGATAATCCTTAAATGAATCCATATCGGCGATGTTGTTGTCGAGCATGAATCTTCTGACCTTCTCCATTCTTGCCAACTCCACAAGGGTGTGTTCACGCTCCTGCATGGTTCGTGTAAGTTTGATTGCTCCACCAGTTATGACATAGATACCTGGATCCAGCTTGATGGCATATATCCGGAGCCATGACGCATGATGAGGGGTGTTGCGAAGCCGAGCCTTTTCTTTGCCGAGTATCATCTCCGCAGTGCGACTGTTGTCAAGGGGTCGAAATATCTCATCAAGATTGGCATCAGGAGATATGTCCATTATAAGACATTGCAAGCGTTCACTGTCTTCGATTGTATCGTAGATTGCCTTGTTGACATCGGTTATCTTGAAATACGATGCAAGGTCAGCGCTATTTTGTTTGAAGAAAGATCGCAGCCATGACACATCATTCCACTGCCCGAGAATAGTGTCAAGGACATTGTCAAGGCTATCCTCGTATTTGACAGCCCAAAGATGTTCGTTTTCAGTAATGAGGTCAAATCTCATAATCTTATGATTATGCAAAGATAAACATTATCTTATGATAATACAACTTTTGAGTTGTATTTGTTCAAGATTGAATAGTCGGGAATCGGTCATGAATCCGAGGTGATAAGACACGAAAACCGCAGAACTAATTGATAGTCTGCGGTTTTTTGCTTTGTTATGCGACCTGCATCGTTAAGTCTGTCTTTGAGCGATTTCGGTCTTTTGGATTTGGCGGAAAGACAGGGATTCGAACCCTGGGTGCCCGCAAGGGCACAACGGTTTTCGAGACCGCCCCGATCGACCACTCCGGCATCTTTCCTGATAAGTCGTTTAATTACTCTGCAAAGGTAGTCATTAGATTTGGCACGTGCAAACAAATCGTTTATGGAATTTTATTTATATATGGGGGTCAACATTTGAAACTGTTAAGGAGTTTATAACTTGTCTCATGGTGTGCCATGATTTGGAGATTGTAGGTAGATGAGCTAATTTTGCGATGCTCTAATCCCTATATAGCGTTATCAATTCATTATAATCATAAGTAACAGAACGTAAATGAGCGTACATCAGCAATACTCCGGTCTGACGGACAGCGAAGTGTTGGGAAGCCGCAGGCAGCACGGCATTAACATACTTACTCCTCCTGCCAAGGAACCGCTGTGGCGGCAGTTTCTTGGTAAATTTTCCGATCCACTTATCATCATATTGCTTGTGGCAGGTGCGCTGTCGGTAGGTATATCCCTGTATGAGTATTATGGATTGGATGAGGGTGCCGGGGTGTTTTTTGAACCCGTAGGCATCTTCATCGCCATACTGCTTGCTACGGGTCTGGCGTTCCTGTTTGAGATGAAAGCCGACCGTGAGTTTGCGCTGCTCAATCAGGTCAACGATGACGAGCCTTATCAGGTCATCCGCAACGGCAGCGTCACCACGGTGCCCAAGAAGGATATAGTGGTGGGCGATATCGTGTTGCTCAACACAGGCGAGGAGATTCCGGCAGACGGAAAGCTGCTGGATGCGGTGACGCTCAATGTCGACGAGTCCACCCTGACCGGCGAACCGATGTGTCACAAGACCGTCAATCCCGATGACTTTGACCCCGATGCCACATTTGCATCCGATGAGGTGATGCGTGGCACAAAGATCATGGAGGGGCATGGAGTGATGAAGGTGACCGCTGTAGGCGACGGTACTGAGAACGGCAAGGTCTTTGTCGCCGCGCAGATTGACGATGGTGTGAAGACCCCTCTTGACGAGCAGTTGCAGCGTCTCGGCGGTGTCATATCCAAGATTGCGTATCTCTGCGCCGCATTGATTGTCGCCGGGCGTGTGTTGATATACTTCACGGCTCCCGGGATGCAGTTTGACTGGATGCAGTTTCTCGCATATCTCCTCCAGACCCTTATGATTGCGGTGACCCTTGTGGTGGTGTCTGTGCCCGAAGGGTTGCCGATGGCTGTCACCCTGTCTCTGGCATACTCCATGCGCCGTATGCTCAAGACCAACAATCTTGTGCGCAAGATGCATGCATGCGAGACCATGGGTGCTACCACTGTCATCTGTACCGACAAGACCGGGACTCTTACCCAAAACCAGATGCGCGTCCACAGTGCCGATTTCTACGGACTGGCTGACGGGCGTCTCGGTGACGATCCGCTGAGCCATACGATAGAGGAGGGTATTGCGGTCAATTCCACCGCTCAGCTTGACCTTTCCGCCCCTGAGAAGCCCGTGGCTCTCGGCAATCCCACGGAGGGTGCATTGCTGCTGTGGCTGCAATCGCAGGGGGTAGACTACCGCAGTCTGCGGGAGAGTGTCAAGGTTATTGAGGAGCTGCCTTTTTCCACCGAACGTAAGTATATGGCTACGGTGATTCGCGATGCCGCAGGACGCCATATATTATATGTCAAGGGTGCGCCTGAGATTGTTTTCTCGCTCTGCCGCAATTTCCCTGCCGGGGTGACACGTCAGGCTGTCGACGAGCAGCTCCTTGCCTACCAGAATCAGGCTATGCGCACACTCGGTTTTGCATATCAGGAGCTTGACGGTGATGGTGTGGCTATCGCCGACGGCAAGGTGGCTGCCGGAAATCTGTCGTTCTTGGGCATAGTGGCGATAGCCGACCCGGTGCGTAAAGAGGTGCCCGATGCCGTCCGAGAGGTCATAGATGCCGGTATCAAAGTCAAGATTGTGACCGGGGACACCCCCGGCACAGCTAAAGAGATAGGCCGTCAGATAGGACTTTGGACTCCGCAAGATACGGATGCCAACATAATCACCGGACCGGAATTTGAAAAGCTCTCCGATGAGGAGCTGAAACAACGTGTCGGCGAAATGAAAATCATAGCCCGTGCCCGTCCGCTTGATAAAAAACGCCTCGTGGAGGCTTTGCAAGCCAACAATGAGGTGGTGGCAGTCACAGGCGACGGCACAAACGATGCCCCGGCGCTCAAAGCGGCGCAGGTCGGTCTCTCCATGGGCGACGGCACTTCGGTAGCCAAGGAAGCTTCGGATATAACCATTGTCGACAATTCATTCTCCTCGATAGGCAGAGCCGTGATGTGGGGACGCTCGCTGTATCAGAATATCCAGCGTTTCATACTCTTCCAGATGACGGTCAATGTCGTGGCGAGTCTTATCGTCCTGGTGGGCGCGTTCATGGGCATGCAGTCTCCGCTGACTGTGACCCAGATGCTGTGGGTCAATCTTATCATGGATACTTTTGCAGCTGTGGCTCTCGCTTCGCTGCCGCCTTCGCGCAAGGTCATGGAGGCGAAGCCTCGCAAGAGGTCGGCTTTTATCATCTCGCGTTCGATGTGGACGTTCATCCTGTCGACGGGGGGTATCTTCTTCCTGTTGTTGCTCGGATTGCTGTGGTATCTCGACAGTCATGTGGTGACATCGTTGCTTCACATATTCGATGCTCCTGAGGGGCTGAACGTTGTGAGTCAGTATGGTCGCACTGTGACAGAGGAACTTTCTCCATACGAGCTTAGCCTTTTCTTCTCGATATTCGTGTTCCTGCAGTTCTGGAACCTCTTCAATGCACGGTCATTTGCCAGCGGACGTTCGGCGTTCCATTTCCAGGGCTGTCAGGGTTTTCTGCTGATTGCCTTGATAATATTGGTCGGGCAGATAGGCATAGTGCAGCTCGGAGGGGCGTTTTTTAATGTATCGCCGCTCGGCATCACCGACTGGCTGCTCATCATCGGTTGCACTTCGCCTGTGCTCTGGATAGGGGAGCTGGTGCATCTGATAGCCGGACGCCGCCACCATATGTAAAAATCCTTACTTTTGGGTATTGCGTAACGGTCATGACGGCAGTAACTTTGCAATACCATAACAGTTGGAATTTTTACTTCATAATTACGTCAGCCACAAAAGGTGCTTTCGCTGCGAAGCGGATAGCACCTTTTTCATAAAAAATCACTACCTTTGAGGCGTAATAACACAACACTTCATCACTTATGAGCCAGAAAACTAAACGATTCATACTTCCCGAGAACGAGATTCCAACCCACTGGTATAATATCCAGGCTGATATGGTCACAAAGCCGATGCCTCCGCTCAACCCTGCCACCAAGGAGCCGCTGAAGCCCGAGGACATGTATCCAATATTTGCCGAGGAGCTGTGCCGTCAGGAACTCAACCAGACCGACCAGTGGATAGAAATCCCAGAGGAGGTGCGCGAGATGTACAAATACTACCGTTCGACTCCGCTGGTACGTGCCTATGGACTGGAGAAGGCTCTCGGCACTCCGGCGCATATCTATTTCAAGAACGAGAGCGTCAGCCCTATGGGTTCCCACAAGCTCAACTCCGCCATACCCCAGGCATATTACTGCAAGAAGGAGGGTGTAAAGAATGTCACCACCGAGACCGGCGCGGGGCAGTGGGGCGCATCACTGGCGTATGCGGCGCGTCTCTTCGGACTTGAAGCTGCCGTGTATCAGGTGAAGATTTCCTACGAGCAGAAGCCCTACCGCCGCTCCATCATGCAGACGTTCGGTGCACAGGTGACACCGTCGCCCTCCATGTCGACACGTGCCGGCAAGGATATCCTGACCGCGCATCCCAACCATCAGGGATCTCTCGGCACAGCCATTTCCGAAGCTATCGAGCTTGCCCGCACCACACCTGATTGTAAGTACACCCTCGGCTCCGTGCTGAGCCATGTGACACTCCACCAGACCGTCATCGGTCTTGAGGCAGAGAAGCAGATGGAGCTCGCCGGCGAATACCCCGACATGGTGATAGCCTGCTTCGGCGGCGGCAGCAATTTCGGCGGCATCGCGTTCCCGTTTATGCGTCATAACATACTTGAAGGTAAAAAGACACGCTTCATCGCTGCTGAGCCGGCTTCGTGCCCCAAGCTTACACGCGGCAAGTTCCGCTATGACTTCGGCGATGAGGCTGGATATACGCCCTTGCTGCCTATGTACACTCTCGGACACAACTTCGCTCCCGCCAACATCCACGCCGGCGGTCTCCGCTATCATGGCGCAGGTGTCATCGTGTCGCAGCTCCTGAAGGACGGTCTGATGGAGGCTGTAGACATCCAGCAGCTTGAGTCGTTTGATGCCGGTGCGTTGTTTGCCCGTGTCGAGGGCATCATCCCTGCGCCTGAGTCATGCCACGCCATCGCTGCCACCATCCGTGAAGCCAACAAGTGCAAGGAGACCGGCGAGGAGAAAGTCATCCTCTTCAATCTCTCAGGTCACGGTCTGATAGACATGGCAAGCTACGACAAATATTTCAACGGCGACCTCATCAATTATCCCCTTGACCAGGGCGAGATAGACCGTAACATCGCCGAACTTGACGCGATGGAGCTGTAAGGCACCATATGCCCCCATGTTGTAGGGACGCGGCGTGCCGCGTCATCGGAGGTGAAAAATCTCGCCTATATGATGACGCGGCACGCCGCGTCCCTACAAGCTAAAGCATCTATAATTCATTTGATTGGTAAAAAATATGAAAGACAATGAACTTTTTATAAATTTCAAGCATTATTCATATTGATTATCTAACTTTTCATTTACCTCATAGTTTTTACTAATCTGATGAAAAAAATTCTTTACGTTGCCGTCGTAGCTGTGGCTGCCACTCTGGCATCCTGCTCCGGCACAAAACAGGCAGAAGACAAGGGTGCAGATCTGAAATCCAAGATTGAAAACTGCACCAATCCCGACTCACTGAAGCTCTACGTACAGCAGGCTCAGGAATATGCGCAGAAACTCATCGCCGAGGGCAAGGACAAGGAAGCCCAGGCTTATCTTGACGAGGTGACACCGGCCGTTACTGCCAAAGACCCCTCGCTTGTCAATGTCCTCAAGGCTCAGGGTGACTCTGTAGCCGCCGACATTAAGGTGGCAGCATCGGCAGTTGCCGACAGCGCGTCAGCCAAGGCTGGTGAAATCAAGGACAGTATCGCCTCCAAGGGTTCAAAAGCCGTTGAAGCAACCAAGGACGCAGCCAAAAATGCCGCTGGTGCAGTCAGTGACGCAGCCCAGAAGGGTGCCGACAAGGTCAAAGACCTCGTAGGCGGCAACAACTAACCGATTACTCTGCAATCTACACAGAACACATCCTTATCGCCAGCGGGGCGGTGCCTGAAAAGTGGTACCGCCCTGCCTATTTTTTGATTTAACGTCTCTGTTAGTTTAAATCTCGGGGTGTTAGCCCCGAGGGGAGCAGTAGCCACATGCAAGCAAGTCGTCAGACTTGCGCAGCTTGTGGTCAAAGCCATCCCCTCATATTCCGGCGGCGTTAGCTGCCGGGGCTGATGCGCGCGATTGCCCCGGCAGTTACACCGCCGGCTTGTTTTTCTGCAATCCGTTTCCCACAAGCTGCACAAGTCTGACGACTTGCTTGCATGTGGCTACTGCTCCCATCGCGGTTAACACCGCGAGCCTTAAGAGACCAGCTTCATGGCATGTCCCTACAAAAATTGGATGGTGGTGATTCAGGGGGGGGTCAGTGGATCATCAGGGCTTTGATGACGGGGGTGCCTACGGCGTCATTTAGGAGCTGGATGATGCGGGGCTTGAGGAATTCGAGTTCGCTCTTGAGGGGGGCTGATGAGATGTAGACGTGCATCACGCCGTGGTCCACGAAGCGGCGCGTGGTGCGTCGGTTGATCTGCGGACCTACGACCTCGGGCCACAGGAAGCATGCTTTCTGTTCGTTAAAGGTATCGTCAAGATTGTTCTGCCGAAGCACCTCGTCGAAAATCTCGCCTATTGACTGGGCTTCCGTGCGTTTCATGGCTCAATGGGGGTAAACTCGCCGTCTTCTACGCTCCAGAGTCTTACCTCCTCCGATGTGGCGGAAAATATCTCGTCAAGATGCTTGCGGTTGGTGTCGGTGATGAATATCTGGCCGAAGCGGTCGCCCGATACCATGCGGATGATGCGCTCCACCCTGACCGAGTCGAGCTTGTCGAAGATGTCATCGAGCAGCAGCAGCGGGCGAAGGTTCGTGGCGAGCGAGAGGAACTCATACTGTGCCAGTCGAAGGGCTATCGTGAAGGTCTTGCATTGCCCCTCGGAGGCGGTGCGGCGGACATCCATGCCCCCAAGGGTCATGATGATGTCGTCACGGTGGGGTCCTGACGAAGTGTGCTTGATGATGCAGTCCTTGGCGCGGTTCTGCTCCAGCAGCCGCTCCATGGTCATGTCCGGCTCATTGAGTTCGCTGTCATAGCTCAGCGTCACTTCCTCGTCATCGCCAGCCATCAGGCGATGGTAGCGGCTGAATATTTCACCGAGCTGGGTGACAAAGCCCGAGCGGGCGCGGTGTATGGTCTCGGCTGCGCTTGCCATCATCATCTCGTTGACCTCCAGCAATGTGGGGTCATAGACGCCGTCGCGAAGCATGCGGTTACGCTGCTCGAGGGCATTGTTATAGCGCATCAGAGCGTCAAGATAGGTGGCATCGCTCTGCGATATGACCATGTCCATCCATCGGCGTCGGTCAGAGCCTGTGCCACGGATGAGGTCAATATCTCGCGGTGACATCATCACGAGCGGAAACAGTCCGATATGCTCCGATATGCGTTTGTATTCTTTCCCTTTGCGCTTGAGGCTCTTGCGCCTACCTGCGGCATAACCGAGGGTGAGTTCTTCAGGCTGTCCCTGGCGCATGTATGTGCCTTTTATCATGAACAGGTCGGAGCCTCGTCGAGCCAGCATGCGGTCTTGTGCCCCGGTGAAGCTCTTGGTGAACGAGAGGGCGTAGATGGCATCGAGCAGATTGCTTTTGCCCATGCCGTTGAGTCCGAGAAACCCGTTGAAGCGTGGTGACAGCTCCAGGGATGTCTCGGGAATATTTTTGAAATCGGTGATGGTGAGGCTTACAAGTTGCATCTGATTGCCATAGAAAGGAATACAAATTTAACAAAAACATTTTGAAATATTTGGCAGATAGAGAGAAAATTACTTACTTTGCAAACTGTTTTGCGGCCTCATCCTACGAAAGTGTCTAAGAATGATGCACTTGGCGCGATATGAGAAATGGAAGCGGCCTGAAATGTCACCTTATAAGCCCCGTGCTTTACAGTTTTACAAAACCAACCACAAGAGATAGATTTAATTGAACAGCCATGTCAAAGATTTGTCAAATCACAGGTAAACAGGCTATGGTGGGCAACAACGTTTCCCACTCGAAGCGCCGCACAAAGCGTAAGTTCAACGTCAACCTCTTCAACAAGAAATTCTATTGGGTTGAAGAAGACGCTTGGATTACTTTGACCCTCTCTGCCGCAGGCCTCCGTGTCATCAACAAGAAGGGCCTCAACGCTGCTCTGCTTGATGCAGCCAAGAAGGGTTATCTCACCGAAGTCAAATATTTAGACCTCTAATCAGCAACAATGGCAAAGAAAGCTAAAGGCAATCGAGTGCAGGTGATCCTCGAATGCACCGAACATAAGGCGAGCGGCATGCCCGGCACTTCACGCTACATCACCACCAAGAACCGTAAAAACACCACCGAACGTCTTGAGCTCAAGAAATACAATCCCATCCTCAAGAAGGTGACTGTTCACAAGGAGATCAAATAACATAAGTTTCACCCCACGGTAGAGACCCTACTTTACAAAATCCAACGATATGGCAAAGAAAACAGTCGCTTCGCTGCAGAAGGGTGAAGGACGTACATACAGCAAAGTCATCAAGATGGTGAAATCACCCAAGACAGGTGCTTACACTTTCCAGGAGACTATGGTGCCCAACGACGCTGTCAAGGACGCACTCAAGTAATATCCTCCACGACTGATACAAACAACAAAAACACAAGAGACAGCAGCCGCGACCGCTCCACGGCGGTAACGGCAAGCATAGCCTCTTTAGCATAACTTCGGCATGCTCCGCATGATGGCTCACAAGCCCCATGCGGAGCATACTGCATATTTCAGGGTATAAGATTTATAAGACTTATAAATCTTATAAGAATCACGGATAAAATTTCGTAACTTAGCGACTTTCAAATACATGGACTGATGGTATCTCCTACTTTTGCTTCGCTTCGTAATGACGTACGTCATCGCAGTCTCCAGCCTGTCTATATACTGGCAGGCCAGGAGGGGTATTACATAGACCGTCTGGTCGATGCTTTCGAAGGGGTGATTGACGAGGCTGACCGTGATTTCAACCTGTTTGTGGTCTACGGGTCGCAGCAGCTCGATGTGGCTACTGTGGTCGAGACGGCGCGCCGCTATCCCATGATGTCTGACCGCCAGGTGGTGATACTCAAGGAGGCGCAGACCATGAGAGCCGACCAGCTTGACAAGCTCGCCGGTTATATCATGTCTCCTTCGCCTACCACCGTGTTGGTGGTGTGCTTCCGTGGCGACAAGCCCAAGGGCAAGGCGATGATGGATGCCGCCAAGAGGGGCGCGGTAATTTTTACAGCCGAGCGTCCCAAGCCCAAGGATCTGCCGCAGTGCATCAAGGCTATTGTCGATGACCACGGTCTGGCGATAGAGGTCAAGGCTCTGACAATGATAAAGGACTATCTCGGAGCAGACCTGTCAAAGGTGCACAATGCCGTTGCCAAGCTCGCCATGGTGCTGCCGCCCAAGGCTACCATTACGCCTGAGGCGATAGAGCGCAACATCGGCATCTCCAAGGACTTCAACAGCTATGAGCTGACCGATGCCATAATATCACGCAATTTCCGCAAGAGCATGCAGATAGTGGAGTATTTCAAAGCCAACCCCAAGGCTAACCCTCCGCAGGCTGTGGCAAGCAGTCTGTTCACGCTGTTTTCCAATCTTCTGGTATATCATTTCACGCCCGACAAGAGTCCGGCGTCGCTGATGGCTGCCATGGGGCTGAGCCAGTCATGGCAACTGCGTAACTATGAGGCTGCAGCACGTAACTTTAATGCTTTTCAGACAGCTGAGCTGGTTTCTGCCATACGTGACTTTGATGTCAAATCCAAAGGTATCGGCAGCCGTCAGGATGCTTCTGAGATGCTGCGTGACCTCATATACCGCATTTTCACTGCCCGCGGTGTGTTGCCCTCGTAAATTTAAACTTTGTTTTTAAACAGCCTCTTACAAGATTTATTAGTAACTTTGTGGCGGTATGTCACTGAATCTTACCATCGATCAAGGTAATACGGTAGCCAAAATGGCTCTGTGGGACGGCACCGGGCTTGTTGATATAGTCAATGAGCCGCATTTGTGTGCACAGACTGTCGAGCAGTTCACCAGCGGACGCGGCGCTATCGATGCAGCTATATATTGCTCGGTATCGGATGACGGCAGGGCGGTTTTGGAGAGCATAAAGCATATTGCCAAGCGCGTGTGCCGGTTGTCGAGCCGATGCCGACTGCCCATCAAGATAGACTATGGCACTCCCGGTACACTCGGGGCAGACCGCATCGCGGCGGCAGTAGGAGCTGTCTCGCTCCACCCTGACCAGAATCTGCTTGTGGTGGATGCCGGGACTGCTGTCACTTATGATTTCGTTACAGCCGACGGTACGTTTCGCGGAGGCAATATCACGCCTGGGCTAAAGATGCGACTTGATGCCCTGCACCGTTACACCGCGCGTCTGCCCCAGCTTGAAGTACCGGCAAGCATCGACCACCAGAGGGTACTCGGCAAGGATACTGCCGATGCTATGATACTCGGCGCGGTCTATGGCATAGTCGGCGCGGTCAGCTTCTATATGAGCAAGCTACGTGATACAAGGGTGGTCATGACCGGCGGCAATGCACCGTTGCTTAGCCCGCTGCTCGATTTCGAGGTGGATGTCGACGAACATCTTGTAAGCAAAGGATTAAACAGAATATTATTATATAATGAAGATAAGAAATAGAATCATAGCGCTTGTGGCAGCAGTCATTGCTCTGTCCGCAGGGTCAGTAAGCGTATCGGCGCAGACTCCGTATTCAAAATTCGGCTACGGCATGCTGCGTGACAATGCCACATCGGCGCAGCGTCAGATGGGTGGAGTAGGCTATGCTATGTCATCAGGCCGTCAGATCAATGTGATGAATCCGGCGAGCTATGCCGCAAGGGATTCGCTGACATTCCTGTTTGACATGGGTCTTGATTTTACCAACATCTGGTCAAGCGAGACTCTGCAACATACCGGAGAGACCAACAAGCAGCACAACTATGGGGGAGGTCTTGACTATGTGACTATGGCTTTCCCGATCAGTAAGCGTCTGGGCATGTCGATAGGCTTGCTGCCGTATTCGTCGGTGGGATATTCGTTCGGCTCAAAGATTGACAACGGCTCTGCATCACGTCAAGGCTCTGGCGGTCTCAACCTGCTCTACCTCGGTGCCGGATTCAATATCGTCAAGGGTCTCAACGTGGGTATGAATTTTGCCTATTTCTTCGGCACTACATATAATGACGTGTACGCTATCCCAGCATCGACAGGCACCATGTCGCTTTTCGAGCAGATCATACAGGTGCGTGACTTCCATATGGATTTCGGCATACAGTATGGAGTGGAAGTGGCTCCGCGTCAGCGTTTTACCGCAGGTCTGACATTCTCGCCCGGCAAAGCGTTGCTTGGCAAAAGCATGGTGCTGCAGTTTGACGAGGTCACATCGGCAGGGTCAAGTGGCCACGTAGGCGATACAATAGCCAGCGAGTCGCTCCGCCATCATTTCGCCATCCCTGCCACATGGGGTGTGGGTCTCAACTATGAGTGTAACCGCAATTTCATGGCTGAGGTGGATTTCACCTATCAGGGCTGGAAAAATGCCAAATTTGAACCTAACGATAATTTCATAGGCACGAAATTCCAAAACCGCTACCGTATAGGTGCCGGAGTGCAGTGGGTGCCGGATCCTCGCGGAAGCTATTTCCGCCGTGTCGCCTACCGTTTCGGCGGATACTACAACCGCGATTATATCACTGTCAACACCAATTCGGTCAAGGACTTCGGGCTGTCATGCGGTTTCGGCTTCCCGGCTGTGGCTGGAAAGACCGTTGTCAATCTCGGCTTCGAGTACAAGCACCGCTCCACTTCGCCTACGAAGCTGCTGACTGAGAATTATTTCAACATCACTCTCGGCGTGAACTTCAACGAACGCTGGTTCATGCAGAGCAAGATCCGTTGATATACTGCGGTAAATGAGACAGTTGCTGTCATCGGTCGTAGTCCTCATAACCATAATGGCGATCACGGCGTGCAAGGAGGAGAAGAAGGAATTTCTGTCGGGACGTATCGATCCCGAGATATTCCCTACCATGATGACGCGCGACGTTGAGACGCTCATAAGTGATTCGGGCATAACGCGTTATCGCATAATCTCCCCGTTGTGGCTCGTGTTTGATGAGTCCAAGGTGCCTCATTGGCGGTTTCCCGACGGTCTGAACTTAGAGAAATTCGATGACCTGATGCGCCGCGATGCTACTGTCAGATGCGATTCTGCCACGTATTTCAAACTTGAGCAACTCTGGCGTCTCGACGGCAATGTGCGTATAGCCAATGTGGCGAAAGAGAAGTTTCTTACCAACCAGCTTTTCTGGGACCAGCAGAACCATAAGATATACAGCGACTCTTTCATACACATCGAGAAAAGCGACCGTGTCATCGAGGGCTACGGATTTGTCAGCGATGAACAGATGACCAATTATACGGTCAATAATGTGTCAGGCATATTTCCTGTCGGAGAAGAAGGTCCCATGGGTGCAGGAACGCAACCCTCGGAAGATACTGCTGCCGGCAATGATACTGTGGCAGCTGTAAGGACTCCGCCGCAGCGTACATCAGAGAAGCCGCGACCGGCACCGTCGGGCAACAACCAGAATGTCAACCAGCTGATGCCTGTGCCCGGACGTCAGGCTGGAGGCACACCGCAGCCCAAAAGACCTGTGACATCGCTGGGCAGATAAACGGACGTAACACTCACGAACATATAAATATATAGGCGTATGCTTGTATTGACCATAATAACACTTCTGTTTTCGGCTCTCTTCTCAGGAGTAGAGATCGCTTACGTCACGGCTGACCGTGTACGTACGCAGCTCGATGTGGAAAGAGGGGGGCTGATAGCCCGTATCATAGACCGTTACTATGCTTCATCGCAGATGTTTATTTCCACGATATTGGTAGGTAACAATATCATGCTTGTAATCTACGGTATGGGGGCAGCTGCCATTCTGACCGAGCCTATCAAGAGCTGGGGTGTGCATAACGAGGCTCTGATATTGCTGCTTCAGACTGTGATATCCACAATGGTGATACTGCTTACGGGCGAGTTTATACCCAAGACGGTTTTCCGCATCAACCCTAACAGTTATCTGCGTGTATTCGCCGTGCCGGTATGGATATTCTATGTAATATTATATCCGATATCATGGTTTACTACCAAGCTGTCACAGTGGCTGATGAAGCTTGTAGGAGTGAAGGGGGAAGATGCTCCGCCAGCCACGCTCTCGATAGCCGACCTTAACCAGTATCTCGAACGCACCATAGAGGAGAGCGAGCGTGACAGCACGGAAGCCCAGGTAGAGACAGAGGTCAAGATATTTCACAATGCTCTCGACTTCTCCACGATACATCTGCGTGACTGCATGGTGCCGCGCAACGAGATTGTGGCTGTGGACATAGATGGTACGTCACGCGAACAGTTGTCGGAGCTTTTCACATCCTCAGGGCGCAGCAAGATAATAGTCTACCGTGAGGATATCGACAACATCGTCGGGTATATCCATGTGTCGGAGCTGTTCATACCGGATGTTGACTGGACCACTAAAATCAAGCCGGTGCTCTTTGCTCCCGAGGCATTACTGGCTCATAAGATGATGAAACGGCTTCTTGGCGAAAAACGCTCTGTGGCGATAGTGATCGATGAGTTCGGAGGCACTTCGGGTCTTGTAACTCTTGAAGACCTGGTGGAGGAGATATGCGGAGATATCCGTGACGAGCATGACAAGGCTGAGGAGATTGTCAAGGAGACCGCTCCAGGAGTCTATGAATGCTCGGGACGTGTGGAGGTAGAGACCCTGCGTGAGACATATCATCTGGAAATCCCCGAGGACAGTGAATATCAGACGGTGGCTGGATACATACTTTACAATACCGGCACCATACCTGTCAAAGGTGAGACGGTCATCATCGGAGACCTCAGTTTCACAATATTGCACCGCACATCCACCCGACTGGAACTTATACGCATCGAACCTGCACCCAAGCAGGATTGATAGCGGAGATAAAACCAACGGCACGCGTCCCGATGAGGTCGCGTGCCGTTTATTGTGTGGTTTTAAGGCTCTGATCAGTCGTCGACGTCGATGATGACCAAATTGCCGTTGAGGTCAAATATCAGCTCCTGTGAAGCCAACGAAGCGGTCTCCACCTTGATGAGCTTGCCGTTCTGGTATGTGAAATCTATGGATTCCACATTGTTTGCCTGACCGTTGCTTTTCAGTTTGTCATACATCTTGCGTCCTACGAGGTCGCGGACAAGTCCTGGTTTGAGCACGGCATTGTCAGGTGCGTCGATTTCAAGAATTTTGCCCTTTGAGTCAAATTCAATCTCGGTGCCGTCTGCCATGTCCACTTCGAAGGTGTTGGGGATGTAGTCGCGTTTGACCTTTGATACGTTGACACCCTTGTAGTAGTGGCTCAGGAATTTCAGAGCCGGCTGAGGCAGGTCGCTGATGGATGTGCTTTCGCTGCTGACGGCGATTCCCGGGTTGCCGCCGTATTCGCGGGGCATCTGTTGCTGCTGCGCGTTAGCTACAGTAGGTATGGCAAGAGCCATGGCGAGGACGCCTGAGAGGAATAGTTTTGTAGTTTTCATATCTTAAAAATTTTTATGTTTGTTATTACTCGTTGCCGAGTTCGGGTAGAAGTTTCACATGACCTCCTGCATTGACCCTGTATCGGGCTGACGTGTGCAGAGTGAGGTTGGCTACTGTGAATACATAGTTCTCTATCTTATTGTTGCCGCTGTCAGGGTTGCGGTAATAATGGAAGAATGAGGGGTTTTCTTCCAGACTTGCATCTGCACGCCCGGCATATGTGTTTCCCTCGCCTTTAAGACCGGAATATGCCGTGGCAATGGCTTGCTCGACGTTTCTAAATCCCTGACCTGTATAGTGATATATTTCGTAACCTGAGGTATTGGTGATTTTGACATCTACGAGATTTGTGGGATGGATGACATTTGCTTGCATAATCATATTGACTAGTATTGACATTTATATGTATAACAAGCATATAGGCATAAAGTAGGTTGGCAGCACGTTAATTAACAGAAAATCACTAAATTTGCGAATATAACACAGATATGATGCGCGATAAGGCTGATGAATTATTTCCGATAGTTGACGAAGACGGCTCGGTGGTCGGCTCGGCTACCCGAGGTGTGTGCCATAGCGGGTCGATGTTGCTTCACCCAGTGGTGCATCTTCACGTGTTTGACCGGTCTGGGCGTTTATATTTGCAGAAGCGTCCGGAGTGGAAGGACATACAGCCAGGCAAGTGGGACACAGCTGTGGGCGGACATATGGATCTGGGTGAGACTGTGTCTGATGCCCTGTCACGCGAGGTGCATGAAGAGATAGGGCTGGAGTCGTTTGCTCCGGTCTTTATCTCCAGATATGTGTTTGAATCCGAACGTGAGAGGGAGCTGGTGCATGTGTTTGCAGCTGTTGTGCCTGATGATGCTCTGATAGTTCCATCGGAGGAACTTGACGGAGGGCGTTTTTGGGCTGTTTCAGACATCGAGGGCCAGATAGGCAGCGAGATATTCACTCCTAATTTCGAGAACGAGTATGTCAATGTCTTGAAGCCGAAGCTGCCGGAGATCATGGCTATGACAAAGGCAGATGAAGATATGGAAAAATAAAGAAAAAAGTTGAGGATATAACACTTTGGGAATCAGATGATTGAACAAAGAGAGTAAAAATATTTACAAAAAAATGTGCTTGTTGTGAACCATTTAAGCCATCTGGCGTTTTATTGGTACATAGCAAGATTACTTTTTCCATTGCAAGAAATGTGATAATGATTGGTTTATTATCAGATGAGGAGACTCTGTGAAGCGTCTCCTCATCTGGCGTTTATACCCACACGGGTTTCAATGTTGTTCCGATGGTCGCATTTCAAACAGCCCATACATCGCTATTATTAAAAGTTTGCCTATATTTGCATCATGCTTATCCTAAGGTGTATACGCAGATGGGCTGTTGCTGCGGCGATGGCTATGGCGGCTGTGGTGACGAGCCACGGTCAGATACTGAATATCCCTGACGCTCCAAAGCTCAATACCGATTCCATAAAGCGTGATTTTGATCTCGGACCTTATTTCGGTCTCTACAAGGACAACTATTTTATAGTAGGAGCACCTGTGGGATATAAAGCGACTAAGGAAAATTCCGATGTGAAGTTCCAGATATCCATATCGCAGAGGTTGACCCGTGCGACTCTGCCTTGGGGGACTTATCTGTATCTGTTTTACACGCAAAAATGTTTTTGGAACGTGTTCCAGAACTCGATGCCGATGACTGACCTGAATTTCAATCCCGGTATCGGATGGTCCAAGCCTCTTTTTGCGCGTGACCGTTTCATAGGCAAGGTCACTCTTATTCTTGAGCATGAGAGCAACGGACGTGACGGGCTGCAGTCGCGGTCGTGGAACAAAATCTCGCTTGCCACCAATATAATAATAGATCCGACCCTGACAGTCCACGGCAAGGTATGGATTCCGATTATCGATGGCGGTCAGAACAAGGATATTCTCGACTATTGCGGTATATATCAGGTCGGGACATCGTTTACATCGATCAACCGCCGCTTCGGTCTGTCAGTGCTGCTGACCAAACGCCGTGGCTGGAATCTCAACTACAACACTACTGTCGAACTCAGTTACCGTATATTCCCACGTGACAACCAGTTCCTGTTTATGCAATATTATAATGGTTACGGGGAGGGGCTGCTGGCATTCAAGGAGTTCCACTCGATGTTGCGTGTGGGTATCTGCATAAAACCGCGACTGTTCACCGAATACTGATTATTTAAACCATATTTCCTCCATATACACACCTATGGCTCTTCCCGGCTCTAATCCCCGTGTCCCGCTGCTGGAGTATCCTCTCAAGCACTCGGTACCTGTGCAGATAAGGTTCAGCGACATCGACATCCTCGGACATGTCAACAACAATGCCTACATGAGTTATCTTGACCTCGGCAAGACCCGTTATATGATCGATGTGATTCCGGGTGGCGAGGGCATGCGCAATGTCAATGCGGTGATTGTCAATATCAATGTCGATTTTGTAGGTCCGACCTATTTCCATGATCATATTGAGGTCAATACGGCGGTGGTCGCCATCTCCGAGCGCAGCCTCGTGATGGAGCAGCGGATAGTCTGCCCCGAAACGTCTGATGTAAGGTGCATAGCCCGTACGGTGCTTGTGGGTTTTGACATGGCTACTGCTACTTCGCAGCCCATAAGCCGTGAGTGGGTCGATGCGATCGAACTTTATGAGGGACGTAAACTGACCCGATGAGACGCGCGCATCTGATAGCCATATCGTTCCTTCTGACCGTATTGTGCGTGGTTCATGCGGAAATCAGACGGTTGACCATCCCATCTTCCTTCTTGTCGGAGCCTGGGCGAGTGGTCGTGGCTGTGCCTGATTCAGAGGCTCCTGCCGATGGTTGGCGTACGCTCTATCTCCTCAATGGCTACAGTGGCAATGAGGAAACTTGGGTTAAGCAGGTGCCGCTTGATTCGCTCGCCAATGTTTATTCTACGATGATAGTTTGTCCTGATGGGCGTGATTCGTTCTATTGGGACGTCGAGGACTCCATTGCTCCGGGCTTGAAGATGGAAAGCTTCATCACTCGTGAGCTGGTCTCCATGATTGACAGCATCTACCCTGTAGACACGCTTTCTCGCTCCATTGCCGGCTACAGCATGGGCGGTCACGGCGCGCTTTATCTGACTGCGCGGCATCCGCATATGTTCAGGACGGCTGTATCGCTCAGCGGAGCTTTTGACATCGCGAATCTCAAGGCTTTTCCTTGGATCAAGATTCCATCTTTGCTTGGTGGTTATGATCGTGACGTGTGGGAGGTGCATTCGGTGTTTGCCTCCGTGGATTCTCTGGCTCGGTATTCGCCGCGGATTATGCTTGTGTGTGGCAATAGTGATGCCTTTCTCCCCGACAACAGGCGGCTTCATGATGCGCTGGATCGCCATGGAGTCTCCCATACCTATAAAGTGCTTCCTGGCGACCATAACTGGAAGTTTTGGCGTCGTGAGCTGCCAGGATTGCTTGACTTCGTAACTTCTGATACATGCAAATGACCGCTGAAAAGTCTGGGCTCCCGTTGCCCGAGGAATTTGTAGATTCGTTGTCGGTGCTTGGCGATAAGGCAGCCGTGTTGCGTGACGCACTTCTGCTGACGGAGCCATCGGTGTCTGTCCGGAGTAATTCACGCAAACCGTCTCCGACCTATGCCGATATGCCCCTTGACGGCGATGTGCCTTGGTGCGCCGAGGGACGTTATCTGTCATCGCGTCCGTCGTTTACGCTTGATCCTGCACTTCATCAGGGACGTTATTATGTGCAGGACGCTTCATCGATGTTTCTTAGTCACGTGGTGAGATGCCTGATGGACGGCGCGGATATCCCCGTCCTCGCTCTGGATGCTTGTGCTGCGCCGGGAGGAAAGACGACCGCACTTATTGATGTGCTGCCTGACGGATCGGTTGTCGTGGCAAATGAATATGTGCCCAAGCGCGCTGCCATACTTAAGGAAAACATCATCAAATGGGGTTATCCGCGGGTGATTGTCACGCGCGATGATACGGCGCGCATCCCACGTGCCTGTTCGGAATTCGATATAATCGTAGCTGATGTGCCATGTTCGGGTGAGGGGATGATGCGCAAGGATCGTACTGCCGTAGAGCAGTGGTCGCCGGCTCTTGTCGATGAATGTGCCACACGTCAGCGCGAGATTGTGGCTAATCTGTGGGATGCATTGGCTCCGGGAGGCTACATGATATATAGCACCTGCACCTTCAACCGACAGGAAAACGAGCTGATGGTGGAGCATATGGTGCGTGACTTCGGAGCTGAAAGCGTTGAAATACCGGTCGATGCCGAGTGGGGGATTACTCCTGGGATCGGTACGGCATGCCATTGCTACAGGTTCCTCCCTGGAGTGATACGTGGTGAAGGGTTGTTCGTGGCTGTTGTGCGTAAGCCGGGAGCCTCAAGACGTGGAGATGCCCTTTTGTCAGTGAATACGAGACCTCAGGGAGGTAAAAAAGCGTCACGTAAGTCGTCTCAGGCATCTTCGGCGAGTGAAAAGTCGCTGCTGCCGGCTGTCGCCAAGTGGCTTGATGGCAGTGGTGATTACGGGGTGGAAGTCAGCGACGGGCGTATAAACGCGGTGCCTAAAGCCATGATGGCGTTGGCGTCCGTTCTATCGGATCGTCTCAATGTGATTCACCATGGTGTCTGTGTGGGGGAGATAAAAGGAAACTCGGTGATTCCGTCACATGCCCTTGCGATGTCACAGGCGTTGGCTGAGGATGCATTCCCTCGTGTGGAGCTGTCGCGCGAAGACGCTATCCGTTATCTTCGTCGGGAAGCGTTGACGCTTCCTGGCGGTACTCCCAAAGGGTTCGTGCTTGTGTGCTACGACTCTGTACCTCTCGGTTTCGTGAAAAATCTCGGATCTCGGGCTAACAATCTCTATCCCTCCGAGTGGCGCATACTCACGTAGAAAGACTCCTGATTATATCCTGAACGTATATAGCATTGAAGCCTCAAAGCGGGGCAGCGCGTCAAGCAATAAGATGCGCCTTGACGGGTCGGCAGGAGGCAGCGTGTCGTCTTTGACTATTTTAATATGCTCCACAGCCGTCTCAAGTGCGTTGCCTATGGTTTTGAGAGCCACCGCCGGGGTATTGTTGTCATGGCTGAGATGGCATAGAAACACGCGCTGGAGCTGGTCACTGCTTGTGGCTAATTCAGCCACAAACTGAGCTGTGACATTATTGTCAAGATGTCCGTTGGCTGCGGCTATTCTTGCTTTCAGAAATTCAGGATAGGGTCCGTGGGCAAGCATGTCGGCATCATAGTTGGCTTCGATGATGATATTGCGGGCTTGTGACATGTAGTAGCGTACACGGTCGGTGATGCACCCTAAGTCGGTGGCGATGGCTATGCGCTGGTCGCCGTTGGTCATGAAGAAGCCTGCATTGTCGGTGCCGTCGTGGCTCACCTCAAAGGCGGTAATCTCCCAGTTGCCTATTTTAAATGGGAATTCCTTGTATATCGCCTGGAAATAGTCTTTTAGACGACGCGATACGCTGTGGCGGCGCATGATGCCTCCGAAAGCCTTAGGGGTGCAGTAAAGGCGTATGTGCTTGTGGTAACGGACTATCTTGTAGACGTTTCTGACGTGATCGCCGTGGTCGTGCGTGAGCAGTATTCCCTTGACGCAGTCCATCGAGTAGCCGTTGCGGGCGAGTGACCGCTCCACGTGGTCGGTGTCTACCCCGGCATCGATTAGTAGCCCCGTGGTGCCGTCGGTCAGAAATGCGCAGTTGCCGCTCGAACCGCTCCCGAAACTCATGAAGCGTATCATCGGGGCTCGTCTGGCGGCGGTCGGACTGATTTCCTCCATTATAGACG
Source organism: uncultured Bacteroidales bacterium (assembly GCA_947039275.1). Taxonomy (GTDB): domain Bacteria; phylum Bacteroidota; class Bacteroidia; order Bacteroidales; family Muribaculaceae; genus Amulumruptor. The sequence continues at coordinate 1,034 of CAMQYL010000028.1, read as the reverse complement.
TGCCGGATAGCTCACTGTCGTCAAACAGTGAAGGCATCGAGCGGTAGGCATCCGCGCTGTAACGTCTGATTTGTTTTGCCATCGGCTACTTGTAGAGGAGGAATATGGTGGGAGTCTTGTCGTAATTATATGTCGATTTCGCCCAGATGGATATTGTGCGGGTTATTATGCTCTCGTTTGGTCCGGTGATATCGCTTGCCACGCACAGTCTGGTCGAGCCGTGTAGTGTACGCGTCAGAGTGTCGATTAGTTTATTGTTGCGGTAGGGGGTCTCAATGAATATCTGCGTCTGGTCATCGGTTTGTATCAGTCGCTCCATTCGTCTCAGATATGCCTGCCGTTCATCTGGTTTGATAGGCAGGTATCCGCGGAAAGCAAAGCTCTGTCCGTTGAATCCCGACCCCATCAGAGCCATGAGTATGCTTGATGGTCCTACTAATGGCACCACTTTCAGCCCTTTGCGCTGTGCCGCCGCCACTGCGAGGGCACCAGGGTCAGCCACAGCCGGGCAACCAGCTTCGCTGATGATTGCCATGTCATGCCCCTTGGTCAGCGGCGTGATCATCTCGTCCACGCTTTCGGCTGGTGTATCTACATTGAGCACCTCGAAATGCAACTCGTCAATCACGATAGAAGGGTCGCACCGTTTGAGGAACCGCCGTGCAGAGCGGATGTTTTCCACGATGAAATACTTCACCTTGCTCGCTAACTCGATATTCCGCGCAGGGAGCACCGACAAGGGTGACGCATCACTCATGGGTACGGGCATCAGATACAGAGTCCCATGGGTGGGACAGCCATTGTTGGCGTCTCCTCCCGAAGCATTATCTATAATATCGTGAGTCTCCATATCTTTCATGATTCATGCAACATAATTTCCTATCTACAAATTTACACACTTCCCCTCGCATTTCCAACAAAATCTCCACCTAACGCGCGCAGCTCGATCTCAGCTTGCATGCCATATAAGTCTTATAAATCATCATAGCACATGACATTTTTAGGTAGGCAATGCTGACATATTTTTAACATTA
>CAMQYL010000027.1:0-40074 GCA_947039275.1 uncultured Bacteroidales bacterium | reverse complement strand
TGGGATATGTGGGATATGTGGGATATGTGGGATATGTGGGATATGTGGGATATGTGGGATATGTGGGATATGTGGGATATGTGGGATATGTGGGATATGTGGGATATCTACTTGATGCCGTAAAAGACCCAATCAAGCACACGGCGATTTGCTTCATCAATCTTTCTTTGATCAAAGTCGATGTAGATGTCAGTCACTGTATTTCCTCCATGTCCCAGAGCTGCTGCAATGGTCTCCTTGGGAATGTCAAGTGATGCTGCTATAGTCGCCCATGTATGACGTGCCCAATAAGATGTCAACCCAGGGAACAGTGGTTCAATAATCTTTTTCCCACCAAGTCCTCGCCGTTCAAATGGGCCGATGCGCTGTAATGCCTTGTTGATTTTTTTAATATAGTCTCTGTGGTCGGCATAGGAGTCATAGACATCCAATAAAAACTTTTTGCCTCTGTATTTTTCAATGATTGCCATCGCTTCCGGTTCTACCTTAATTGAATACAACCGACCTGTTTTAGCCCTGGTGTATTCAATCCGTCCATCATGAATCTCTGTGAGATTGCATAGGTCAATGACATTGATGCCGCACAGACAAAAGATCAACTTAAAGTAATCAACATATCTGATAGCATAATCCTCCACCGGGTACGTAAAAAGCTCCCTCAGTTTTTCTACTGACAAAGCTCTTTTTCGAGTTGGCACTGGTCGTATTTTAAACCGTCTGAATGGATAACAAGTTATAATCTCATCATCAAGGGCTGCGTTAAATACCGTTCGAATATTCCTCAGATGGATGTTCCTGTAATTCTTTGATGGAGCAGTCTGAGCAAGGAACTCATCGAACTTAATAAGCCATGCTTTATCAATTTCCTCAAAAGCTACCTTTTCAATAGCGGGATTAAAAGCCTTTAACCGAGCAAGGGTATTACGATAAAGCTGTCTTGTACTTTCTTTTCTTGAGGGAGAGTTTGCAATCTCCATCAGTTTATCAACAAAAGTAATGACTTTAGGCTGTCTTTTGCGAAGCGACTTGCCATTGAGGGCATAGGATATCGCATCAACATATTCATCTAAGGATATGGTGTCATTTTGCGATGCTTCCAATTTTAATACTACAGCCTCCGCTTCTACGAATTTGCGGCTAATGCTTAGATTCAGGAGTCTGGCATTGGAATTATCGGCAGTTACCACATAGTTAGTCCCGTCCCAATGTTCCTTTAATAGAAAGATACCAAGCGGGACGTAACGAGTTTTCCTGTTAGAAGAAATTGCAATCTTGAGGGGATTTGTGCCGTTAGCTTTAGGGACTCTACAATCAAGATAAAGTTTGATAGATACCATGGTTATAAGTCTGCCAAAACAAATCTCGCGACCTTTTTCAGGACATTTATTTGCAAACCATTTGCAAACATTTTGCAATTAAAAGAATGCAAATGCGTCAAAAAACGCATAAATGCAAGATTGTATTGGTCTTTTTTTTGACTTACACCATCAAAATCCAGCTATTAACAAGTTATCATAATATCAACTAATCTGTTGACAATCAACAACTTAAATATTGGAGCGGTAGACGGGGCTCGAACCCGCGACCCTCGGCTTGGGAAGCCAATGCTCTACCAACTGAGCCACTACCGCATCAGTGCTTTTGCTGATACAAATGTAGGGATAAATCGGCTTTATTAAAAGTTAAAAAAAGTTTCATCAGCCGATTGCGACAACAAACGGCTGAAAAAAGGTTTATATTTGTAAGTCTAAAAGACATCACATCAATTATTACTTTTGTAACTATGAACATCTACTCCAAATGCTCGTTGCTGACGCTGGCTGTGGGATCAATGACTCTCGCAGGGTGCTCGTCAAAGATGAAAGATTTCAAATCCGAGTATTTCTCATGCAATCCACAGCCGCTTGAGGTTGTCGGACAGAACGTGCCTGCTACTGTGACAGCCCGCGTGCCTCAGAAATTCTTTGTGAAAAATGCCGAACTGACAGTTACTCCTACCCTCAAATTTGCCAATGGCGAGTTGAAGTCAGCCCCTGTCATGTTTGAGGGCGAAAAGGTGCGAGGCAACTACCCCACCATAAGCTACGACAACGGCGGCACAATGACTATTCCGGTCAACTACGTCTATCAGCCCGAAATGCGTCAGAGCGAGTTATATCTCGATTTCAATGTGCGTCAGGGCAACAAACAATACGTTCTCCCATCAGTCAAGGTGGCTAACGGCGTAGTGGCAACAGCCGCTCTGACAGACGCCGGCACAGTGAATCCCGCAGCTGCCGCAGACAAGTACCAGCGCATAGTCAACGAAAAATACAAAGCTGATATCCACTTCCTCATCAACCAGGCAAATGTGCGCTCTGGCGAGACAAACTCCGAAGGGATGAACGCATTCAAATCTGACCTTAAGAAAGCCGCTCAGGATACCGCCCGTGTGATTGAAGAAATCAACATCTCCTCGTATGCTTCGCCTGAAGGCTCTCTGGAATTTAACACCCAGCTTGCTGAGAACCGTGAGACTAACACCTCAAAGTATCTCAACGATCAGCTCAAGAAGGACAGAATCTCAAGTTTCGGCGAACTGACCGCCCAGTTTACACCTGAGGACTGGGAAGGTTTCCAGGAACTCGTTGCTGCCAGCGATATCCAGGACAAGCAACTCATCCTCTCCGTACTGTCAATGTATAAGGATCCTGCACAACGCGAACAGGAAATACGCAACATGTCAAGCATTTTTGACCAGCTCGCCGAGACCATCCTTCCCAAGCTGCGTCGTTCTCGCCTGACTGCATCTGTCAACGTAATCGGACGCAGCGACGAGCAGATCAACGCAACATTTGACAAGAGCCCCAAAGATCTCTCAGTCGACGAGCTCCTCTATGCAGCAAACCTGACAAACGACAAGGCTCGCAAACAGGCTATCTACGAAGCCGCCATCGCACAGTATCCCGATGACTACCGCGCGTATAACAACCTCGGCAATCTCTACTATGCAGCCGGAGAATACGACAAAGCTAACGCCCAGTTTGCCAAAGCCAAGTCTATCAATCCTACCGCCAAGGAAATCGCCATGAACGAAGCTCTGCTGGCACTCGTCAATAACGATATGCAGACTGCACAGCAGAAACTCGGACAGGCAGCCGATGTCGACGGTCTCGGTGGTGCATTAGGCACATACTATCTGATGGAAGGCGACAACTCTCAGGCTCTCCGTGCTTTCGGTGATACTCAGAGCAACAATGCCGCCCTGGCACAGATTCTCAACAAGAACTACAGTGCAGCCCAGAAAATCCTCAACAACATCACTCCTGATGCGACCACCTACTACCTCAAAGCCATAGTAGGAGCCCGCACCAACAACGAGTCTGAGGTAATGACAAACCTCCGCAAGGCTATCTCACTCGACCGCAACATGGCAGCTCAAGCCGCTACCGACCTCGAGTTTTCCGCCTTCAATCTCGGCAATCTCTGATAAGCGATTCCATCCCAAATATCACAAGGGGTGTCTTGAAATCAAGACACCCCTTGTTGTTTCTATTGTATCCCCCCTTAGTCTATGCGGCAAACGCTAACAATGTCAATGCGTTTATCCGAGTCGTAGGGAGGGTGTTGCAGAACAGTCAATTTATACCAAAGTAGGGTCGCGACCCAATGCTGTTGAATCCGGCAAAGACGATGAGTCCAATATAAGAGGCACGTCGGAGACGTGCCAGCCGTGATTAACCCCATGCACGGAGCGTCAGCGAACGTACATGGGGTCAGATGATATGCTATTATGATCAACCTCGGAGAGGTTGGGGCGTAGCCGCGTTCCTGCACCGCCATTCTTGTCTTCCATTTTAAATCAATGACTTACAAACATAATCATGCGTGCCACAACCTCTCCGAGGTTGATTCTACAGGAGCATACGGTACCCCCATGTACGTTCGCTGACGCTCCGTGCATGGGGTTACGCACAACTGCCACGTCTCCGACGTGCCTCCTCTATCGGATTCATTGTTCATGCCTAATTCAACAGCATTGGATCGCGACCCTACAAATTTGACGGTGTTTGTTGCCTGATGTCTGAGTTCTGCAACACCCTCATCTTTCATTGACATATGTCAAAACAATGCCTGATAGGCGGACATGCCGTGGCATGTCCCTACAAGCATCGTAATATATAGGTATTTGTTTGCCTTCAGAGGAGCAACTGGTAGTCGACGACATCGAGGTCGCGTCCGAATTTGTGGCCTACGGCTTTGAAATGGCTTACGAGCTTGAAACCAAGTTTTTCGTGGAAATGGCAGCTGTCAGCATTGTCAGCCGTGATGCAAGCAATCAGTGAATGGTAACCCATATGGCGGCAACGGTCAATCAACAGCGTCATCAACTCTTTGGCAATGCCTCGGTGCATATATTGCCTGTCAAGATATATAGTGGTCTCCATAGTACCGCCGTAGGCAGCCCTCTCCTTCCAAGGATGCACATAGCAGTAGCCAGCGATCCCTCCGTCTGCCTCACATACGATGTAGGGATACTCCGAGGATATGTCTTTGATGCGCTGCCGCATGGCATCAATGCTAAGCGGTTCCTGCTCGAAACTTACAGTAGTATCTGTCACAAAGGGATTGTAGATGCGGCATATCTCCGCCGCATCATCAGGGGTCACATTGCGGTACAGTATCATATGGCATTCAGTTTATATCACTGTGCTCGTCAAGCAGCTTCAATGCTCTGTCAAGGTCGGAAGCGTTGACCATCAGTCTCGCCTCTCCGAGAGCATTAAAACCTATCGGATACACTGTAGACATAATTTCATTATCTACGAAACTCGGTATTCCATATGAATCCAGCATGCCTTTGGCTATGGCAGCTGCCTGTATGTTAGGGAAAGTAGCAGCAAGTACGATTTCTGACATAATGACTTCTATTACTATAATAGTACAATATCGCTGTTTTTAGTAAATCTTTACACATTTTACGATATGTTTACCAAATACGGATATAAGATTTACAAAGTGGGTTAAAACGCTGAACCATATTTGTTTAGCTTTTGCATCCTTGCTAAATTTGCAGTGGAATATTAGTGTTCATATCTGTTACTTTTAACTGCCTTGAAGAAATACCGCTAATGAAACAACACAAATCCGAGCAGTGACGTTCACTTATGCTTTAAAGCCAATCAGCGATGATGCAACGATAAATGATATTTGAAACAACTGCTGATGCAGTGAAAGCGTTAAGTCCATCACCACTGGGACAACTTCCTTATGATGATGATTTCACTGAATATGTACTCTCCGATGCCTCTCAGACATCGGAGAGTATTATTTTTATCTGTGGGTCAGAAATCATTTCACTATGCCCTTTTCAAGAAATTCGGCGAGGTTGGTGCGCACACGCTCTCCTTCTCTCTCCGATGCAATCTTGAGCATATCAGAGTCGGTCATGATTCGAACGAGATCCTCAAATGATGTTTTCTGAGGATTCCAACCTAACTTAGCCTTTGCCTTGGTGGGATCACCCCACAGGTTGACGACATCTGTAGGACGATAGAAATCCTGGCTCACCTCAACCAGCACCTTGCCGGTCTTCTCATCTATACCTTTTTCGTCCTCGCCTTCGCCTTCCCAACGCAGATTGATGCCTACGTTTTTGAATGCAAGCGTGGCAAACTGTCTCACCGAGTGTTGCTGCCCGGTAGCTATTACATAATCCTCAGGCTTGTCTTGCTGGAGCATGAGCCACATGCACTCCACATAGTCACGTGCATATCCCCAGTCACGCAGCGATGACAGGTTGCCGAGATACAGCTTATCTTGCTTACCCTGCGCGATGCGGGCTGCAGCAAGAGTGATTTTACGTGTGACGAATGTCTCTCCACGTCGCTCGCTCTCATGGTTAAAGAGTATGCCCGAGCAGCAATACATGCCATATGCCTCACGGTATTCCTTGACGATCCAATAACCGTAGAGCTTTGCAACGGCATAGGGGCTGTAGGGATGGAAAGGAGTGTTCTCGTTTTGAGGCACCTCCTCCACTTTGCCATAAAGCTCGCTGGTAGAAGCCTGATATATGCGGCACTTGTCCTTCAGTCCGCACAATCTGACAGCTTCAAGTATGCGAAGCACACCTACAGCATCCACATCGGCAGTGAATTCGGGCGAATCGAAGCTCACCTGCACATGGCTCTGGGCAGCGAGATTATAGACCTCGTCAGGTCTGATTTTCGATATCACCTGCATGATGCTCATCGAGTCGCCAAGGTCGGCATAATGGAGGTGGAAGTGCTTATGTCCCTCCAGATGCGATATCCTTTCGCGGAAATCCGACGAGTTGCGGCGTATGGTACCGTGTACCTCATAACCTTTGTCAAGCAACAATTCTGCCAGAAACGATCCGTCCTGACCCGTAACACCGGTTATAAGAGCTGTCTTCATGATTATATGTATCTATTGTGTGGTAAGATTTATATCTGTATTTTAATTATCTCCATTGTCGTAAACTTTCAGCCTTACATCATGTCCGTCAAAACATGCATAGCTGAAATGGTTGATCCAATCACCGAGTATTATCACCCGAGCCCCGTCTGCAAGCGACTTGTCCAGCATGGCATGACGATGACCGAAAATAAAATAGTCAATCCTCGGATGTGACCGGTCAGCAATGTAATCCCGGGCATACTTGACCAATGGCTCTTCCTCTTCATTAATTATGCGGATCGAATGCTCTGATGCTGTCCCTGATTTGCGGCTCTGCGCTGACCAGCCATGAGCGAGAGCCAGAGTCCAGCGTGGATGGATGGTGGCATAAAGCATACGGCATATAGGGTTACGAAATATCTTGCGTAGCATCCTGAAGCCCATGGGACGCTCTCCTACGGCATCACCATGGTCAAGCAAAAAAGTCTTGCCCCCTATTTCCTTGACCACAGGACCATCCACCACCTCTATACCTATCTCCTGAGGCAGATAGTCGAATATCCACATGTCGTGATTACCCTTGAACCAATATATCTTGACCCCGGCATCAGCAAGCTCAGCGAGAGCACCGAAGAAACGGACAAAACCGCGAGGGACAACAGTACGATATTCAAACCAGAAATCAAGCATATCCCCCATCAGATACAGCTCGGTTGCATCCTTGCGTATGCCACGCAAAAACTCCACGACCCTCGCCTCGTGAGCCTTTGGGTCGCGCATGTAGGATGCACCTAAGTGAGCGTCTGACAAGAAATATACCATAAGATATTACAAGAGGTTAATCAAAGGAAACCAAGATCCAGTTTTGCCTCCTCGCTCATCATGTCTTTGGTCCACTCAGGCTCAAAGACTATGCGGATATCGACACTTTTTACTCCGTCGATGCTCTCGAGTTTTATCCTGGCATCATCCACGATGAAATCAGCTGCCGGACAGTTAGGGGCAGTCAATGTCATATCTATGGCAAGGTTGCCCTCATCGTCAAGGTCTATCTTGTATATCAGCCCAAGACTGTAGATATCCACAGGTATCTCAGGGTCAAATACAGTCCGCAGCATTGCCACGACCTTTTCTTCGATTTGCAGACGTTGTTCTGGGGTAAGCATTATATACTCATTTTTATTTTATACTAAATCTATGGGCGGTTATTGCCTATCACTGCCGACAGACGATGCTCAAGCTCGGCAGTCGACAGACGCATATGGAGCTTGCCACGGTAAGCCACGGAAATATTGCCGGTCTCCTCCGACACCACTATCGCGAAAGCATCCGTAGCCTGGGCTATACCGAGAGCCGAACGGTGACGCAGACCGAGCGAACGGGGCACATTGCTGTCATGGCTGACGGGCAGGATGCATCCGGCACTCATCAATCTGAAATTGTCGATGATAAGCGCACCGTCATGCAGCGGTGAGTTCTTGAAGAATATGTTTTCAATGAGCCGGGTATTGATCAGAGCGTCTATGATATCGCCGCTCTTCTCATACTGATCCAGAGGCATGCTCTGCCGCAGCACTATCAATGCTCCTGTCTTGCTCTTTGCCATGCTCATACAAGCATAAACAATGGGTAACACGTATTGTTTGCCTTCCGAATACTCCTCCGCCTTGCGATGATGCTTGAAGAAGTTATGAAGAAATCTCCACCGCTTGTGGTCACCTACCTCTACAAGAAAACGCTTTATCTGGTCCTGAAAGAGGATGACAAGCACCAGCAGACCGATACTCATGAACTTGTCAAGGATCGTGCCCATCAGTCTCATCTCCAGAATCTGCGATGTAAACACCCACACGACTATCAGTGACAATACACCTATGAAGATGTTGATGGTGCCGCTCTCTTTCATTATCCTGTAGAGATAGAAGAGCAGCAGACCCACTATCGCTATGTCAAAGGCATCTCTTAATCCAAAGGGTTCCATAGTCTGATCATTGCGGTAACATGGATACAATCCTGACAGCCTCAGCGCAGGCTCTCACATCATGAACTCTCAATATCTGCGCCCCCTTGAGCAGAGCGATAGTATTCAGTGCGGTAGTGCCGTTCAGAGCATCTGAAGCAGGCACGCCTAAGCACCTTGTCACCATGGACTTTCGTGAAATGCCCACCAGCACCGGAGCATCAAGAAGCTCGGCAAACATGGGCAGATCAGCCATAAGACGGTAGTTTTGTTCCAGCGTCTTTGCAAATCCGAAGCCTGGATCCACTATCACATCGCTGACACCTGCCAGTCTGAGTTTGCGGAGCTTGACCGACAGATCCCGCAATACCTCAGCGGTAACACCGTCAGGGTAATCAGTCAAGGTCTGCATATCAGCCGGAGTACCGCGCATGTGCATCAGTATATAAGGGACATTGAGAGCTGCGACAGTTTCAAACATACCATCATCAAGATCGCCACCCGAAATATCGTTGATTATATCAGCTCCCATCTGCTCGATTGCCGCCTTTGCCACGGAAGCACGGAACGTATCCACTGATACCACTATGTCAGGTGAGACTTCACGCAATGCCGCAATGCCCGCTGCCAGACGGTCTATCTCTTCGGTTTCGCTCACAGCAGCCGCTCCAGGGCGTGAAGAATAGCCACCGATGTCTATCATGTCGGCACCGTCACCCATCATGTCACGTACACGCCTGCCTATCTCATCAGCATTGACACGCGAGCCTGCATAGAACGAATCAGGCGTCACATTGATGATGCCCATTACTGCCGGACGGTCGTATTCGATCAGCCGCCCATGTATGTTGAGAGAAAATGGCTTAAACATTTATGCAAATTTAATAAAAAATCAGATGATATCCGCTTTTTCTCCTCTTGATATAGTTATATTGCATTTCAAAGGAATATTTCGTAAATTTGCGGTGCTTAAAACAGCCTTAACGACTGGAATCAGTCAGTCACATAAAGTATCTCGCCATGGTGTCAGAGCCATGGAGCTTTCCATCTGATAGATTATGGACAAGAAATACAACGTCTACGACAAATTCAACCTTTCGGACATAAACAAGCGGGGACTTGCCCGCTGGAAAGAGCAACAGCTCTTCCAGAAGACACTCAAACAGCGCGAGGGTTGTCCCTCTTTCGTGTTTTTTGAAGGCCCGCCATCAGCCAACGGCATGCCGGGCATCCATCACGTGATGGCGCGTACCATCAAAGACATCTTCTGCCGCTTCAAGACCATGAAGGGTTTCCAAGTCATGCGCAAGGCTGGATGGGACACCCACGGACTGCCCGTCGAGCTTGGCGTGGAGAAATCTCTCGGCATCACAAAGGAAGATATCGGCAAGAAGATTTCGGTAGACGAGTATAACGCTGCATGCCGCCGCGAAGTGATGAAATTCACCCGCGAGTGGGAGACTCTGACCGACCGCATGGGCTATTGGGTCGACATGCAGAATCCCTACATCACCTACGACAACCGTTATATCGAAAGCGTATGGTGGCTCTTGAAACAACTGTATAAGAAAGGTTACCTTTACAAAGGCTATACCATCCAGCCATATTCTCCTGCAGCAGGCACAGGACTCAGCTCTCACGAGCTTAACCAGCCTGGATGTTACCGTGATGTCAAGGACACCACCTGCACCGCCGAATTTGAGGTAATAAACCCGACAGCTGACATGCAGGGATGGGGCAGCGCCTTCTTCCTTGCCTGGACCACCACGCCTTGGACTCTGCCGAGCAACTGTGCCTTGGCTGTCGGTCCGTCAATCAAGTACAACATCGTCCGTACCTACAACCCCTATTCGGGAGCTAAAGTGACCGTCGTTCTTGCCGATGCTCTGATGGGCAGCTATTTCAACCCCAAAGCTGCCGACATGAGCCTTGAAGATTATAACGGCGGCAAACTCATCCCCTATCAGATAGTGGCATCGATTGAAGGCAAAGACCTCGTCGGTATGACTTATAAGCAGCTTATGCCTTGGATCAATCCTGGCGAAGGTGCGTTCAGGGTAATTCCTGCCGACTATGTCACCACTGATGATGGTACGGGCATAGTTCATATTGCCGGCACATTCGGTGCTGATGATAACCGCGTCAGCAAGCTCAACAATGTCCCTGCCATGCTCCTTATAGACAAGGATGGCAACCAGCGTCCGATGGTCGATCCGACAGGACGCTTCTATCGACTGGAAGACCTTGATGCGGATTTCGTAAAAGAACGCGTCAATATTGACGCCTACACCCCATGGGCAGGAAAATACGTAAAGAATGCCTTTGACCCGGCATCTGACGCCGAGCAGAAGGAAACTCTTGACGTAGAGCTGTGCATGTGGCTGAAGCAACAGGATCGCGTATTCAAGATAGAGAAACACGTACACAGCTATCCTCACTGCTGGCGCACGGACAAGCCTGTACTCTACTACCCCCTTGACAGCTGGTTTATCCGCACCACAGCTGCCCGCGAGCGGCTGATGGAGCTTAATAAATCTATCAAATGGAAACCTGAGTCAACAGGTTCGGGACGCTTCGGCAAATGGCTTGAAAACCTGCAGGACTGGAATCTGTCACGCAGCCGCTACTGGGGTACTCCGCTGCCCATATGGCGCACAGAGGACGGATCAGAAGAAATCTGCATAGAGAGCGTACAGCAGCTCTATGACGAGATAGAGAAATCAGTGGCATCGGGTCTGATGAAATCCAATCCCTACAAGGATAAGGGTTTCGTCCCTGGCGATTACACCAAAGACAATTACGAGCGCATAGACCTACACCGCCCCTACGTTGATGACATCATCCTTGTCAGCGCGAGCGGAAAACCGATGAAGCGAGAGACCGACTTGATAGACGTATGGTTTGACAGCGGTTCGATGCCGTATGCACAGATCCACTATCCGTTTGAAAACAAGGAAGGTCTTGACAGCCGTCGCCTCTACCCTGCTGACTTCATAGCCGAGGGCGTGGATCAGACACGCGGATGGTTCTTCACACTCCACGCCATAGCCGGCATGATATTTGACTCTGTCGCCTACAAGGCTGTGATATCCAACGGTCTGGTACTCGACAAGGACGGCAACAAGATGTCAAAACGTCTTGGCAATGCTGTCAATCCCTTTGATGCCATCGAGGAGACCGGCAGCGACCCCCTGCGCTGGTACATGATAGCAAACTCATCACCTTGGGACAATCTGAAATTCGACATCAACGGAGTCAAGGAAGTATCGCGTAAGCTCTTCTCCACACTCCACAATACATATGGGTTCTTTGCACTGTATGCCAATGTCGACAACTTCGACAACTCACTGCCGCAAGTACCCATGGACAAGCGTCCAGAGATAGACCGCTGGATAATCTCGCTGCTCAACACTCTTATAAAAGATGTGGACAGCGCGTTTGAAGACTATGAGCCGACCAAAGCCGCACGTGCTATCAACGAATTTGTCAATGACAACCTCTCCAACTGGTATGTGCGCCTCAACCGTAAACGTTTCTGGGGCGGAGAAATGACAGATGACAAGCTTGCTGCGTTCCAGACTCTCTACACATGCCTTGAGACGGTGGCTCTTCTGATAGCACCGATAGCACCATTCTATGCTGACCAGCTTTATCTCGACCTGACCTCAGTCACCAAAGGCGATAATGCCACCAGTGTACACCTCGCAGACTTCCCCAAAGCCGACGACAGTCTGATTGACAAGCAGCTTGAAGAAAACATGAAGGTAGCGCAGACCATCACCTCAATGGTGCTTGCCCTGCGTCGCAAAGTCAATATCAAGGTACGTCAGCCGCTCACATCCATAATGATTCCCGTAGTGGATGAAAAGCAGCGTAAAGCTGTCGAAGCTGTCAGTGACCTGATACGTTCGGAGGTCAATGTCAAAGAGATAAAGATAGCCGACAACAGCGAGGGCATGCTCGTCAAGCGCGTCAAGCCCGACTTCAAGAAGCTTGGTCCTAAGCATGGCAAGGATATGAAACTGGTGGCTGCAGCTATCCAACAGATGACCCAGACACAGATAGCCGAACTTGAGCGCAACAACACCATTATGCTTGACATCAATGGCATGCTTAAGCCTGTCGACCTGGCTGATGTCGAAGTCATATCCGAAGATATACCCGGATGGCTCGTAGCCAATGAAGGCAACATCACCATAGCTCTTGATGTCACCGTAACTCCCGAGCTCAAGCGTGAGGGACTGGCACGTGAGCTCGTCAACCGCATCCAGAATATCCGCAAGAGCCGTGACTACAATATCACCGACCGCATCAAGGTAGTGGTGGATGCCGACGGCGATATAGCAGATGCTGTCAAGGACTTCAACGATTTCATCAGCCGTCAGATTCTGGCATCCGCGCTCAGCGTAGGCAAAGTTGATGAGAACGACCAGGATGCTGAAAATCTTGATATAGACGAAAACAACATATTTGTGAGCATCACCCGTTGATGCCCACAAATATTTTTATAATCCTTACCTTATCATAACCATACCTCGAATAACTTAACCGTCACATTATGAGTGAAAAGACCCGCTATTCCGATGAAGAGCTCCAGGAGTTCAAGGAACTGATTCTTGCCAAGCTTGACAAGGCTAAAAAAGAATATGACCTTCTCAAAGCTGATGTCACCAATACCGAAGGCAACGACATTGCCGACACCTCTCCTACATTCAAGGTTCTTGAAGAAGGTGCAAGCACTCTTGGCAAGGAAGCGTCAGGTCGTCTGGCAGAGCGTCAGATGAAATTTATCCAGAATCTGCAAGCCGCCCTCGTCCGCATAGAAAACAAGACTTACGGAATCTGCCGTGAAACCGGCAAACTCATACCCAAAGAACGTCTGCGCGCTGTGCCTCATGCCACTCTGTGCATAGAAGTAAAGCAGAAGAAATAAAGGGTATTCATCCATAGTACCCTTTGAACCGAAACCAAAGTATCCTTTTATGACATTGACCAAAGGCCGTCTTGCCGCTCTTATCATCATCCTCGTCATAATCATCGACCAGGCACTGAAGATATGGGTAAAGACCAACATGTATCTTGGCGAATCAATCCGATTCACCTCCTGGTTCCAGCTCTTGTTTGTTGAAAACAATGGCATGGCATTCGGGATAGAACTCGGAAGCAAGATTTTCCTCACCCTGTTCCGCATCATTGTGGCTGCCGGTGTGATATACTATATCGTCAAGATACGTAACCGAGTCGATGTCTCCAAAGGATTGATGGCTTGTCTGGCACTGATTGCCGCCGGAGCTGCCGGCAACATCATTGACTGCATGTTCTACGGCATGATATTCAATAATCCTATGCCCCCCGAGGTTGCCGTCATGTTTCCTGAGGGAGGTGGATACGCTCCGTTTCTGATGGGTAAGGTTGTGGATATGCTCTACTTCCCTCTGTTCAGTTTCGATTGGCCGACATGGATTCCGTTTGTGGGCGGCAGCCATTTCCTGTTTTTCCAGCCTATTTTCAATTTTGCCGATGCCGCCATCTCGGTCGGATTGATAGCACTCATCCTGTTCCATAGCAAATTTTTCTCCCACAAGGAGGAGGTGGTGGCAGACTGATGAAACCATCATGGCTACATATCATACTTGCGTCCGGGGCGATACTGGCTTCAGCCGTCGGTTGTTCCAACCGACCTGACGGTGTGTTGTCAACCGATGACATGGCAGCAGTTCTTGCCGACATCCATGAAGCCGAAGGAGTGCTCGAACAAGATTACAACAACTATAAGGGTGACTCTGCCAAAATCACACTGCGACAGTCTGTCTATCATAAACACGGCATTGACGCAGCCACTATGGATACCTCCCTCGCATGGTACGGCTATCATATGGATAAATACCAGGAGGTCTATGATGAGGTCATCAAAATACTTGACAAACGCCTTGCCGGCATAAAGGTGTCACCCGGACAAAGCGTAGACATGGGTTCATATGGGAATGTGGAAGGCGACTCGGCTATAGTATGGCGTGACCTCCAGCCTCGTTATTTCCACACGCGCTTGTTCAACAAATACATCACCGCATCCCTTTCGCGAGACAGATACTGGGAGGACGGCGATGAATATGAGTTGCGTTTTCATTCTACTGACAATCGTGGACCAGTGGAGGTGACCACCGCCATACTCTACGGCGATGACACAAACGATATGATACACCGCCAATTTGGCACCACCGGATGGCATAGTCTGAAATTCACAGTAGATACTGCCAAATTCGCTTCCAAAGTAACCTTCGCTATCGGTTACAGACCACAGTCAGGCAGCGTGACAGCCGCCATAGACTCCGTAACCCTTCTGCGCACCCGCAATCCGTTTATCAATCGCGACAAAGGGAATAAACAATGATGGCATATGGCACGGAAAATCCTCGTAAGCGCAGTCATAGCCACACAAGGAGTTAAATATAACCAGTTGGTACAGTGCGCCCCTGACGGACAATTGTCGATACGTCCAGCAAATGCCGAACTATCTGAAACCAGATATATCAACGGCATCCTCTTCTGCTGCTGCCCACAGCAGCTCCTTGACATACTCTCAACTATAAAGAAAGAAGCTCAAACGGGCATATATGAAATCAGCACAAACCTGCTGGAGCTGCATCACAATCAACTATTATCCCCTATCACCGCCGAGAACCTCCATATCTACGACCTCCACACGTCATCTTTGCTGACTGACATAAAGTGGTCATGATTTAAAGGGTGTTTAATAACAATATACGTGTAAACGAACATTTTTGCTACAGCATTGTTTCTATAATACAAACGGCATTTTGCTGGCTTCATTAAAAAAGCCTAAGACCAAATTATTAAAATGGTCCGTTTATTCGCCCGCGTCACACCCTTAGACGCGGGCTTTTATTTTGTTTACCATATCAAACCATAGAAGCCATAATGTTGTTACCCATTTAGAAATCTCAGATTTTAACACTGCAACATCACATTTACATATAGACATCCCATGAGTGACCTGATTATCATCGTCATCCTGATTCTTCTCAACGGCATTTTTTCCATGTCGGAGGTCGCGCTAATATCTGCCCGCAAATCCCGACTGTCATCTGCAGCAAAAAAAGGAAGCCGCAATGCAGCCACAGCATTGAGATTGGCTGAAGAGCCTGACCGTTTCCTATCGACCGTACAGATCGGCATAACTCTTATCGGCATTTTGACCGGTCTGTTTTCAGGAGCAGCGCTATCAGGCGAATTTGCCGCATGGCTTGCATCCTTTGGTTTCCCGGTAGCTACAGCAAAGGCTGTAGCACAGACGGTGATAGTTATTATCGTGACGTATCTGTCTATTGTCGTAGGTGAGCTGTTTCCGAAACGTATCGGACTCAATGCCTCTGATCGTGTAGCCATGGCTGTAGCACGTCCGATGCATTTCCTGTCAGTATTGACCCTTCCGGCAGTATGGCTGCTGTCACGTTCAACATCGCTTCTGGTCAAACTGTTCGGACTCAACAAGGAGTCAAACCGAGTGACAGAGGAAGAAATCAAATCTGTCATACGCGAAGGCACCGATGCCGGGGAGGTGAAAGACCTCGAGCAAGACATCATGTTCAGGGCTCTTGCCATGGGCGATCAGCGTGTCAGTTCCATCATGACTCCAAAGATTGACCTCGTCACTCTGGATCTGGGTATGTCAACAGAGCGAATAAAGGATGTCATCCGCCAGGATACCCACAGCTGCTACCCGGTCTATGACTCCGATCATGAAAACATCATAGGCATAGTGCATCTTAAGGACATGATATTTGATGTATGCAGCCACAATTTCCAGCTTGCTGACGCAGTCAGACCAGGGACATTCATACCTGAAATCATGCAGGCATATGACACACTGGAGATACTTCGCCACAAAGGCGTACACTGCGGGCTGGTATGTGACGAATACGGCGAAGTGCAAGGCATGGTCACCCTTTGTGATGTGCTGGGCGGTCTTGTAGGATCAGTCGAAGTCGGCACTGATGATGCATTTATCATAGAGCGCGCCGACGGACAGAGCTGGCTTGTGGACGGGCAATGCCCTATATACGATTTCATGCTGCATTTCGATATTGACGAAGAAACCATCCCCTCAGGTTATACGACCATAGCTGGACTCATACTTGAACAATTAAGAAAAATACCACATCCAGGTGATTCCATCAATTATAAAGGAATGACCCTGGAAGTGGTAGATATGGACGGTGTCAGAATAGATAAAATACTCGTGACACGCTCATCTTGATGTCAGCCGTATCATCAGAAGCTGACCTGTAACATCGCCTGGATACGATTGTCGTGACGTGACTCCCCATCCATATTGACCCTTCTGCCGTAGATATACTCCACGCCGGTCTGTATAATCGGGGTTATGTTCCACATCACATTTGCCAACGCATATTGGGCATACTTATATTGTCCGCTCCAAGGAGTATCACCGGAAGCATAATCTGGCGCATAGTTGCGAACATGACTGTAAGTAGTGGTAGCGAACACGTTCTTTGACAGATTATATTGCAGACCTACATAGCCGCCCCATGCCTTGACGGTGGTGAGCCGTCCGGGTCTCCCCTCTTCGGGAACCATGTCAAGTCCGCCTTCATAAAGATCCTGGAAATAGCTTGTGATACCCTTGCCGTAGGCAGCCTGATAATACGCCGTCACAAATGGGCAGAGCGTCGCGCTTCCGCTCATCTTGATGCCCCATCCCACATTGTTATGGTTCTTATTCTCTACGACATCCCTGTACAACATGTTACGGATGATTGCTGAAAATCGCAGCCAGCTCTTGCCTTCACCCCATGCATACTGTACATAAGCAGGGATGTCAGGAACACGCTGATTGACCATATAGGTCTCATCGCCAGTGGTCGCCGATGCCATGGGCAGTTCGATACCTGCTCCGATACTCCAGTGTTTACCGAATGAATGCGTATAGTCAATGACTCCGTTAGGTATGGCTGTGAATCCGCAAGGACCTTCGTTGTCTATGCTCGGGGGTGCTGCCGCCATATCTGAGAACAAACTGTAGTTATAACCGGCTGTTATGCCACGATACTTGATGTAAGCATACTGCAAGTCAAAGGCATAATCATTATTTCCTGTCAGATTGGCATTGAAATATGCACCGATCTGGTTGTCAGTGCCAGGTAGAGCGACAAAATTGATATAAAGGCTGCTCGTAGCGGCACTGAATTGCACCTTCCCCCCATCGCCTGGACGCTGGTTCATGGGGATGGAGGAAGTGGTGAAATCAAACGGATTATCTATAGGATTGCCCCAGTCATATGACACGGTAGCTTTGACAGTACCGCCTATGCCGAGATAAAACTTGTGGTCATTGCCCACTATAGCAAAGCGAGGAGCACCTGGTATATTGTAGGCTTTAGGAGCATTCTCGACAAATGTTTCATAGACATTTATCTCTGTCACTCCGGAAGAATCCTTGTCGTTGAGGATTCTGACCTCCTGATATGTAGGCGTGGTCGGATGCCGTTGAGCCATAACAGGCACGGCAGCGCATCCGCAGAGCATTATACACCCAGTTGTACGATATAGTCGAAACATGTTGATAGGGTATTAATAGTAAGTCTTGTTAATGGCGAAAACAAACGATTTGCGGAAGATTATAACCACTACTGTAAACGCCAACATGACAATGGAATTGAATATAAAAGGAAACGCATTGTTATGCGCCTGGTGGAAAAGATCAGCAAACCCGTCCACGATAAAGGGAGTCGCACTGACCGAAAGATAGTTGGCGGCAAGCACGAACGCCAAAGCCAGCGTGGATTTGCCGGGAATGGTGATGACCTGCGTCGCCTTGTCGTAAATAAGGGGCTGGAAGACTCCATAGCCGGCACCCACGAGCATCGAAGCTATGCAGAGCATGCCGAAATGGTGGCTGACCGTCATCAGGAATATTCCCACAGCCATAACCACAGCCGAGACTATCAGAGTACCCTGCTTCAGACCCTTGATTATATAGGGCAATACAAAGCCGGGCAGGAAAATAGCGAGGAAGAACAGAGCTGTCACTGTCCCGACATCCGAGTCAGACAAGCCGTAACCCTGCATCAGGAACGGCGAATAATAGCTAACGATGACACCGCAATAACATACCATGAAATATACGGCAATCAGCCACCAGACACGTGACACGATAAACCCGTCCTTGACATGACCGAACTTACCGAATATATCAGACGTGGGAGTAGGAGGCACTGCATGGATTGCCTTTGCAGTCACATCCGCCATAGCCGCCTTTGATGCCACCTTGGCAGTCGCCTTCATCTCTGGAGAAGGAGAGGCAATAGCCATCTGCGGATAGAGGTCGCTCTTAGGTATACCTCTGAGAAATACTGACAGAGCCAGGGGTATGGCTGGTATCAGATAGACAAGAAATGGCAGATGCCAATTGCCGTGGCTGAGCCAGCCTACAACAAATGTCGCTATCACAAGGGCGATATTGGAGATACCCGACTTGATGCCGAGTTGCTGCATGCGATACTTGCCAACGAATGTGTCAGCAAGCAACCCGGCAGCCAATGGTATCAGCAAGCCGCATCCCACACCGAGCAGACAGCTGATTACTATCAGTGCCACCATGCTCCGAGCG
Source organism: uncultured Bacteroidales bacterium (assembly GCA_947039275.1). Taxonomy (GTDB): domain Bacteria; phylum Bacteroidota; class Bacteroidia; order Bacteroidales; family Muribaculaceae; genus Amulumruptor. Next base: position 21,061 of record CAMQYL010000027.1, on the reverse strand, counting down.
AAAAAATAGAGGATGCCACTCGCCAGATAAATGACGAGTGCCACCACTACTATTGAAATCTTGCTTTTGGAAAGCGACAGCTTACCCGAAAGAAGCACGAAAGGTATGATGAAGAGATTAGGCAACACGGTAAGGAGCTGTATCTCCAGTTCGGACGTGTCGGGAAAAATCTTGTCAAGATTGCCCAGCATAGGTGTGATTGCCAGTCCTGGCAGATTCACCACAAGCGATATCGACCATATGGCGATGAGTGTCATAAGGGATATAGACCCCTTACCTGTGTTGATTCTCATGACTTTACGATAGTTCGGTTAGAAATTATTATGGTATCACACCTTATCTTCCTGTTTCATGGCATTCTGAATTTCTTCAGGCGTGGGCTGATAACCCTCAGGCCATTTTGAATCCTCGTTAGGCTTGCGACCCTCTATCATCCAGTTAAACGGATAGAAATCAGTGTCAGGATCATGCCAGCTGGATTTACGCTTGGCATATACTATAAACGGTATAGAGAATAGAACGACTGTACCAATGAGCAAGATGCCTATGTAGACGATAGGATTACCAGTAGAGATCTGTCCAGGAGGGAAGAAGCTCAATATCATAGCTGCACCTGCGCCGATGACACCGAATATGGTGACAAACCACTGTCCGAATTTACCGCCAGGGACACGGAAACCACGCTTCACATTAGGCTCGGTACGACGCAGACGGAAGAAAGCGCAATAGATTATGATCACAAGCAGCAGATAAATGATGGTAGCCATCTGGCTCAGAATCTGATAAGCACTCTGCACTGAAGGAAGCACCACAAGCACAAGTGCAAGGATAGTGACTATGATACCCTGGATCCAAAGGATGTGGGTCTGCACACCGTTTTTATTACATTTCTGAAGGCTGCGGGGCAGATAACCAGAGCGACCCACAGCAAGTATACCTGTGGAAGGACCTGCGATGATAACGCTCACCTGACCGATGACACCGAAAGTGACAAATACAGCCATCACATTGCCGAGCCATGGACATCCGAGATGTGCCCAAAGACTGTTGTAAGCGACAAGAAGGCTCTGAAGCAAGTTTATGTCTTTTTCAGGCATCACAAAGCCGATAGCGAGTGTACCGAAAATGAATACTGCCAGAATAATCGCCACAGCAATGAGCGCCGCCTTAGGGAATGAGCGTTGAGGATTCTGCATCTGATTGACATGCACACCCTGCATTTCCATACCCCCGTAGAACAGGAATATGGATGCGGCAAGCACAATAGTGCTGTACTTAGAGAAGTCAGGCCAGAACGAATGGTCGGTAGGAATGAAATTCTCACCGCCGGTGCATACATATATTATACCAAGGATGATAAGAATCGCACCCGGGATGATGGTGCCGAACAGACCGCCATAGGTCGACAGCTTATTGGCACTCTTCAGACCGCGGAAACAGTTAAATGTGCTTAGCCAGTAGACTGCCAGTACTATTATGAGCGTATATATGACATTGGATGCCAGATGCTGGTCAAAAGTCTCGGGCCAGAACACATATGCAAGTGATACGGCACCGAACATCAGTACCGACGGGAACCATATGACCACAGTCATCCATTCGAGATACATCGCTGCCCATCCCCATCGTGCACCGAAAGCCTCTGCACACCAGCGGAACAGACCACCGCTTTTGGTGTAGGTAGAACCTAATTCGGCACAGACGAGAGAAAACGGGATAAGGAACAATATGGCTGATAGCACATACCAGAAAATGGATGTGTAACCATATTCAGCCTGTGATGCCAGACCACGGAGACTCAATACCGTCGTAACCATCATAATGGCCATCGCCATCATGCTCAACGTGGCTTTCTTGGAGCCCCCAGTGGGTTTCGTGGCTGCTGCATTGGAGGCAGGAGTCGCGGATTTGTCCGTTGTTGCCATTGTTTGTATTTTTAAGAAGATTAATAAACAGTTGAACTCATGACAGCTTTAAAGAAAATGGAGCCGATAAGATGTGATTATCGGCTCCATTTTTCATATTGCTGAAGCTCGAATGAGCTTATTTATGTCCGAGCTTGTAGTCAATCACCGGATAAGCGTCGGCGATCTTGGTACCTACCTTGTAGTGTACACCAGGCTGGGCAGTGAAGCTGATGTTGCTCTTTTGCTGGAATGCCATGCAGCAGTCGGAGCCACCAAACTGGAAGTAACTGATTTCCTCGCCCTTGTGTAGTGTGCGGCCTACTTCGGCGGTAGGAACGATTGACGATACCTGACCCATGCCGATAGGACAAACAGCTACAAGACCGATCGGGCTGTCGATGATGAAGATACCACGTGTCTGCATGAACTCATAACCTGCGAGGTCGGGAGCATCGATCTTGAATGCCTTGTTAGAGGCATCAGGATTGACTGCGACAGTCTTGCCCTGAATGGTCTGGGCATCCTTCTGACCTTCGGCAGGCACAAGGGTCATCTGTACGTAAACTGCGCCCTGGATCACGCGGGCTTCAAGTACAGTACCCATGATAGGTGTGTGCTGACGGTGGTAGTCATAGGTGTTGAGGAACGAGTGTGTCCACTGACCGCCTTCGAAGCAGTCCTTGTACTGGCTACCTTCAAGAAGTTCCTGAATCTGCCAGTAAAGACCTTTGATGTTGACTGCTGTGTTGGAGTTGACCTCCCACTGTCCGGCAAATGTGCTTTCGGCAGGTGATACGATGATATGGGGGTCATCGATGGCTGCAATAGGACGATAGCCAGGTTTTGTGCGACGTGCGAAGAGCTGGTTGACGGTCTTCCATCCGCCACGCGGACGAACGTATTCATTCATGTTGTAAGGACCGGCTTCGTCAAATGACTTCTCTACCTCAGGTGTCAACCAAGAGGGATCATCCATCCACTGACCGAGAGCGATCTGGTATTCGCGCATCCACTCTGACAGTGGTGTAAGAGCAGGATCGGTAGGACGGGGCACCACTGGGTTCTGGTACTGACCCACAGGAGCCACGTCAAGCAGGAAGTACATGGTCTTGAACTTCTCCAGTGTGGCTGTGCCGTAACGGTTCTCCAGCCATGGAGTAATCAGGTTCTTGTTGTTCCAGTCGATGTAGTCGTCAAGTGTGCGGATATTGGCATATTCTATGACGTTCTTTTCATGCACGTAATCAAGTGCCTTTTCGAGGGCTTTACGCATTTCGCCGCCGTTAGCATCGATGAGGGCGACAAACTTCTGCATGATAGGTTGCAGTTTGGAAGTATCCATAATGTTACTTTTTGAATTTTGGAATGACTTGTGTTTTTCTGTTTTCTCTGATATTCTGTCCTGCACTTATTTCTTGTAAATCACAGGATTTGCTACGGCTACGCGTGTACCTACCTTGTAGTGTACACCGGGCTGTGCGGTGAAGCTTACGTTGCTCTTCTCCTGGAATACCATGACGATATCCGAGCCACCGAACTGGAAGTAGCTGATTTCCTCGCCCTTGTGGAGCGTGCGGCCTACTTCGGCGGTAGGAACGATTGACGATACCTGAGCCATGCCCATCGGGAGGACTGCTACGAGACCGATCGGGCTGTCGATTACAAACAGACCACGTGTCTGCATGAATTCGTAACCTGCATCATCAGGAGCACCGAATACACGCTTGCCCACAAGTTGTGTCTTGCCGTCGGGATCACCTGGAATAGGCTCTGCTGTCACTTGCAGATACACTGTGCCCTGGATTACACGAGCCTCGAGTATGGTACCTGCTACAGGCATGTGCTGACGGTGATAGTCGGTGGTGTTGAGGAACGAGTGTGTCCACTGACCGCCTTCAAATTCATGGGCATATGGACTGCCTTCAAGAAGTTCTTCGATTCTCCAGTGGAGACCCTTGATATCGACACCTGTGTTGGAGTTGACTTCCCACTGTCCGTCAAATGTGGCATCGGCAGGGGCGGTGATGATGCGGCTGTCGCCGATAGCTGCGATAGGACGATAGCCAGGTTTGGTGTAACGTCCGAAAAGCTGGTTGAAACTCTTCCATCCACCACGCGGACGTAGATACTCGTTCATGTTGTAAGGAGGACACTCGAAGAAAGTAGCCTCTGATTCGGGAGTGATTGTGGCGGGATCGTCCATCCATTCGCCGAGTGCATTCATGAATTTGCGCATCCATGCTGACAGCGGGGTCAGAGGCTGCATCTTGTCATGGGGTGTCACGGGATTCTGAAGTTCCTTTACAGGGCTTTGGTCAAGGATGAAATAGAACTTGCAGACATGCTGGAACACTACCTTGCCGTAACGGTTTTCTACCGGAACCCATTTAAGCTGGGCATCGATCCACTTGAAATAATCATCAAGGGTCTTGACATCTTCAAAACCGATTACGTTGTAGGACTGAGCCTTCTTCAAGGCTTCTTCAAACTTGCTCTGCCATCCGTTTTGGGCTATCATATCGATAAGCTCTTGTACCACGGGATGATACTGGGTTGTTGCCATGTCGTACTGATTAGATTGTTAGAAAAGGTTAGTTATTTTGGTTATGAACTCCTATGTAATCGATATGATTAGTGTGGGTAATCAAGAAATCCCTGCAACGGACTGGGTCTCAGAGCGTCCTTTTTAAATCAATTACACTGTTATAACACAGCCCATAACAAAATGGACAGACACCATTTGCATTTTTAACACAATTAACACATAATCGTTAACCAACCATACGACATTCAAAAGAACGTAGGCATGCAGTATTCCGCATGCCTACGTCAATATATTTTAAATTCCCATGCTATCGGATTGGAGATGCCCAGAAACGAGTTGCATCAGTGGTGACAGATTTTCTCTGTCGTAAAGCCCAGGTCTGAGCATCAGAACCAGGAGGAACCAGAGCAACATATATACCCCCAGGATTTGTCTCTTTGTCATAGCCAGCATCCACACGCGCCTCAAACCAATATATATTCTTAGACCAGTAACGGCGGTAATAACCATATTGGAATTTGTCAGCGTCTGACAATGGATGAATCTCCATCGGACTGTCAGAGAGATAACATTCACGTATGTCTGCAAGTGACAACGGTGTGCCATCAGCATCACTGATCCATGCCTGCATATCCGAGTCAATCATTGCCCATTTCTCACACTCTGGCAACCACACTACATTGACTACATGGCACTCGGTGTCTGTCGAATCCGCAGGCAGACAGGTAATGAACCTATTGTCAATGCCTGATGCCATCAACAGTTCATGCATCATTATCGCATGCATGCGGCAATTGAAAGCAGGCTCTACCTCACGCGTGTATTTCCATAGGGCTATGGCATTACGCGACACTGGCTGCTTGGACTGATTACCGTGAGGAATATTTCGCGACACGAACTTTGCTAATGCCAGTGTATTTTCCCATGTGGTGGAAGCCGGATTAACGATTGTGTCCAGTCTGAAATATTCGTTGATTTCACGGGCTGCTACCGAATCCTGGACATATGTAAACTCGTAGGCAATACTATCGGCATGATATGGTGCAGAGGCTTTAAGTTCTGCGACATACTCTTGTTGGAGGATCGTGTTTTGCCACTCCATAAATTCATCAAGAAAAACATAACGGAGAAGCAAGAATGCGACTATCAGCAGGCCTATGATACCCACTACGCTCCATAAGATTGTCTTAATAATTCTCTTTACTACCTTTTTCATATGTGACAAATAATATGCGTATATCCGCGTTGTGGTTTAACAATGCAAATATACGCATATTATTGTTACGAATTGCAACCTATACTACTCGGGGACGTAGATTATGTCGCCGTTTTCGAGTTCGTAGGCTACTCCTACGCGTTTGCCTCGGTTGGAGTCAGATGGGTCTTTATCTTCGGAGGGGGTGTAACGATTGATTTTCTCCCCTTCCTTGGTGATAATCTCCATGTTATCCTTGCCAGGATTTTTCACCATAGTGAAATCTTCCTGCGAAAACATCTCGGTCATATTGTAGCGGCTGACAAGAGCAACCATCAGAGCCACGGCAAACACCATGGCAACGTCAAACAGGTTGCTGACCACGCTCATCGGGTCGGAATCTTCCTCGGTATGTAAGAGTGAACGTCTGCGTCTCATGCCTGTGCTGATTTGGATGCCTGTTGTTTCACTACGTCAACGAGATACTCAAGGATGGTCAGATTTTTGACAGCCCAACGCTGCTTGACCTGCTGAGTCAGGAAACCGATGGCACTGACCACGAGACCTACGACAGTGGTGGCAAAAGCCACCTGCATGTTATATGCCATTGAAGCGATATCGCCGGTCGACAAGCCGACAAGCGCCGGACCCATAGGTATCAGTGTGCCCATCAGTCCGAGTATTGGTCCCATTTTGGTCAGGACTTTTGAGGTCGATAGATTTTTATCTGCCTCTATCTCATATTCCGAAAGCATCAGGTCAAGTTTTCCGCTGTCGGCGCGGTTGGCGATGATTTTCTCTGCAAACGCTTTGACAGCCGACGGCTGCTGGGCAGCCAGTTTCATCTCGAATTGCTCAAGTGTCTGAGGCGATAGTTTCTCTATGTCCTTATACAGGATATCGGTTGTCTTTTTGGTTTGGAGATACTGCCCCATAAAACCGCCGATAAGTATCAAGGCTCGTATAAAGAAAAAAATCAGCAATACGATGACGGGTACAAGCAGCCCTGTCGAAATCCAGTAGAGGATGTTTGAAATAACATTCATTTTATGATTCGTTTTATCTGTCTTTTGGTTTCTATTTTGTTGATTACGAGTCCACATAACGTGCCGATGGCAAGTGTGGCGAATACACCTGCAAGTGCTGCCAGGTCTACGTTGTTTGTGCCTATGGCTGCCGTGCGACCATTGACTGTGGCGATGATACCGAGCACGGCTATGAGTCCGTTGATCACAAACATCAGTTCAAGCCGGTCATCATCGTCGCGAAGCAGCCACTTCACAGTATATACCGCCAATGGAAGCACGATGACTATGACTGCGGCACAGCTCCACCCTATCAGCGCGAAATCCATGCCGGTCAACGCAAACATCATCTTGACAAGCGCGGCAAAAATCACCAGGAATATCAATACGCCGGGAAACCACAGTATCAGTTCCAGTAATGCCTCCGATTTTCCTGAGAGACTGCCCGTAGTGACTTTCTTAGCCATCAGCACACACATCACCATCTGCACAGCCACGTCAAGTGTCAGCACTACGGATGTGTCAAGCATCAGAGCGGAGTTAGACAACCAATCGGTTATCTGGGTCTTTGACTGCACTGTCGCATACTCCCATGTCATGAGTACAAATAGCGCTCCCATCACACAGGTCACAGCCAACCCGACAGGACTATGATAGGTCAGTTTCATCACAAATGCCACTGCCACCAGCAGCATGATTACCATTACCAATGTTTCCATTTCTATGCCTGTTTCTTATTACGACGACGTATCACTAAAATGGCACAAAGAAGTACCCCAACGACCACGGCTGCCACGACTAACCCATTGACACGGTTTGTCTCGCACTGCACTGAGTTAAGCTCATCACGCTTCAGGACCATGCCGTCATCAGTTGATGCAATTTTCTCAGAACGTATATCGGCGATATTATCCTTATATGCCGTTGCCTTCTCTTTGCTGACGTTTTCAGAGATAAAATCGCGGAGCTTGGCATTATCGCATACGAAACCAGAGCAAGAGGGTTTATACTCATTGACAACCTCAGTGTGAAGCTCAGCCATAGCCTTGATTTGCACAGGCGTTGCTTTCCACATACCCTTGCGGACTGTCTCAAGCATTACGGCGGTCAGCTCCTCTATCGCCGCCGGATTGACAGCTTTGAAGTGCTCCTTGATGCCGAGATTCTGCTTGTCAGCCACGTAGGTATCATATATGCCATTCCACAACTCGTCATCGATAGCCTGGGGCTTCATCACGTTCCATCCGTAGGTGTTGCGTATGACATCCGCTATGCCCGACATGTCGCCGGCACCTCCCTTCATCTTCTCCTTGATATAATTGGGATTGAGGATAGTGGTGCGGCTCTCGACCCCTATGGCTTCCTTGATCTCCTGCATGCGCACGTTGTTGCGGTTGCGGTAGTCACTCAGATATGCCTCGGGGTCTTTGCCGGTGACATTACGCACGGCAAGATTCATGCCGCCCATAAACTCATATACATGGTCAAGGCTGAGCGCACCCCACGTGTTGCTCTGGCGTGGTTGCACCACTACGTCAGTTCGGGTCAACGCGGCTTCAAATGCATATTCACGCATCTTCTCCCAGTCAGCTTCGCTGCCATAGATGGCACCCATGTTATTAATATATGTGTCGGCTATATCCGACTCGGAGTCCCAGCGGTCGCCAGCCTCTATCATTGACTGGATGCCGGAGCCGTAGTTGCCGTTGACACCACCGAACACACGCGCCGCAGACAGTTCGCGGGCTTCCTTGGGCGATACTCCTCGGTCCACAAGATGCTTCTCTGACTCGGTGATGCCTTCCTTGACATAGTTGGATGTCTTGCCGTCATCAGCTTCGGCTGCCATCTTGACTGCCCTGTCGATCAGGAACAGGCGCGAAGCGGCAAGGTCACGGAGCTGCCCTGACGTCTGCACTACAACATCGATGCGCGGACGTCCAAGCACCTCTATTGGTATTAGCTTCAAGTCAGTCACTCTCCCGAAAGGGTCACGGACAGGCTCTACTCCGAGCATATAAAGCACCTGCGCTATGGTCGCTCCCTCGGTCTCAATAAATTCGCTGCTCCACAACGTATAGCTCACCTTGCGCGGAACAGAGTCTCCATGCTGCTTGCGATACATGGCTATAGTGTTGTCGGCAAGCGACTTGCCTTTCTCCCAGGCAGAGAGAGAGGGTGTTTCCTCGGCATTGACTGCAAACATATTACGTCCTGTCGGAAGTATATTTGGATTCAGCACAGGGTCGCCTCCTGATGTCGGAGCGATATAACCGCCATTGAGAGCGTTGACAAGCGAAAGCAACTCGTTATGAGGACTCTGCATCAATGCCTGACGATAACGACTGACATTTCTCAAAGCTCTCTCCACTTCGGTTATAGCAGTGGCATACTCTAATTGCTCAGCACTCACAGATTCCTTTGCAGACATACCGTGTCCGTTACCTCCCTTGGCAACAACGCTCTTGCGCTTCATAGCTGCCTCCATCTTTTTGAGGGCTACCTCATCAGCTCCCATCTTACGCGCCATAACCAGAGCTTTTTCAGGAGACATGCCTGGCATCATGCCGTGATGCTTCTTAGGAGCCTTGCGTTCGGACACTTTCAATGTAGATGAGGGCTTGGATGACATCATCGAGCCCATCACCATCATCTTTGATAGCATGTCCTTTGAACCCTCAACCTCTTCGATAATGTCACGCGCACTGTCAAGTTCGGACTGACCGATTCCAGCAAACGCGCAGATTTCAGCATCACTCATATTCCTGTCCGATGCCAGCAATCCATTGACCATAGCTGCGGCTCTATTACGATATGATGTCATCGGATGCTTTTGTCCGTGATGCTTGATATCGTCCAACTTCTTTAGACTGTATGCAACCGGGTCAACGGTCATGGCATATACCGTCGACCTGACATGCTCCGGAGCATATGGCTCGCCAATGACATATAGCGCACCTGTTATCTTCTCATTGGCAAGTTCCTCGGCAAACATCTCTATGCGAGCCACATCATCCTGTGAATATGGCTTAGAGAGGATGCTGTCAAGACGCAGTTCGCGGTGGATGCCGAGCTTGACGGCATTTCGCTTCACTTTCAGCGAAGCCGCCTGAATGGCATTTTCATTCTCCGCGCCGAGGGCACGGTTATACTCCATCACGGCATCGGCAAGTTCCTTGTAGATTCCTCTGACACCGCTCTCCATGAACGGCGGAGTAAGATAGTTGACCACCCCTGCATAACTGCGGCGCTTGGCTATCATCGCCTCTCCGACATTGGATGTCGAGTAGATATAGAAATGCGGCATGGTACCGACGAGACGGTCTGACCAGTCGTTGCTGCCGAGAGCCACTTGCTTACGAGGTGTGAACTCCAGAGATCCGTGCGCTCCGAAATGTATAAGTGCATCAGCACCGAAGCCATGACGTGCCCACAGATAAGAAGCCACATAGGCATGTGGCGGTGCCGCATCTGTGCCGTGAACGATTTTAAAATCGTCATCGCCAAGACCGGCTGCAGTCTGCGGTATCAGCACCACATTGCTAAATCTGAGACAGGCCATCGCCAGATTGCCATCGCCATCGCTCATGCCGTGCCCGGGAAACTCGCCGTCAATCGAGTCAACCGACTGACGCATCTGCGCAGAGAATGACTCCGCACACCACTTGTCATAATCAGCCTTGGAAATCATCTCGGGAGATGCTTCCTTGACAAAATCAGATTTCGCACCTACGGCATATTCGTTAAACACTTTGCCTCTCTCAGCTATCATCTTTTCAAGGTCAGATGCCGATGCAGGGAGATCGCCCACGTTGTAGCCCTCAGCTTTCAGACGCACAAGGAGGTTATAGAGCGACGGAGCCACTTCCATACCTTCAGCCACCAGTGCATTTTGCCCTGGACCCTTGAAATAAAATATCGCTATCTTCTTGTCACTATTAGGCTTGCTCTGGAGCGAAACATAGTTGCTTACGGTCTCGGTAAACTCCTCCAAGCGGTCAGGGATGGCAGCCACATATGGCAGTCCGTCATCACCTTTGTAGTGGGCAAACAGGGCGAAGGGACGCACAGCACCGTCAATCTCGGGAGTGACGATGCTCTGCGACAGAAAGCCTCCGCTCATGCCCATCTTGTCAGCAATCCACTCGTCATAATCGCGGTTGACATTAACTGGCGAAAAGAGCGGCACATTGTGTTCTTCAAGATACCTGACTACCATGTCGCCCATGCGTCCGTGAGCCATATTGATCATGGCTGAAACACGCAGCGAGTCGGCATGGCTTTTTGCGATAAACTGCTGTATGCTGTTGACCGGATAGACGGTCATGCCGCGCTTCTCAAAGGCTGCTACAAGGCTGTCAGCTACACCCATCTGCCCTGTCAGGATGACTTTTGGTGCATTGTCACGCCATTTTCCATGGGAGCGGAGATACTTTTCATAGTCCGCTACCGAAGCGAAGTTGAGGTTGTCATCCTCCGAAGGATAGTAGAGCAGTGACGATGCGGATGCCACTGGATCACCAGGCTCATCGACAAACCACCGCTTGCCGTCGATAAATTTGCGTATGTATCTGAGCATGTTGCGGTAGTTGGCACGCCCGCCAGTTAGATACTGCTTTAGAAATTCGGTATCGATAGAGTCGGTTGACACTATCATGTTCTGAGGATTGGTGGCAGCAGTGGTAAGTACCGGTGTTCCGTCCTCGGCTGCTTTGACGAGTGCCTTCCGTTGCTCGTCGGTGATGCGAAGACCCATGCCGTTGACCAGCACCATGTCATATTTCCTGGCTCGGTCAAGTTCTTCAACGGGCAGTTCCTCAATTTTTACAAATGAGTTGTCATTGGCTTTGCCTATCTGTCCTAAGGTTATCGCCTGGTAGTTGACAAAGGCGATGCGTGTGCTTGATGCCATACTTCTCCACACGGCAAAAATTCCAGCTATTAGAGCTATTGCGCCGATGGAGGCGATTATTATATTTTTCCGTTTCATATACATATCATTTAAATAATGCGTCCACGTCAAGACTCAGTCCCACAGAGTAAGTGCGCCCGGTGGTCGGAGCAGAGTTCCAGTAATACACTTCGGGGCGATAATCAAAGAGGTTCTCTATCATGAAGTTGACATTGATGCCTTTCCATATCCGCTGCTGCAAAGTCAACTTCCACAGCGAATATGCACCGTCAGTCTGATAGCGGCTCTCGGGCTTTGACATGTACCGTCCTGATATCGCTGCGTAGAGCTTGTAGACACTGCAAAGTTGCTTATCATAGTCAAGTCGCCATGTGGCGGAGTGAGGACGAGGCTGGCTGAACTGCGAGTCGACCGAACTGCCTGCCACATGCAGGTAGTTGTAGCTCACCGATGCTCCGATGCCCATCAGCAGACGGTAACGTGCAGTGAAATCCAGTCCTGACACCTTCACCCCGTCCTCGTTGCAATACATCGCACCGGATTCGCGTTCGGCATCGCCGGGGAAGTCGGTAGTGGTGATACGGCGGTTGTAGTAGTTATAGTAGCCTGACAGGTTGACACTGTAGGAACCGCGGAGCGGACTCCAGCTGACCATGCCGCTTCGCTCCAATGACACATTGAAGTTGTGGCTGCGCTCGGGCTTGAGGTCGGGATTGCCATATATCATCTGAATGCCAGCCATATCAAAGTCCATGTACATCTCCTTGAGCGTGGGGGCGCGGAAGCCGCCGGCATATGATGCACGCACCGTCACGGGTGCGGTCTTGAACATGGCAGCGAAGCGGGCGGTAACAGCGTTGTTTCTCGATGCTGAGAAATAATCCTCACGGACACTGGCGATGAGATTGAGCCACGAGAGAGGATTGTAGTCAAACTGTGCGAAAACATCCACAGAGCTTTGAGTGTGATCCTCCCCTGCCTTGAACTGGTAGGTGGTCAGATAGTCGTGCATGTAGTCGCCCCCAACGGTCAGTACATTCTGCCCGAAGAAATGAGTGTACAGTCCGTGAACTATATGCTGGCGATTGCTGTAGTCATGGTCATGTGTGCGGACACCTCCCACGTAGCGCGATTTGTCATACTGGTCGTAGCTATACGACACCTCAAGGTTTTGCTTGCCTGCGATGTTCCACACCGATTTCAGTCCACCTGTATAATCGTGGTAGTGGTCATCATAGTTGGAACGGTTGCTGACGCGGGCGAAGTAGCCTCCGCGGGCTATGAAGCGCAGACGGTCGTTGAGACGGTAGGTCATACGCTCCTTGATGTTAAGCGAATTGCCTCCATAAATGTCATGTATGCTTGACTGGGTGTCAAAGGCATCTGTCAGTTTCACAGTCTCCACTGTATAATATTGCACCGATGTATTGGAGTTAAAGCGTCCGGCATTGAAATTGAACTCACCGCCGCTGCGCCACTCGTTGCCTGCGGAGCGGTAACGCGAATTGACGTTGAGACTCCACGGCTCCTTGCTCTCACGACTTATGAGGTTGACCACGCCGCCAACGGCATTCGCTCCATATAGAGCCGACGATGCACCTTTGACTATCTCAACCTGTCCGACATTGCCGAGATTGAGGCGGTTGTAATCCACATTGTCCATGGTCTCTCCTGCAAGGCGCTCTCCGTCAACCAGAAACAGCACCGCTTTGCCACCGAAACCGCCCATGTTGAGCGACGTCTCCTGACTCATAGCGTAACCGAATTCCAGCCCAGGGATTTCCTCGGTCAGGAGATCCTGGATATTGGTAGCATCGGTCTTTTTGATGTCATCAGCCGAAATCAGACGGGTAATCACCGGCACATCCTTGAGCGACTTAGGAGTACGCGTGGCGGTCACTACCACCTCGTCAAGCGAAGTCATGTCGGGAGTCATCCTTATTATCTGCTCACCGACGTTGCCGCAAGGACGCAGGATAAACTCGTCGGTGTTGTACCCTATGTATGATACTGTCACCTTGAGCGCACCCGATGTGCGGCATGGCAGCTTGAATATGCCATCAAGATCGGTGACCGTCATGTCATTGCCTTTCACAGTCTTCACGACAGCTCCGGCAAGCGGACCTCCGGCTTCGTCGAGCACCTTGCCGACATAACTGCTGTCGGCAAAGACTGCGATGGATGTGGTCAGAAAACAGACGATGACGGCAATGATTTTTGTGATAATTTGCATTGGTTATAGTTATCTAAACAGGTTGTAGGGACATGCCGTGGCATGTCCGCTTGTAGCAAATTCCTTAGATACTTTCGTCTGGGGAAGCGGACATGCCACGGCATGTCCCTACAATTTCTTACTGTTTGGGGGCGCTGAATGAGCATATCAGCGGCATGGGCATAGCTCCATACTGGAGCTGGAACTGCACGTTGAGTACTCCGTCGGCATACGTGCCGCGCACTGTGCCTGAATATGATTTACCGGCAGATGTGGTGCCGCTGTATTCGGTAGCGGCGAACTCATATGTGCCGTCCGCGCATGAGACTTTAACACCGTTCATTGAGAAGCCTTCTACTTTCATCGGTGCTTCGCCGAAATCTGACACTGCGATGTTGACGGTAGCATCGTCTACGGCTGTCACTGTAAATGTCACATCCTCGAAGTCAGATGCCTGCCCCATGACACTGCATGTCATGTCGCCATTGTAAGTACCAGCCACTGCTCCGGCTGCGGGTGCTGCGGGCTGGTCATCATCGTCATCGCTGCCGCATGAAGTTAATGACATGAGGAAACCTGCTGCAATCATGGTCATAGCCATGAACTTAGAAATTGTTTTCATAAACTGATTGGCTTTTAACTGTAATAGATTTTTCAATTGCGATGCAAAGTTATTGCCGTCTCAGAGAGGCGGCAATACTTAAAATTTAGGTTAATGATGCGTCCATAGCATAAGCGTAAAGCCCCACTGACAATCTTCCACCCAAAATTTCACCAATTTTGGGTATGGTGCAGGTCGATTGGATAGAATACCTTTGCATTGGTTAAAAGTACACATATACATCCCATTTACATGGAAGCCATCCAGCCCTACCGCCCGCATCACACCATGCGCGAGTTGATTATAGACAACAACATGCTCCTAATGGCGATAAGCCGCTTCGACATCGCCTTCGGCTTCGGCGATTCGTCGGTGGCTGACACCTGCCGTGCCAACGGTGTCGACACGGACACTTTTCTCGCCGTCTGTAATCTTCTAAGCGACAAGGACTACCACACCTGCACCTTATCACTGTCATCCCTGACAGGGTACCTCAAGCGGGCGCACTCCTATTTCCTTGATTTTGCCCTCCCCAAGATACGCCACAATCTGATTGATGCTATCAATTACTCCGACACCGATGAAGTCTCGTTCCAGCTCATACGCTTCTTTGACGACTATGTAAAGGAGGTCACACGTCACATGGCTTACGAAAACGATTTCATCTTTGCCTACGTTGACCGCCTGCTCGCCGGAGAGATGACAGAGGACTTCAACATAGCCCGCTTCTCCACCAGTCACGGACATATGGCTACCAAGCTCCAGGAGCTTAAAGACATCTTCATCTACCACTACAAGCAGCACGACAATTCACGTCTCAGCTCAGTGCTGTTTGACATCATCACGTGCGAACGCGATTTCATGTCACACTTCGAAGTCGAGAAGCAGCTACTCATCCCTGCCATCGCGCATATGGAGGATGCCCTGCGGTCACGACTTATGGAGTCAGAAGCTGCTGACCCTAACGCTACGGAGTCAGACACCGACCCACAGCTCGCGTTGCTGAGTGACCGCGAACGTGACATAGTGACATGCGTGGCGCGTGGCATGGCAAACAAGGAGATTGCCGACCATCTATGTCTCTCCGTCCACACAGTCACCACCCATCGCCGCAATCTCTGCGCCAAACTCTCCATCCACTCCCCCGCCGGACTAACCATCTTCGCCATCCTCCACCACCTTGTAGACCCCTCGGAGGTCGACCTCGCGTGACACGCTCTCCACATTGAGGGGATTGCCCCGGCAGTTACGCCGCCAGATGACGTGGGGGGACGTCGCCTACCACAAGCCGCACGAGCCTGACGGCTCGCTTGCATGTGGCTACAGCTCCCTTCGCGGCTCTGCCGCGAAATCACCTGCCGGTTCTGACGTAGGGGACGCGGCGTGCCGCGTCATCGTATCAGGCGTGGGGTTACGCGATGGTTGGTGCGGCTTCCAATCACGTCGCCTGGGACGATGACGCGGCACACCGCGTCCCTACGTGAGGGGGGGAGGTGAAAAGAGTACGTTTGCCGAATTAATGAGATGAGGCTCGCGGTGTTAACCGCGAGGGGAGCAGTAGCCACAAGCTGCACAAGCCATATGGCTTGTGCAGCTTGTGGTAAATGAATCCTTTTAAAACATCCGGCGGCGTAGCTGCCGGGGCAAAACGTGAGCTGCCTCCGCCCGGGAGTGGGTGGAGGCAGCTGACTTATGATGTAAAGTTAGTCGGAATTACTTGCAGATCATCACCTTTTCGCCGTTGATGATGTACATGCCGCTTTCGAGGTTTTCAACATCGGCGATGTTGGCAGAAGCCTTCACGATGTTGCCTTCGATGGTGTAGATAGCGAAAGTAGCGTTCTCGTCAGCTGTGATGTCGTTCCACAGAGATGCAGAAGCGATGATGAGGGTCTGAGCTTCGGGGTCATAGGTGAAGCTGTAGCTGCCGGTAAGGTCGCTGGTCCAGTTTGTTCCTCCAGCTGTAACAGCCATAGGAGTGTTAAGAGTTACTGTACCATCAGATGCCGAATTATACCAGCCAGTCTGTGAACCGCTGTCAGCATCCATCTGCTTAATACCGAATCCGCCAGGAACTACAGCAGCATTTGAAAGCACCCACTTGCCACTTTCCTCTGACATCTCTTCTGTGCTCCATTTGGGATCGCCGAAGATTTCACCATGGATACCGTATATGGTCCTCGCTTCCTGCTGCTGACCTACTACAAGGAGTGTACCGTCATTGATATTCAGAGTCACAGTAGGATTTGCGACATTGTCAGCCATAGTGATATCGTCTGTGGAGCCGCCAACTGCATACGCATAGGGTGTGCCTACTACGAGGTTGTCACCATTGCTGCCAAAGTTGATGTCAGGATTGCTCCATGTACCATCGTTCACTTTGAAACCAGATGTAAGCGTGCCGTCATACTTAAGTTCATACACACCTGCCTGTGCAGTCTCGGTAAATTTTGTTGCAGGATCTGCTGTAGTCCAGCCGTTGAAACCGCCGATAAGATAGTAGTCAGCTGCGTTCATTGAGGCGACACTCAATGCGAGGGTTGCGAGAGCAAGAGTAAATTTCTTCATAATGCAATCGTTGTTTTTTTGAATTGGTTGAAAAATAAGGTTGATGTTTTAGGTTTGCGTCATCCCTGGTCCGAGCCATGCATCAACGCTTGCGTCTCGCAAGGCATCTTCCCAAAAATGACATTGCAAATATAATATTAATTTTTCAGATTATTTACATTTTTTCCGAATTTTTCCTCAAAAAATTTTATCTCAATTTTAAGTTTCGTGAAATTTTGTAATCTCCTCCTTTCTTGCTAACTTTGCCTTGCTATGATTAACCTGACAGAACATATAGAGCATCTCATCGTGCGCAATGACTGTGTCATCGTGCCCGGTTTCGGCGCATTCATAGCCGAGAAAGTCCCCGCTTATATAAATAAGGAGTCAGGGGCTTTCATGCCGCCCTCGCGCCGGCTCTCGTTCAACCCGCGCATCGACCATAACGACGGCATGCTCGTGACAAGCCTGATGCGCCGCCACCGTTGGTCGTTCGCCCTCGCCTCGGAGTCATTGGCTGACTGCGTGGCAGCTCTGAAATCACGCATAGCGGCTGCCGGCACCCTGTCTATAGGCTCTCTCGGCACACTCAAGTATCAGGATGATGCGACTCCGGAGTTTATCCCCTCTGCGCTGTCAGTAGCCGTCAACCCTTATGCGGTGCTTCCGACTCTACAGGTCACCCCGATCAAGCAGCTGATAGCCTCCTCTGCCCAACAATCCTCCAAGATTTCGGATGCAATCTCGGCTTATGACGAAGATTTCAAGCAGCATCCGTTTTGGATCACAGCAGCCCGTTCGGTCTACAGCCGCGTAGCCGTGGCTGTGGCAGTGATAGCCACATGCGTATTCACATACCTCTCCCCTTCCCGCTCCACCGACCGCACCACCATGGCAGCCTTGGGCACCGGCTTCCCCTCTTTTGAGCCTGTGCAGTTCGCTCGCGAACTGTATATCGCATACCCCGATCCCGAGAGCGCCACTGCCACAGTAAAGCCCTCAGTGCCCGAGCAACGCGAGGATGCACCGCTGATTATCCCAGCCAACCCGGCTCCGACACAGACAAGCACGCCCGCACCTGCCCCTGCTCCTGTCACAGCCAAAGAGACTGCCACTCCGAGCGTCCCCGCGATGAAGGAGCGCCCTGTGGCTGCAAACACCCAAGCATCTGACCAAGCATCATACATACTTGTGGTGGCATCACTGACATCTGACAGCGATGCGCGAGCATTCATACGCCAAAGCGGTGACAACTCTCTAAAGGTCAAGAAGATGGGTTCACGCTATCGCGTCTACTCTGCCGCATCCGACTCCAAGGAAGCTCTTGTGTCGCAGCAGCCAGCCACCGCCACCCGCTACCCCGGCGCATGGGTCTGCGAAGTGAAGTGATCACCAGCCATACCCAAATACGCACGAAAACATGCGTATTCATCCGACCGTTAATTATGTAACCATAAACCACAAGGTTGTAGGGACGCGGCGTGCCGCGTCATCGTATTAGCATCAGGAATTGCATTTGATGACGCGTCACGCCGCGTCCCTACGAATAAGACATACACCATAGCCTTGTATCGCGCCCCTTGTGGGCGCATCTCTATCATAGCCGAGGGGCTTGCCCTTCGGTCGTGATGCATTCAACATAGTGCTGCGCTTTGCCGCAACACATCAAAACACCATGATGCTCAACATGATAGCGAATAATGTGCTGCGGCAAAGCGCAGCGCGTTCCCCTGATAGACCTTTCCGAGGGGGAAGCCCCTCGGCTAACAGAGAGAGGCGCCCACAAGGGGCGCATCAATAAAGCTGTCACCCTACAAAACGCACCAAATATTATGGAAAAGACTGATTTTAACCATCTGATACTCAACCGCCGCAGCATACGGCGATATACTGCCCAGGAACTACCAGCCGAGGATGTCAAACTGATTCTTGAAGCCGGACTTCTTGCCCCTACTTCCAAGAACTCCCATCCGTGGCATTTCATCGTAGTAGATGACAAGGAGATGCTCCAGCGCATGAGCGAAGTGCGCACCATGGGAGCCGGTCCAGTGGCAAAGTGCGCCATGGCTGTCGTAGTGGCTGCCGACACCACATTGAGCGACGTATGGGTAGAGGACTGTTCCATCGCCGCATCCTACATGCAGCTTCAGGCAGCAGCTCTCGGTCTCGGCTCGTGCTGGATACAGATACGCAACCGCTTCGGTGCCGAAAACATTTCTGCCGAAGAGCAGCTCCAAGAGATGCTCGGCATCCCCGAACACGTCAACATCGAGTGCATCATAACCCTCGGCTACAAGGACGAGCAGCGCAAACCTCTCGACCCTTCTAAAACCCTTTGGGAGAAGGTACACATAGACCGCTGGGGATAACGCCAATCCTGTCAGGATATTACGGAACTACACTGAAAACGGCTGCTTATTTGCGGTCGCTACATGTAGCGACCCTACATTACTGACCATACGATATCATAACCATTTGCATACATCGGACATGCCACGGCATGTCCCTACATTATAGTGATATACATGGCTTCATCTGCTCGTCCTCGCATCGTGATTCTCGGCTCCGGAAATGTTGCCTCGTGTCTTGCGCCTGCTTTGGGCGCGGATGCTGACATCATACAGGTCTACAGCCGGACGCTCCGACATGCTGAGACGCTGGCAGGTGCACTCAGTGCTAAGGCGACCGATGATTTGTCGGAGCTTGTCACAGATGCCGATTTCTATATCATCGCTGTCAAGGACGATGCCGTGGGACCGCTTACGGATGCTTTGCGGAAGCTGCATACTGATGCCTCACGACATGGCATATGGTGTCACACATCGGGGTCTTCGCCATTGTCAGCGTTGGACGGTCTGGGCGAGGGACGATGCGTCTTCTACCCGCTCCAGACATTTACCGCCGGAGATGTAGTGGATCCTGCATCTGTCACCATGCTGCTCGAGGGGGATTGCGATGCTACCCTTGACAAAGCCCGACAATTAGCTTCTTCCTTCACATCACGCATACATGAAGCCGACTCGGCACGACGGAAGCGCATACATCTCGCTGCTGTGTTTGCAAGCAATTTCGCCAACCATATGTGGGCACAGGCACAAGGGATTCTCAAGTCTGAAGACCTGAGTCTGTCGCTTTTAGAACCATTGATAGAGGCGACGCTCCGAAAAGCCGTAGCCATAGGTCCCCACGAGGGGCAGACAGGTCCAGCCCGCAGGGGCGACAGTGACATCATGGCAGCGCACATGCAGATGCTTACGCCACAGAAGGCTTCGCTATATAAATGCGTGAGTGATTCCATCATATCCGATTACACTGACAACAATACAAAAAACCGCTTAATATGAGCCGTACCGACTATGACCTGACAAAGATAAAAGCCGTCATCTTCGATGTTGACGGCGTGCTCTCCCCTTCGTGCATCCCCTTGGGTGATGACGGGATGCCACGCCGCATGGTCAACATCAAAGACGGATATGCCATGCAGCTTGCCGTCAAAAAGGGACTTCTCGTGGCGATCATCAGCGGAGCCAAGGATGAATCCATCCGCCACCGCTACAATGCACTCGGCATCGAGGAGATATATCTGGGAGCGTCAATGAAGCTGCCGGTGCTTCGTGACATAATGGAGCGTTACAATCTGAGCAGCGAGGAGATAGCCTATGCCGGCGATGACATACCCGACTACGAGGTGATGGCTGCGGTAGGTCTGTCGGTAGCACCTGCCGACGCAGCCCCGGAAATATGCGCCATAGCCCGCTACATCAGTCCTGCCGACGGCGGACACGGCGTGGCGCGCGACATCATCGAGCAAGTCCTCAAAGCCAAAGGACTATGGATGACCTGTGAAAAAGCCTTCGGCTGGTGAAAACCACATGTACGTAGGGAAGGTGTTGCAAAACTCCGAATCGTACAATATTGTAGGGACATGCCATGACATCTAATCTGCAAGTACTTGAGCATCAGCAGACATGCCATGGCATGTCCCTACATCATACAGGTAGGATCACCACAATTGACAGGTTTTGCAACACCCTCATCGTACCAAGCAAGCTGTATTGCGTCTGATGACGCGGCACGCCGCACAGCTGTCCGGGGAAAATTTTAACAATTCAGGGCA
>CAMQYL010000026.1:0-40074 GCA_947039275.1 uncultured Bacteroidales bacterium | reverse complement strand
TTTTGATTGTGGATTTAGTGGTGAGTCGGCGGGAGGGATACCCGCCGACTTTTTTAACTATCTATTATCCCACCCACCACTTAATCCACTTAAATTTATGGAAGTCTTACTTATTGAAAAGGATACCTTCAACAGTATCCTCGACGAACACCAGCTTCTATGCGACATGATAATATCCCTTGCCGGGCATATACGCCGTAAAAAGCCGGATGAAATGCTGTCAGTCACGGAAGTCTGCGAGTTTTTGAGAATTGCACCTTCAACTCTGCAATCCATACGCAACAGCGGCAAAATCGGGTTTGTCAGGGATGATGACAACGGGGTGAAATATCCATGCCGGGAAGTTGTCGGCTATGCCGAGCGTCACGGCGTAACGCAGAGATTATCCGCCAATGGCTGACGAGATTATAAACGGCAATCATCCCCGTATAATAGAAGCTCGCAACAGGACACAACAGGCTTTCGATTCAGTTGCACTCATCCGAAAGAGCCACCACCCGATACTCGGCAACATTAGTTTCCTGACCGACAAGGAGGTTGCTGAACTGTTGAGGGTGAGCCGAAGGACAGTTCAGAATTACCGTGATCAAGGCATATTGCCTTATTATATAATCGGCGGCAAGTGCCTCTATGTTGAGTCCGAGATTGCATACCTGCTGGAAGAAAGTTTCCACCCGCGTTATAACGAATAATCCCACCACCACTAATTTGAAAGGGCGACAGCCGGATGTTATCCGATTGTCGCCCTTGCTCTATGATGTGTAGTCTATCGTATCTTTCTCGGACGCCCACGTTTTGGGAGCGGTGCCGGAATAAAATCCGTTGGCTCCTCCGGCAGCGGCTTTATTTCGGTGGGTACCATGTCGAATTTGGCACGCATACGCTCCATATCCTCCGATATGGTATGGTCAAGCATCCTCGCATAAATTTGAGTTGTGGCAATGTCGGAGTGCCCCAGCATTTTTGAGATTGTTTCAATCGGGACATGGTTGTTCAGCGACATTGTGGCGAAGGTATGGCGCGCGATGTGGGTCGTAAGATGCTTGCCGACTTTGGCAAGGTCGGCGATTTCGGCAAGATACGAGTTCATGCGCTGATTGGAGATTACCGGGATAACGAGGTTATTTGCGACCGCTTTCGGATGGTTGCGGTATTTCTCGGCAATCATCTTCGGTATGTCGAGCAGCGGTATGGTGCTGACCTCCCCGGTCTTTTGGCGCGCCTTGCGTATCCATTCCTCGCCGTTGTCGTCGGTGACTATCTGGTCACGGGTGAGGGTGGAAATGTCCACGAAGGCAAGACCGCAGAAGCAGCAGAACACGAACGTGTCACGCACGAGGTCAAGGCGCGGCAAAGCGGACAAATCAAGTTTCATTATAGCCTTCAGTTCATCTTCGGTAAGAAATTCCCGCTCCGTTTTGGTTCGGGTGTAACGCTTGCCGATAAACGGATCATCCTCAATCCACTTGTTGGCTATGCCGACACGCACCACGTTTTTGAGATAGCGGATATATTTCACGGCGGCGTTATTGGCGCATTTCTTGCGGACACGGAGGAAATGCTCGAAGTCATCCACCATACCCGATGTGAGTTTTTTCATCGGTATGTCGTTCACATTCTCCTTGCCGAGCAGGAATTCCTCCAGATACACAACGCAGCGTTCCCAGCGTAACACCGTAGCCTTGCATATATCGCCACGCTCGTATTGCTCCCGCACCTTCACATTGACCTCACGGAAAGCCTCGCAGAGCATCTTAGGCTTTTCGAGCTTACCGAGGAAGGCACGTTTAAGCACATCGGGATTGACAAGTTCGTCACGCATGACGAGCTGGTTGTGTATCTCGCAGATTTTCGTGCGTACCGTATCGAGGTAGCGGTTCAGTTCAAGGTCTTTCTTGGTCTTGCCTTTCGACTGACCTTTGGAGGCGTTCCAGTCATCGGGTCTTACCGACCTGTTTATGTAGATTTCCGCACGTTGCCCGTTCATCGTGATACGCAGGGAGATGGGCAGCTCTCCCTCCTTGTTTTGCCTTTTCCTTGCGATGAAGTTCAAGGAAAAATAGCTTTCGTTGGATAGTCTCATTTGTCTTGTGGGTTTAATGGTATCTTAAAGATACGCAAATTTTTTCAGTTTTACAAGCTGTAAATACCCGAAGACATCAGAAAACCGGGGTGATTGGAGGGAGCAAAATCAATTTTTCTGCGAATTGCGTCGGTTTGCTCCCTCATTTTGTTCCCTTTTTAACAATTATTCAAGCATGGGTTATCTCAAATATTGCTCTATAAGGTACTATAAGATGTGTGGTACAAGCAGACCGCAGATTGTGGTACACTATGAAAAATGTACCACAAGTCCATATCCGGCTCCCGCATTTGCTCCCGCAAGGGAGCATGGAAGATAACGATGCAATCAACGCAAATCGCTGAAAAATAATGACATAACTACGTTGTAGGGAGCAAATCGACTACGAAAAATCCTGCTCCCTTCTTGCACACCGGATATTGCAATATATTGCGCCGATTTGGGGTAGGAGGTAAAAAGCAAAACCTCCGAAAATCGTTGATTTTCAGAGGTTTTCTGCGATTTGATATTTCTTATTGTGATCCGCCTGGGGCTCGAACCCAGGACCCCAACATTAAAAGTGTTGTGCTCTACCAGCTGAGCTAGCGAATCTCCGTTGGACTTCTGAGGGGTGATGTTCCTCTCAAAAAGCTCTGCAAAGTTAAGCTGTTTTGATGACTTATGCAAATAATTTTGGCTTAATTTTCCCGTTTATATGGATTTTATCGGATTCGTTGGACTATATTCTGGATATTTCACGAAATATTGCCATAGTGGGGGATAGGATGATGAATAAAATGCTAGATTACGGCATACTGCAAAAGGCTACATGCGATATACGTTGGCATTGCGGAGCAGTTCTTTAAGTTTGGTTTCAAGATTGCTCATAAGTGCGAATATGAGGTCTATCTCACGGGTGGTTATTGTAGGTAATCCTGGCTGCGAGTGTGAGCCTTGGTGGAGTATGACTTTTTGATACAGTTTCATGGTCTTAAGCATCTCGCGTATGGGCTTGAGTTCGTCTGAACGGTCATATTGGTCAATAATGGACTGTATTCTTCCAGCCAATCTCTTTGGTTGGCATCGGCGGCTGGTCTCCTGTATCCGCTTTACGAGTTCATCAGCTCGGTTGACATTGTTTCCGCTGACATTGATGTATACAGGTGCGTCAGAGAGCAGCCGTGTCAGCAAATCCTTTGTCTCGGAGTGTGCATCCATTAGGGTGAGCTTTGCAAATTCGGAAATCATATTTTCAAATTTGCGTCTCAGTCTGTTGGCTATGGTGTTGATATCTGAAGGGTCGTTGTCATAATCGCTCTTTATTTTGCTGATGGGATCATCGTGATTATGATCATATCGTCGGCATATGAGTCCATGACAACAGATATTGGCAAACACCCACTTTGAGTCTGCTGCATAATCATTTGCCATATAAGCTATCAGATTGAAGAAACTCACATTATGGGTCATCAGTATGATCTGGAACTTTTTGAAGTTATCCAGGATGAATTTTACCAGGCATATGCGGTTGCTTGTATCAATGCTTGTGACGAAATCGTCAAGCACAAGCAACGGACGTTTGCCAGCCGAACCATCGGCTGCATTGACAGCATATGCCAGAAAGCATAAGAGCTTTACAAGTCTGATTTTTGATTCGTTGAAATATGCTGTCAGTCCCGTCACAAAACGCAAATTCCGTTGCGTGTCCTCTATTATGATGTGATTGCCGTCGTCAGGGGAGAGGCTTATGCTGACATCTTTCTGGAAACATTCATGCATGACCATGTTCACGGTATAAACAATGTCATCGGCAATAGACTGCCACTGCGGCAGACTGGAGCCATGTACGGTATATGCGTTGATAAGCCCGTCTAAAGTTATTTCATCATATTTTGCGAGAGATTTTCCTTCCAGCATGAATACCTGCTCTGTGTTAGAGGCGGCTGTGTCAATCGGAACGGAATCTATTTCAATCGCAAAACGGTGTGCACCATGCCGACATTTGAATGAATCAAGCCAATTGGATATGGCTGTATCACGCTCTGCCTGTATCGCGTTTCTCGGAATCGTGTCATTTATCAAATCCTGCCCGAAATAATAAAGACGGATGGCTTCAAATATAGATGTCTTGCCGCTGCCGTTGTCTCCGTATATGGCAAGATTGATATTGCCGGGCATTTCAAAGTCAATTTCTTGCGATATGCCTTTGAAGTCTGATATTTTAAGACTGTTCATGCGAATTTACAACCAGTGAAGAATTCTGTAAGGACCGTGCATATCTGCTCCAATCGATTTTGGAAGAAATCTTCGGTCGGATAGTGGGACGGTAGTAAATTTCTGATGCCTGGAACTGCAGACCGGTTTAGCATGGCGTAACGTTCGGCATATGGTAGTGCTCGCTTAGGGATATCAGTCACCATATAGTTGGTTATGTCACTAAGCGAACTGATTGGCAGCCTTGTATTTTCAGCATCAGTGTCGCAGCTTTTGATGATACGGTCGACGTTAATATCCTGCAAAGCATCCTGCTCGGGATTCTCAAGATAGAAAGCAAGCAATATCAGACCGGTCTTAAGACGGCGTGGATTCTTAAGAAGAGGCTGGAGGTTGAAATCGCCTGATTCTACAAAATAGTCTTGGATATATTCCCCCCTCATAATTTTTGATATGATGGAATATATCTCATATTTGATTGTAGTTGTCGATCCGCTGATATAGCAAAACCGCACTAACTTCTCGATGAACTCCTGGAGCTTGTCTTGATGGTCATTGATGTCTGATATATTCTTATACACATATGTGATCAGCGCATACCACGGATACTGGTTGGTATATGCTTTGAGTATTTGCAGCCATGCTCCGAGTCTTGTCGGTTGCTGCCTATAGTATTCCAACAGAGATATCGTGTCAATAATTCTTGCGAGGTCGGCAAGTATTTCGGTATGCTTTGCAATTTTCAGCGGCGAAATATCTTCACGGGTATAAAAATCTCTGAGCCTTTTCTCATTGGAAGTGATGGAATGCTGGCCTCTAATTATATGCGAGTAATGTCTGAAAATATCATCCAGACGTAATCCCAGTTCGGTGGTCGATGCCACCAGTTCATGCCACTGGTTTATCATCTGCTGCTGGCTGCCTTCGTGCTTTGCCATGTTGTAGAGCTTGGCTTTGAATATGTCTGCATCTTCAAGGTCAAGACCACGGTTGTTGATGGTTTCAAATATGGTCAATGCTTTTGATTGAGCATCCTCCGATGTCTCACCAGAGAGTTCTATAGGCAATAAGTATAATGATTGTATGCAGTATCTCCAGAAACTGTTTTTTTCCTCTTCAGACAGGCGAGAAATATATGCCTCCAACCATTCGTAAAGTTTTTGCGCATTGCGATACAACCGACCCTCTGGAGCTGCCATGATGAAGTCCCGCTCTTCCCAGACCATTATGTCTTTGAGTTGCTCGTTATCTGTCGCTTCATATATCTGTGATTCTATTTTGGGCAGTTTTTGACCGCTTTCCCAAGATTCTATTTCAATCATGGATTTCAATCTCGGCACAGTCGGCAACATTACTGACAGTGCTTTGAGCATGAGCCAAAGCGTCACCATACGCTGCTGTCCATCTATGATTTCAAGAATGCTTTTGTCCGTACGGCTTTTAGCCAGAATGATATTGCCTAAAAAGTAATCCTCGCCGTTTTCAAATGCATTCGTGATATCGTAATACAGCTGCAATAGCTGCTCTTCAGTCCAGGAATAAGGACGTTGAAACGTAGGTATTATGTACTTGTCATCATTGATAAACAATGATTTAAGGTCTTTTTGTTCGGCTGAAAGTGAAAGGGCCATCGTCAGAATGGTATAAAAATGTACGTTTGGATTACAAATATACCTTTTTAGGCGTTATAATCCAAACGTACAATTATTCTTATTGCCTGATGATTCAGGGGGTGACTATGACAGGATAGCCTGGTTCGGAGTGGATGGAGTAGGGAGAGAGGCTGAATTTGCGCTGGGCGGCTTCGCCTGTAAGAGGGGTACCGTAGTTGAACACGTCAAATGTGCTCTGGCAGCGGGGGCAGAGAGCTATGGGGTGTTGCTCGTCGTCGGTCGTGATTTCTATGATGACATGATTGTCGCGCTCCACAGGGCAGGCGGGGCTGTAGGCTTTCAGGTCGCTTTCGCCTCCTCCGCCAGTAACCAGCAGTATGCCTGCATAGCCGGTTTCATCAAATGCCACATATGGATATCCTGTGGGTATGCCGCGTTGCTTTATGAAATACACGTGCTCAAAAGCACCATGTATGCCATAACGGATCCATGCTGCCTGAGATATCGATAGATGGACGTTAGTGACAGGTATGCGGTCATCATCTGTTTTGCTGCATGAGCTCACACCTATGCACATCAATGATGCCGCGACGACTGCAATACATGCGCGTGATATATTTCGAAAAGTAAGGAGAGTCATAGCCGCCTGATTATGATGCCTGGTCGTTACCGTTGAAGAGCCGTCCGACGAGGGTTGCCATCTGGTTGGCTGCCTCTTGCATCTTAGGACCAATCATGGGCTTGAGTATTGCTGGAACGTCCACTTCTATGACAGAGACGAGCTTGGTCGTGCTGTCTGTCTCTTTGTCAAGTTCAAGCGACAGGAACATGGGGACAGGTGCATTGGATGCCTTTAACTTGATCAGGTCAGGCTCATGGCGGTCGATGATTTCAAGCCGTATCTCGCCCACGGGATTAGCGTTGATTATTATGGCATCGTCAGTGAAACGAACATCACCGGCTTTCTGACGCAAATCGTCGGGCATCTTGTCGAGCAGTTCCTGATACGCTCCGAGATTGCTGATTTTATTATATACATCGGCTTGTGAGCCGTTTATAGTCACTGGTTGGCTTGAGTATTTTGCCATGGTTTTGTAGATAATTTGTGTTATGAGAAGTATATCAGTCATAGAATCAGGCATCCACGAATTATATAGCATCGCGAATGCCTGATTTCATATACTATAATAACGGTGATATCGGCGATTTATTATTTCATCCAGTTGGCGGGATCCTTGCGCCACTGACGCAGGGTCTCAAGGTCCTTTTCGTGGATATAGCCTGTCGACAGAGCTGCGTCAAGCATCGCATTATAGTTGCTGAGTGTCAGCAGACGCACTCCAGCCTGGGTGAATGCTTCTTCAGCCTGCGGGAAGCCGTATGTGAATATGGCAACCATGCCTATCACCTCGCATCCGGCTTTGCGGATGGCTTCCACAGCCTTCAGGCTGCTGCCACCTGTGCTGATAAGGTCTTCGATGACCACGACCTTCTGTCCGGGGAGCAGGTTGCCTTCTATAAGGTTTTCCAGCCCATGATCTTTGGGAGATGAGCGCACATAGACATAAGGCTTGCCCATCAGATCGGCTACAAGTGCGCCCTGGGCAATGGCTCCGGTCGCAACTCCTGCCACCGCATCCACATCACTGAAATTCTCCTCAATGAGTCGTGTAAGTTCCACTTTGATAAACGAACGTATTTCAGGGTAGGAGAGAGTCTTGCGGTTGTCGGTATAGATAGGGGAGTGCCATCCCGATGCCCATGTGAAAGGCGAATCGGGCTGCAGGTTGATTGCTGAGATTTTCAGCAGTTTCTCAGCGAGAAGTTTCTGGAGTTTTTCCATGATGTCAGTATTATCAGTTTTACTTATTACGCGAAAAGATTGATGGGATTAATATCCTGTGTAAGTATGTGGAGACAGACGATGCAGCTCAGCCTTTACGTCATCGCTGACATTGAGTGTGTCGATGAAAGCTGATATGCTCTCGGCTGTTACTGCCGCATTGGTGCGTGTCAGTTGCTTCAGGGTCTCATAGGGATGCGGATAGCCCTCACGGCGGAGGATGGTCTGGATGCCCTCTGCCACTACATTCCACATGCGGTCAAGGTCGCGGTTGATAGCATCAGCGTTGAGCAGCAGCTTGCCCATGCCTTTGAGAGTGCTTGAAAATGCTATCAGAGCATGAGCCATAGGCACGCCTACATTGCGGAGCACGGTAGAGTCGGTCAGGTCTCGTTGCAGACGTGATACAGGGAGTTTAGTCGACAGATGGAGCAATATCGCATTGGCTATGCCGAGATTGCCCTCGGAGTTTTCGAAGTCTATGGGGTTGACCTTATGGGGCATCGCCGACGAACCTACCTCTCCCTCCTTGATTTTCTGCTTGAAATATTCCATGGAGATGTACTGCCACATGTCGCGGTCAAAGTCGATCAGGATGGTATTGATGCGTCCCATCGCTTCGAAGAGCGAGGCAAGGTTGTCGTAGTTTGATATCTGGGTGGTGTACTCTTCGCGCACTATGCCGAGATGTTCGGCAAGAAATTTCTTGCCGAAGTCGCGCCAGTTGATATTGGGATATGCAGCAAGGTGTGCGTTGAAGTTGCCAGTAGCTCCGCCGAATTTGCCGCTGACAGGGATATTGTCAAGCTGTGAGAGCTGCTGGCGCAGACGGTAGGCAAATACCATGATCTCCTTTCCGAGACGTGTGGGCGATGCGGGCTGTCCGTGTGTCTTTGCAGCCATGGGCAGATCTTTCCATTCATCGGCGCGACGCTCAAGCTCCTCTATAAGCTCTATGAGCAGTGGACGGTACACATCCTGTATCGCTTCTTTGATGGAAACAGGCACGGAGGTGTTGTTGATGTCCTGGCTGGTCAGTCCGAAGTGTATGAATTCCTTGTAGCTCTCAAGCCCCATGGCATCAAACTGCTCCTTGATAAAATATTCGACAGCTTTAACGTCATGGTTGGTCACGCCCTCGATATCCTTGATACGCTGTGCATCTGCGAGCGAGAAATCACGGTATATTGCTCTCAGAGCCTCACGCTTCTCGGCTGTAATGCTGGCGAGCTGAGGGAGAGGAATCTCGCAGAGCGCGATGAAATATTCTATTTCTACACGTACACGGTAGCGTATGAGAGCAAATTCCGAAAAATATTCGTCAAGTTTCTGACATTTGGAGCGATAGCGTCCGTCGACAGGAGAGATGGCTGTAAGAGTACTTAATTCCATAGATTTGTGTTTACTAATAAATAGTGCCACAAATTTAACTAAAAATACCCTATTATAAAAGCTTCACATGTCACTTATCCGATATATAAGACTTATTGCATCAAATCCGGCGCCAACCGTCTTGTTGCATGTGCAAATATGAGCACCAGAAGCGATAACACTATGTATGTGATAGCTGTAGAGTGCATAACGTTTCCTAAGCCTACCATCGGCGAAGCCACAGCTCCTACAATGTAGCCCGATATGCCCAATATGGCTGATGCCTCTCCGGCTTTGTGTCGTCCTTCATTCATCGCCAAGGAGTTGGATGTGGTGAATATAAGACCCAGACCGAACAGTATGACAGCCATGCAAGCCTCAAACACCCACATGTCGTGGATGGTATAGAGTGCGACTGACTGACATGCCACTCCACCAGCCATAATCCAAGCGCCGATGACAGCAGCTTTCTTTAGGGGTTTGAACCGCAGCGCGAGCAAAGATCCAGCCATCACAAACAGCGAGTTGCAGCCTATAACTACTCCGTAGATAGTCTGCGACAGACCGTAATGCGTCTGCAAGATAAAGGGAGAGGAGGAGATGTAGGCAAACAGAAGTCCCAGCGCTAGTCCTTTGAAGCATACGTGTATCATAAACGGACGGTTACGGAGGAGTACCAGATAGCCTGACATGGATTTCCACCATGGACCTGTGGTGCGCCTGCCTGCAGACAGGGACTCTTTGACAAACGGGGCTACGACTAATATTATAAGAGCAAACAGGGCAAGGACAACGAAAATACCTTTCCAGCCGAACGCGTCTGCGGTCACACCACCTATTACAGGTGCCGAGGCAGGAGCAAATCCATTGATGGCTCCTATAAGTGCCATCAATTTTGCCAATGGGCGACCGGAATATATGTCGGCTGGGATGGTGCGGGCAAGAAAGTATCCGCCAGAAGCACCGATTCCCTGAAACAGACGGCAACCGTTAAACACATGTATGTTAGGCGAAAATATACTTGCCACGGCAGCAGCAATAAAAAGACTTACCGACCATATCAACACTGGCTTTCGTCCATAGCGGTCACTGACTGGTCCAAGAACAAGTTGACCTACAGCAAGTCCGACCATGCCCATTGTCAGACCCATCTGCGCTACAGGAATGTCGCAGCCGAAGAACCGACACATCGCCGGAAGTGCCGGAGTGTACATATCGTTGACAAACGACCCCAACGCACTCATCAATACAAGGAAAGTTACCACAAACCAATAATATTTCGGCGTAGCTTTCAGTTTCGATGACATAGGG
The DNA here is from genome assembly GCA_947039275.1 of uncultured Bacteroidales bacterium. Classification (GTDB taxonomy): domain Bacteria; phylum Bacteroidota; class Bacteroidia; order Bacteroidales; family Muribaculaceae; genus Amulumruptor. Next base: position 29,660 of record CAMQYL010000026.1, on the reverse strand, counting down.
GAGTCCTCTGCGGTAGCCGTTGTGACAGCGGAAATAGTATTTTGGGTATCCATAAGCGGTGAATATCAGATAGATATATTCTACCTGCAATAACACGCTTGCGCCATCAAAAGTTGAGTATCCACACAGTGGGGTTTCATATATGAAATCAATTGACTAACTTTGCTCCCAACCTTAGAAGGAGACGCCAGGATATTGCTGCAGCCCTCAAACAGGCACAGATTCAACAATTATGAATTGGATACTTCTCGTTGTGGCTGGCTTCTGTGAGGTTGGCTTTACCTACTGCCTCGGACGCGCTAAAACCGTAGACGGCGGTGCATGGTGGGGATGGATGATAGGATTTCTTATCTTTACAGTTATAAGTATGGGCTTATTGGCAAAAGTAACGCAAAGTCTGCCAATAGGCACAGCCTATGCTGTATGGACGGGTATAGGAGCGGTAGGGACAGTATTGGTCGGCATTGTTTTATTCCACGAACCTGCGACATTCTGGCGATTATTTTTCCTCTTCACATTGGTTTCATCGATAATCGGACTCAAAATTGTATCTGACCATGGAATTTAGAAAGATGCGGCTTTTTCGCCAACAGTTGTCACGCACGGAATGCGAAACCATTCTTGCCGACGCAACATCGGGCACACTTGCCCTGCTCGGTGATGACGGCTATCCATATGCAGTGCCCATCAGCCATGTCTATGCTGACGGATGCCTGTATTTCCACAGCGCGGTGGCTGGCCACAAGATCGATGCTATCCGACACTGTGACAAGGCTTCGTTTTGTGTAATTGCAGCTGATGATGTGCACCCGTCAGAATTTACCACATATTTCAAAAGTGTCATCGTATTCGGACGCATACGCATCTTAGAGCCCCCAGAAGACAAACTTCGTGCGGCAACATTGATAAGCGAAAGATTCAATCCCGGCGATACGGCTGGTTTGCAAAAAGAACTGCAAAAATCCTTTTCCCACATGCTTATTCTTCGCATGGATATTGACCACATTTCAGGTAAAGAGGCGATAGAGCTGACCCGTAGGCGCCAACTGAATGACTAAAAGAGGTTGTCAGATGGCTCGAGAATGACTGCAAATCCGCCATCACGGCTTCCTGTGAGGACTCTGCTTCCAAAGCTGATTTCCATCCCTGGTGCAACGGTTCGTAACAGATAAGTGTGGTCAGTTAATTGCAGCTTGTTTGCAAGCAGTGTTGCTACTATGCCCATAGTCATCCGCAAGTTTATCTCTATGCAGGGGGCAAGCTGTAGACGGGATTCTTTGCCTATAGAATGATAGGCGAGCATATCTACGCCTATCCATCCCTTATACATTGGAGGAATGTGTCTATGCAAGATCTCCATAAGCTCGTCACTTAGCCGTGTGAAATCAGCTTTATGATTTCCATAAAAGATGGCGGCGTCATGAAGTCGGTTTGCAATCTCGGCTTGTGGCGCGACCAGACTTCCGATATACCGTCCGTCTGGCATCGTCTGGAAGAGTGACCATGCCTGATGTGTAATTTTTGCGTCATCTGCGTAAAACAGGGCGGACATGTCTATCGCTTTAGGCAGCGCGTCCTCCACTATCACGCTGCGTTGCCGCTTTATTATTCCTCCAGCCAAGCGGAGTAATTCGGCGTCGGTCAATGTGCTTGTGGGAAATACGCCGCGTCCGCTGCATGACCAGGGACGCTTCAGCAGGCAGTCATCTCCGCCATGTACCTCTATTTGGCTTGTATCCGAGTACAAACGTGGTCGGTTGGGCGCACTGATTCCGGTGTGATTGTAGAGGTCATTGTTGACATCAACCGCTAATTGACGATGGCTGAGTAAGCGCATCGTTTGAATGTTTTCATCAGTTGGCAAACAGGTTGTTGGCACTCCGGCTTCCTCAAACTGCCGTTTCGCGTCACGGCTCCACCCCCATGGCATAGGCTCGGCATGTGCACCTTGCGGATAACGTCTTACATTGACTTGAGCTTCATCAGCCACAGCCTTGATTTCCTCGTCGCTATGATGTGGGGCTATGATGAAGTCTCCGTCATTAGCCCACCATATCGGTAGCAACTCGCAGTCATGCTGGTATTGCAGAGCATGTCGTGATGGGGTATGCCATCGGTTATTGCTTCCGAGAGCTTCATCGTTGGCAGGGTTGAACAGATGTACGGCTGGCAGCCTTTCAGAACGGCTTGCGGTACTTGTCATCGGCGGAGTCTTCAAGTATGCTCAGATAAGAGTTGTAGCGTGATTGGGCTATAAGATTTTCGTCCAGCATATGACGCACGTTGCATCCAGGTTCATGTGTATGTGTGCAGTTGCCATATTTGCAGTCAGCCGATGCCTTGAATATTTCAGGAAAATAGTGCGAAACCTCGGTTTTGTCAAAATCTATCGTGCCGAAGCCTTTTACCCCGGGGGTGTCAATGATGAAACCGCCACCCATTTCGGCAGGGAGCGCAAACATCTCGCTGAATGTAGTGGTGTGCATACCCGTATTGTGTACTGCGGATATTTCTGCCGTCTTCTGTTGCACTGACGGCAATATGTCATTTATGATTGTCGATTTGCCCACGCCGGAGTTGCCCGACAACAGCGTCACCTTGCCGCCAAGCAGTTCGCGCAGACGGTCAAGTCCTGCACCTGTTTTTGCCGAAACTGCCACCACTTGATATCCGATTGAGCTATAAAGATAGCTGACCGCTTCAAGCAGCTCGCGATCCTCCTCGCTCTCTAAAAGATCGGTCTTGTTGATGACCAGAAGAGCTTTTACGCCGTATGCCTCGGCAGTGGCGAGTAGGCGGTCTATGAACGTCAGCGATGTGGTGGGATGTGCCAGCGTGACTATCAATGCCATCTGGTCTATGTTGGCTGCAAGTATATGCGCCTCCTTTGACAGATTGCTGGCTCGTCTTATTATATAGTTGGTGCGAGGCTCTATGGCAGTAATATAGCCTGGCTGACCGTCACGCTCCGAGGGCGAAAATTCCACTCTGTCACCCACCGCCACAGGGTTAGTGGTGCGGATGCCTTTGAGCCGGAAATTGCCCTTGACATTGCAGTAATATATATTGCCGTCGTCGGTCACCACCTCATATCGGTTTCCGGCATTTTTGATTACAAGACCTTTCATCTTCACATTCTAAATCTATCATTGTAAAGTTAGCTAAATAACTTGGTGTCATCTGCATAATAACAAATATTTTTCATTTAATTATAAGAATCCCGCTGTGATAACATCATTAAGTGTTAATTAAACAATTTTATAAACATCTGAGGGATAAGTAGATGCAAAATACGAAACATTTTGTATTAAAATTTGTTATACGAATAAAATGGATATTTGAAAAGTTTCACTAACTTTGCATTAGTTAAAATTATTAAAAACGCATAACCCCTATTAAATATCATATATTATGGCAATGAACATTGACACCATCGGCCAGATGGCCGGCCTCGTTTGGGGCGCAGTAGCAGAGGCTGACACTCTCTCTACCAAGCAGATCAAGAAAATGACCAAACTCAAGGACAAAGAACTTTATGCTGCTCTCGGATGGCTGGCACGCGAAGGCAAAATCTCTTTCCAGCCCTCAGCTGACGATGAGAAAGACCTTCTCATCCAGCTTGTGAAGTAATCCATCCCCACAGTAATTTCACGGAATATTCCTGCAATACGCTCCTTCGAGCAGCATTGCAGGAATTTTTATGTCTATATCCGTTCTCCGATAATTAGGCATTTTTTGCCATCAGTATCGGTTGTGCCCCAAAGTTTTAATTGTCCGCTGTTTTCAGTGACTTTGAGCCGACGGCGCAATGCTTCGGCATCCATAGGGAAATTGCGGGTGGCTATGCTCAATGACGGATATATCTTTGTGATTTCCTTGATGCTCCTTTTGTCAAATGGCATCACATCCTTTATATGCCACCAATTGCCGATTTCAATCTCCGCCAATGGCTGCGCAGAGAGATAGAGATGGGTTGACGGAGATATTTTGTGCATGCTGTAGCGTTGTGACAACAGGTTGAAGCATCCTGATTTAAGCACAGCGGGATATGGCTCAAATAATGCCATCCCTTGTTGTGGTAGCATATATGATGGTATCGCATTGCGTTCCTCGTCGGCAGTGAAATCCATACGCCCTTTTCCTGGTATGACGCAGCTGATATTGTAGTCGGAGCATCGCTGGCTGTCAAACCTTATGTCGGCTATGACCTCCTTGCATTCAGTCGGAGTGCCGCACACTATTATGTCGGCATGGTATGGCGCGAGTTCGCTGACGGTCTTGTCTATGTCGAGCATGGGCGATGCCTTGACAATCATCCGCTTGGCTTTGCTGGCTGCAAGAGGCAAGATACCTGTCACATCCGGCTCGCAATCGGCGAGAGCATAAAGCCGTTTGCCGTTCGCGCCGCGACGTGCAGGATCGATGAAGATGACATCATACTCACTGGCATTACTGTCAGTCAGGTAAGCCACGCTGTCACCGCATATTGCTTTTGCATTTCTTAGTGACAGCCGAGAGATATTAAGCCTGGCAGCTTCCACATTGTCTGACTTGAGATCAAGCATCGTGATTTCGCGGCATTTCCGGGCTATAGTCATGGCATCTATGCCTAAGCCCATGGTCATGTCAAGCACTTTGTCATCAGGATTTACCAATGAAGCATGAAATGATGCCATGCTGCTGCCCGAACATTGCTCGACTGCCAAAGTATTGGGATAGACGAAGCGGTCATCAATAAAGGAATCATTAAGCTTCCCCTTCAACTTCTGTCGGCATTGCAGCTGAGTGATGAGAAATGCCATTTCCTCATTATCACGGTGCTTTAACCATAGGGCATTGATGTCGGCATGTCGGTTGTCATCAAGCCACAAGATGTCTTCATCAGTCAGTTGGCGCAGCATCGTGACTCGTCTATCAGGCGGTTAAACAATTCCATATACCGATTGACTGCATCCTGGCGGTCATAGGGTGCTTTTGGTGAGAAATTCTGACGTTCTCCCATAGCGACTCTGATTGCGTGTATGAAATCATCAGCCGTAGGTTTTGCAACAGTAATACCGTCAGTACACTTGACATACTCTGCCATGGCACTCTTTGCCGGAACTATAACAGGAACTCCGCATGCCATGGATTCGGCAATGGTCATACCGTAGGTTTCATTGGTTGATACGCTTATGGTGCAGTCTGCTTCGTTATATAATCTCACAAGGTCATCGTAGTTGCGAATAGTGGAGGTGTATGTGGAGTTTTTCAAATCCGATGGAAACTGACCTTTAGTATCTCCGGCTATTACAAGTCGCTCGTTGTCTTTAAGCCTCTCCGCTATACCGATGATTATGTCGGGGCGTTTCCTGGCTTCCCATTTGTTAGCCACTGCGAGTATGGTTGTTATGCCATCTGTTTTGGCGACAGAATTAAGGTGGCGGAATATGTCTTGATTGACACCGTTAGGTATGACTATGCTTGGGCATAGATTCAGCTTGGACTGATGCACGTGGCGTACTGCCCATTCTGATGGCGCGACTATTGTGACATTAGGCAGATGGTTGACGCAGTCACTTTTCAGCAGATGGTTGATTGTACAGTGGGATAGGAGAGTTGATGGATATTTGCTGCGGTCGGGACAATGGCGGCATGTCTGTGTCCATCTCTGACACTCGTCTGGAAAACAGCAGCGTCCGGTCATCAGCCACAGGTCATGGAGAGTGATGACTACAGGGATATCAAGCCGTTCAAGCGCACTAAAGAGAGTGGGGTAATGCAGATAATGACCATGGAGGTTGTGCAGATGCACTATGTCAGGGCGGAACTCTTTCAGCTGTTCAACCATCTGTACTGTGGCTCGTCGTGACATCAGACCTTGGCGGTCCATGGTGCGTGACCAAAGGTAGTGGTTGACTACTGATTGCTGACTGCTCGTCCTCTCAAATGCCACACCCGGCATTGGCTCATGTGTACCGCGACCATAAAGCACCATGGCGCGATTGCCTTCAGATGCATCCACAAATCCCCTCACCACGTCAAGCATCAGTGATGCTGGCGCGTGGAAAGGGGATGCTGTGGTGTTGATGGCAGCTAAACGCATGGCGCAGAAGAGGTAGTCACCTATTGAAATACACTGGCAGCTCGGCATATCTCTGAGCCTTCCCACCGAGATGTCCAAGTACTCGGCGCACGCATTTGATAGGGCGGTTGATGTAGTCGGGAGCGGCAGGATCGAGGCTGTTGACCTTGACTTCTCCCGAGGAATGGATGATTTTATTGTCACCCATCGCCATACCTACATGGTTGATGTTTCCTGTCTCTGGATTGGTGAAAAATATCAGGTCTCCGCGCTGTATATTGGTCAGGTCGGTGAAATCCACATCTATGCCTGTCGTGGCTTGTTGACGGCTGTTGCGTGGCAGCCGGATACCGCCACCTACCATATAGCAGATTGATGTAAAACCGCTGCAATCCACCATTTTTGATGATGTGCCTCCCCACAGATAGGGTGTGCCCATCATCACCTCGGCATATGCCAGGATGCTGTCGACATCAGGTTCACGGCTTATCCAGTCAGTCAGCGGTATCATATATTTGCTTTCTACATATCCTATGCTTCCATCGGGAGTTTTGACCTTGGTGTAATCCGATTTGACATGCTTTTTGCAGTTTTTATCACATCTCACTGCTTCCAGAACATCACCAAACACGAGGTCGGTAACTATGTTTCCTGGATACGGCTCCTTCGGCTCTGTGGTCATATAGACGGGCATCGTCCAGATAACTATATGACGTTCTGACTGCTTCCATGCGTCCATCTGCTCAGGGGTGAGGAACTGGAGGGCACTCTCGTTGACCCACACGTTGCCCCCCTCTTCGGGTAGAGCTACGCGGTTCCACTCGCCGATGATAGTATCGACCTGCACAGGCGTTCCCATGAGCATCTGAGTCTCCAATTCGGCTGACTGGGCAGGTGCACCTCTGAAAGTGCCGACGGAGATTTTCACAAGTGCGGGATGGGGCATGCAGAGTGTATCAGACTGGATGGAATCGGTCTGTGCATATAGTGACGGTGCCATAACCGACATGGCTATGGCTACCGCACAATTTCGTATATATGACAATGTCATGGTCACTTTGCAGAGATGCGGTTGATGACTCCGATCAGTTTCTCTGTAAGAGCCTTGGCGGCTTCGGCGGTCGATGCTTCGGCGATTACGCGGATTATCGGCTCGGTATTGCTCTTGCGCAGGTGTACCCAGCTGTCGGCAAAATCTATCTTCACACCGTCGATATCGGTAATCTGCTCGCCATTGTACTCTTTCTTGACTGCTTCAAGCACGGCATCTACATCTATGTCAGGAGTCAGTGTCACTTTGTCCTTGACAATCTCATAGGCGGGATATGTAGCTTTCAGTTCGCTGACTTTCTTGCCGCTTTTAGCCAGCAGAGTCAGGAAAAGAGCTACGCCTACCAAGGCATCGCGTCCGTAGTGCGCTTCGGGATAGATGACACCGCCATTACCCTCGCCGCCTATGACAGCTCCGGTCTCTTTCATCTTGGTTGTCACGTTGACTTCGCCTACGGCTGCGGCATTGTAAGTGCATCCATGGGCGTTGGTGACATCGCGCAGGGCGCGTGACGAGCTGAGGTTGCTGACCGTTGCGCCTGGGGTATGGCTCAGCACATAGTCTGCTACAGACACGAGGGTGTACTCTTCAACAAACATCTCACCGTTTTCCATCACGATGGCAAGGCGATCCACATCGGGGTCTACAACGAAACCGACATCTATGCCGCCCTTGCGCATAAGTCCGGCTATCTCGGTGAGATTGGCAGGTACAGGTTCGGGAGTGTGTGCAAACCGTCCTGTCGGCTCGCAGTTAAGCTCCACGATATTCTTCACGCCGAGAGCACGGAGCAGCTGGGGGATTACCACACCGCCTACCGAATTGACTGCATCGACTGCCACGGTGAAGTTGGCTTTGGCGATGGCATCGCGGTCTACGAGTTTCAGATCAAGCACTTTGCGGATATGACGCTGATTGTAATTGTTGACGGTGTATTCATGACCGAGATCCATGACTTCGGCAAATGTGAACGACTGCTCATCGGCGATGCGGAGCACTTCCTTGCCTTGGGCATCGTTGAGAAACTCCCCGTCCTGGTTGAGGAGCTTGAGCGCGTTCCACTGTATGGGGTTGTGGCTGGCGGTGATGATGATGCCTCCGCATGCCTGCTCTTCCACAACGGCAATCTCGGTGGTAGGAGTGGATGCAGGACCGATATTAACCACATCAAAGCCCATGCCGGTCAGTGTGCCTATCACGAGGTCGTTGACCATACGTCCTGACAGACGCGCATCGCGACCTACTACTATGACGTTTGTGTCACGTGTCGTGTTGTTACGGATAAATGTGGCGTAAGCAGCTGTGAATTTCACTATATCGATAGGGGAGAGACCTTCGCCCGGCTGTCCGCCGATGGTGCCTCGTATGCCGGATATTGACTTTATAAGTGACATATTGCAGTTTATTTGTTAGATGCTCATGTAAAATTTGTAGTGTAGTAAGGTGTTGCATAACTGTAAATTCTTCAACTTGTAGGGACATGCCATGGCATGTCAGCCATTATATAATGTGATTCAAGCCTCCATAGACATGCCATGGCATGTCCCTACTGATTTTAGTGTGAGTTTTGGAAGTTATGCAGCCCCCTCCGCCTGATATATTCTATATCGCCTTAGTCGGTCAGAGGACTCCTGTTGTAGGATATTCGGTAGAGAAACGGGATGACCGATGCGTTTTCGTTATTGGCTTGGATACCCACGGTTGATTTCACCACGAGATATACCTGACAGCCTACTCCCAGATATTTCAGAGGTGCCTGTATGCCTTCGCCATACTGGCTCGTCGAACTCAATGAATAGTTGTCAAAGCGGAATGATGCTGCTCCCATGGGCAGGGTGGTCGCATTGCCTGACCATACGAGATTGTCCCATGAGGTATATTCGCGCAGCGGCGCACGGTCAAAGCGGAAATATATCTGGTCATTATATTCTGCCATATCATCTGGATTGCCGGGCACAAGCACCTTCATAAATAGTGCTCCGTCCTCGTCAATCTGATAATAAGGAGCATCTTCGCCGTATTCATAGTTACCGGCACCTGGCCATTCGCCCACCACAAGCTGATCGGCGAGAAAGCGGTTCACGTCTTGATTTTCGTCATTGAGCAGGTCTGAGTAGCTTTCGCTGTCGCTGCATGATGTCAGTGTCAGCAGAGCGGATGATGATATGACCAGAGCAGCCGCCATGGCATATTGGCGCATCATATTCGTAATTTTCATCAAAGATATTTGTCGTTAGATGTGAGAGTATTCATAAAAAGTGTCACCGCCTCGTCAAGACTCATATACAGTTCGCCCCCGGCTGCGTTCTTGTGGCCTCCGCCGTGGAAATAATCCTCGCATACACGGTTGACAGGGAATGCCCCTTTGGAACGCATGGATACCTTGACGAATCCCGGCTCATCCTCGCGCATGAAGCATGAATATGCCACGCCAGGGATAGCCAACGGTTTGTTGACAAGCCCCTCGGTGTCGCCTTTGACATAGCCGAAGCGTTGCAGCTCGTCAAGCGACAGTGTAATCAGGGCAGCCTTATGGTCGCGCAATATCTGCATTTTCTCCGACAGGGCATAGCCGTTAAGCCGCAAGCATGACTCGCTGAATGTATTGCAAGCCATGTTGTAGATAGCATCCTTGTCGACACCTCTTCTGACCAGCTCGGCTACAATGAGATAAAGCCTCGGATCATTTGAGTTATACGAGAAATTGCCAGTGTCGGTCATCATACCCGTGTAGAGACATGAGGCAGCCTGCACATCGAGCCATTCAAGCCAACCAGCCGCTTCTATGACCAGATAAAGTAGTGCACATGTGCTGCTGATATGCGGCATGGAGATTGTAAGGTCGCAGAAGCCCTCGGGATCCAGATGGTGGTCTATCATCACCTTGGTTGCGGTAGCCGAGAGCAATTGCTCCTCCATCTTGTCAACGCGCTTCGATGCGTTGTAATCAAGACAGAATATCAGGTCGGCAGAGTGTAGCAGATTGGCTGCTGCCGTAGGTTTGTAGCTCGCTGGCACCACTTCATCATATCCGGGCAGGAAAGCCAGGGATTTGGGCGGACGGTCAGGAGTAATCACAATAGGATGCTTACCCATCAGCTGGAGCACTCGCGCCAATCCAAGGGTTGACCCCATCGCATCGCCGTCAGGGCTCACATGGCAGGTGAGCACGATCTTCCGTGCCTTCTCCACCAGCCCCTTAAGCCTCCCGACAGCCTCCAGATCAAGTATATCGTTATCGTTCATCAAACAGTCTAAATTTCAACCCACAAATGTAGCAAAAATCCCCGACATACCACCCATCCCACGCAATGTGTACAGTCAACTTTTTAAATAGGAGCAATACTTGGCAAGCAGGTTATCCAATGTTATATCATCTCTCTCAAAACGCTCTGCATCAAGTGGCAAAATTCTTTCTCTCACTTGTTGCCTGCCTTTGTATAGACCTTTGATATAGTAATTCCCGTTTTGTCGCTCGATACTGACTTCCGAAAAGAAAGCCGCTATATCTTCAGAATCATATATAATGGAATAGCTCGGACGTTTTGCTCCGGGAATATCTTCTCTAAGTATTTCTTTATCTATAAGATCTTGAATATCACGTATTGCTGTGTCTTTAGAGCATTTAGCCAGAGATGCCCAGGTCTTGGATGTTATCTTTGCCTCATAGCCATCAAGAAACAGGTTCAGCATATCGGTCTGCCTTTGACTGAGTGGTACAGATGGAGCCTTTTGCCAGAAGAAACTCTTGTTTAAAACAATACTGATGATATTCTCTGCTTCGTCAAGTGCTGCTGACAATGTATTTGCATACCAGCGTATCCATTCTGTGATGTTGCCATCGCCATGTTGAGTTGCTTCTAAAATTTCATAATAGCGTTTCTTGTCCCTGTTTATTTGAGAAGAAATACTATAAAATCTGAATTCGCTTTTATCCTCTCGTGCCAACAGCATATCAGAAAGTATGCGTGCCAATCGACCGTTTCCATCTTCAAATGGATGGATGCTGACAAACCAGAAATGTGCAATAGCCGACCGTATGACTGAATTAATATTCTCCTGGCGGTTAAACCAGTCAATAAAATGAGTCATTTCTTCGTCAAGACGTTCTGGTGATGGTGCTATATAATGGATCTTCTCGCGCCCGAACATTCCAGAAACTATATGTTCTTCGTTCGTACGATACTGTCCAACCTCAATTTGCACACCCTCGCTGAAACCTGTCGGGAAGAAAGCCGCTTGCCATGCACAGATTTTATCTTTTGTCAACGGATGGTCATAATGGCTGACTGCATCAAGCGTGACAGCCACGACCGAATCTATGTAGTGTGACGGTACTGTATGCTTGATATTTTCTATCCCCAGCTTTCTCGCAATTGATGACCGTACTTCATCCACATTCAATCGTATCCCTTCTATTTCAGATGAATATACCACATCATATGTCAGATTCTCCGCCATGGCTTTTAATTTGCTGTCAAAGCCGAGCGAAGCAAGTCTGCCATATAGCAATCCTTGTTTTCGGTTTACCTCTTCAAGAAGTGCCGTCAATTCTATCGCATCCCAATGGAATGCAGTCCAATTAATCCTTTCGTGTATATACATACTTAAATATGCTTGATGCGACATTAAACAGCAAATAACGTCGCAATATTTGCGACAAAATTAACCAATTATTGTCGCATCCCCAAGTAAATCCAAATAATAATGCTTAATGCAATAGACTATTTAGGATCGTGTGTGCGGGAGCGGAGGCGTTTGAGGTGCTTTTGTTGGCGGTGCTGGAGGGTGGCTTGGCGGCGGAGGGCTCGTATGGCTTCGCGGGTGGTTTGTGGGAGTGTTGTTGATTGGGTGTCTGATTCGGGCGATTCTGATGGAGGCTGAATGGTATTGCCTTCGGTGGACTGCCGGGAAGCGCGGCGGCGTGCGGCGACTTGGCGGGCACGGTCGGAGCGACGCATGGCTTGGTCGATGAGGGGCTGGAGGAGGGTGAAGACTACGGTCTCGGTTTCAGTGAAGTCGGCTGTGGCGGTTCGGTGGGTTAGGTACTCCTCCAGGCAGCGTATCACGTTGTCGGCATTGATGTCGCTGCTTAGCGATGCGGCTGTATGTATCTGGCTGATGATGTGGTCATAGAATTTCTTGGAAACGGGGCGGTTCCATTTCTCTTTGCGTTTGGTGTTTCGGACGGTCGTTGTCATGTTTTTGCAGAAGTAATTTTGTGATTATGTCACAAAATTACCATCATGCTACTACTCTCAACATGCGAAAATATCAGCACCCATGCGGTGATTATCGCCCACATTCACCGCAAAAATGCGGTGAATACACGAAAAAAGAGAGGGGGCCTCACGGCTGCCTCTCTCTCCATTCATCACATTATACTTAAAAAGTAGTGCTATTCAAACTTCGTTTACGCTGTCACGTTGAGTAATGTTGTTACGATGTCGTCAATAAATTACTCTCATAAATCGCGTAGCGTCACGTGGTTTCATTAAGACTATTACAGTCAATATCTGCTTTCGACCACTTCCCAGTCGATGATGTCCCAAAGAGCTTTGAGCGCATCGGCTCGGCGGTTCTGATAGTCGAGATAGTAAGCGTGTTCCCAGACATCGAATGTCAGTATGGGCGTCAGACCGTCGGTGAGGGGATTGGTGGCGTTGGATGCTTGGGTGATGTGCAGTTTCCCTTCGTCATCGCGAGAGAGCCATACCCAGCCTGATCCGAATATCTTGGTGCCGGCTTCTACAAACTGCTTTTTAAATTCGTCAAACGAGCCGAAATCGCGGTCGATGGCTTCGCGGAGCTTGCCGTGAGGCTCGCCGCCGCCGTTGGGCGAGAACGAGAAGAAGTAGAAGATGTGGTTCCATGCCTGTGAGGCGTTGTTGAAGAGGGCACCGTCGCTCTTGCGGATTATCTCCTCAAGATCCATGTCGGCATAGATGGTGTTCTCGATGAGTTTGTTGAGATTCTCGATGTATGCTTTCTCATGCTTGCCATAGTGGAAGTCGACGGTGGTGGCTGAGATTGCAGGTTCGAGGGCTTCGCGGCTGTAAGGGAGCTGAGGTTGTGTGTATATCATAGTTTTATTTATTAAGTTGGTTACTGATTGTAGGTTAACTACGGCTTTCTTAGCCTGTTATATCTTCAAAACGTCCTGTGAGAGCAATAGTTCGGAAGCAATACCCCCTGGGGGTATAAAAAACGTTAAGTTGAATGTTAAAATGACATTCAATCTACCATCAACAGCTCTGAGATGTAGGTGTCCGCCATGGGCCATGCGCATTCGGATATGACCAGACGGCGATCGTCTGTCAGTGTCATTTCGCCGCTTGCGAGGTAGGGACGTGCAGCATCAAGCCACCTGTCGGCATGTTCATGCCATTTGACAAGATCTAAACCGCGACGCGTGCGTAGACTGACCATGACTACATCGTTATGCAATGTGACGGCATCCTCTTTCTCCTCTTCACACACCGTAAAGCCTGACGATAGAGATGATATGTATTTTCTGAGATTCCACGGGTTAGAGCGCCTCGTCGATATGCCGTCGAAGCTGTGCGCCCCAGGTCCCAGCCCTACGTAGGGTGACATATCCCAGTAAGCTGCATTGTGACGAGCTTCACGCCCTGGTAATGCGAAGTTTGAAATCTCGTAGTGACCGTATCCGTAATCGCGGCTCATCTGACACAGCAGATGGTACATCCCGATGGTAGTTTCATCGTCGATGGGTTTCAGTTTTCCGGCATCACGCATTGCTGTCATGCGTGTACCGGGTTCATAGCTCAGTATGTATGCCGACAGATGTTCGGGATGTAGCTTATCAAGCATCATGTGCAGTGTCTGTTCCCATTGCATTAGGGTCTGTGTTGGCAGCCCATACATAAGGTCAAGGCTGATATTGCCGAAGCCACATGAGCGCAGCGTTTCATATGCACGGATGGCTGTGTGGCTTTCATGCCTGCGTCCGATGGTCTGAAGCAGCTTGTCATCAAGCGACTGGACACCCATTGATACCCGATTGATTCCTAAACTGCCCAGCAGCGAGGCACGCTGAGGCGTAATGTCCTCGGGGTTGACTTCTATGGTAAATTCCGACAGAGAATCGATGTTTATATTCAGACCACTGACCAGCCTTGACAGATTCGCATCAGACAATATCGATGGGGTGCCACCTCCGAGATATATTGTGGTTATGGGCTGCCGGATTTCATCTCGTCTCATCCGCCACTCAGCCAGCAGTGCATCTATATAGGCGTTTTCTAATTCCTGTCGAAGGGGCATGGAATAGAAATCGCAATAACTGCATTTGCTGTGGCAGAAAGGTATGTGTATGTAGAGACCTGCTCCCATTATTTATCAGAATTATCCTCGGGGACACCGCATATCGACTTGAACTGGCAGAAGGTGCATGCGTGTCCTCCGACATCGGGCGACTGCGCAAACGGAAGTTCCGGATTGAAGATGTCACGTATCACGGCTTCAAACCGTCGGTCAAACTCGTCAAGCTCGGTATGGTAGTCGGTGATTTCATGCTTGTTACATGTAAGCCCTGTGATACCGTTTACATATATCTTGCGAAGATTGTAGATGACGGGAGTGATAGGTTCGTCGGTCCTGAGGGTAGCGGCGAGGATTTTGCAGTAGAGCATCAGCTGCACCATGGCTTTAGGACGGCTGTGGCTCTCGGCATCAAACGGCGCATCCCAGTTAGTGATACGTGTGGCATCGCTGCCTGTTTTGTAGTCGACCACGCGCATCTTGCCGTTGACGCGATCCACGCGGTCTATGACTTGGCGGACATTGACATGCAGCCCTGGAGCAAGTTCGTAGTTGCCCTTGATCTTCATTTCCGCAGCAGTCACGGTAAACGGGGCAAAGTCCAGTTCGCATCGCAGTGTCTCGCGTACAATCTCCGAAACGAGAGTGCATATTGCTTTGGTCTCACCGACAAGAATCGAGGAGCTATCCTCGGCAAGATTGAGATACAATGTGTCTATGGCTCGGTGTACCAGATCGAAAATCGTGGAGTCAGAAGGGGATATCAACCTCTCTATGTCAGCGGAATTGACTGTTACAGGATACTGCCCTGTGTCCGACAGAGTGAGATACAGATGCTCGAAAACGCTGTGTACTATCTGACCGTAGGTGGAAGCATCCATATAGTCGGTGGTCGGCTCATAGACATCGTATTTCTCCACAAATCGCAGATAAAATTGCAGGGGACAGTCGATATATGTGTTGATGGATGACGCAGACA
This sequence comes from uncultured Bacteroidales bacterium, assembly GCA_947039275.1. Taxonomy (GTDB): domain Bacteria; phylum Bacteroidota; class Bacteroidia; order Bacteroidales; family Muribaculaceae; genus Amulumruptor. The sequence continues at coordinate 14,282 of CAMQYL010000026.1, read as the reverse complement.
GACCGCGCTCGCTGCCAGGATCCATAAATTCAGCCAGTCTGCCCATTATGCGGCTGTCCTTATAGACAGTCACCGGGAGAGGCTCGTAGACACGCGCCTGGAATGCAGCACCGATATGTCGCACATTGATACCATCGTGGCTGTTGTAGAGCAGTTGCACGAGATAGCGTGACATCTCGCTGCGGTTCATCCCTACGTTACGTCCGTCATAGAGTAGCGACACCCGCGAGGCTCTGGAAATCAGGCGGTAAAAATAGTAGGCAAATATGGACTCCTGATGCTCAATAGTTGACATATGATATGCATGACGGAGTGCATCAGGAATGAACGACTTTGAGTAGCTTTTCTTTGGGAAAACGCGCTCGTTCATCGACATCATGATCACGTTGTCGAAGTCAAGTGCACGTGTTTCAAGGACACCCATTAGTTGCAGTCCGCGCAGTGGCTCACCTTTCATGTTGACAGTCTCTCCGGCAAGCGACCGCTCGATGAGACGGAATGCCGTACCCTCGCCCATGGATATACGATGGCGGGATGCCGCATCGGTCAGTTGACGCAAAGCTATGAGGTAGGATTGGAGGAACTGTAACTGTATGGCCCTTTCATGTGATGACGGCAGGCGGTCAAGCCCTTCGCGCAATGATGTGACCACAGCTGTGATATAATCTCCTACCTCTTTCAAGTCATCGGGATGATTGACGGGGGTAAAAAGCGGTGAGATGGTCGGATAGTTGTCTTTTATGAGCGATACCGGCACCATGAAGCGGTGTTGCTTCTCGATATCCTTGACGAGGGCTTGAGCTGCGTTTGCATCAAGCAGTCCGATGAGCGAATGCGTCACGACATCATAAAGATCCTCATAGAAGTAGTACCACTCGCCACCGCTTTTGCGGGCGCGCAGATGCAGTGATGTTATAGCTTTCAGAAAAGTTGCTACTGGTGTACGCCGCAACGGATAGCCCATGGTGACATTTATCGCGCCGAGATCTGTAGGCATGGAATTGACTACGGACACGAACATCGATTCATCGGGCATGACGAGGGCTGTATTGATGGCATTGGTTGTGTCAAGGAGATGCGAAGATGCCAGTTTTGCCACAATGTTGCCGGCAACTTTGGCTTGACCTATACGCGAAGGCACATTTATGATATCAATAGCTGGCAGCGCACGTCCTTCATATACCATTTCTGTGATGTCATAGAGCGATGGAAACGCCTTGATGTTGCGCTTGATGAAGTGCATGGCTTTGTTGCTGTGCGATGCGCTTCCGTCACTCAGGTATATCAGTCCCTGAAACTCCTTGACAGGCAGATCCCAGTAGAAGTCAGCACGTCCTCGGGCTTGCAATGTGCTGAAAATCTTTATTTCTGATGCCGACAACACATTAAAGCCTACGAATATGTATCTCTCCCAATCCCACTCATCGCGTTCTTTGAGAGCGGTGACAGCATCACGGTACAGCCTGCCAGGGGCTGTCAGCCCACGTGCATTCAGAGCATCATGATAGGCATGATACAGCTTATCCAGCACCATCCACAGCTTGACGAAGTGTGATGCAGCGGAGTCCTGGACATCGTCATCTGTTGAGTGAGATGTATGCTGCCAGAAGTTTTCTATATCCTTGGCAAGATCCTCTGTCCCGTTCCAATATCGGCTGATCACATCAATCTGCTCGGGAGTCAGATAATTGCTCCTGATTTCGCGGAATCGTTTGAGATTGATAAAAAGCGCATCGGCATCCACCAGATAGCGGTCGACATCATCAAAATCATTGAGCAACATGTCACCCCAATAGGCGAACCTGTCAAAATCCACAGGTTCATCCATCAGCTTGTTATACTCGTTGTAGAGGATAAACATACGCTCAAGCCGGGAGGCTTCCACATAGTCTGACTGGTCGGCGACAAGCTCCGAGATGGTAGTGCATCCTGGCAATACCATAGGAGGCGTGGCTACATCCTCTAGCTTCTGCATGAAGTGCGTGGCACTTCGCTTGTTGGGGAATACGAAGCAGTAACGGTCAAGGTTGTCGCGTTCGTTGGCATAATACGTTTCGGCTACAGCCTGGAGGAATCCTTTGGGTGCGGCGGACATATCGGTGTGTGGTTTCATTTGTTTTTGCGCAACAGTATCATTATGCGCATGGCTACGTCAAAGTTTATGGCTTTACCGTTGCCGTTGCCGCCGATTTCTTTTATGGCATTGTCAATCACATGGATGATTCCCTCGACATTGTTGACAGTGATGAATCGGGCGAAGTTTTTGCTGAAAGCCTCTTCTTCAGGATTGAGATAGTTGAGTTGCGGACGCTGGAAGTTGTAGACAAAATTCTCCCGGATAAGTCGTGCGGCATATGTGTAGAACTTTATCTCGCTTTCGCGTCCCATGTCGGCGACATCGGCAGCCCAGTCCTTAAATCCTGCCACTTTGCGTGCATATGCGAGTCGCATCAGCGATTTAAACAGTTCGAAATAGCGTTTGGTATCTGACGACACTGACAGTTGCATATCTGCTTCAAGAAAACTGCCATCGGCGAGATGCGCTATAGCTCGCGAGTCGGCTGCGCTCAGTCCACGCCTCTCCTGCAGCCACGCAGCCACGATGTCATCAGGCTGACGGCGCATAGGTACACGCTGGAGACGCGAATAAATAGTGGGAAGAATGAGCTGAGGCTCGTTGGATACAAAAAGCAACAGGGTGTCGGGGTAGGGCTCCTCAATCAGCTTGAGCAACTTGTTGGCAGCCTCCTCGTTGAGCCTCTCCGGCAGCCATATTACCACCGACTTGTAGCGTGACTGGCGAGCCTGAAAACTGAGTTTGTGTATAAGGTCATTGGCTTCCGTGACGTATATGACAGGACGTGCATTGGTCTTGGTGAATGTTGAAGTCCATCTGTCAAGCCCGGCGTATAGCGGTTCGTCGGTCAGGAAACGCTTCCATTGCTGTAAATATTTATCGCTAATGGGATTGTCATCGTCCTTGACCACGGGATATGAGTACATCGAGTCAAGATGGTTGAGATTGTCAAGCAGAGTGCATGTCTGGCACCTGCCGCAGCTGTCGCCATCAGGAGTGTGATGCTCGCAATAGATATACTGTAGCAACGCCCGCGCCATGGCAAGTTTGCCAATACCTTCGGGACCCTCCAAGAGCAGGGCGTGCGGTATCTTGTCATTGTCAACGAGCTGGCGCAGCCAGTGCTTGACCTCGGTATGTCCAGGTATGTCAGAAAATCGCATGATCGGATATGTTCAACCTATATGTCACATACAAATATACGCAAATTTCTGCAAATAGAACAGCCATGCAGTGGATGTTCTGCATGGCTGTTTTTACGTATTGTATGTTATGTGATTATTTCACGGCTGCTACACCGGGGAGCACCTTGCCTTCGATTGCCTCAAGGAGGGCACCGCCACCTGTGCTGACGTAGCTTACCTGGTCTGCAAGACCGAACTTGTTGACGCAAGCCACTGAGTCACCACCGCCTACGAGAGAGAATGCACCATTGTTGGTTGCTTCTACGATAGCATCGGCGATAGCGCGAGAGCCTGTGGTGAAGTTGTCAAACTCAAATACACCGGCAGGACCGTTCCAGAGGATAGTCTTGGCAGGGAGGATGACTTCACGGAATGCCTCGCATGTCTTGGGACCTGCATCAAGACCTTCCCATCCGTCGGGTATGGCGTTAGAGGGGCAAATCTGGGTATTGGCGTCGTTGCTGAAGCTGTCAGCTGCCACGCAGTCAGTGCCGAGTACGAGGTTTACACCTTTCTCCTTGGCTTTCTTGATGATATCAAGAGCGAGGTCGAGCTTGTCATCTTCGCAGATAGAGTCACCGATTTTGCCGCCCTGAGCCTTGGCAAACGTATATGTCATGCCACCGCAGAGGATGAGGTTGTCAACCTTGTCCATGAGGTTTTCGATGATGCCGATCTTTGTAGATACCTTTGATCCGCCCATGATGGCAGTGAAAGGACGCTTGATGTCGCTGAGGATATTGTCGACAGCCTGCACCTCTTTCTCCATGAGGTAGCCGAGCATCTTGTTGTCAGAGCTGAAGTAGTCGGCGATGACAGCTGTAGAAGCGTGTTTGCGGTGAGCCGTACCGAATGCGTCATTTACATATACGTCGGCATAGCTGGCGAGTTTCTTTGCAAACTCTTTCTGACGCTCTTTCATTTCCTTCTTGGCTGCATCGTAGGCGGGATCTTCTTTGTCGATACCTACAGGTTTGCCCTCTTCTTCGGGATAGAAGCGGAGGTTTTCGAGCAGAAGCACTTCGCCGGGCTTGAGATTGGCGGCTGCTTCAGAGGCATCGGCGCAGTCGGGAGCCCACTTCACGTCACGGCCGAGAGCCTTGGCTACATCGTCCTTAATCTGAGCGAGTGAGTATTTGGGGTTGACTTTGCCTTTGGGCTTGCCCATGTGTGACATGATGATGAGGCTTCCGCCACGCTCAAGGATAGCTTTGAGGGTGGGGAGAGCACCACGGATACGGGTGTCGTCGGTGATGTGACCGTTTTCATCTAAGGGCACATTGAAGTCAACGCGCACGATTGCCTTCTTGCCGGCAAAATCATAATTGTCAATTTTCATTGTCGTTGAAATATTATGAGTATGAATATTGTGTGATTTATATGTATGATGGCAAATTTAACAAGTTATCATCTAAAAACGGGATGTAAGCCTATTAAATTAGCTTAAAATGATGATGCATTTGGTTGCCTTTGATGACGCGGCACGCCGCGTCCCTACTTTTGGGTGACCATGTGCTATTTGAGGTCGGAGTGCTGGGCGAGGAGCACTTTCATCTGCTGGGCGAGGCGCGATGCCTCGGCAGCTGCGGTATGGGCGAAGTCATCATCCTTTGAAGCGAAGATGATGCCACGCGATGAGTTGACGAGCAAGCCGCAATCCTTGGTCATACCGTATTTTGCAACTTCTTCAAGACTGCCGCCCTGGGCACCTACGCCGGGGACAAGCAGGAAGCTCGTCGGAGCGACGCAGCGGATGTCCTCAAAGAGACGACCTTGGGTAGCACCGACCACATACATCATCTCATCATCGCCAGCCCACTGCTTGGAAGTCTCGATTACCTGCTCGAAAAGGCGGCGGCCGTTGTCAAGACGGAGCATCTGGAAATCAGCCGACCCGGCATTACTGGTCAACGCAAGCAGTATGACCCACTTGCCCTCACGCCCAAGAAACGGGGTCACGCTGTCCTTGCCCATATACGGTGCCACGGTCAGCGCGTCTACGTCGAGGTGGTCAAAGAAACTGCGGGCGTAGAGGTCGGAGGTGTTACCTATGTCGCCACGCTTCGCATCGGCTATGATGAACTGGTCAGGATGATTCTGGCGTATGTAACGGACTGTTTCTTCAAGAGTCTTCCAGCCATCCACGCCCGAGGCTTCATAAAAAGCCAGATTGGGTTTATAAGCCACGCAGTAAGGGGCTGTGGCATCTATGATTGCCTTGTTAAATTCAAGTACAGGGTTTTCGCACTCCAGCAGATGTTGTGGTAGCTTCTTGATGTCACTGTCAAGTCCCACGCACAGAAACGAGCCTTTGCGGCGGATGTTGTCAACTAATTCCTGACGGTTCATATGGATTTATTAGTGTGTATGTATATAGTGTATCGGCAACAGTTTGCCTATTACTGATGCAAATATACGGATTTTGCAAGACAAATTGATGCACGTACATACAATTAAAGGGGGCATCGTAAGATGATGTCCCCTGTGGCGTGTCAAAGCGGTTATAGGATTACCAAATGATAAACAGAACGGCAGCTGCCACAAGCAGCAGAAAATAACTTATCTGCATGGCAGTCTTATAGCGTAGAAAAACCTCCAGTTTTTCAGGATTTTTAGATGCCTTTGATTGCCAGATCCACATGGCATTGAAAATGATTACAGCCGCTATCAAGCAGCCTATCGCAGTCCATAACATAATCGTATCGTCTTAAATGGTTGACTTTAGTTATTTAACAATGGGAGACACGGACATGTTGCGGAAATTGAAAAAAAGATGAGCAATTACTTTTCACAGGACTTCAACGCATGATGCGATTTGATAAGCGAATAAAAATATATAAATTTGTGTCAGTTGTAGGGACATGCCGTGGTATGTCCGTTCGACATAATTAGTACCAAAATCTGTGTTTGCGGACATGCCACGGCATGTCCCTACAGATCAGATATATTTCTTTTCTAATGGTTAATCGGGTTAAGGAGAATATCGGACGGCATGGGCTGCTGCGCGAGGGTGCGGGAGCTGTGGTCGTTGGGCTGAGCGGCGGGGCTGACTCGGTGGCGTTGGTGCATGCGTTGTGGCGGCTGGGGTTTGATGTCGTGGCTGCGCACTGCGACTATGGATTGAGAGGGGCGGAGAGTGACGGCGATGAGATGTTTGTCAGAGGGTTGTGTGAGGAACTTGATATCAGGTTAGAGGTGATGAACGCTGATGTCGCAGGGCGTATGAGACAAGACCGGTCATCGATGGAGATGGCTTGCCGTGACATCAGGTATGAATGGTTTGAGACTTTGCGTGAAAAATATAATGCGCAGGCTGTGGCAGTGGCGCATCATGCTGATGATAAGGCGGAAACTGTAATGCTCAATCTGGTGCGTGGGACAGGGTTGCGCGGACTGGCTTCTATGAAATGGTATCGCGAACCTGGCATAGTCCGACCAATGCTTAATATTACTCGACAAGAGATAAGAGAATATCTGACGGCTGCCAGATTAGGATGGCGCGATGACAGCTCAAACGCAAAGAATGATGTGAAGCGCAATAAGCTCCGCAATTCAGTGCTGCCGCAGCTTTATCAGGATTTTCCCGATGCAAAAGCTAACATATGCGCTACATCGGAGCATCTGGATGAATATGCCCGGTTTGTGGCAGATGTTTGCCGTCAGAAATATGCGGAATATGTAGATGCTGACGGCGCGGTGGATTTATCACGATTGGCTGAGTCGGAACCGTTTGCAACGCTGTTGCTGTGGGAATGGTTTGGCAATCAGGGTATGACGCGCGATATGGCTGAAAAAATCATCGAGTTCAGATCCAACAGCGGCAGTCGTTATGGCGACTGGTATATTGACCATGGGAAATTGAGGCTTCACACCTCTGAATCTGCCATGCCTCAGCTTGTAGCCGACGACTTACTGGAGCTTCCATTTGAGGTGAATTTTATTTCAGACAGGAGTCTGTTCAAGCCGACGCGCGATATGTCTGTGGCTTATTTCGACGCACGTATCATGGATGGTCAGCCTCACTGGACGCTACGGCAGTGGCAAAAAGGTGACAGGATAAGGCCCTTCGGCATGAAAGGATCCAAGCTTGTCAGCGATGTTTTCTCCGATAAGAAATTAGGTATCGCGGAGAAGGAGAGGGCGCTTGTATTGCTGCGCGATGATGTAATTGTGTGGATTCCTGAGGTGATGAATAGTGGGGAATATGTGGTGACTGCTTCTACTGAGGGGATTATCAGACTGCGGATGAAAGGGTAAAACTCGCCACAAGTGGCGAGCACGGAGACAAAAAGGCTTGCCTCTTATTTATTGGGGCAGTGGTGCTGGCCTTTGCGGAGGGTGGCTGAGCCGTATTCGATGGCGTGGCGAGGGCAGACGTTGTAGCAGCCGAGGCACATGGCGCAGCTATCACCCCATGTCGGGGTGCCGTCGGTTAGTCTGATGTTATCCATGGGGCATGTCTGAACGCATGTGCCGCAGGCGATGCAATCATGGGTGTGGAACTTGGCGGGTGTCATGCTGTGTCTCACGAATCCTGGATATATTACCCGTGATTTTATCCATGCAAACGAGCCTCGGTGAATGTCAGTGACGCATCGGCGAGAACGGATAGTTTCTGCTATCAATGGCAAAGATGCGAGAGCCTTATTGATTTTAGCTTCCGCAATCTCAGGTTTGTCAACATCAAACCCTTTCATCAGCACATAGGTATTTGGCATTATCACACCTTGTGCGGATGCTGATTTCCAGCCACGAGAATCTATCAATTTGCGCCACATGAGATCAGTCAGCCCAGAGTCATCACCCATGGTCGCCACCATGTGATGAAACGTTCCAGGATTCATGATGAGATTGGCATGGCTGATGAAATCGCGTACAACGGGAGGAATTCCCCATGAGTAAACGGGGAACGTCCAGATGACATCCTTTCCTGTGGGTATCTTTATATCCACATTGTCGTCAGTCAGTAGCTTACCATGCAGGTCTATGACTTCTTGACAGAGGATGTCAGCGAGGTGCTTCGCGACAAAACGAGTGTTGCCGTTGCCAGAGAAACAGAATATCATATAATTACGCTATGGTTACTTGTGTAGCTCCGAATCCGTACTCCTTAAATGAAGCGTCCTGATAGCGGTGTTTCTTATAACGATAGTTAAGTTCCTTCTCAATTGCTTTGCGTAGCACCCCTTCACCTTTACCGTGGATGAAAACTATCTTGCGTCCATGGTTGGCGAGGTTAGCATCCATCACTTTACGGAATGTGTCAATCTGATAGTTGAGAATGTCAGATGTCGACATGCCAGCGGTGTTGTCAAGCAGTTCGTTGATGTGGAGATCCACCTCAAGTAACGCTTCGGTGTCTTTACGGTGGGAAAATTTCTTGACGGGGCGTTGTGTCGGTTTGTCCTCTTTGGTCTTGACGGCTATCGCTTTTTTGAGTTCGTCTTCGTTGATGGTCAGTTGCTGGTTCTGACGGTCGTTGATGACGATTTCAAGCGCGATAACCGGGGCTTCAAAGTAGACATTTTCCTTGAAGCAGTGAAGCTTGAAGAATTTGGTCATGTCCATTTTCTGCTCAAACCATACAGGCATCTTGCGCTCAAACGGTTTGCCTTTCTTATAAGCCGTATATTGCACTGCCACATAAGTCATGTCAGAGAGCTTTTCACGGCTGATTTCATCAATCAATGCCTGAGTGTTAGGCTCGATGACAGTATCTGTGACGAGATTCCAACTTTTTCCGTCGTTTGACACCATATAACATAGTGACAGATAGTAGTTGCTGTCATTGACGAGGTAGGCATCAAATGTAGTAGTGGAGAGCTGTTTAAGGTCAGTAGCTTCATAACCGAGAACTATGTTGATCTTGTCTCCTGTAGGTGTCTCGAAAACCTCGACTGGTGGAGCCGGTTTGGATGGCACGGATGCAGGTAAGGGCTGCGCCTTGGCTTCCTCAGCCTGGGTAGCTGCCACCTTGGCTATCTGTGATTCCGCGGGGGACACTACCACCAGCTCGTTCATGAGCATGGGAGTCTCGAAACCATCATCGTCCACATAGGCTATGCGTCCTTCAATGCGCGTAACTCTTCCTCCGCCAACGGAGTTGAGAAATCTTACCAAGTCTCCTATCTTTGCCATAATTCGCTATGTTATAGTGTTTTTTTATATCAGAAATCTTGTAATTTTTCTTTCAGATAATGTCCTGTATATGATTCCGGGCATGCCGCGATTTCCTCGGGAGTACCTGCGGCTACGAGGTTGCCGCCAGCCTCGCCGCCCTCAGGTCCGATGTCTATCACATGATCTGCCTGCTTGATGACATCCATATTGTGCTCGATGACTATCACCGTGTGACCGTTCTCTATAAGTCGGTTGAAAGCCTTGAGCAATGTGTTGATGTCATGGAAATGCAATCCTGTGGTCGGTTCGTCAAAGATGAATACCGTAGGCTTGGCTGTCTCCGATGCGAGATACCATGCCAGCTTGACGCGCTGATTCTCTCCGCCGGATAGGGTAGAGCTGCTTTGACCAAGCTGTATGTAGCCGAGACCCACCTCTTGCAGAGGCTTGAGCCGCTTGATGATTTTTCTCTCGATGCTGCCACTTTCCTCGCTGAAGAATGCGATGGCATCATCGACGGTCATGTTCAGTATGTCATTGATATTCTTGTCACGATAGGTGACATCAAGCACCTCGCGCTTGAAGCGTTCGCCGTGGCATGACTCGCAGGGGATGACCACGTCAGCCATGAACTGCATCTCAATAGTGATGGTACCTTCACCCTTGCATTCGGGGCAGCGTCCGCCGTCGGAGTTGAAAGAGAAATTGCTTGCCGTCAATCCCATCTGTTTGGCTGACTGCTGGGCGGCAAAGAGAGCACGGATTTCGTCATACGCTTTCATGTATGTAGCCGGGTTGGAGCGTGACGACTTGCCAATGGGGTTTTGGTCCACGAAATCGACATGAGTGACGAGGTGCAGGTCGCCTCGGAGCTCTCCGAAAGCCCCGGGAGCATCCGCTGGGTCGCCAAGATGGCGCGTCAGAGCCCGATAGAGGATATCGCGCACCAAGGTACTCTTGCCGCTTCCACTCACACCGGTGACTACAGTCAGAGCTTCAAGAGGGAAGCGGACATCGATGCCTTTGAGATTATGTTCGCTGGCATTGGTGATTTCGATGTATTTGTTGGTTTTTCGCCGTATCTTCGGGACTGGTATTGACAAAGTTCCGTCAAGATATTTGGCTGTATAGCTCTTCTGCGCAGTGCTGATGCCCTCGGCTGGTCCTTGATATACTATTTCGCCGCCGTTGGAGCCGGCATTAGGACCGACATCCACTATGAAGTCCGCGGCATGCATGATATCCTCGTCATGCTCGACCACTACGACCGTGTTACCGATGCTCTGGAGGCTGCGAAGCACACCTATCAGACGGTCAGTGTCACGGCTATGGAGTCCGATGCTCGGCTCGTCAAGTATGTACAGCGACCCTATCAGGCTGCTTCCGAGAGATGATGCGAGATTGATGCGCTGGCTCTCGCCGCCTGACAGCGTGGAAGCCTGACGGTCAAGAGTCAGATAACCGAGACCCACCTCCTGCATGAATCGGAGACGGTTACGGGTCTCTTCGAGAGGACGCTCGGCTATCTTGGCTTCGTTGTCGGTCAGAGGCAGATCGGCAAACCATTGCACCAGTTCGTCAATCGGCTTCTTGACTATATCTGAGATATTAAGTCCGTTGATGCGGACATATGAAGCATTTTTGTTGAGTCTGCCACCATGGCAGTCGGGACACATGGTTTTGCCCTGATAGCGGGCTTTCATCACACGGTATTGTATCTTGTAGAGATTGCTCTCGACCATGCGGAAGAAGTCGTCAATGCCTTCAATGCCCGATGCGCCATGCCACAACAAATCTTTCTGCTCTTGAGTGAGCTTATTGTATGGGGTATGTATGGGGAAATCATGCCGTGAAGCACCGCGGATGAAAGCCTTCTTCCATTCGCCCATCTTCTCGCCTTTCCAGCAACTTACGGCATCGTCATAGACTGACAGTGCCTGATTGGGGATGACAAGTTTTTCATCTATCCCGATGACTTTCCCGAATCCCTCGCAGCGCGGACACGCTCCGTAGGGATTGTTGAAGTTGAACATCAGTTCTGTCGGTTCTTCAAAAGTCATGCCGTCGGCAGTCAGGAGATTGGAAAATTCTTCTGTGGAGACGGTGCCATCGGCATTCCATACCGCGATTTTCATGATGCCTCCGCCTTCATACATGGCTGCTTCCACCGACTCATAAAGGCGGCTCATCTCGTCCTTGTCATCATGGTCGATGCGTGAGCGGTCGATGACCAGCATGTATCCGTCAAAAGACTCAGGCTGGCGGCTTTCGTCAGTCAGCAATTCGTTGATGTCGATGAATGCACCGTCGCTGTACAGTCGCCAGTATCCGGCATCTACAAACAGCTGCAACTGGGTGCTGACACGTCGCTTCGGAGGAAGAGTGATAGGCGCAAGGATGGCAATGCGGCTGCCACCGGGCAGCGCGTTGAGATAAGCATAAACATCCTCCAGGGTATGCTTTTTTACCTCTTTGCCTGAGATAGGGGAATATATTCTGCCTATGCGGGCAAACAGCAGACGCATGTAGTCGTATATCTCTGTGGCTGTGCCTACAGTGCTTCGCGGATTGCGTGTGTTGACTTTCTGCTCGATGGCTATGGCTGGTGGCAGCCCTTTGATCCAGTCAGCTTCGGGCTTGTGCATCTTGCCCATGAACTGCCGGGCATAAGCACTGAGGCTCTCCACATAGCGGCGTTGCCCCTCGGCATACAGCGTGTCAAAAGCCAATGACGATTTGCCACTGCCCGAAAGACCTGTTATGACGATGAATCTGTCACGCGGCAGGGTAACATCAACGCCTTTGAGGTTATTGACCCTCACATTATGCGCCTCGATGACCTGCGAGTGAATATCCTTATGTTTTTTTGCCATTAAAGTCAGCTTAAATTAACTAACAAATTTACAAATTCCGCAGCAAAACTCCGACCCCGTTAACATTTAATAAATATAATGATGATCTCAATGTTTCTGCATAGAGTCAAAATTAAAACATGTTACATCTGACATGCTTGCCACATTATTTTGTGTTAAAACTGCAACAAAATCATGGCACGTCCTCTTATTTCGACTTGCCACGACTGGGGAGTTTACGTGACATGAAAACTGATAATGGGCGATTGATATACCAATGCGTTAATGTCCTCTATGGCAACTTTGAAAACCGTGTTTTAAAACATAAAAATATACGATTAAAAATAGCCCCGCCAATGACATTTTTTAATAACTTTGCAACAGATTCACAGCCGTGCCATAGAGTTGCGCGCAAAGGAATCCGACTTTTTACTAAAAGGTGTTATTGAAATCAGCTTCGTAATTCAAATCTCGCAAATTTGATATGCAGTGAAGATGATTGACAATAGCACCTACATCGGTTGCTTATACCCTGCCGTGACCGGCAGAATATATAGCAAAAGCGGTGTGGGGCTATTGTTTTATCCACTGCATAGGCAATGCGAGAGCCTGAATTACGGATAAGACAAGATAAAATCCTCACACCTTTTTTATGTTCAATAACTTAGCCGTTCCGCAGAGGATTGAGGAACATTATAATGAACAATGAAGACATTGCGATATGTCTTATTAATAATAGTTATCAATATCCCAACGATTATATTAGCTTCCCCGTCTGATTATGGTAGAGATTATTCCATAAGAGATGGGTATGGTTCATTTTCATTATGTCTATTGTTGATTGGAGGAATAATAATCTATATCATATACAAAGTGTGGTGTGCTACCCTAACAAAAATAGATGATATAGGTAAATCTAAAAATGGGACTGCGCAAAGCTCGCAAAATATCAGAAGAGAAATTCCCACAACGAAAACACCTAATATTATTAAGTGTGAAAAATGTCAAGGAACAGGTTGGAGTTATAGAGATATCACACACCTTAGGAAATTATGTAGTGTTTGCGGGGGTAATGGATTCATTGAATCTATTGAATATTCGACCATTCAAAAGCAGATAAAAGAATTAGATAAATTAATAGATAATAGGTTTGAGGAATACATTATGCTTCTATCAGAAAAAATAAATAATCGAATTAAGGAACTTAAAACTATATACCTGAAAAGAGGTGAAGATTTTTATGATTCAGGAACGGCTTTGTCAAAAATTGAAGAAATCCGGAACTTATTAGTTTCGTCAATAAGTTATAAGCGAATGAAACAGATATATGAAAGAGATTTAAACAATTATATAAAAAGCAAATCGAATGTTCAACCAAGAGGCTGTTTTAGATTAACTCCGTGCCATTATTGTTTCGGCTGCAGTCGTGATAGGGTTTCATTGAAATATAAAAAACTAAAATTGTTATTTGACAGAGAAAATAGAGGTTTGATTGAAAGATATATTTATGCAAGGACTAAATATTCCAACTACATAATATTCGAATCAAGAAGAAAAAGGAATAATGATAAATATATTAGATATCCTTTTGACAGATGGATTCATAAAGAGGAGCAAAAACGCAAGGCTTTGTACCAAAGCCTTATATCTGAAAAGGAGAAGTGTCATCAATGTGAAATATGCAAAGGAGAAAAATATATTTTTGAGGATTCAAGTCTCATAATAGGATATAATGTTATTAAATATGGTTCATTATGGAATGAATTATTCCTATTAAAAATGAAATGCGCTCAATGTGATGGAAAAGGAAGTTGGATAGAAGAATAATCAATTATAATAATGCATAATCCGCTACGACAATACATCTACAAATTAGGCTCTGCCATTGGCAAACTTGGCGATGGACTATGCCAACAAGCACAGAATCCTCATAAGCCATTAAACATTAATGGCGAGGTCTTACGCGCATTAAATAATGTACTGTCAAATCTAAATTCAATGATTCGGTAAAAATAACCGAAGTAGTTGAAACTTAAGTTAATATATCGA
>CAMQYL010000025.1:0-43503 GCA_947039275.1 uncultured Bacteroidales bacterium | reverse complement strand
GACGTGCCAGCCGTGCGAAACCCCATGCACGGAGCGTCAGCGAACGTACATGGGGAGACAGGATGCCCATGTAAAATCAACCTCGGAGAGGTTGTGGCACGCATGATTGTGTGTGTGTGTGTGTGTGTGTGTAAGTCATTGATTTAAAATGGAACATGAGAATGGCGTCACAGGGACGTGGGTATGCCACAACCTCTCCGAGGTTGATCATAATAGCATGTCATCTGACCCCATGTACGTTCGCTGACGCTCCGTGCATGGGGTTTCGCACGACTGATACGTCTCCGACGTATCTATCTGCATCAGAGCCTTAAGTAAACAGCTTGCTACATGTCCCTACAGGTCTGAGAAATGGCAGACAGACACACAACAAGATTGATCGAGAGCAATCGACATTTTTGCGAAAATCACACGACCATAGAAATAGTTAAATTAGCTTTAATGCAACCCCAATAGGTTAATAATTATTAACATAACTTATCCGTGCCATATTATAGCAGGTAATCTTCGCTGCATCATTTGGTTTTCACGACAAAAATGGTTAATTTTGTGGTATTCCTAACACCGCGAGCGGAGGGGGCAATCAGCCTTCTCTTTTTTGTTTAGGTATCCATCCCTAACGAAACGCCGCCATCTGACCTCGACCGAAATGATTGACAAACAGCTTATAGTGGATGCCGTAGAAAAGGCTATCAAAGACACCGACATATTCCTTGTGGATGTCAAAGTCACCCCCGACAACAATGTCACCGTAGAGATAGACAACCCTACGGGAGTGGACATCGACACCTGCATGCGCATAACGCGAGCCATAGAGGCAGATGTAGACCGCGATGTCGAGGATTATGAGCTTGAAGTGGGCAGTGCCGGTCTGACCGCACCATTCAAGGTCAAAGGTCAGTACCTTAAAAACATCGGCAACGACATAGTAGTGCTGACCCGCGACGGCCGCAAACTCAAAGGTGTGCTCAAAGATGTCACTGACGACACTTTCACCTTCACGGTGTCAAAGAAAGTCAAGCTCGAGGGCAAGAAGCGACCTGAAATGGTGGAAGAAGACGTAGTCATGCCCATCGCCGAGACCAAGAGCGTCACCTACGACATCAAATTCTGAGACAGACCATAGACCCAACGATATAACAAACAAACACACATACTTTTAGATATATACAACGAGATGGCTAAGAAAGTAGAAGCTCCTAACATGGTGGAGCGTTTTGCCGAATTTAAGGAACTCAAGAACATCGACAAAGCCACTATGATCAGTGTGCTGGAAGAATCTTTCCGCAACGTCCTCGCCAAGATGTTTGGCACAGATGAAAACCTCGATGTCATCATGAACCCCGACAAGGGAGACGTGCAGATATTCCAGAACCTCGAAGTCGTTCCCGACGGCACTGTGACCGACCCCAACACCCAGATCGGTCTGACAGACGCCCGTGCCGACCATGACCCCGATGTGGAAATCGGTGAGGAACACACCAAGGAAATCTTCTTTGCCGACTTCGGCCGCCGCGCCATCCTCAATCTCCGCCAGACCCTCCAGAGCAAAATCCTTGACCTCCAGAAAGAGAACATCTACGCCAAGTTCAAGGAACTTGAAGGCGAAATCGTCACAGGCGAGGTATATCAGACATGGTCAAAGGAGACTCTGCTGCTCGATGACGACAAGAACGAGCTGCTGCTGCCCAAGAGCGAATCAATCCCCGGCGACTATTTCCGCAAAGGCGAGACTGTACGCGCTGTCATCTCGAGCGTAGACAACAAGAACAACAACCCCAAGATCACCGTATCACGCACAAGCGACAACTTCCTGCGCCGCCTCTTCGAGCTCGAAGTGCCCGAAATCCACGACGGACTCATCAATATCCGCGCCGTAGCGCGCATCCCGGGCGAACGCGCCAAGATAGCAGTAGAGAGCTACGATGACCGCATCGACCCTGTAGGCGCATGCGTCGGCGTCAAGGGATCACGCATCCATGGTATCGTGCGCGAACTCCGTAATGAGAACATCGATGTCATCAACTATACTGCCAACCCCACACTGTTTATCCAGCGCGCCCTCAGCCCTGCCCGCATCTCGTCAATCCGTCTCGACGAAGAAGAAAAGAAAGCAGAAGTATTCCTGCGTCCCGAGGAGGTTTCGCTCGCTATCGGCAAGGGCGGTCTCAACATCAAGCTCGCGTCAATGCTCACTGGCTATGTGATAGATGTATACCGCGACACCGAGGAGGCATATGAGGAGGACATCTACCTCGATGAATTCAAGGATGAAATCGAGCCTTGGGTCATCGATGCGCTCAAAAACATCGGTTGCGTGACTGCGAAGAGCGTGCTCAACACACCGCGCCAGACCCTCATTGACAAAGCCGACCTCGAAGAGGAGACAGTCGACAATGTGCTGTCTGTGCTCAAAGCCGAGTTTGAAGATGAGGACGGTTCAGATGCCGAGGCTGCTGTAGAAACTGAAGTTTCAGAGGCAGAAAAAGAAGCTGCTGCCAGCGATGCCGACGATGCAAAGGCTACTGAGGAGAAAGCAGCCGCCGAAGCCGAAGCTGAAAAGATTGATGATGATATAGCCGACGAGGCAGAAAAGCTCGTAGAATAAGCCCGTTAGCGCCCAGTACCTCTCACTCCTCTCTATCATCATCAGAAACCACAATAAAGACAACCCCTAAACGATATATGGCGAGAACGAAAATCAGTAAAGTAGCTAAGGATTTCAACATATCAGTACAGACTGCTGTGGAATTCTTGCGCAAAAAAAACATCACAATCGACGACAACCCCAACTCTCGCATTGACGATGACGCATATGACATGCTTGCCAGAGAGTTTCAGCCCGACCAGGCTCTGAAAACACGCTCTGACCGCCAGGCAGCCGACCGTCAGAAAGAGAAGGTGGTCACTCCTCCTGCGCCCAAGGAGGCTCCAGCAAATGAAGAGGTGGAGATCAAAGTCACACACCCCTCCGCTCCCCGCGTTCTCGGCCGTATCGACCTGACTACGGGGAAACCTATCGAGCAGCCCAAAGAAGAAACCAAGCCTGCTGAAACACCCAAAGCCGAAAGCAAGCCCGCGGAAACCCCTGCTGCCCAACCTCAGCCCGCGCCCAAACCTGAGCAGCCCAAAGAGCAGCCTGAAGAGGCACCAAAGGCAGTGGAAACACCTAAAGCTCCTGAGCATAGGGATGCACCTGTAAATCAGGAAAAGGCACCCGCGAAAGTCCAGGAAACTCCAGCCAAAGCCAAGGCTCCCGCTACAGTTTCCGCTCCTGCACCTGCGCCAAAAGCTGAAATCCAGCCCAAAGAGCAGCCAGCAGCCGAGAACAAGCCCAAAGAAGAAGCTGTATTCACTACAGGCACGACCATTCAGGGTCCCACCCTCAATATCGTCGGCAAAATAGACCTTGATGCCATCAACCAGACCACGCGTCCGAAAAAGAAAAGCAAGGACCAGCGCAAGGCTGGCGATGCGTCTGCTTCAGGCGAACGCCACAAGCGCAAGCGCATCGGCGGTCGTGAAAAGGTAGACATCGAGCGTCACGGACAGAACAACCAGCAGCAAGGCGGCAACGGCAATAACGGTGGCGGCGAACGCCGTAACGGCAACCAACAGGGCGGCAACCGTCGCGGCAACGACCGCAAAAACGAGAACAAGCGTCCCCAACACACCGAAATCAAGGAAGAGGACGTACAGAAGCAGGTTAAAGACACCCTCGCCCGCCTGACCAACAAGGACAAGGGTCAGAAGAAGGGTGCAAAATGGCGTAAAGAGAAGCGTGAGGCATTTGCCAACCGCGAACGCGAAGCCGCCCAGCTCGAAGCTGCCGAAAACAAGGTGCTCAAGCTGA
Organism: uncultured Bacteroidales bacterium; assembly: GCA_947039275.1. Lineage (GTDB taxonomy): Bacteria > Bacteroidota > Bacteroidia > Bacteroidales > Muribaculaceae > Amulumruptor. The sequence goes on along the minus strand of CAMQYL010000025.1, from coordinate 39,650 downwards.
CCGAATTCGTGACAGCCAACGACCTCGCATCCATGATGGATGTGCCCATCAACAACATCATCGCCACCTGTATGAACCTCGGCGTGATGGTGTCAATCAACCAGCGCCTTGATGCCGAAACCATCAACATCGTGGCTGAGGAGTTCGGCTTCAAGACCGAATACGTCTCTGCCGAGGTGGTAGAAGCCATACATCAGGAAGAGGACAAGGAGGAGGATCTGGAGACACGTCCGCCTATCGTCACCGTCATGGGACATGTGGACCACGGCAAGACCTCGCTCCTCGACTACATCCGCAACGCCAATGTCATCGCCGGCGAGGCTGGCGGTATCACCCAGCATATCGGCGCATATAACGTCAAGCTTTCTGACGGACGTCACATCACCTTCCTTGACACCCCTGGTCACGAGGCGTTTACCGCCATGCGTGCACGCGGTGCCAAAGTGACCGACATCGTGATCGTCATCGTAGCCGCTGACGACGATGTGATGCCCCAGACAGTCGAAGCACTCAACCACGCATCGGCAGCCGGTGTGCCCATCGTATTCGCCATCAACAAGATAGACAAGCCTGCCGCCAACCCTGACAAAATCAAGGAGCAGCTCGCCGGCATGAACTACTTGGTGGAAGAATGGGGCGGCAAGTACCAGAGCCAGGACATCTCAGCCAAGAAAGGCATCGGCGTAGAGGAACTCATGGAAAAGGTACTTCTCGAAGCCGAAATGCTCGAACTGAAAGCCAACCCCAACCGCAACGCCACCGGCTCCATCATCGAGTCATCGCTGGACAAGGGACGCGGCTATGTCGCCACAGTGCTTGTAAGCAACGGTACGCTCCATGTGGGTGACACCATCCTTGCCGGTACACACTACGGCAAAGTCAAGGCGATGTTCAACGAGCGTAATCAGCGCATCAAGGAGGCTGGACCTGCGACCCCCGTGCTCATCCTCGGTCTCAACGGCGCACCTACCGCAGGAGACACATTTAATGTCATGGACACCGAGCAGGAAGCCCGCGAAATCGCAAGCAAGCGCGAACAGCTCCAGCGCGAGCAGGGCATGCGCACCGCCAAGCGACTCACCCTCGAGGATATCGGCCGCCGCCGCATCATCGGCAACTTCCAGGAGCTCAACATCATCGTCAAGGGCGACGTGGACGGTTCTATCGAAGCTCTGTCAGATTCGCTCATCAAGCTGTCGACCGATGAAATCCAGGTCAATGTGCTCCACAAGGCTGTCGGCGAAATCTCCGAAAGCGATGTCACACTCGCTGCCGCATCAGATGCCATCATCATCGGCTTCCAGGTGCGTCCGTCACTTGCCGCACGTCGTGCTGCCGAACGTGACGGAGTGGAAATCCGCCTCTACTCGGTCATCTATCAAGCCATCGAGGAGGTCAAGGATGCCATGGAAGGCATGCTCGCCCCCGAACTCAAGGAGGAAATCACCGGCACAGCCGAAGTGCTTCAGGTATACCACATATCCAAGGTGGGTACCATCGCCGGCGCAATCGTCCGCGAGGGCAAGATAAAGCGTGGCAGCAAGGTACGCCTCATCCGCGACGGCATCGTACGCTATACAGGCGATCTCGGCTCACTCAAACGCTTCAAGGACGATGTCAAGGAAGTGCTTTCAGGATATGATTGCGGTCTGTCAATAGCCGGATACAACGATATCCAGGAGGGAGACATGATCGAGGCATTTGAGGAAGTAGAGGTTAAGAAGACTTTGTAAATGCAATGACAGTATATGCGTAACGCATATATCAACATAGGTACCAACAAGGGCGACCGCCACCGCAACATAGAGGTGGCGGTCGCCCTTATCATTGATATGACTGCCAGAGTGATGGGCATCAACCCGGCAGATGTCGACTTCGCTCTGTCTGAAATATACGAAAGCGAGCCATGGGGTTATGACTCGCCTAACAGATTTCTTAACCAGGGGATGAGAATTGCGTTGCCCTCAGATATGTCGCCTTATGAAATTTTAGACATACTACAGAGCGCGCAGGACTCAATCAGCACAGACTCACACCGCAAGGCTGACGGCAGCTATGCCGACCGCCTGATTGACATAGACTTCATAGCCTTGGATGATGTCTCTATCGTCTCCGAAAGGCTCATACTACCGCATCCACGCGCGCATCAGCGCGCATTTGTCATGCAGCCGCTAATTGAGACACTGCCACGGATGTAGAGAGCATCACCATCCGCCGCTGGCACCTCCGCCCATCGTAGAGCCACCGCCGAACGATCCGCCGGAGAAGCCGCCTCCTCCGCCGAAACCGCCACGTCCTCCGCCAGGCAACACCACCACTGGCGGGAGCTTGGCTATCGGATATGTGTGGTTGAAGTTATTACGGCAATGGTTACAGTGGAATATCTTCGCACCAATCCCTTCTGTGGTCACGGACGGCTTACGCAACACCTGATTGCCCACCAGACGAGCCGAACGTGTATGACACAGGTCACACTCCACATACTGTGACGAACGGTTGACATAAGGCTCTACTATCGTATCCTGACACACAGGACAAAGCCACACGTCATAGTCAACGGAATTAAGCTCCTCCTCGGTGTTTTGCGGGGCTGTCAGATACTGATTGTCAGTCACCTCATCAAGCCGCTGCATCTTGCCATGACCGTTAGGACACAGGCGCGGACGCAGACGGATGCGACGGAGCTTTACGGTTATCATCCACCACAAAATCAGGGGGAGTCCGCAGCCGAAAATAGCAAGCATCAAGGCAGGCATGCGCAGTCGCATGATTTTATCATAGCGCATGTGGGCACTGTCGCGACGCGTTGATACCAGCATGTATATATAGACGATGAGCAGTATCACCGTTATCACCATCCCGAAGATTAAGTAGCCTTTGAAAAACTGACCTAAGGTCAGATCATCGTCATGGCGCGCATCGGCATTATTGGGATACTTTGACATCAGTTCATCCCGTGCCGCAGGATCGGTGAGTATCTCACTGACTGCATCAACAGCTGCGATAGTGCCGCCGTCATAATCTTCCTGCGCCATGCGCGGAGCCATGACATTGCGGATGATGCGGCTTGCTATAGCATCGGGGATGAGACCCTCAACTCCCTGGCCTGTACGTATCACCGCCCTGCGCTGGTCACGGCTTATCAATATGAGCAGACCGTTGTCCTTATCTTTCTTGCCTATGCCCCATGACTCAAACAACTCCGTGGCATATGTGTCAAGGTCGTCGGTATCAGCGCGGTCAATGACTACTACCACAGGCTCTGCCGAAGTCGTGCGCCAGATGCTGCCGAGTTTGCCGTCAAGTGCACCCACAGCTTCAGCCGACAATATGCCTTCGGGATCAGAGACGTAGCGGGTGCTGTCTGACAGATGTACATTGGGGATATCGGCGATTGCATATTCAGCCTTTGCCTGAAAGGAGAGGCAAAACAACATCACAAGCAGTATCACAAAGCGGGAGCCATGGTGTGATGACGCGGCACGCCGCGTCCCTACAAGTTCATACATATATATTATAATGTTATATGTCAGTTATTGATTTTGAGGCTCATGCCGTTGAGTTTACGGTAGAGGTCGAGCGCATATACATCAGTCATGCCGCTGACATGGTCAAGAGCTGCCTGGATTTTGCCATAGAGAGTCGGGGCTGCGACATCATATTGCTGCGGCACCTGTGAAAGCAACAGCCGGGAATAATTGAGATGGGGATGGCGCACCGCCTCTATCAACGCATCCACGAGAAAGCTGATGATACGGTTACCAGCCAACTCGATGTCCACGACATCGCTTGAACGGTATATCTTGTCCCATGAGAGATTGCAGCACGCCTTATATGCCCTGCGCGGACGGTCACCGATATGCTGCACGAGCGGACCTGAAAACGTGCCTGCCATGATGGACTCCTCATTGGCGATGAAGGCTTGAGCACACGCATTGACCAGTGTACCGATAACGCTTGAACGGAGGTATGCTACCTTCTCATTGGGGTCATCGAGCCGGGTCATCATTTCAATCCGACGGTTACGGACAGGAGTGTCGAAGAAATTCAGGAAATGGTCAATCACTTCATCATGTGAAAGGATGCGGAGCTTGTGGGCATCCTCTATATCCATGATTTCATAGCATATGTCATCCGCTGCCTCCAGGATATAGACAAGAGGATGACGTGCATATCTGACCGCTCCATCAGGCGCATCCAGACGAAGCATGCCGAGAGCGTCAACCACCTTCACAAACGAATCGCGCTCGGAAGTAAAAAATCCGAACTTGCTGCGGTCGCCAGCCAACGATGACTGATAGGGATACTTGACTATGGAGGCAAGCGTGGAATACGTCATGGCAAAGCCTCCGTCCCTACGTCCCTTGAACTGATGGGTCAGCAACCTGAACGCATTGGCATTGCCCTCGAAATTGATGAAATCAGCCCATTGGTCAGCATCAAGCTGTCCCTGCAGCTCCATGCCTGGTCCCTCGCTGAAATAGGTGGCGATGGCTTTCTCTCCGGAGTGTCCGAACGGCGGATTGCCAAGGTCGTGAGCCAGACACGCCGCAGCCACTATCTCCCCTATCGCATCTAATTTGCCGAGCCACTCAGCCGATGCATACTTCGGGCGCAGCCCAGCCGCAATGTCATTTGCCATAGAGCGTCCGACGCAAGCCACCTCCATGCTATGAGTGAGGCGGTTATGCACAAAGATACTCCCCGGAAGAGGGAACACCTGAGTCTTGTTTTGCAATCGGCGGAAAGGCGACGAGAATACCAGCCTGTCAAAATCACGCTGGAAGTCACTCCGCTCCCCGGCACGGCTGCTGTGTATGTCTTCAAGTCCGAGCCGTCGGTCACTGATCAGAGTGTCCCAATGCATGATGTCAGCCATAATGGATTGCAGTTATAGTATTTTTATATCGGTGGTTGCATCACTCCTTCTCACCGTATGCCAGATCTCCGGCATCGCCGAGTCCGGGCACTATGTAGGAATGGGCATTGATTTCAGGGTCAATCGCACCGACCCATATCGATGTCTTGTCAGCCGGAAAGGTCTTTGCCACGTAGTCCACTGCCTGCTGCGAGGCTATCACAGAGACCACATGCACCTTGGCTGGTTCGCCCTTAGTCAGCAAAGCCTTGTAGCTCAGTTCCATAGAGCCGCCAGTGGCGAGCATCGGGTCAACCAGTATCAAGGTCTTGCCGTCAAGACGGGGCGAGGCTATGTACTCTATGAATATGTCAAAGTTGTCCTTCTCGCGGTATTTACGGTAAGCACTGACAAAAGCGTTTTCAGCCCGGTCAAAGAAGTTGAGGAAGCCCTGATGAAACGGCACCCCGGCACGGAATATCGTGCCGAGTACCACCTGCTCATCCAGCACCTGGCATTGTGCAGTAGCCAGAGGTGTCTCCACTCCTATGGTCGTATAATGGAGCGTCTTGCTTATCTCATAAGCCATTATCTCGCCCACCCTCTCAAGGTTACGGCGAAATCTCATCATGCTGCCCTGGATATTGACATCCCTCATCTCAGCCATATACTGGCTGACAAGCGAGGGGGTCTCTGCGAAATTGACAACTTTCATAAAGCAGATTTAAGGAGATACTAAAACTTAAGAAATATGTGTGACTTCTCTGTAGGGACATGCCGTGGCATGTCCGCATCCCAGGCAAGTTGCATTTCGTGCACAGGCGGACATGCCACGGCATGTCCCTACAGGAGGTAAAATATATCAGATGGAGAGGCGGCGCAGGGTGTCAAGGAGGTCGCGATTGATGGGCTTGTCGTTCTTGATCGCCTTGGAGAAGGGCACATAGACAATCTCATCGTTGGCAAGACCGATCATGACATTGCGCTGGTCCTCAAGGAGGGCATCGATGGCAGCGGCACCCATGCGCGAAGCGAGGATGCGGTCACGCGCTGTGGGCGAACCGCCACGCTGCAGGTGTCCGAGTATCGACACACGCACATCGTAGCCTGGATACTCGTTCTTTACACGTTCGGCGAGTGCCATTGCCCCCCCTGTGATGGGACTTTCAGCCACGAGCACAATCGAGGAGTTCTTTGATTTGCGGAAACCGTTCTGTATGAGTTCGGCAAGCTGGTCGACCTCCGTGGAAATCTCAGGGATGATGGCTGCCTCCGCACCGCTGGCTATCGCGCCATTGAGGGCAAGGAAACCTGCATCGCGTCCCATGACCTCGATGAAGAACAGACGCTCGTGGCTGGTGGCGGTGTCGCGTATCTTATCGACACACTCCATGATGGTGTTGAGAGCCGTGTCGTAACCAATGGTGAAATCGGTGCCATAGAGGTCATTGTCGATGGTACCGGGGAGACCTATGATGGGGAAATTGAATTCGTTGGCGAAAATGCGGGCACCTGTGAGCGAACCGTCACCACCGATGACCACAAGGGCATCGATGCCATGACGGCGCAAATTGTCATACGCGAGCTGACGTCCTTCAGGAGTTTGGAATTCCTTGCAGCGGGCAGTCTTGAGGATGGTGCCGCCAGCCTGTATGATATTGGATACATTCTGGGTCTTGAACTCCACGATTTCGTCGGTGATGAGACCGCGGTAGCCGCGATAGATGCCTTTGACCGCAAAACCGCTGAAAATAGCTGAACGTGTGACCGCACGGATAGCCGCGTTCATGCCAGGGGCGTCACCTCCCGAGGTGAGGATGCCTATGCACTTGATTTCTGCCATGATATTCTATGGGTTATTTATTGGAGTGGGTGTTGAATCGTGATATGGATATACTTGTCTTTTAATAACTACAAATATAGCGATATTTGGTTTAAGATACGATTATTTCGCGCAAAAGCATTGGCAAATTTATCGTCGGGGCTAATTCAATCTTCCACCGGGAGGGAAAGGTCTGAAAGTTTTACCAGTTTGTTGATGATGGCGAAGATGGTCAGACCTGCGGGGGAGTGGATGGAGAGTTTGGATGAGATGTTGCGGCGGTGGGTGGTCACCGTATGGATAGATATATTGAGTGTCGCAGCTATCTCCTTGTTGCTCATGCCTTGGGCTATACATGCCACTATCTCCTTTTCGCGGGCAGAGAGCTGCTCCATGCGTCCGTCTGCAGCCGCCTGATCTTCGTCATCCACGAGTTCGCTGGCGGCATCCTGGGTGGCAATCTTGTGTTCAAGAGCCTTGACCGCGGGAACAAACAGCCTGTCCTCCACCGAACAGTGCGAATCCAGATCGTCCTCACACGAGATTATATCATAGAGCACTGAATTGAGCAGGTCGCTATCCTCACCCGGGTAGTAACGGATGATGATGTCCTTGAGTTCCTTAAGACGAGCCTCTATGTGGTCATGGTGCGAAGCAAAGCGAGTGATGTTGTATTGGTCAGACATCCTGCCCTCCAACAAACCATCCACATAGACGAATACGTTCTTGTTTTCAAACTCCATGTGATTACGCACCTCGGCATAATACTCGTCAAAGAACTTTATGATAAGCATGCTTACCTCGCCCGAGTCCGTATAGTTGATTGCTTCTATGAGCTTACGACGGATATTAGGCAATATGAAGTCAAGGAAATATGAATGCGCGCGCCGCAGATAGCCCATCATGGCTGCGGGGTCGACATCTGCGACCTCCACGCTGTGGTGGCTGATGAAATTGGCAACGGCTAAGAATGTGGGGCAGTCTACTCCGTTCTTTTGGCAAACCTCCTCTACCCTTGCATCGCCAAAACCCAGCGGGATGCCGAAGCGGCTGATTACCATGAGAAGTTTGGGGTTATCAGCTATGAGGTCACGCAATCTGTCGGAGTGACAATAGTTGGATGAATCTAAATGCGGCATATTTTATAAGATTGATATCGGATAGATATGTGCAATCACCATCTCAGGGTCACGGAGGCGGACTCCATGCGCGATGACGGGATAGGAGGAGTAAGCTTCTTGATTGTCACAACCCCTCCCATGACATTTGGAAAACCCATCTTGATGGCTTGATAGATACGGGCTGCAACGGTTTCAAGCAGGTCACACGGAGTCAGCATGACCTCGCGGATGATATCGGCAAGGTCTGCATAGCTGACTGAAACATCCATCGAATCAGACATGAGAGCCTCAGCATCGGCATCTATGTCGACACTCACCGATACTTCAAAGTCATTTCCGACCACACGCTCCTGGGGGAGCAGCCCATGGCGGGCGGTAACACGCATACGGTTTATGGAGACTGTCAGTAACATAATCCTTTTCGTCCTTTACGGTATTAAATTTGTAGGGACATGCCGTGGCATGTCCGCCCCATGAGGTTGTTGCAACATGTCATCGCAAGCGGACATGCCACGGCATGTCCCTACAGGTACTGTTAAAATAAGGAGGCGCGTCGGTAGGATGTGTAATCCACGCCGGACGCGCCTCTATTATATGTTGGACTTATAAAGTCGTCAATCTTACTTCACCTCGTCGATGGTGACAGCACGGTCAAGTGACACGCACTTCTCACCGAGGTCGCACAGGTTGCCGGCGTTGATAGTAACATCAAGCTGAGAAGCATCTACGCCATAGCCGAGAAGGGCAGCCTTGACACCGTTGGCACGAGCGTGACGCAGACGGGTGTTGATGGCATCATTACCGGTGTAGTTGTCAGCCCAACCAGTGACAACGTAACGCTGACGGGGGTTGCTACGCATAACCTCAGCAACAGCCGAGAGGACAGCCTTGTCCTGAGCGGTGAGCTTGCTGACATTGATAGGATAGTAGATGGTAGCGAGGTGTTCGTCAGCCTCAGCAACGACAGGAGCAGGAGCGGGACGGTCAAGGCAAGCACGGAGCTGAGTCTCAAGCTCGGCAATCTTCGCATTTGCATCGTCAAGAGCTGCAACATACTGTGAGCAGTCTTCGGCGGGAGGACATACGGGAACCATCGGACCGTTCCAGTCGCGCTTCTTGAACTTGTAGGTCACACCGAGATAAGCCTGGAGGTCACCAGTAGTGCGGTTGACGGGCTTTGAACCTTCATTATACTTATAGTAGCCATCATGAGCGTCAAAGAAGCTGTAGCGGATATCGAGCGAGAGATCCACCTGCTTGCTGAGACGGAAAGTGTTGATGATACCGCCGTGGATGGTAAGCACGTTGTCATGAGCGTTAGCCCATCCGTCCTTATCCCATTTGTTGCCGTTTTCTTTGAACTTGTGGTAGAGAGTCCAGTAACCACCACCACCTGCGTAAGCGATGACGTTCCAGAAACGGTCAGGCTTGTAACCACCGATCCAGTTGGTCATGTTGAACATCACATCGGCAACCGGGCCAATCTGATTGAACTGTGTAGAATAGTAACCATTGTGCATGGTGCCGGTAGGATCATAGTATTCCACCTGGTCAGAGAATACACCGAGTGACTTGGTCATCAGGAAGTTGACACCAAAGCGGACACCGATTACGGGAGTGAACCATTTGCCGCCCCAAAGGCTGAATGCCGGAGCACAGCCGTTCCAGAAATTACGATGATTGTTAAAACCGCCGAATGTCTTGTTGATACCACCTTCAGCAGTGATAAACCAGTTGTCTTTCATGCGATTAAGCATGATGCCCTGAGAAGCGTCCTCTACATAGGTCACTTCCTGTGCGGTTTCCTGGGCCATTACAGACTGACCGAGGCAGAGGGCTGCGACCGCGCTTAAGAAGGCTAATTTTTTCATAAAATATTAATGGAAACGTTGAATTATTCGCTCATCTATGCGGAATATATCAAATATATCCGCTCGCAAAGTTAAGGAATTTTTCAATTGTAACAAAACAATGTAAAAAAATGTTGTACAGACTCTTGGTTTTTCACGCCTTTGTCAAAAATTCCTTAACCTTCACCACTATATTGTCAGCAGTGAATCCAAATTTCTCATCAAGCACCTTATATGGAGCAGAAGCACCGAAACGCTCAAGACCATATACCATGCCGTCAGCTCCTACAAGAGGACGCAATGTCGATGGCAAACCGGCAGTCAGACCGAACACAGGCACGTCAGCAGGTATGACCTGACGGCGATATGCTTCATCCTGCTGCATGAACAGACCAATCGAAGGCACTGAAACGACACGAGCGGGAACCTCGGCAGCTTCAAGAAGCACAGCCACGTCACACAGCAGCGACACCTCCGAGCCATTGCCCACCAGCGTAACAGCCGGAGCATCTGCCCCCATGACCACATAACCTCCACGAAGCATGCCCTGGGCAGCCTTGAAGCGGTCGCCGTCAGCAGACGGGAGATCGGGCACATCCTGACGTGACAGTATCAACGCGGTGGGAGTCTGCGCGTTTTCCATCGCCATCTCCCATGCCACTGTAGTCTCGGCACTGTCAGCCGGGCGGAGCACAAGCAGCGAAGGCTTGCCTGAAAGATTCTTAAGTTCCTCGAGCAGACGGAGCTGATGCTCATGTTCCACAGGCTCGTGGGTTGGACCATCCTCACCCACACGGAAGGCATCATGTGTAAACACGTACTTCACCGGAAGCTCCATGAGCGCAGCCATGCGGATGGCAGGCTTCATGTAGTCAGAGAATACGAAGAATGTGCCACAGGCAGCAAACATGCCGCCATGAAGCAACACACCGTTCATGACAGCAGCCATGGTAAGCTCGGCGACTCCGGCATGAAGGAACCGACCGGCGAAATCATCGGGGGTTATGGCGCCTGCCACTTTGAGGAAAGCCTCGGTCTTGTCGCTGTTGGCGAGGTCAGCCGACGACACTATCATATTGCCGACCTTCTCACCCAGCACCTTGAGCACATCAGCCGATGCGGTGCGGGTAGCCACATTGGGTTTATGGGCAATGGCAGCATAATCTATCTCCGGCAGACGCAGGTCTATATAGTCTTGCAGCGTGGCTGCCTGCGCTGGATTGGCTTTTTTCCACGCCTCGATGGCTTCGCGACGGGTCTTGACGATGGCACGCTGACGCTCCGCGCTTTCCTTATATAATGCTACGGATTCCGGACGTATCGCCCAGACATCGTCGGGATTTCCACCCAGATTGCGGACCGTAGCTTCATAGTCGGCACCACTCTTGCTGATAGGCTGACCGTGGGTAGAAGTGCGCCCCTCCCAGCTCTCGCCGGCAGCGTTCACACAGCCTTTACCCATCACCGTATGTCCGATGATCAGAGTAGGCTTCTCGGTCTCGGCGATAGCGGCAGTCAAAGCGCCGGCAATAGCCTCGGGGTCATTGCCGTCAATGGTTATGACATTCCATCCCCAGGCACGGTATTTCGCCTCATAGTCTTCACGTGTGATCTCATCGACCATGGTAGAGAGCTGCACCTCGTTGCAGTCATAGAACATGATCAGATTGTGCAGTTTCAGGAAGCCAGCCAGACGGCCTGCGCCCTGGGCTATCTCCTCCTGTATGCCCCCGTCAGATATGAAAGCGTATGTCTTGTGGGCAAACTGCTCGCCGAAACGCTGCACAAACATGCGCTCCGCTATGGCAGCCCCGACAGCCATGGCGTGTCCCTGCCCAAGCGGACCTGAAGTGTTTTCCACACCACGAGCCTGGTCAACTTCGGGGTGTCCGGGGGTCACACTGCCCCACTGGCGAAATTCTTTAAGCTCCTCAACCGTGTACTTGCCGGTCAGAGCGAGCACGCTGTAGAGCATCGGCGACATGTGACCGGGATCAAGGAAAAATCTGTCGCGCCAGAACCAGGTGGGATCATCAGGATCTGTCACGATAAATTTCGAATAGAGCACATTGACAAAATCGGCTCCACCCATAGCACCGCCCGGATGCCCTGATTTGGCTTTCTCCACCATTGTGGCAGCGAGAACACGGATGTTGTCAGCAGCACTGTTGAGTTGCTTGATATCCATTGAGCAGGAATTGTTTATATATGAATATTGAGTAAATTCGTTAGCAATTAACAACGCAAATTTAATAAATTTTGAGCCATCTGCAAAAATATAGGCTTCCATGTAGGCTATTTGCCTTCTCAGCAATAGCTATTCACCATAGTTTTGTTAAATTAAGCTAATTTGATGGTTAAAAGCGGGCTTCACATGCGCCCTGATTCCACAAATTCAAGCATAAAATGGTACTTTTGTAAGATGAAATATATTGGAGCCCACGTATCTGCCTCAGACGGTGTCAGCCGTGCACCCATCAATGCCCACGCCATAGGCGCGCAGGCGTTTGCGCTGTTCACACGCAATCCGTCGCGATGGAAATCAGCGGCAATACCAGACGCCGAAGCTGAGAAATTCAAGGAAAACTGCCATGAACTCGGATATACCCCTGACAGGATACTGCCTCATGACAGCTATCTCATCAACCTCGGTGCGCCCGACAAGCAGAAGCTCCATATGTCGAGAGACGCATTCCTTGACGAGATGCAGCGGTGCGAACAGTTAGGCTTGACGATGCTCAACTTTCATCCTGGAAGCCACCTGAAGCAGATTGCACCCGATGAATGCCTTGACCTGATAGCCGACTCGCTCAACCAGGTACTGGACAAGACATCGGGGGTGAAGGCGGTCATCGAAAACACCGCCGGACAGGGCAGCAACCTCGGATACTCCTTCGAACAGCTCGCCCACATCATTGACAAAGTGGAGGACAAATCACGCGTAGGCATATGCATCGACACATGCCATGCCTATTCAGCCGGATATGACCTCGCCACCGACGAGGGCTATGCCAAGACATGGGACGATTTCGACCGCATCATCGGGCTGAAATATCTCTCAGGCATGCACATCAACGACTCCAAACGTCCGCTTGACTCGCGGATCGACCGCCACGAATCACTCACCAAAGGCACTTTGGGCACCCGCTTCTTCGAGATGCTGATGGCTGACCAGCGGCTTGACGGCATACCTATGATTCTCGAGACTCCTGACGAGATGCTGTGGGCACAGGAGATACAGTGGCTTTACTCATTGACAATCAAATAAATATCACATTAAAATTTTTACCTTATCATCTCACATTAACCCTATGAAAACGAAACCTGACTTAGGATTCTGGAAACTTTGGAATCTCAGCTTCGGATTCTTCGGCGTACAGATTGCCTATGCGCTCCAGAGCGCCAATGTGTCGCGTATTTTCGCCACATTGGGTGCCGACCCCCATGATCTGAGCTATTTCTGGATACTACCACCTCTGATGGGTCTGATAGTGCAGCCTATCGTGGGTACCGCGTCCGACAAGACATGGTGCCGCTTCGGACGCCGCCTGCCCTATCTTATCTTCGGAGCCCTCGTCGCCATCATCGTAATGTGCCTGCTCCCCAATGCCGGCAGCTTCGGGTTGGCAGTGTCAAGCGCCATCATCGTGGGTCTTATCGCCCTGATGCTCCTTGACACATCAATCAACATGGCGATGCAGCCCTTCAAGATGCTCGTGGGCGACATGGTCAACGAGAAGCAGAAAGGTCTCGCCTACTCCATACAGAGCTTCCTGTGCAACGCCGGCTCTATCGTCGGATACGTATTCCCCTTCCTGCTGACATGGATCGGCTTCCAAAACACCGCCGCCGAGGGTGTCATCCCGCAGACGGTCATATTCTCATTCTATATCGGTGCTGCCATCCTGCTCATCTGCGTGGTATATTCGCTTGCCAAAATCAAGGAATGGCCGCCGCAAACCTATGCCGAATACAACGGCGGTCCCGCCACCATCGAGGAGGAGAAGAAATCGAAGGACAATCTTTTCACCCTGCTTGTCAAAGCACCCAGCACATTCTGGACAGTGGGCATCGTGCAGTTCTTCTGCTGGTTTGCGTTCCTGTTCATGTGGACTTACACCAACGGTACCATTGCTACTACCTGTTTTGAGACTCCCTCTATAGAAAAGATACACGGCATCAACGAATACGGCGCCAACCGCGAACTCATTGGCTCGTACAACGCCAAATACATCCTTGACTCCGACTCCACCCTCATCATCAAGCAGGGCAAGGCTGTAGCCGCAGGATTCATGGCTGACAGCGCATTCTACAATGCCGACATGATAGAACTTGTGCGCCCCAACATGCCTACCGACACCCTCCTCATCAACGGCATGATAGCCACAGTCAACGGCAGCCCCAAATACGACTTTGACCAGAGCATCGACCTCAAGGGCGGCTTCCTCGTCATCAATCACAACCAGCATCTCGAAGGCGTGAAGGACATCAAGATTGTCAGCCACCTCAGCCGCATGGTCGGTCCGCAGGAGATACTCCTCTGCGACATCTACACCCACGATCCGCGTACCGGTGAACTTTACCTCGAAGGTGTCAACAAGGTCAAGCTGCAAGATGCCCAGCAGGCAGAATACAACAGCTCGCTTGAACTCAACACCGAGTCAAGCCAGTATAATGCCGCCGGTAACTGGGTAGGCATCCTATTTGCCGTACAGGCTGTGGGTTCTGTGCTTTGGGCTGTATGTCTGCCCATGTTCCGCAGCCGCAAGTTCTCCTACGCTCTGAGTCTGCTGCTCGGTGCTGCAGGTTTCATCACAGCCGGATTCTTCACCAACCAGTACATGCTCTTTATCTCGTTCGTGCTTATCGGTTGCGCATGGTCGGCAATGCTTGCATGGCCTTTCACCATCCTGACCAACTCGCTCAAGGGCGGTAATATCGGTGCATACTTAGGTCTGTTCAACTACTCTATCTGCATCCCGCAGATTGTCGCAGCTCTCCTCGGAGGTGTCATCCTCGCAGCCCTCAGCACTCCTGGCCAGATAGCACCACAGTACATGATGATGGTAGTGGCTGGCATAGCCCTCGTCATCGGCGCCGTCTGCGTAGTGTTCATCAAAGAGCACAACCCCAAGGACGACAAGTAATCAGCATAAAGCATAAAAAATGGCGCGAGCCTCCATCCGAGTGATGGGGGCTCGCGTTGTTATAATTGCGATTGTGTAGGGACATGCCGTGGCATGTCCGCATCCCAGACAATGTGTGCATCAATTTGTCACGCGGACATGCCACGGCATGTCCCTACAACAATATACATCATTTGCCAGAGTTTTCTTCGTGGTCGAAGAGCTTGTCTTCCTCGTCGAGCTTGAAGTTGTGGGCGAGGAGGGCTATGAAGCGCGATATCTGCTTGATGGCATTCTGGGTGTCGGAACTGATTTCTTTGCCTTGCAGACGGAGCATCAACATGCCATAGAGGGCGTTGAAACAGGTTTCTATCTCGCCCGACTTCTCCTCGCCTGCCTTGGCGCGAAGTTCTACTATGTAGGGTAGCGTTTTGTAGAATTCGGCTGTATAGTCCTGAAATTTCGGGTCCTTAAGCAACGCCATGTGCAGATCCACGAGCTGTATTATGACGTTTTTGTTGAGCTGGAGATGACCTTTCTTTTCAACCCCCTCACGCCTCATCATGTCAATCAGGCTCTCATACCACTCGGTCATCTCGCGGGTCTGAGCCTCATCAAGCCCGAAACGGTCAATGACATTATGGCGTATCTTGTCAATATCAAGGTCGTTCGCCCTGATTATGTCCTCTATCTGCCACATATACAGCAGATACTCGGCTATGTTCTCTTTACGCTTCTGTGATGCTATTTTCATAGTCTGTTACTTGATAATCTGATACAAAGATAACAAACCTTGTATGAAAAAAGCCTATATTTGCAGCTATAAATCAATAAACCATCCATACATATATGAAAATATCATCAGTGCTGCTGGCTGCAATGCTATGCGTATCGGCATATACGACTGCCCAAGAGTCATTCAACCTCATACTGAGTCGCGCCAACAAGGCTGAGAATGCACAGGACTGGGCTGCTGCCGAGAGAGAATACAAGCAGCTGATCACATCATATCCCGAAAGCAAGCAGATTTCCCAAATCGTTGCCAACCTTTCGTTGGTGCAGAGCCTCCAGGGACGTGACTCGGTGGCTATCGCCACTCTTGACGACGGGCTTGCAAAAAATGCTTCAGACACCCTGCTGCTTGAGCGTCGCGGACAGCTGCGTATGAACGCCGGCGACATGGCAGGTGCCATTGCCGATTATGGCAAGCTCACAGAGATAAATCCTGACGCATTTTATGCTTTCTACATACATGGAAGCCTCGCCCTCAACTCGGGCGACACAGTGGCTGCCAAGAAAAGCTTCCTGCGTCTGCGCGAACTCGTCCCCGGGTCAGAAGCCGACCATAAAGCGTGGGCAGCTTATAACACCAAAATCAAGGACTATCCTGCAGCAATAGCCGAGTACAATGCCCTCATCGCGCAGAAACCCGAGATCGAGGCATATCTCGGACGTGCTGCCGCACATATGATGCTCGAGCAGCTCGATGACGCCTCTATGGACATCGCCGATGCCATGCGCTTAGACCCCAATGACGGAGAAGCCTACTATCTCCGCGCCGGACTCAACAAAAAGCGTTACCAGTTTGATGCCGCAAAAGAGGACGGCAAGAAAGCCATCAGCCTCGGCATCGACCCCCGCCGTGTGGAACTACTCCTCGGCGCCCTCCCCGACGGCGCGAAATAAAAGCAAGGAAATCGCCATTCACACACATCTGCTGTGCGCGGACATGCCACGGCATGTCCCTACCAAATAAGAATGGTCAGCAAATGAAATGGTCAGCGGAGGCGGTTGCGCAGGTAGCTTCCGCGGACGTATAGCCAGAAGAATGCAACAGCAAGCAGATTGACCACGAAGGCATTCCAGAATGCTGCCTTGTAGCCGTAGTATTGCGCCACTGCACCCCCTACGACTATGCCGAGACCTATGCCTACATCCCACGACACCAACAGGGTGGAGTTGGCTGTGCCTCGACGGTTGTTATGGGCAAGATTTATAAACATCGTCTGCATCGCTGGGAACATATGACCGTTGCCCATGCCTATGATTACCGCCGAGCCATAGTAGCCTATGGGATACGGCAGGGCGACAAAAGCCAGATACCCAAGCATGCCGAGGGTCATGCCCCACTGGGCGTTTTCCACCACGAGTCCGCGCCGCAGAGTGCGGCTGCCCACCAGGCGTGAGCCGATCAGACCTGCTGCCAGCAGAGCGAAATAGACAGCCGTGCCACCTTTGATTTCAAGCACTTTCTCGGAGTAAATCGCCAAGTAGGTGGAGATGATGCCGAAGCCAAACGACAGTCCGGCAATGACTATCGCCTCACTCCATCCCTGCACGAGAAAGAAACGGTCAAGCGACATCCGTCTGCGCTCCTCAGCAGGTGTCACAGGCTGGCGGTCACGCGCCTTGATGCCGGCATCAATGATCAGACCGAGCATGGCGATTACAAACGAGATGCCAAACAGGACATCAAAGTCATGCACCTCCCGATATACGAACATGCCGATAGAGGGACCTATCGCCATGGCTATATTGTTGCTCAGTCCGTAGAAGCCTATCCCCTCGGCACGTCGGCGAGGATGGAGCACATCTATCGCCATAGTGCTGTTTGCCACCGTCAACGCTCCGAAAGGCGCACCGTGGAGTGTGCGGATTATGGCAAAAAGCATCAGTGACCATGTGAGGAAATACCCTGCGAAAAATATCGCAAACAGGAAGAAGCACCACATCAGCACCTTCTTGCGCGGAAACGAGTCAACGATATAACCGCTGAACGGCCGAGCTATAAGTGCGGTGACGGTGTAGCCGCTCAGCACTATGCCTGTGACCGCGCTGTCAGCCCTGAAGGTATCCCACAGGAATATAGGCAACAGCGGTGTCAGCAGATAGAATGCGAAAAAGAGCATGAAATTAGCCACCCAGACGCGGACGTAGTTGCCGTTCCACAGCCGTGGGTGCTCTGCCTCAGTCAAAATATCGGTTTCAGTCATATTCTTTCATATATTACACCTGATTGATTCCTATATCCAGAGGTAGGGACACGTCTACTGCTGGTCAATCTTTGGTTGATTATGTAAGATGAATCGTAACAGTGTAGGGACATGCCATGGCATGTCCGCCTATCAGGCGTTGCATTTGCAAGTGCTGCTGAAAGCGGACATGCCACGGCATGTCCCTACAAGAGTTATACTGTGTTTTAGCATCGCAGATTGAGCGAATTTCATCTCGTCAGCTACACGCAGCGTCTCTACTTTCAAGGAAAACAATAGCTATGATGTATAAATGCAAGGGCTGGATAGCTCCAGCCCTGCATAGTTTGTATGTCGGTCGGCTGTATTTTATAAAACAGCCGCATTGTCATCCGGTTTACTTGCCAGAATTGATTTTGTCGAGCACGCTTGCATCGACCACAGCCACAGTGGCGAGGTTGACGATGTCACGCGGTGACGAATCCACGTTGATGAAGTGGATAGGCTTCTTCAGACCGATCTGGATAGGACCTACAGCTTCACCAACACCCATCTCGAGCATCATGCGGTAAGCCGCATTGGCAGCGGTGAGATTGGGGAAGATGAGTGTATTGACATCCTTGCCTGCGATGGTGTTGAAAGGATATTTGCTGTCACGCAAATCCTTGTCAAGGGCGTAGTGTACCTGCATTTCGCCATCGATAGCCATATCGGGGAACTCTTCGTGGAGCTCGTTGATTGCCTGGTGTACGCTGCAGCACTCGGGTTCGTCGTTGGAGCCGAAGTTGCTGTAGCTGACCATTGCCATGACCGGGTCGTGAGCGAAGTAGTCTACTGCATAGCCTGTCAGGCGGGCAATCTCTTTGAGGGTATCTTTATCGGCATCATGGTTGACCATGGTGTCGGCGAGGAAGTACACGCCGCGCTTGGTGTTGACGATGTGCATGGTGGCAAAATGCTTGAAGCCGTCGCGTATGCCGACCACCTTCTTGGCTATGTCACCAGCCTGATGGGAACCTGAGTATGTGCCGGAGATGAAGGCATCGGCATCGCCCATCTCCACCATCATCATGCCGAAATAGTTGCGGTCAAACATCTTCTCAAGTGACTCGTCCATGGTATAGCCCGAACGCTTGCACTTGCTTGAGAGATGCTCTGCATAGCGCATGCGGCGGTCAGCCTCGCGGTCATGACGCAGATTGACGATTTCCACATCGGAGATATTGATGCCGAGACGGTCGGCACGCTTCTGTATCATCTCCTCGTTGCCGAGCACGATAGCCTTGCAGATGCCTTCACGCGCAGCGAGCACGGCAGCACGGAGCATATTGTCGGTATTGCCTTCGCCGAATACCACACGGCGGGGGTTCTGACGAGCCTGGGCGGCGAGATTGCGCAATATCTTGTTGTCATAGCCCATGAGGCTGCGGAGCTTGACGCCGTAAGCCTCCCAGTCGGTGATAGGACGCTGAGCCACGCCGCTTTCCATAGCACCACGTGCCACGGCAGGAGCGACTACACCGAGCAGACGCGGATCAAGAGCCTTGGGAAGGATATAGTCGGGGCCAAACTTCATGTCGTTCATGTTATAAGCAGCGTTGACCACCTGAGGCACAGGCTGCTTGGCGAGGGCGGCGATGGCTTTTACAGCTGCCAGCTTCATCTCCTCGTTGATAGCGGTAGCACCGCAGTCGAGCGCGCCACGGAATATGTAGGGGAAACCGAGCACATTGTTGATCTGGTTGGGATAGTCGCTGCGGCCTGTTGCGAAAATCAGGTCGGGACGCGATGCCTTGGCTTTATCAAACGAAATCTCGGGATCAGGATTTGCCAGAGCGAACACGATGGGTTTCTCAGCCATGGACTGCACCATCTCTGTGGTGACAACATCCTTGACAGAGAGACCGAGGAACACGTCGGCACCCTTCATCGCCTCGGCGAGGGTGGTGATGTCACGGTCGGTGGCAAACTCCTTCTTCTGGGGATTGAGGTCGGTGCGGCGGGTGGTGAGGACACCACGGCTGTCACACATGACCACATTTTCCTTCTTCACGCCAAGAGCTATATAGAGACGTGTGCATGACACGGCAGCCGCACCGGCTCCGTTGACCACGAGCTTCACCTCATCGATTTTCTTGCCTTGCAGCTCGAGGGCGTTGAGCAGACCTGCTGCCGAGATGATGGCGGTGCCGTGCTGGTCATCGTGCATGACGGGGATGTCGCACTCCTCTTTGAGGCGGCGTTCGATTTCGAAGCACTCGGGAGCCTTGATGTCCTCGAGGTTGATGCCGCCGAAAGTGGGAGATATAGCCTTTACTATCTGGATGAACTTCTCGGGATCCTTTTCGTTGACTTCGATGTCATAGCAGTCAAGACCGGAGAATATCTTGAAAAGCAGAGCCTTGCCTTCCATGACGGGCTTGCCTGCGAGAGCACCTATGTCTCCGAGACCGAGCACAGCCGTACCGTTGGAAATCACAGCGACCAGATTGCACTTGTCAGTGTAAAGGTAGGCATCTGACGGGTTCTTCTCGATATCAAGACAGGGATAAGCCACACCGGGAGAGTACGCCAGAGCGAGATCCTGTTGTGATGAATAGGGTTTGGTAGGCACGATTTCAATCTTGCCGGGGCGCGGATACTGGTGGTATTCCAACGCAGCTTCTTTTGTTACCGAAGACATAGTTGTAGTTAATGTTGATTTATAATCTTTTTTATCCTTATTATCTATATTGTAGACTTATGAGCTTTTTTCCGTCTGTAGGTTGTCACCTTTGAGAGTCACATGTCAAGCAGTCCGTCGGGGAGATCAAGCTCTATACGTCCCGCGCCGATGTCGATATCGCTGAAAAATTCCGGGGCTACCGGGATGAGAAGCGGCTTCGACCTATCGGGGCTCTCCACCTCCATGAGCAGATTAGCGGTGGAATCGTCTATCCCGGTCACCTTGCCGAGCGGCTGACCGTCAGCCACGACATCCAATCCTATCAGGTCATTGGCGTAGAATCCCTCGTCATCATCATCGCCATCATCGGCGTAAGCCTCCATCATCGGCTCCACCTCGCTGCGCAGGGCATAGATGGGTTCATTGGAAAACTGACGGGCATCTGCATCCGATTCCACCCCGTCAAGGCTCACAAGAGCCGTGTGATGGTTACGCGGACGCATCGCCGCCACGAAAAACGGCACAGGCAGACCGTCACGATAGACTATGAGACAGCGAAGCCGGTCCAGCTCCACGGCATCGTCATCCACGGAGCATGACAGCTCCCCATGGATACCGTGAGGCTTGTTGAATTTGCCTATCTCTATCAGGTCTTCCTCTTTTATCATGTGATGAACAGCGGCGGCGGTTTATTTCTTCTTTTTCTTCTTGCCCGAAGGAGGGGCTATGATCTGGAAATCAAGCAGGCGGTGGTTTTCGGGAGTCAGGATGATTTCACCGTGGCTCATCGCCGCCATATCTTTGAATATGCGCGCATCTTCCACATTGTCCTGGTTGAATGCCATCATGAGCTTCTTCATATGGTTGGCAAGCAGCATTATCAGCGCATCCTTTTCTTCGCCCGGCTCCATTAGCACAGCCCGGCTTATCATGCGCTGTATGCTCTTGCCATAATGGCGGTAAGGCATGTCTGACGATGTATATACCACTTTATCAGGCTGCGACTGGCGTTCCTCTGCCGAGATGACCTCTACAGGCCAGTCGATGTCGAGCTGGAAATCGCTCATTATGGCGAGATGGTCCCATAGCTTCTGACGGTAGCCTTCCTGCTCACGTATCTTCGGGAACAGGACAGCCATGGTCTTGACTATGGTACCGGCACACTTGGTGCGCTCGTCCCTGTCGGGGATGGTCAGACAGTAATCCACCATCTGCTGGATGTTACGGCCGTATTCGGGGAGTATGAGGTTTTTGAGTTTAGTGTTATATGTTATCATCAGAGATATATCGGACTTGGATTAGGGGGTGTTTAGCGCAGACGGTCATACGAACGGAGCTTGTTCATATCCTTGACTATCATGTGGCGCGCTATCAGACCGCACACCAATGCACCGAGAGGCAACACGAGCGACCATGCAAGGGTGGCACTGATAGTTGCCCACACGAGCAGGAAGCCTGTGATTATGGCACAGCCATTGGCAGCAAACAGAGTCCATAGCTGAGCCTTGAAGTTCTTAAACAGGAATATGTCAATGAAATAGAGTGCCGCGGCTACGACAGCCGGGAGCCACAGACCCACATTGTCCTTAGGATCAACGATAAGCTGCCCCTGGGGCATATTGATCTGCGTGATTTCTGACGGCATGAAGATGTAGACTACCATGCAAGCGACTGCAAGCACGAGCAAAACTGACTGCCAACGTTGGATGACCATATCTTTTACATTTTAAAGGTTAATAGGCGAAGATTGCGACAGTTGGAAGCATTTGCACACACGCAGCTTCCGAATCATAACCGAGCATATCATCTGCCTATGTCTATGGAGAGATATGCAAAGTTACACACATTTCTTCAGATTAAACGAATTTTTTCTTAATTTTGTTTTTATAATCCATACAGTATCTTTTCAATCAGGAGAAAGCGTTACATTTGTAGGGTAAGCTCTATTACTGGTCAATCTTTGGTCAGTTATGTAAGATGACTCGCAAAAGTGTAGGGACATGCCGTGGCATGTCCGCTTTCAGCAGCACTCGCAAATGTAACGCCTGATGGGTGGACATACCACGGCATGTCCCTACAAACCCATATTGACATATCAGGATAGTTTAGTCGGGCAGATAGATACGTCGGAGACGTATCCGCCGTGCATGGGGTTACGCACAGCTGCCACGTCTCCGACGTGCCTCTATTATTAGATTTATTGTTTATGCATAATTCGCCAGCTTTGAGACACGACACTACGCCAAAATCATTCGCAACAATCCTTGTACACCAAATACTTCATTCCAAATGACAACACAACGACCTCTTATACTTATAACAAACGATGACGGAGTACAGGCACCGGGACTCCACAAACTTATCAAAGCGGCACGCAGTCTCGGCGATGTTGTGGCTGTCGCCCCTGACCAGCCGCAGTCAGGGATGTCAAGTGCCATCACGGTCAACTCGGCACTGTTTATCAAGGAACACCCTGTATATGACGGCGCGCGCGTGTACTCGGTCAACGGCACACCGGTCGACTGCGTGAAGCTAGCACTCAAAGCCCTTACCGACCGCAAGCCCGACCTGCTGCTTTCAGGCATAAACCATGGCAGCAACTCCGGTAACTCTGTGGTCTACAGCGGCACTATGGGAGCGGCTTCCGAAGGCTGCCTGGCAAGAATCCCATCCATAGGATTCTCCCTGACGCACCACTCCATCAAAGCCGATTTCGGTCCGGGCATGCCGTTTGTCGACAAAATCATGCGCGATGTCCTCGCCAACGGTCTTCCTGACGGGATATGCCTCAACGTCAACATTCCTGCCAAATGCGAACCCCTCGGCATAAAGGTGACGAAAGCAGCCCGCGGGTACTGGACCGAAGAATACCAGGAATATGTATCGCCCCACGGTGTGCCATTTTACTGGCTTCAGGGCAATTTCATCAACCTTGACAAAGACGACACCGACACCGACGAATATTGGCTCGGTGAGCAGTATGTCACGGTAGTCCCATACCGTCCCGAACACAACGAGCCCCAATCCATGCGCCGCACCATCGCGACCATGCTCGGACTATAGAAATAAAAGCAACAGTTTACTTGTAGGGACACGGCGCAATACTGTTTAAGCTGAGATGACTCACTATCGACCCCAGCGGGGTCGCATATATTAGGCACGGGTCATACAATCCGTTAGGATTGGCTGACCCGTGTTATTGTCACGCCTCTGATTTCCGCCGCTGTAGGTGGCGCACAGTTCCTAAGCGGGTTGTGTGCCTCCTACGGAGGCATTGACTGGAGGGGGTGATGTCACACCATGGTCAGCCAAGCCTACGGGCTTGTATGACCATGGCCTAATCCGTTGACCTCCGACGGAGGTCTTGAATATACGAGCCTCCAACGCTTAACAGCATTGGGACGCGGTGTTCATAAGCGCCCCTCGTCATGGTATGAGTAGTAGCCTCGCGCGGTGACTATCAGATGGTCACGTACCGGGATGCCGAACAGCTTGCCTGCCTTGGCTATGCGGTCGGTCAGGTCATCGTCCTGGGGGCTGGGGCGCAGGGTGCCGCTCGGATGGTTGTGGACCAGTATCATCGAGTCGGCAAGATGCTCCACGGCGTGACGCATCACAATCTTCACATCCACCACGGTGGCGGCAGTGCCTCCACGGCTGACGCATATGCGCGACTTGAGAGTAGCTGCTCTGGACAGCAGCAACACGTGAAACTCCTCGTGGTCGATGCGCGAGAGCTTGTCCCACATGTAGTCATAGACGAGTTTGGGCGAGGAGAACACCGTGGTGCGCACATCGCTCATCTCGGCAGACTTAGCCCGCGACCCTAAGGTCAGCGCAGCCTTTATGGTCACAGCCTTGGCGCGCCCCACGCCGTGAAATTCCCTCATCATCTCCGCCACGCTCATACGCGCAAACCGCTCCAGACGGTTGTCGCAGTGTCCGAGCATCTTCTGCGCCAGCTCCACCACATTTGTGCCAGGCTGCCCTGTGCCCATCAAGATGGCAAGCAGTTCGGCATCGGTCAGCGACTCTATGCCGTTGGCGAGAGCCTTTTCACGCGGCTTGTCAGCCTCATTGAGTTCGGATATCTTCATATGACGGAGAAGGATGTTACAGTTTCTCGTTGGCGCCCTTACGCACTTCAATCTCCTGCGCCAGATCACGTCCATGCCCGAGGAGTATCTTGTCAACATAAGCCCGCAGGAAGCCTGTGCCGTAGCCGCATATCTGTATCACCGAGGCAGGGAGAGAGAGCAGAGCCACTTTGAGGCTGCGGGTCCTGACGCAGGCATCGGCAAAAATGGCTGCAAGATACAGCCCGAGAGGGAGCAGCCACCATGGCGACACGAATATGCCCATGACGACAAGCACACAACCCATTATCACCGCCAATGCCGGAAGCGTATGCACCGCCTTGAGCGACCCGGGATAGAGGAGCTTGAGCGTGATGCGTGACATGCCGAACACGTGCACCTGCCTCCAGAACTTGCGGAAGTCCACCCTGCGTTTGTGCCACACCGGACACTGACGGTAGAGGGCTGAGGCAAATCCGGCACGGGAAATACGCGTGCTCATATCTATATCCTCCGAAAACATCTCGCGGAAACCTCCCACCTTGTCATAGACCTCACGCGAGAAGCCCATATTAAAGGTGCGGGGCACGAATTTCTCCATCTGCACCTTGCCTCCGCGTATGCCGCCCGTGGTCAGAAACGAGGTCATGGCATAGTTGATGGCTTTCTGCGTGTCGGTAAACGACTCGTGGGCTGCATCGGGGCCGCCGAAACTGTCGGATGGTGTCTCAGAGAGAGCCTTGGCAAGATTCTCAAAATAATGCGGAGGGATGACACAGTCGCTGTCGAAAAACACAAGATAGTCACCTTCGCTGCGCTCCATGCCATAGTTGCGTGCGATGGAACGCCCTTCGTTGTCCTTACGGAAATATTTCAGGTCAAGCGCATCGCGGTATTGCTCCACCGCCTCTTCACAAGGCATCGTGGAACCGTCCTCAACGATTATCACTTCAAAATCGCCCGATGTCTGGGCGGCAAGGCTTTCAAGGAGGTCTCTGACCTCATCGATGCGGTTATATACCGGGACAATGACCGAAAACTTCTTTTTCATGACACAAACAAAGATACATCATACTGCCGATATTACCAAAAATGTTAATTATCCTTGCTTGCTGCGACATCAACAGGGCCAAAATTGTTCTGTATAATAAAAGCTATTCTATCCCTACTCATCAATCATACTTATCCCAATGAATATCAGATTATCGCTAACCGCTGCCATCATCTCCCTTCTATCCATACAGTCAGCCTATCCGTGCACGGGCATCACTCTCCGAAGCGCCAACGGCGATGTCGTGACATCGCGCACCGTGGACTGGAGCAAATCAAAATATGAGAGTCAGTATGTGGTAGTGCCCCGCGGACATCTGCTGCAAGCCTACGCCACATCTGCCGAAAAAGGTATGTCAGAGACGGCACGTTATGGATTCGTAGGCTTGACCGCCGGTGCGCCCGAAATCATAGTAGACGGCATCAACGAGGCGCACCTCTGTGCCGAGCTGTTTTTCTTCCCTGGCTACGGACGTTACCCGGAGTACATCCAGTCACAGGCATCCATAACCGTGGGTGACCTGCAGCTCGTAAGCATGATATTAGGCACATGCTCCAATCTGGATGATGTGGTGAAATTCATCAATGCCTCACGCATATCCCACTCCGTCCCCGGAGGCGAGACCGCACACTGGCGTTTCACCCAGGCTGACGGCCGTCAGATCATACTGGAGATAATCGACGGCAATGCCCGATTCTACGACAGCATCGGTGTGCTTGCCAATTCGCCGTCATACGACTGGCACCTGACCAACCTCAACAACTACATCAACCTCCACCCTGGCATTGCCGCTCCGCACAGACTCGACGGAGTGGAATTGCAGTCATTCAGCAACGGCACAGGGATGCTTGGTCTGCCAGGCGATTTCTCCTCGCCGTCAAGATTTGTCCGTGCCGCCATGCTGCAAGGCACCGCAAGACTGCAAGCCACTCCGTATGCCACTGTGATGCAGTCATTCCAGATACTCAACAACCTTGATGTACCCCAAGGCACCACTGAACCTCTTGATGCACCTATCACCGACATGCTGTCAGCTACACAATGGACATGCTCCACCGATGTGACCAATCTGGTCATTTACTACCATACACAGAGCGACCGCAATATCCGCGCCATAGACCTCAAGACCATAGACTTCAGCAAGGTCAAATACCAGTACCACTCGCTCGATTCCTCCACCACCCCCATCTCCTACATAAAAGTGAAGTAAAGAGACAGTCGGAGATCAGCAAATATGCGGTTTTGTGCATGTGGGCAAAAAAGATTAATTTTGCCTATCATACATAAAACCGCATCGTCACATTTATGGCAGGTATCCATCTTAAGTCCTATCCATCGCTGCGCCTCGCAATCATCACCGCTGTCATATGCTTGTTAATGACAGCGACCTCACCATCGCTGCGCGCTGCCGTCACGACAGATGCACTGCCTCCCGCCAAGACCGAGCTGCCATCGTCTCTTGACGATGCGCTCAAATTGCTCCATACAGCTCTCAATGACAACAAAAAGGCGATACCGGCACTGATGGACAGCATACAACGGCTGAAAGACCGTGCCGACTCGCAGCCTCCGCTGGCTAAAGCCCTGGTCTATGACACCATAGCGGCCATGTACGAAACGCTTGACATGGACAGCTGCATCACCTACTACCGCATCGGAGAGGAAGCCGCCCGTATCGGAGGAGACAGCATACTGGCTCAGCGGATGCGGCTGCATATATTTGCCGACATGCCAGTGACAGGAGTAGTGCTCGAAGGCTATAACGGCTTCATGGATGAAAGCAGCCGCATCTATCCACAGAACCGCATGGCATACTTCGAGGCTGGCAACAAGATGATGCTGTATATCGCCGACCTCTATGCCCGTATACCCCTACGCCACGACTATGAGATGCGTTCGATAGCCTACAGCGACTCGCTAATATCAATGCTTCCGCCCCGCAGCCCCCTCCTTATCCTCCTCACAGCCCAGAAATCCGAACTGCTGGGCGACAACACTGCCGCAATGGCTGGATATGTGGAGTTAGTGGCTCATCTGCCTATAGAATCCCATATTTTCGCTCGCGCAGCCACCCGTGCCGGCGATTTCTACTACCGCACCGGGCAAAACAATACTGCGGCATACTTCTACGCTCTCGGCGCGCTCAGCGATGCCCGTAACCAGGTGTTGGAGGGGGTCGCGCTCATCAGGCTGAGCCGTGCGCTCTATGACCTTGACAAGATATCACAAAGCTACGACCTGATGACCGCCGGGCTTGGACAATCGCTTGAATCAGGCTCCGCAGTACGCTCCATCGAGGCGTTTCAGGCTGTGCCGCATATCATCGAAGCCTACACGCGGTCTGATAACCGCAAGCTCTCGTGGATGACGGTGCTCGCGGCTTGTCTGGTCATCGCCCTTACATCCCTATTGCTTATACTTGCCAAGCGTCGACACGACCTAAAAAAACTCGAATTGCTGAAATCGCGTCTTGCCACGGCTAACGAAACCAAAGAGAACGGACTGGCTCGGTTCATGGAACTTACGAGCCTGTTTGCCGACAAATTTGACGAACTCATACGTTTGGCAGGACGCAAAATCACAGCCGGACAGATCGAAGACTTGCAAACGCTGATCAAGGGCGGGTCACTGAGATCGGAACAGGACAAAATGTTCGCCACCCTGTTTGACAACGCTTTTCTGACAGTCTACCCCGACTTCATCACCCAGGCAAACAGCCTGATGAAACCTGACTCCCAGCTGCCTATACCTGAAGGGGGAAAACTCAATCCCGAACTGCGCATACTCGCATTTCTGCGCATGGGCATCACCGACAGCCATCGCATGGCGCGCTTCCTCGGAGTGTCAATCAACACCATCTACACCTACCGCAACCGCCTGAAGACACGCGCCATCAACCGCGACACCTTCGAGTCAGACCTGATGACCATCGAAGCCATCAATTAACGACCATGGAAATCACATGGACGTAGGGACGCGGCGTGCCGCGTCATCGTACTATGCGATGTGCCGTGCGTTTGATGAGTGTGTTGTAGTCCCCCCAAAAAATCGCGGCAAAGGCTGTAGGGACATGCCATGGCATGTCTGATTTGACTGTCTATGACCGTTTAAACCACACATAATGAAGGCTGACATGCCATGGCATGTCCCTACAAGTCGAGGAGTTCCAGTTCTGCAACACCCTCCCTACAAATTGGGGGATTATGAGGTAACTTATTTAATTGTAGCGCGAGACGAGGAGGTCGATGAGTCCCTTGCGGTTGATGAATCGGATGCCGTTCTGGTCATACTCCACCAGCCCCATATCCTTCATGGTGTCAAGAGCCGTCATGAATGTGGTGCGCTGTACCCCGAATATGCTGTACAGGTCACGCAGCTTGCTCGTTATCGCTACATCAAGGCTTGACGGCTGCGTCAGATTGATCACCCAGAACGCCAGACGGTCCTCCATGGCACCGTGGGTGAGTTTGAGCATGCCGCCCATAGCCTTTTGCGCCGACATGCACAGTATATTCATATAATTATACAGAAACACCTCGTCAGATTGCAGCAGTTTGATATAGTCCTGCTTTGCCAATTGCAGTATTCCGGTCGCTTCCCGTGCCGTCACAAGAGCGGGATAGTAAGTGTGGTGACCAAACAGATATTGCGGTGACAGCACATCCGGAGCTTTGAGCGTCTGCTGCAGCTTAAATCGTCCGTCATCGTTGGTGGTGGTCATCCTGACACTGCCTGAGATGACGAACTTTATGTGGGTGCAGGGTTCTTCTGGCTGCACGATTACCTCTCCCTGAGGGTATTTCAGGAAGTGGAAAGGTGTGGAGGTGATTATATTGGAGATACAGTCATAGCTCACTCCTTTGAAGAGCGGCAGCTGCATCAATACTTCATACATAGAATCCATGGCGGTCGTACTTACGAATATTTAACACGGCGGACACTCCTTTTGTTTTATGCGAGCTATCGTCAGCAGAAATTTCGCCTACGCCGATATCATCAAGGCGGTAAAACTCACCGGCTTCGACTGCACCCCAGCCTGATTGCAGGGGTGTATGGCAATGCTATTCACTTGACACGGATACACATGGACGTAGGGACGCGGCGTGCCGCGTCATCGTACCAGGCGATGTATATTGCGTTTGATGACGCGGCACGCCGCGTCCCTACAGTAGGCTGACCTTTAATGGATAGCATTATAAGGGAAAGGGGTGGATGTCTATCTCCCTCATCTTTCATGAGGCGAGTCCGGCTACGAAGAAGGTCAGGGCGTAAAGCACCATGGCGCGGGCGGTTGCTCCCAGCAGACGGTTGAGCGAACGTCCGCTTTCTCGTGACATGCGACGGCACAGCGGCATAAGCAGTCCTGCATACATCGCTACAGGTATCACTGCCAGCCAGGCATTCAAGGTTATCCAGACAGGCAGCGTCAACCCTACTCCAGCCAATGCGTTGGCTGCATAAAGCCACACCATCGCACGGCTACCCCAACGCACAGCAAGCGTGTGCTTGCCCACCGCCTCGTCATCGGCGCGGTCACGGTAGTTGTTGACCACAAGCACATTCGCGCCGAGCAGCCCCATGCCGAGAGCCGCGCACCACTGCGTCCACTCAGGCTGCAAACCCGTGATGAGCCACGATGTCAGCAACACCGGTACGAGTCCGAAAAACAGCACCACAGCCACCTCTCCCAGTCCATGACGGCTCAGCGGATACGGACCGGCACTGTAGGCAAGCGCAGCCACGGCTATTACAACCCCGGCAGCTATCAGCCACCAGCCGCCCCAATAGATCAGTCCGCACCCGCAGGCACAAGCCACGCCAAGTGTGGCAAAGGTGGCGCGCTTCATGGCTTGCGGAGTCAGGTCACCCTCGGTCACACCGCGGCGCGGACCTTCGCGTCCAGGGCGGTCAAGGCCGTCTTTATAGTCAAAGTATTCGTTGCCGAAATTTGACGCTATCTGAGCCAGCACAGCAAACAGCATGCATAGCACCCACGGCATCCAGCGGATATCGCTGCCCTGCATCATGCACAGTCCCAGTGCTGTCACCACGCCAGCCACCGACACCGGGATGGTGCGCAGGCGCATCGCCTCTATCCATGCCTTACCTTTCTTTGTCATCAATCTGTAGCTTAGTTGGTGCAAGTGAGGCACTGTCGGCGCCATCGGGGACATCAAATCCAAAACAGCGGATTATGGCAGCGCGTATCCGCGCAGCTGGCGCGCCATCGGCACGTAGCAGGTCAAGGATGCGGCGCAGGTAGGCATTGCGGTCTTTGAGTCCGCACACTCCGGCGACATTGCTGCCAGGAACCATCGATTTCTGATTATACACCCTGAGTACCGATGCGTAGTCGTCGGTGCGCAGATAGTCATTAAACTCGCGGCAGAACTTTTCATACATCGCCCTCGGATTGATTTCGTGCACGAGGTCGTCAATGTGGTCTTCAAGCTCGTTGATATTGTTGAACCGACCGTCTACCCTGTACTCCATGGTGCGCTTGACCCTCTGGCGTGTATGCAGCAGAGCCTGGCGGCGCAGGTCGGTGCGAAACTGCCCCATTATACTCTTTTTCACCTTGGCAAAAGCCACATCCTCATTCTTGCCGCATGATGCAGCCACTGTGCGGATGACCTCCTCAAGCATCAGTATATTCTCTATCTCAGCCACGTCAGGCACGAAAATCCCTTTGCGTCTGAGATATGCCACCTCTGTAGCGTCTCGACGGTCGCGGTCAACTATGCCGTGGCTGTCAAGATGATGGAAACCTTTGAGGTCATTAAACGAGCGTGTAGCCTCTATGACCTTGTTGCATGACCCGAGAGACTTCACTGTAAAGTCCTTGAATATCAGCGGATACAGCTTCGCGTCTATGCTGTTGACACCGTCTCCTTCTATAAAAAGCACCGGGCGGCGCGACCCGAGTATGGCGAGATATATCTCGTCAGTCAGCCCCTTGTCGGCTGGCAGTATGTCATAATCCCATCTGACCTCGCGGGCATCATAGTCTCTGACCCATATTATGGCTCCGGCATTACGGCTTGACGCGAAGTCGAGGTCATGCGTGGTGTAGATCAGGTGGCAGTCAGGACGGAGCGATTCGAGATGGTTCCATAGGTTTTCTGCCACCGAGGGGTGCATGAACATGGCTGGATCATCGACAAACACCACAGACTTTTTCGGCGCAAACAGCATCGCGCTGATATAGTATAGCACAGCCTTCTCACCGGTAGAGAGTTTATGTGGAGTGTATGACGATGGATTGGAGACTCCGCGGGTCAGCAGCAGTTTGCCGTTGACCGGAAGTATCTCGTTGTCAGGAAATATCTCGCTCCACACCTTCATCATCCTGTCAAGACGAGTCTGGCTACGCGGTGACGAGTCAGAGCCGGCTATCTTGCTCTGCATCAGAAGCCCCACCTCCTCGTTGAGGAGCATCCGCAGCAACATCTCAAGCTGATTGCGTGGAGCCACATACACATCGGCAAGCGGCATGGACGCATACATTGTCTCTACCGACACCGGAGATTCATCATGATAGTCTGGATCATAAAGTCCATGGAGAGCGGAGATTGTAAATGCCCTGTCGCCGAGGTCGCTGCGCATGCGGCGCGTAAACCGCGATTTGCCGCTGCCATTGGCTCCTATCACGATAGTCGGTCCGGCAAGTTCAAGCTGCCTGTCATGGCGGTTGACTGAGGGAGGGAGGTCGATAACCATAAAGTCAGAAATAAAATCAGGTTAATATAGAGATTGTAGGGTCGCTACATGTAGCGACCGCCGCTTGCGACTGCTGATAACCCGCTGGTTAACGGTCGCTACATGTAGCGACCCTACAGATATGGGCGTGTTGTACCCACTTCCATACATTTCAATGACTCCGATGCCGTGTCAGCCGAAGAGCGGCGTGGGGTATTCGCCGCGGCGGTGCATGTCGGCGAGGCGGTCCACCACACCCTGACGGTCAGCTGCATATGTCACCCCGAACCATCGGCTGTCGGTGTCAAGCACCTTTACCGTGGCTTCTCCTGATGCCAGCAGCGCATCGACCACTGTGGGTATGCCGAATTCCGACTTCGCCTCATCGCCATGCGCAGCGAGGAACTTGGCAAATTCGCGCCCTGTATAGTCGAAATAATCGGGCGTGAAGCCCCAGAGATTCATCGACACGGGTGTCGTGCCGTCAAGTTCCACGGTTGCATCGCCTTCATCGTAGACTATCGGTGTGCCAGGACCGTCTACATAGTGTATGGAGGTACGCTCGTGTATCTCCGAGAGGTTGCCTTCGGCATTTTTGCCGCAGACGCCTCGTGACACTGAGCCGTTCTCGGTCAGCGTGTTGCCTACCTTGAAGCCCACCATGCAGTAGTCGCCCTTCTTGCCGCTATGCGATGACAGAGCCTTCCCTATCACCGCGAAAGCGTCGCTGCCATAGAAGTCATCGGCATTGATCACGGCAAACGGCTCCTTGACGGCATCGCGGCCCATCCACACGGCTTGCCCCGTGCCCCAGGGCTTTGTGCGTCCAGCCGGGGCTGCATAGCCCTCGGGCAGTTCGTCAAGCGACTGGAACACAACCTCCACAGGTACATGCCCTTCGTACTTTGACAGTATCTTGGCACGGAAATCATCCTCAAAGTCATGTCGGATGACAAACACCACCTTGCCGAATCCGGCACGGATAGCATCAAATATGGAGTAGTCCATGATTGTCTCGCCCGAAGGGCCCAGAGGGTCAAGCTGTTTGAGCCCTCCGTAGCGGCTACCCATACCGGCAGCCATCACATATAATGTCGGTTTCATAATCTCAATATGGTTTACTTGTCTATTACGTCTAATTCGTACTCGATTACGTGGTGATAATGCTCGCCGGGACGCAGTATCGCCGATGGGAATTCCGCATGGTTAGGTGCATCGGGATACATCTGGCATTCGAGAGCCACAGCTTCGTAGTCCTTGTAATCCGCTCCATGGCGACCTTCGGGAGTGCCACCGGTCAACCAGTTGGCAGTATAAAGCTGCATGCCGGGATAGGTAGTCCTGACTGTCAGCCGCCTACCCGACGCAGGGCTATACAGTTCCGCACCCTTGATAAGAGAGCCTTTGCCGTCATAACCGTCAAAGGCATAGCAGTGGTCATATCCTTTTCCATGCAACAGCGCGTCATATTGTTCTTCGATATCCCGTCCCACCTCTTTGGGGGTGGTAAAATCCATAGGGCTGCCCTTGACTTTCCTGAGATTGCCTGTCGGTTGGAGAGTCTCGTCGGTCTCAACATAGGAGGATGCGTTTATGGTGAGCCTATGTTTCATGGCACTCCCCGAGTCTTCGCCGTCAAGATTCCAGTAAGCATGGTTAGTCATGTTTAAAGGTGTCGGGGCATCTGTCTCAGCATCATACTCTATGGTCAGCACGTTGTCGTCGCTCCACTTGTATGTGACATCTGCAACCACGTTGCCGGGATAACCGCTGTCACCGTCGGGACTTTGGAGGGTGAAAGTCACGCTGTCAGTGCCGATGTCATACTTCCAGAGCTGGTTCTGGAAACCCTCGGGACCACCATGCAGGTGATGGGGTCCGCAGTTGACAGGCAGCTCATATTCTTTGCCGTCAAGAGCGAAATGTCCGCGGCATATGCGGTTGGCATAACGACCAGGGGTCTTGCCCATCGTGGGTCCGTCATACAGATAATCTGCGATATTCTTGTAGCCGAGCACTACATCGGCTATCTTGCCGTCGCGGTCAGGCACATTTATCTCCACGATGCCTGCACCTATGGAGCTGAGCACCACCGACGCTCCCTTGGAGTTGATCAATGTTATGATTGCAGCATCGCCCTTGGACGTGTATACCGTGTCAATAGTAATTTTCATGGGTCTTTAATCTAATGGTATAGCAAATTTAACCATTTTCCATTTCGTATGCCACAATATAGCGAAAAAGTGCGATAGAGGCATATCCCTAATCGCACTTTTATATGGTTTTGAGACCTTATGGCAAATTATTATGTCAGGCGAGACAAAGTATAAGAGCCTGGGCGGCAACCACTCGCATGAACATGGTCAACGGGTAGACTGTGGAGTATGCTACCGACGGGGCATCGTGACCTGTGGAACCGTTGGCATAAGCGAGTGCCGGGGGATCGGTATAGCCACCGCTGAACAGACCCATTATGGTGAGATAGTTGATCTTGAATACGCCTCGAGCAATGACTCCGACTATCAGCAACGGCACCACGGTGATGATGAAGCCCCAGATGACCCACCACATGCCTGTGGGGTTGAATACCGTCTCGGCAAATCCAGAGCCTGCGGATATGCCCACCGATGCGAGGAAGAGGCAGATGCCGAGCTCGCGGAGCATCAGAGATGCCGATGTGGAGGTATAGGTAACGAGATGCACCTTGTAGCCGAAACGGCTGAGAAGAATCGCCACAACCAACGGACCGCCAGCCAGACCGAGTTTCATGCCGAAGCCGAGATTGATCGAGCCGAGGATGATACCGAACATGATGCCCACGAATATGGTGATGATGTTAGGCTGGTTGAGACGCTTGAGCGAATTGCCGAGGCGTGTGGCGAGACGGTCTATGTCATTGAGATCGCCCACTACGGTCAGGCGGTCACCGATTTGCAGACGCAGGTCGGGAGTGGCAAGCAGGTCGATGCCGGCACGGTTGACGCGCGTGGCGTTGAGCTTGTAGCCCTTGGTCAGACGCAGCGAGCGCAGGGTAGCTCCGTCATATTCATTCTTCGTGATAAGGATACGGCGGCTGACAACACGCTCGGGGGTCACCTCATCCCAGTCAAACGACTCGATAGGACCTACAAGGCTCACCAATCGTTTCTCGTCTGATGGCGACAGGCACACGAGAATCAGGTCACCTTTATGTATGGTTGATGACGCATTAGGCACATATGCCTCCTCGCCATCGGGCTTCACACGTGAAACTACCATGTCACAGTTGGCTATGTGATGAAGCTCAAGCACGTTTTTGCCGTCAAGGAGCGGATTGGTGACGCGGTAAGTGGTAATGTGGGGAGCGTTGGCAGATGCCTCATCGGCAGCCTCAAGCTCCTTTATCTCATCGTCAATCTTGACTTTGAACACCTTCTTAAGGACAAGCATCGTCATGATGATGCCGACCACTCCGAGCGGATAGGCAGCGGCATATCCCATTGACATGATATTGATTGCCTCAGGGGTATCGGCAGTCTGCTGGGCGGCTGCAAGACCGGGGGTATTGGTCACAGCACCCGACATGATGCCGACAAGCGACTCGATAGATGTGCTGCCACCCTCAACGAAATATATCACAAGCACCGTAGCCACATTGAGGGCTATGCCGAGCAATGCAAGCATGTTGAGCCTTATGCCGCCCTGCTTGAACGACGAGAAAAACGACCGTCCGACCTGCAGACCTATCGAGAATATAAACAATATCAAGCCGAATTCCCTGATGAATTTCAGCACATCGCCGTTGACTACATAGCCGAAATGCCCCATCAGGATACCGACAAACAGCACGAAAGTGACTCCGAGAGATATGCCGGCTATCTTGATTTTACCTAATGCCACACCAGCCACTATTACAAAGCAATAGAGCACCAACGTACTGGCAAGTCCAGTATTGCCTGGCAGAAACAGGTCCGTTATCCAAGATGTATCCATCTGACTTGTTTAAAATTAGGTATGTATAAGTTCTTTTAAAACAGTGGTAATAATCGGCGATGCAAGCGGCATCAGAGTCCCCTTGCGCTAAACAAGGTGCAAAGTTACTCAGTTTTTTGCAAAAAGTCGTAACTTTGCGTCCAAAAGTTTTCACACGACTCGGATGCCGACACGCTGTATCTGCATAAAAGTTTTATCATGGCATGTATTGCTGCTGGCAATATGTGCCATGACGGCATGCAGCACGACAAAGCATGTGCCTGAGGGCAAGTATCTGCTTGACAAGGTGCAGATTGTCATCGAGTCGGACAGTCTCGGCAACCGTCCTGCCGACATATCTTCTGCTGACTTGTACAACTACCTCCGTCAGGTACCCAATCACAAGGTGCTGGGATTTCTCAAGCTCCAGCTCAACACCTATAATCTCTCGGGATCCGACACCACAAGCCGCTGGAACCGCTGGCTGCGCCGCATAGGGCAGGCACCTGTCATCTACGACAGTGTGCAGACCCGCAATTCTGCCAACCAGCTACGCCTCGCCCTCGCCAACAAGGGCTATCTCGAGACCACCGTGACCGTAGACTCGGCGATGCGTCCTGACAAGAAGAAAGCATCGCTGACCTATCACGTCACTCCAGGCACACCCCACCGCATATCATCGTTTTCATACGAGATACCCGACTCGGCGATAGCCCGCATATTGCTGCGTGACACCGCCCGTGCCGAGATACAGCCGGGGGCGATATTCGACCGCGACAAGCTGGAGCAGCTCCGCACCGACATGGCAGCACGGCTGCAACGCCGCGGCTACTACGGATTCAGCAAGGAATACATCACCTTCTATGCCGACACTGCTGCCCGCTCTACCGATGTCGACCTCACACTCGTGCTTCATGCGCCACCTGTCAGAGGCTCCGTGCGTGAAGACTCCACAGCAGTCCACAACGTCTACCGTATCCGCAATGTCATTTTCGTCACCGACTACCAGCAGGGGCAGCCAGTAAGCGATGCCATAGCCCAGGCGCATGAGATACAGCGCGATGCCGAGGGCTACATCACCGTTTATGGCGATGACCATTACATCAAACCGTCGGTGCTTATAGAGAAATGCTTCATCACCCCGGGGGCACGTTACAATTCGGCGATGGTGGACCGCACGTATGAATACATGGCGCAACTCGGCATCATCCGCTCCATCAACATAGAGCTGGTACCCGTCACGGCTGCCGATGGTCAACCGGAGCTTGATGCCTACGTCCTGCTGATCCGTAACCGCAAACAATCGGTGGCATTTGAGGTCGAAGGCACCAATAGCGAGGGCGACCTGGGCTTCGGCGTGGGTGTCACATACCAGCACCGCAATCTCTTCCACGGCTCACAGCTCTTCACTGCCAAGTTCCGCTCAAGCTACGAAAGCCTCTCGGGCAACCTTGAAAACTTCATCAACAACCGCTACACAGAGCAGGCTGCCGAAGTGGGCATCACGTTCCCGAGATTCATCTTCCCCTTCCTGAGCCGCAAATTCAAGCACAACATCAAAGCCAGCTCCGAACTGGCACTGTCGTTCAACTATCAGGAACGTCCCGAATTCACGCGCATCATAGCCGGAGCCGGATGGAAATACAAGTGGAACAACCGCCGCGGCACACGTCGCAGCACATGGGACTTCGTGGACATCAGCTATGTGCACATCCCTAACTCCATCGACGATTTCATAGACCAGCTCAATCCGCGCATCCGCTACAGCTACGAGGACCACTTCATCATGCGCACGGGCTTCACCTACCAGTGGACCAACCGCCGCATCCCCTCAGCCAACGCCGGGATACTCACCCGTAACCGCATCCAGCCGCGCGTCTACAATGTGCGCGCCGCCATAGAGACTGCCGGCAACCTGCTGTATGCCTACTCGTCAATATTCAAACAAAAAAAATCCGACGGTGTCTACAAGATATTCGGCACACAGTATGCACAGTATGCCAAGGCAGAATTTGATTATACCGTGCTACGCAATTTCAACACCCGCCACGGACTGGCATTCCATGCCGGATTGGGCGTGGCATTCCCCTACGGCAACTCGCGTGTCATACCGTTTGAAAAACGCTTCTATGCAGGCGGAGCCAACGGTGTCAGGGGCTGGGCTGTGCGCACTCTCGGTCCTGGCGGTTTCCCTGGTGGCGATGGGGACAACACAGCCGATTTCCTCAACCAGTGCGGCGACATCAACCTGCTCCTCAGTCTCGAGTACCGCGCCAAACTGTTCTGGCTCCTTGAAGGCGCATTGTTTGTCGACGCTGGCAACATCTGGACCATCCGCAGCTATGAAAACCAGCCCTATGGTGTGTTTAAATTCGACAAATTCTGGCAACAGATGGCGATGGCTTACGGTGCCGGACTGCGCATGGACTTCACATATTTCATATTCCGCATAGACCTCGGACTCAAACTCCACAATCCCGCCGAAGGTCAGCTCAAATGGCCTATCACCAAGATGAGCTGGAAGCGCGATGCAACTTTTTTGTTCGCGGTGGGTTATCCTTTCTGAAACAATCTCTTAATTACACGGATATGTCAAAAAGCCTCGTAATATTCGACCTTGACGGCACTCTGCTCAACACCATCACCGACCTCGGCATAGCCACCAACCATGCCCTGCAACAGGAGGGTTTCCCCACACATTCGATGCAGGCATACCCTTCATTCGTAGGCAACGGTGTGTCAAGGCTCCTCGAACGCGCACTGCCCGAAGACCACCGCACCCCTGAGGACATAACACGCCTGCGCAAACACTTTACCGAATATTACGACCAGCACGGAGCCGACCACAGCGAACCATATAAAGGCATCCCCGAACTGCTCACATCTCTTCAGGAGGCAGGAGTCAACCTCGCCGTGGCATCCAACAAATACCAACGTGCCGTCGAAGCTCTCATCCACCGTTTCTTCCCTGAGATACGCTGGGCAGCCGTGGAGGGACAGAAAGAGGGAGTGCCCGTGAAGCCCGACCCATCCATCGTATTCGAGATACTCGGCAAATGCCCCACGCCCAAGGATCAGGTGCTGTATGTAGGCGACTCAGGCGTAGACATGGAGACCGCCCGCCG
Organism: uncultured Bacteroidales bacterium; assembly: GCA_947039275.1. Taxonomy (GTDB): domain Bacteria; phylum Bacteroidota; class Bacteroidia; order Bacteroidales; family Muribaculaceae; genus Amulumruptor. The sequence goes on along the minus strand of CAMQYL010000025.1, from coordinate 334 downwards.
CGCCTGCATCGACTCCGTAGGTGTGACATGGGGATTCCGCTCCGTCAAAGAACTCCGCGAATACCAGGCAACCAACATCGTCACCCTCCCCGCCGCCATCCTCCCCCTCGTCACCAACCCTACCTCCCCCTCTACCCTCCAACCCTTCATCTGATTCCCTGCCCCTCTCAACAGGGACATGCCTACTTACAGATCAATCTTTTGCTGCGGATAACTGACGAGATGAGATTGCCTTGACTTGCTATCATAAAACACCGTATAACTCTTGTAGGAACATGCCACGGCACACAGCTGTCCGGGGAAAATTTTAACAATTCAGGGCAGTAGCAAATTG
>CAMQYL010000024.1:0-44615 GCA_947039275.1 uncultured Bacteroidales bacterium | reverse complement strand
AACAACCAAAAATGTCGTTTGGCTTCTGATTTCTGTCTTCCGACCACTAGTGCCCGGAGGGACGGACTTGTGGTGGAGACGCTACCATAAACTCGTCCTTCCAGGACTTGACCTTAAGTGTGTTTTACACCGTGGACTCGGACGGCTGTCGCCGCTCCTCATCCACGGTTAAGCACAGACTCGTCCCTTCGGGACTTACTGGCTTTGTAGGGACATGCCGTGGCATGTCCGCCCCACAGGCGTGATAATTTCAAATGCTACGGAACGCTGACATGCCATGGCATGTCCCTACACCAGTCATAGGACTTATCAGAATAGCAAGTTGAGGTGTCAGAAGCGGTTGAGTTCGGTTTTGCCGGCTCCGCTGCCGCGGTAGCGGTCACGGGTGAGGTTGAAGGTGTATTGGAGGGTGAGCTGGAAGGTGCGATTGGTGATGTGGGTGTGTTTGTAGAGGGTTACATCGCGGTTGTAGAGGGTGATGTCGCGGTTGCCTTTGTTGAAGATGTCGTTGGCTTCGAGGGTGACGCTGAGGTGGTTGTTGAGGAAAGATTTGTAGAGCTTGGCATTGAGATAGGAGATGGAGGAGAGGTGGACGTTTTCGGCGTCGCCTGCGCTCATCCATTGGAGGTCCACGTTGAGCCATATGTCGCCGGGGATATGGATGGCGTTTTGGAACTGGATGAGACCGATGGGGTTGTCAAGGTTTTTGCGCCCGTCGGGGTAGTCGATGGTGTGCCACTGTTTGATGATGCCGGCGTTGACCTTGGGTTGCCATATGCCGAGCTGGAACTGACCCCCTACGAATGCCTCGAGCTGCTGGATCTTGGGGAAGTTTGCTTTTGTGATGAGTTTGATCTCGCCGTCATCGCCGTAGGGTATGGTGGTGTCGAGGATAGGGTCTTTCTTGTAGGAATAGGACAGCTGTCCGAAGAAATGGCTCCATGTGCCTTGCAGCTCTATGTTGTGGATTTTCTCGGGGCGCAGATAGGGGTTTCCGCCCTCAAATGTGAAGCGGTTGATGTAGTCTATCGTTCCATCAAGAGAGCTGTATGTGGGGCGTTGGGTCTTGTGGGTATAACTCAGAGCGAGGTTGACTTTCTGTATCATGGTGCCTACCGAGAGCGAGGGGAAAAGATTGTCGTACGAGCGGCTCATGTCGTCGCGTCGCTGTCCGTTTTCAAGGTATTTGAATGCGACATGCTCATAGCGCAGTCCGGCTCCGACATTCCATCTGCCGAAACGTTGGGCTATCTGCACGAATCCGGCGAGGTTGCTTTCGTCGACTCGCGATGAGGCATCGGTCAGCAGGGATGCGTCGGTTGCGAAGTCGGTGGTGAAGCGTGACGAGGTGTATTCCTCGCCTACCTCTATATTGCCTTTCCACAGAGGGTAGCCCAGCACGAGCTTCTCGGCAAAGAGGCGGCTGTGGTTGGTGGTGGCTGAGGAGACGCGGGCATCGCCATAGTTGTCGCTCGCCTCATTGTTGATGAGGTCGGAAGTTTCCTTGCGCCACATGTAGTCGGTGTTGAAGTCTATGCCGAGTTTGCCTATCTGACCGCTGTAGTAGAGGTTGGCGTGATGGCGTGGCATGGCATCGCTCGTCTGCCGTCCGTCCACTGAAAGCTCATCATAGGGATTGCCGTCAGCCAATATCTGACTGAAACCAGAGAAATCCATATCCGCTTTCTTTATCCCGTTGGTGTAATAGGCTCCTATGGAATGGTTGGGGTTAAAGAGATATGAGAATCCGATTTTGCCATAGAAATCGTGGGTTTTGGCATTGCCGCCTTGCTCCAAGAGCTGGTTCCATGTTACGGTGGCGCGAGTCAGCATGTCGACGGTCATGGCGTCCTCATGTTTGCCTCCGAGATAACCGAAGTTGCCAAATAGCTCCAGTCCCCCGGTGCGGTATTTGAGGTTGAGCTGGTCGGCGGTGCGGGCATATTTCTGCACCGCTCCCGAGGCGCGGACGAGTCCGCTGAAGCCATCGCCCTGCGGGGCTTTGAGTGTGATGTTGATGACCGACTTGACTGATGCGTCGTATTTGGCACCGGGGTTGGTGATGACCTCGATATTCTTGATGTTGGCAGAACTGATCTGCGCCAACTCCGATACGTCCTGAAGCAGTCTGCCGTTGACATAGATGGCTGGTGCTCCCTTGCCGAACACTTCATATGAGCCGTCTTTGCCGAGCACCATCGGTATCTGGGGCAGCACATCGTTGGCTGTGCCGGCATGCTCGAGCTGTGTGCCCGAGATGCGCGTCAGCAATGCGCCGGCTTTGAGGGTGGTCACTCGTGGGTTGGCTTTTACGACCACTTCGCCGAGGGTGTAGGTGATGCTGTCGGCTGGGGTGCTGTTGGTCTGTGCCATTGCAGATGCGAGGGAAGCAGCGGATAATAAGGTGATGATGGAGCGGGTGTGTGCCATGATTTTCTGAAGTTTTGATGTTTGACTTTGGTGCGGGATTTTGTCGTTCCCGACATTGCAAAGTTATGGTCAGAAAATGGCTTACACCCACTAAACGGGCATATAAATTGTCTGAATAATCAGGAGGTAAACATCTGATTTTCAGTGTTGTCTAATCTCTAATATCTAAATGGGAGCGTTTGGAATCTAAATGACGGATTTGAGGTCAAATTTCGGGGTGTTTCAGCGATGTTTTCATAGGTTGATATGAAATGAAAACGCTGGGACGCGGCGCAATCAATGTTGTTGAAGCTGATATCAGATATGTGGAAAGATACGTCGGAGACGTATCAGCTGTGCGTAACCCCATGCACGGAGCGTCAGCGAACGTACATGGGGGATTTGGAAGGCTCCAAAGGGTCAACCTCGGAGAGGTTGTGGCACGCAGTAGTATCCTGCTTTGAAGGTTGCGGATTCGAAGCCACGGCGGCGAGGAGTTTGTTTTTGGCTGTGAGCCACAACCTCTCCGAGGTTGATCGAGCCGGATTTTGCCCTACCCCATGTACGTTCGCTGACGCTCCGTGCATGGGGTTACGCACAGCCGCCACGTCTCCGACGTGCCTGTCAGAGTCAACAGCGTTGAGACGCGCGGCACGTCCCAATGCTATTAACTTAACGAATTGATATGTGCGTCAGAACATATGCCAAAAAATTGTAGGGACATGCCATGGCATGTCAGAAAATGCTGTCTGATAGCATATGAAACGCACGTAACATCGGCGGACATGCCATGGCATGTCCCTACAACATTACTATTTTACAATACCCACATTCTCGTGTTTTCTGCTTAAGTTAATAGCAGCGCGGCATGTCCTCTACTGGTTGCCTTCTATGTGGGCGATGATGTCGCCGCTGTCTTGGGTGATGTTGAGCTTTTTGCGGATTACGGACTTGCGGGTGTAGATGGTGGCTGATGACTGTTCGGTGAGGACTCCGATTTCCTTGGTGGAGAATCCGGCTTTTAGGAGCACTATGATCTGTTGCTCTTTGTCGTTGAATAAGCCTGGATGAGCCGTGGTGAGACGGGTGTGGAAATTGTCGTAGAGGCTGTCAATCATCTGATAGAATTGCTTCCAGTCGACGAGGGTTTCTATCGATGCACCGTCCGTACCTATGGCGGAAATCTTTCGCAGGGCATCGCGGCTCTGCTGGGTGGGTGTGCCGGCGAATGCCTTGAAAATGCCGATCTGGCGCAGAAGGACGGCTTTGAGTTTGTCGCTGGCAGATGAGGTTGATTTGTCATCATCGGCTTTCTGTGCGTCTTTTAGCATCAACTCTAACGTCTCGGCTCGTTCCTCAGCCTCGACCATGCGCCGTTTGCGGCGGCTGAGCACGATGTATATGACTACGCCGCTGATTACTACAATGAGGGCGATGGCTGACAGGAGCAGCCACAGGCGTTGGCGTTGCAGTTTCAGCTCATAGTTGTCATCGTTAAGCTCTATCACTGACTCCATAGCTGTCTGGCGGTCAAATTGTGCCATGCGGTAATCACGAGCCATGTTGCGAGTGACTTCGTGCATCAGTTCGCCGGGGATGTGTCCTGTCTCCTTGAACTCTATGGCGGTCCGTAGCATGGCTATGCTCGCGTAGATGTCAAACACTGATTGGGTGCCGTATCGGTCCAGACTGTCAAGCAGAGCCACGGCTTTGCGGGTGTCCCCTGCATTGGCATAGAAATTGGCAAGTGACATCATTGCGCTGATTTTCTCGCCCGGAGGGAGCGAATCAAGCGAGGGATATATGCCCTCGGTGACGTGGATGGCATCATGAGGACGTCCTGACCCGTTAAGAATTTCGGCATAGTCGCCGTAAAACTCCTTGGCGATGCCGGGGCTGACACGCTCCGTCACTCCCGTTGCCATGATGCTGTCAAATATGCCGAGAGCCTCGGTGTGATTGCCCTGATAATATCGGGCTGCCCCTTTCGTCGCTCCAAACCGCAGTATGTCCTCAGGCTTGGTGGTGTGGCGCAGGAGCCAGTCGGCATATCGGTATGCGTCATCATAGTCCGCGCTGTGAAATGCGCCCTCGCAGATGCCGATATATGTGTCCCACAGAAGGGCTGGGTTCTTGATGTATGATGACATATCTTTGAGGCGGCGCAAACCTGACTGCATGTCGCCTCTGCGGAAGTCGTAGCTTGACAGCAGTTGCGAGGCTATCACCCAGTTGGATGTATCGCCGACAGCGAGATAGTATGTTGTAGCCTCGTTGAGCAGGGTGTCGGTGATAAGCGACCGCCCGACACCCACATTAGCCCACGCCCGGGTGAGGATATAGCGAGCCTTGAGCGAGTCAGCATCCAGCGCATCATAGTCAATGTCGCGCAGTATGGTATATGCACTGTCAGGCCGCGAAGCGACCAACCGCGAAGCAGCCGCAAGCCTGTCAGCCGCCGAATCCGCGCATCCGCTGACACATCCCAGTGACATCCACGCCATTGCTACACATATGTAATAGAGCAGGGATTTCATCGCAACTTTTATTTGTGTAAAAATAATAAGAAAATATGTGATGAGCAAAATTTAAAATTTCAGCAAATTGTTGTAGATTTGTAGAAATGACATTATCATATAAAATATGTGCACACGGCAGGAATGTATAGACCGACTGACTGAGGCAGCCCCGTATATCCGCAAAGAATTCGGGGTTATTTCGCTTTGTCTGTTCGGCTCCATGGCTCGTGGTGATAATGGACCGGATAGTGATGTAGATGTATGTGTAGATATGCCGCCTAAAATGGGGTTGGTGCTTGGTCTAAAAGCTTTCTTAGAGGAGCTTTTTGGTGTTCCTGTGGATTTGATAAGGAAGCATAAATATTTAAGACCGTTTTTTTTGTCACAGATAGAGAAAGATGCCGTCTATGTCATACGATAAAGAGATAATCATAGATATTTTGTCGCAGATAGAAGATGCTGTGGATAACATTATGGATTGGAGCATCGGCATTACCTCCGGAGATTCATTTAGAAGTTCTCCGGAAGGGATGAAGACATTGGCTGCAATTTGCATGTTATTGGAGGCCATCGGGGAGGGGGTTAAGAAGATTGACAAACGAACTCAGGGGTCGTTGCTCGTGGCGATATGTCCTGATATCCCATGGAAAAACATAATGGGGATGCGTGACCATATAGCGCATGGATATTTTGATATAGATGCAGATTTTGTTTATGATGTTACAGTCAATGATCTTGTGTCATTAAGAGATGCTATTAATACTGTGAAACGGCACCTGCGTCAGAATTGAAAGGCTTTATATGGTGCGGATGACGCGGCAGGGGTTGCCGACGGCGAGGGAGCTGGCGGGGATGTCGTGTACCACTACGCTTCCGGCTCCAATGGTGCAGTTGTCGCCGATTGTCACGCCGGGGAGGACGCAGACGTTTGCTCCGATCCACACGTTGTCGCCCACGGTGATGGGATGTGCATATTCCAGTCCGGCGTTGCGCAGGTCGGTTTCCAATGGATGTCCGGCGGTGTAGAATCCGCAGTTGGGAGCTATGAAAACGTTTTTTCCGAATGTGACGGGTGCTTCATCGAGGATGACAAGATTTACGTTGGAGTAGAAGTTTTCGCCGATGTGGATATTGTAGCCGTAGTCGCAATAGAAAGGCTGCTCTATGAGAAACTGCTTGCCTGTCGAGCCAAGGATGTCACGCAGGAGAGCTGCGCGCTCATCGGTGCACAGGGGTGAGAGGCTGTTGTATTCGTGGCACTTCTGCTTTATGCGCTGACGCTCGGCTATCAGCTGTGGGTCGTTGTTGGCATCGTAGAGCAGTCCGAGGCGGCATTTGTCTTTTTCGGTTTGCATATATCAGGTGTTCATAGTCTGTGTAGGGACATGCCGTGGCATGTCCGCATAGCGCAATATGGGATGGCATCGCCTGGGTGGCGGAGCAAAGGTAGCTATTCGGAGGTTAATGTGCAAAAGGAGGGATGTCGTGGCGCAGGCGGTGGCGGAAGTTGGAGTTGCGGCGGGATGGGGCGGAGTTGTCGATGGCGGTGCGGATGGCTTGGTCATCGCCGACGAGTACGCAGAGGCTGCGGGCGCGGCTTACGCCTGTGTAGAGGAGGTTGCGGTAGAGCATGGTGCGGTGTGACGATGTAACCGGCATGACCATATACTCGACTTCTGACCCTTGCAGCTTGTGGACTGTTGTGGCGTAGGCAAGCGACAGTTCCCCAAGGTCGCTGCGGCGGTAGGTGGAGCGGTTGCCGTCAGCAAATGTCACTTCGAGGGTCTGTTTGTCTATGTCAACGGCTGTCACACAACCCGTCTCGCCGTTGTAGAGCTGGCGGTCGTAGGAGTTGGATGTCTGCATCACACGGTCGCCGAGGCGCAGGGTCTTTGTGCCACGTGTGAGTGCCGGACCTGAAGGGTTGAGATATCGCTGCAGGTCGAGATTGAGCTGCCGCGCACCGAGCGGCCCCTCTTGCTGAGGGGTGACCACAAGGATGTCCTTGGGGTCGATATGCTGCCGAGAAGGGATTTCATGGGTAACGAGTGATAGGATGCGGTCATGGATTTTGCCAGGTGACGGCTCGCGTATGATAGAGAAGTCGCTGCCCTCGGAGGCCTCGGGGAGCAGTCCTGCGTTGATGGCGCGTGCCGTAGCGGCTATGGCGCTGCCTGGGGCGTGACGAAAATTGTCGTTGAGGGTGATGACAGGCACCGTGCCTGAGCTGATCATGTCGCGGAGCACATCTCCGGCTCCTATTGCCGGGAGCTGGTCCACATCGCCTACGATTATAATCCTGATGTCTGGAGGAAGGGCTTGGAGCAGATGGTTGAAAAGCACCTGTTCGAGCATAGAGCCTTCGTCGATTATCAGCACGTCGGCATCAATGGTTTTCTTCCTGTACCCTTCGCCCGGTCGGTGCCCGAGGATGCGGTGGATAGTCTTTGCCTCGCGCTCCGAGAGGTCTGACATGCGTTTGGCGGCTCTGCCTGTGGGAGCTGCCAGCAACACCTCCTTGCCCTGCGACTCAAGCATGTCTATGATGCCGCGTATTGCCGTGGTCTTGCCTGTGCCTGGTCCACCTGTCAGTATCATGACCGGATGTGTTGCTGCGGTCTCTATGGCTCGGAGTTGCTCAGATGTATATGGTTTGCCGTCACGGTCGGTTGTAGGAATAAGCGGCATCTCGTCAGGATGATGGAACGCTTTTATGATGTTTGCTATCTTGGCTGCGCCCTCTTTCTCTGCCTTGTAGTAGACAGGGAGGTAGAGACCGCCGTAGCTGTCAATGAGCCGTCCGTCATCCAAAAGTTGCGGGATTTCTTCGACTATTTTTTCTGCACCCACGCCAGTGATGCGCGATGCGGTCTGTATGGCTTGCTCACGCGTGGCAAACATGCTGCCCTCCTGGGCATATATCTTCACTGCGGTCAGCAACGCGCCTCGCAGACGGCGCGGATCGTCGGGAGCAATGCCAAGTCCCTTGCCGATTCGGTCAGCCACGAAAAACGACAGTTTCCACACATCCTCCACCATCTCATAGGGGTCGTAGAGCACAACATCGGCAGCGAGCTTACCATAATGCGATAGGATTTTCGCGACATGCGTGTCAGACAGACCGCATGAAAAGAGAAATGCCAGCAGACGCATCGGATATTTCAATGCTGACACGCTATGGGTCAGAGATGCAATCTTTGCCTGTCCCATGCCTGTGATTTCGGGAAGTGCTCCCGGGTCGGAGTCGATGACATCAAGAGTTCCGGTGCCGAAGCGGTCAACGATACGCGAGGCAAATGTCTTGCCAATGCCCTCTATGTAGGAGCTTGCAAGAAACGAGATTATCCCGTCAGGTGTGGTCCTTAGCCGGGATAGTCTGTCATTGTCTGACTCATTGTCGCCATTCATAATCTACAGATGCAGTTATACCGAACCTGGAGCGATGAAATTTTCAGTAGCCGAGCCGGGTGTGGCACTCTCCATCATATCTTTGCTGAAGCTGAATGAAGCAGCATCCTGATCAGTCACTACCGAGAGCAGTGCCGGCCCCTGAGCCGAAAGCCATCGTCTCATTGCATCTTCAAGTTGCCGGGGATTTCGGACTGTTTCCGCTGTGAATCCCATGCTGCGTGCCATTTCTCCAAAGTCAGGATTGTGCAGGTCTACCTCGCTCGGTGTGAATCCGGCGAGTGCCATCTCCCACTTGACATAAGCTAACGAACGGTTGTCGGCTACGAGAATCTTTATAGGGAGCTGGTACTGTACGATGGTCAGGAGATCTCCGAGCAGCATGGTCAGTCCCCCGTCGCCACATAGGGCTATTACCTGGCGGTCGGGACAAGCCATGGCAGCCCCGATGCTCTGGGGCATAGCGTTTGCCATTGAGCCGTGGGTAAACGAGCCTATCATGGCGCGTCCCTTGGCTGGAGTGAGGTAGTGTGCGCTCCAAAGACAGTTCATACCTGTGTCAACGGTGAAGATGCAGTCGTCATCGGCGAGGCGGTTAAGGGTGGCGAATACATATTCGGGACGTATGCAGTCATTTGTTCCCGGATTCGACACAGGCTGGGCGAGTTTATGGCATATCTGGGAGTATTGCTGGAGAGCGTTGTCAAGGAACTTACGGTCAGTTTTTTGATTGATTGCCGGGAGCAGAGTCTCCAAAAATATCTTCGCATCGGCGCGGATACCGGCATCTACACGGGCTATGCGTCCGATGCGCTCGGCACGGATATCTATCTGGATGATTTTCTTGTCAGTGGGGAAAAATCCCGGAAACGGGAAATTCATCCCTATCATTATGATGGCATCGGCATCGCGCACGGCATTTATTGCTGCCCATGTGCCGAGGTATCCGAGATGGCCGATATAGTTAGGACAGTGTCCCATCAGCTCCATCTGGCTCTTGAAGGTGGTCACGACTGGTGCGTTGAGCTTGTCGGATAATGCCCGTAGAGCATCGGTGGCTCCGGCGCATCCTGCCCCGGCGAATATGGTCACGCTGCGGGCGGCGTTGAGAATGTCCGCGCACTGATGGATTTCGCTTTCGGTAGGCTCTGGGAGATGCCCGGTGGTAAGGGGAACGCAAGATGCCTGTGACGGTTGAGCTGGAAGTGATATCACATCGGCAGGAAGTCCGATGACGCTTACTCCACTCAGGGAAATGGCTTCTTGCATGGCTGCCTGCATCATGTGCGGAAGTTGCTCGGGTGTAACTGACATCTGGTTATAGACGCTGCAGTCGGAGAACAAGAGTGTAGGGTTGGTCTCTTGGAAATATCCCGTGCCCAACACTGCCGAGCCGCAGGTAGAGGCTATGGAAAGTACCGGGGCGTTGGCTCGCTTGGCATCGTAAAGTCCATTGATCAGATGTACGTGTCCGGGGCCGCTGCTTCCGGCACAGCATGCGAGAGAACCTGTCAGTTGTGCTTCGGCAGATGCGGCGAATGCTCCCGATTCTTCGTGACGCATGTGTATGAATCTGATGCGTCCGTCGCGCCCTATGGCATCTGTGAGGGCATTGAGGCTGTCGCCGGTTATGGCATAGATGTGTCGTATTCCGCCTTCGGCAAGCATGTCTACGATCTGGTCGGCTACGAGGTGGCTGGTGGTCGAGTCTTTCATCCTTGTATTTTTTATCGATAGGTCATGTCGTTATCCGGTTACGGATATTGAATCAACAAGGTTGGAGGTGCGTTGGTTTTTTATAAGAAGATAGTATGTATAGCTCAGGAGAGCTTTATGATGATAGGTATGTAGGCTTTGACTTCGCTGGTCTGCTCGGTGTCCGTTTTGTCAAATGATTGAAAAATATGTTATAAAACTGGCGTATAGCATGTTTCAGCTGTTGGCAGAGAGGAGGGATATTGTTATTTTTGCACTATGGCTAACAAGATTCTTTGGGCTGACGACGAGATAGACCTCCTCAAGCCACATCTGATGTTTCTACGTAACAAGGGCTATGAAGTGGCGACTGCCAACAACGGGCATGATGCGCTGGATATGGTGCAGACTGACCACTATGACCTTATCATACTTGACGAGAACATGCCCGGCTTGACAGGGCTGGAGACTCTGGTGCGCATCAAGCAGATAGAGCCGCACCTGCCTGTCATCATGATTACCAAGAGCGAGGAGGAGAATATCATGGACCAGGCAGTTGGTGCCAAGATAGCCGACTATCTCATCAAGCCTGTCAACCCGATGCAGATACTCTCGTCGATCAAGAAGAATCTCCACAGTGACGAGCTTGTCAGCGAGAGCGCGGCATCGGCATACCGCCGCGAGTTCGGCAGCATAGCCATGCAGATTGACTCCGCCCGCACCATCAAGGAGTGGATGGAGGTGTACCGCAAGCTGACTTACTGGGATCTTGAGCTGGCTTCGACTGAGACATCTATGGACGAGATGCTTGAGATGCAGCGTCTGGATGCCAATTCGGCATTCTGCAAGATGGTCAAACGTGACTACGAGGATTGGATAGCCGATCGCGGACAGTCGACAGACCGCACTTTCATCATGAGCGATGAAGTGTTCAAGCGGCGCGTGTTTCCACTGATTGACGGCGGTGACAAGGTGATGTTTGTACTTATAGACAATTTCCGCCTTGACCAGTGGGGAGTGGTCAAGAAGATGCTCTCCGACTCGTTTACATTTGATGAGGAGCTGTACTGCTCCATCCTCCCTACGGCTACGCAATATGCCCGTAATTCCATCTTCTCCGGATTGATGCCGGTAGATATCGCCCGCATGTTCCCCGACCTGTGGGTCGACGAGGATGAGGAGGAGGGGAAAAATCTCAACGAGGCTCCCCTTATAGCCACGCAGCTTGACCGGTTCCGCAAGCGGTGGAAATTCTCGTATAACAAAATCAACACCAACCAGGGCATAGAGCATCTGCTGCGTGACTTCCGCCAGATTGAATCAAATGAGCTTAATGTGGTGGTGCTCAACTTTATAGACATGCTCTCGCATGCGCGTACCGAGTCAAAGATGATACGCGAGCTTGCCGCCAACAATGCCGCCTATCGTTCGCTCACGGAGTCGTGGTTCCGCCACTCGGGGGCTATCGACATATTCCGCCGTGCCGCGGCTGCCGGATACAAGGTGGTGCTGACCACTGACCACGGCACCATACGCGTTGACAATCCCATACAGGTGGTGGGAGAGCGCAACACCAACACCAATCTCCGCTACAAGGTAGGTCGCAATCTCGGTTACAACCAGAAGCAGGTCTACGAAATTAAGAAACCCGAACGCTTCGGGCTGCCGTCGCCCAACGTCAGTAGTGCCTACATCTTCGCCACGGGCCGCGACTTCTTCGCCTACCGCAACAACTTCAACTACTACGCCCAATACTACATTGGCACATTCCAGCATGGCGGCATCTCCATGGAGGAGATGCTCATCCCCCTCGTAACCCTCACGCCGCGCTGACCTCCGCCTTCCGTTGACAAACACCCTGTAGGGACATGCCGTGGCATGTCCGCTCCCCGCAAATTCCGCAAACACATATCCTGATGGGCGGACATGCCATGGCATGTCCCTACGGTTCAACGATTCATTTGCATGGTGGATGTTTATGCGTCTGATATAAATCAAGCCCGCGCATCGCTGCGCAGGCTTGATTCAAATGAAAAACAAATCAAATTCTCAAGTAGCTCCGAGGGGAATCGAACCCCTATCTAAGGTTTAGGAAACCTCTATTCTATCCGTTGAACTACAGAGCCGTAAGGTCAGATTGGATTAACCTGTAGGGTGAACTTCCCTACAAAGGTAATGAATTTTTGCGTGAATAGGAGGTGAACTGGTACTTAACGCCGCTTTTTTCGTCAAGATAACGTGGGGAGCGGTTTGTCAGCTCCCACACGGCTTCATCCACTTTTGGGAAATACGTATCTGTGCCATCGGGCGATGCTACATCTATCTCTGTCAGCTCGAGGCGGGTGGCGTAGGGCATAGCTGCGGCATAGATTTGTCCGCCTCCTATTACAAACGGCGTGGCTGCGGGTCCGGCGGCGCAAAGTGCTGTCTCTATGCTGTCGACCACTTCGGCTCCGTCTATGCGCAGTGATGCGTCGCGGCTGACCACGATGTTGCGGCGTCCGGGCAGAGGTCCCGCGGGCATCGACTCGAAGGTCTTGCGCCCCATGATGATGGGATGTCCCATGGTGAGGGCTTTGAAGTGTCGCAGGTCATCGGATATGTGGTAGAGCAGATTGCCTGATGCTCCGAGTCCGCCGTCACGCGTGACGGCAGCGATGAGGGTGATGGATGCTGGGAGGAGATTGGATTTCATATGAAGCAGTTGGAGAGTGACGGGATGACTTTGGCTGCCGAGGCTCCGCGGTAGAGTATGTCGTACATGCCGTCAAGGATGGGCATGTTGACGCGGTAGTGCTGGTTGATTTCGTGGATGCACTTGGTGCCGTAGTAGCCTTCGGCTGTCTGCTCCATCTCCATGCGAGCCGCCTTGACAGAATATCCGCAGCCTATCATGGAGCCGAAGTTGTGGTTACGGGAGAAGCGCGAGTAGCATGTCACGAGCAGGTCGCCGAGATACACCGAGTCGCATATCTGCCGCTGGCGCGGACAGGCGGTGTTGATGAAGCGTTCCATCTCTCGGATGGCATTGCTGACGAGCATCGCCAGGAAGTTGTCGCCGGCTTTGAGTCCGTGGACCATTCCAGCGGCTATGGCATAGACGTTTTTGAGCACTGCGGCATACTCAATGCCGTCTACGTCGTTGGACTCGATGGTGCGCATCGCCTTGCCATGGAGGCATGAGGCAAAACGCTTGGCTGCCTCTATATTCTCGCATCCGATAGTCAGGAAGCTCTGGCGTCCGAGAGCCACCTCCTCAGCGTGGCAGGGACCGCCGATGACGAGTATCCTGTCAGGATGCACGCCGAAGCGGCGGCACATATAGGAGGTGATGAGCTCATTTTCATCGGGGACTATGCCTTTAATGGCTGACACGACATACTTGTCAGAGATGTCAACGGTAAGTTTGTCGATGTGGCTCTTGAAGTAGGGCGACGGCATCGCGAGCAGAATCGTGTCGGAGCTGTCGGCTACGGCATTGATGTCACTGGAGAAGCATATCCGCTCTACGTCAAACTCCACATCCGTCAGATATGCCGGATTGCGGTGATGGCGTATGAAGTCGGCTATGCGGTCATCGCGACGCATATACCAGTTGATGGTCTCGCAGTTGTCAAGCAGGAGACGGGCGAGGGCTGTAGCCCACGATCCTCCTCCCATGACGGCTATTTGGCCGGGGAAGTCCATGGCAGATTCGGGTATAGTATGGAGAGGTGTGTTTATTCGGCTTTCTCGGGACGCATCTGGGGGAAGAAGAGCACTTCCTGGATGGTGGTCTGGCCTGTCATGAGCATGACGAGGCGGTCCATGCCTATGCCCATGCCCGATGTGGGGGGCATACCGTACTCAAGGGCGCGGATGAAGTCCTTGTCAATAATCATGGCTTCGTCATCTCCCTTCTCGCCGAGGCGCATCTGCTCCACGAAACGCTCGTATTGGTCTATGGGGTCGTTGAGCTCTGAGTATGCGTTGGCAAGCTCCTTGCCGTTGACCATCAGCTCGAAACGTTCGGTCAGTTCTGGATTGTCGCGGTGGCGCTTGGTCAGCGGCGACATCTCTATGGGGTAATCTATGATGAAAGTGGGCTGTATATACTTGCCTTCGCACTTTTCGCCGAAAATTTCGTCGATCAGTTTGCCCTTGCCCATCGATTTGTCAACCTCGATACCGAGGTCTTTGCACACTGCGCGGAGCTGGTCCTCGTCCATGCCGGTGATGTCGATGCCGGTGTGTTCCTTGATGGCGTCTATCATGGTCACGCGTCGGTAGGGAGCTTTGAAGTCTATCTCGTTGTCGCCCACCTTGACCTTGGTGGTGCCGTTGACATCGAGGCATATCTTCTCGAGCATCTTCTCGGTGAAGTCCATCATCCAGTTGTAGTCCTTGTAAGCTACATAGATTTCCATGCAGGTGAACTCCGGATTGTGGGTGCGGTCCATGCCCTCGTTGCGGAAGTTCTTGGAGAACTCATACACGCCGTCAAATCCACCAACGATGAGGCGTTTGAGATACAGCTCGTCGGCGATGCGCAGATAGAGGGGTATGTCGAGTGCGTTGTGGTGGGTGATGAAGGGTCGCGCTGCCGCTCCGCCGGGGATTGACTGGAGTATCGGGGTCTCCACCTCCATGTAGCCGGCGGTGTTGAAATATTCGCGCATGGAGTTATAGACCTTGGTGCGCTTGATGAAGATGTCCTTGACGCCTTCGTTGACCACGAGGTCCACATAACGGCGGCGGTAACGCAGCTCGGGATCGTCGAAAGCATCGTAGGTTACGCCGTTCTGACGCTTGACGATGGGGAGCACCCTCAGCGATTTGCTCAGCACGGTCAGCTTCTTGGCGTGAACGGAGATCTCGCCTGTCTGTGTGCGGAACACGAATCCCTCTATGCCCACGAAGTCGCCTATGTCGAGGAGCTTCTTGAACACTACATTGTAGAGGTCCTTGTCCTCTCCGGGGCATATCTCGTCACGGCTGACATAGACCTGTATGCGTCCGTTGGCGTCCTGGAGCTCCATGAATGAGGCTTTGCCCATGATGCGGCGGCTCATGATGCGGCCAGCCACTGCCACTTCGCGCTGCTCTCCGCCGTCGGCTTCAAACTGCGCCTTGATTTCGTCGCTGTGGCCAGTCACCGGGAAGAGGGGGGCGGGATATGGGTCGATGCCGCGGCGGCGGAGTTCGTCGAGACTGTTGCGGCGTATCTGTTCCTGTTCGCTGAGATTCTGCGTAGCCATATTTGTTGATATGTTGATGTCTTGGTCTTACAAATTGTGATAACAGTGTGCGTGACTGATAAGTATATAGCACTGCACAAAGTTACGCATTTTCCTCCAACCCTGCAAAAGCTTAATTCTGTGCCAAATTTTGGTCATTCCAGGTTTTTTTTATAAATTTATCACCGCCGTAATAATTACCACGGTGACAGAACATGAAATTCTATGGTCGAACGAAAGAATTAGAAGAGTTGAGACGCATACAATGCCGCGCTTTTGACTCCCGGTCGAGAATGACTGTGATAACAGGTCGTCGGCGTATCGGCAAGACATCGCTTGCTTTGCGTGCGACCCAGGGTGAATGTCCTACGGTGTATTTGTTTGTGAGTCGTAAAAATGAGGCAGCGTTATGCTCGGAATTTACAATGCTGATCTCCACTCAACTTAAGATTCATGTTCCTGAAGGAATGTCCTCTTTCCGAGAGCTGCTATATTTTCTTATGGAGGCCGGTAAGAGCATGAAATTCAATCTTATCATTGATGAGATTCAGGAGTTTTTTAATATAAATCCATCGGTATTCAGTGACATGCAGAACATATGGGATTCGTACCGAGACAAGACGCATGTTAATCTCTTGCTCATGGGGTCGGTGTACTCGATGATGCATAAGATTTTTGAAAGTTATCATGAGCCTTTGTTTGGCAGAGCTGATGCCATCATAAGGCTATCAGGTTTCGGCATAGAAACTATGAAGGAAATTATGCGCGATTTCCGACCAAATTATTCCAACGATGAACTGCTTGCGTTTTTCTGTGTCGCTGGTGGTGTCCCGAAATATATCGAACTGTTGTGCGAGGATACAGATCTATCTATTGATGGAATGTTCAACTACATTATCAGAGACAATTCTCCGTTCGTAAATGAAGGCAGTACTCTTCTGATTGAGGAGTTTGGAAAGGATTATGGATTGTATTTTTCGGTTCTTAACTGTATAGCCTCTGGTATCAACACGCAAGGTGCAATTGAAAGCACTCTGGGTGGAGTGACTGTGGCTGGACATCTGAAGCGATTGATTGAGGACTACTCGCTGATAAGGCGTGTGCGCCCGATTATGTCCAAGCCACGTTCTCAAAATGTACAGTATGAAATTTCCGACAACTTTCTGAGATTCTGGTTCAATTATTTTAATCGAAACCAGACTCTGGTTGAAATGGGTAATTTTGATTTGATTCGTAAGATTGTGATGGCTGATTACCCGACTTATTCTGGTTATATGCTTGAAAAATACTTTCGTCAGAAAATGATGGAAAGTCATGAATATATGAATGTCGGTTCGTGGTGGGAGCGTAAGAAAGGAAAGGAAGCCAACGAAATTGACATTGTGGGTATCAAAGCTGACGATAGGTCGGCTTTGGTTGCTGAAGTGAAACGTCAGCGACGCAATTATGACCATCAGGAATTCATGGGAAAAGTAGAGCGCATCAGGGCATGCTTGCTTATGAAATACGACATTGAGCCCAAATTGCTGACATTAGACGAAATGTAGAATGAAATCAGATGATATGAATAAAAGAGATATGATTAAAGGATTTTATGCTTTATTGCTTGCTATGGCGTTGGGCGTGACTATGGCTCATGCTATGATGCCCGGACGCACGGTAGAGGTGGAATGTCCTTTGTGTGGCTGTGCCAAATCTATCACTACCCTGCTGAGCGGAAATACGTTTGGTTCGCGTCATTGGTCTGACACCAAGTCTTATAGTCCCGGCATGCCGCGTCTGCCCTATGTGTGGAAATGCGACGGATGTCATAAATATTATATTCCTGGAAAGGATGCGCCACGTGTAGGCTTTGGAGCTAAGGACTTGAGCTATGATGAGCTTAAAGAGGCTTATGTGCAATTGTCAGATAGCGGCATGGACGAGCGCAGAGAACTTTCGGTTCGCTTGGAGCTTGTCAAAGGCTTCAATGACAGATATCGTATTGGCAGAAGGGGCGGTAAGAGGGTCGAGCCGTCGGACCAGAGTGAAGATTATAGTGACGAGGAAAAGGCTTTTGCTAAGGACAATCTTCTCCGTACTATTGCACTGCTGTGCCGTCAAGAAAAGCCGTCAATACCTGTAATTGCTGAATTTTTCAGGGAAGCCGGAGACTACGGTTCATGCCTCCGTATGCTTGATTCGTATCTGCCTGAAGATGATTATCTTGATTATATAGCCATGCTGATACGCCAACATGCCAATGAGCAAGACTCTAAGGTGTTCGAAATACCTAAAAATTGGGAAAGCGATTACAAAAAACGTAAGAATGCAACCAAAGATACAAGTCCAAGTGATAAAGAAAATCCAAAGTAGCCTTGGAGGACAGCTACGATGGATTTCTGTTATAGACAAACGATTTGAATGGGTCAGTTGACGGCGAGGAGTTCGATGTCGAAGATGAGGGTGGAGCCGCCGGGGATGCCGGGCTGGGAACGGCTGCCGTAAGCCTGTTCGGCGGGGATGTAGAGTTCCCAGCGGTCGCCCACGTGCATCTGCTGGAGTGCTATGATCCAGCCCGGTATGAGGTCGCGCAGACGGAATGCGGGAGCTACGCCGCCGCGGCTGCTGTCAAATGTCTTGCCGTTGATGGTCTTGCCTGTGTAGTGGGCAGTGACGACGCTCGAGCGGTTGGGTGACGGGGCTGCGGGATTGCCCTTGCGGATTACCTTGTAGAGGATGCCTTTGTCGATGGGGTGTATTCCTGGCTCGGAGGCTTTCTGGGCGAGGTATTCGCGGTTGCGGAGTATGTAGTCTTGCTTGGACATGGCAGGATGGATTTGTTGTGATCTGTGTAGGGACATGCCGTGGCATGTCCGCATCCGTGCGAAGTTGTTTTTGGGGGCGGACATGCCGTGGCATGTCCCTACAGGCGTGTGGCGTCAGAGGTATCTGCCGTTGAAGAGCTGCTTGATGTCGTTGACCATCTGCTTGATGCGCTGTTCCTGGGCTTTGGGGCAGAGCAGGAGCACATCGCCGGTGTCGGCTATGATGTAGTCTTTGATTCCCTCCATGACTATCAGTTTTTCGCCCTTGACTGCCACGATGTTGCCCGAGGAGTTGTATGACAGCAGGTTGCAGTTATGAGCCACGTTGCCGTCGGAATTTTTGGGAGAGTTGTCATAGAGTGCGCTCCAGTTGCCGAGGTCGTTCCAGGCGAAGTCCACACGCTCCACATAGACGTTTTTGGCAGCTTCCATGACGGCGTAGTCTATGGATATGCTGGGGCAGCCGGCAAAGTGGCTATTGATGAAGTCACGTTCTCGGTCTGTGCCGAACGATGCGCTGCCTTTGTCAAACACGTTTGCCAGGTCGGGAGCGCACTCGCTGATGGCTTTGAGTATGGATTTTGCCGTCCAGAGGAATATGCCAGAGTTCCATACGAATTCTCCGCTTTGCAGAAATACCTTTGCCAGGTCGAGGTCGGGCTTCTCGGTAAAAGTCTTCACGCGGTTGATGTGGGGAGCGACCGCCTCGCCAACCTGTATGTATCCGTACCCTGTTTCAGGGCGTGTGGGGTTGATGCCGAGAGTCAGCAGGGCGTCGTTGCCCTCGACAAACTCAAATCCGCGTATGACCTGCTCCTCAAATTTCTTTTCGCCGAGGATGAGGTGGTCACTTGCGGCTACTATCATCGAAGCATCGGGGTCAAGGGCGGCTATGTGGTGTGCTGCCCATGCTATGCAGGGGGCAGTGTTGCGTCGTGCCGGCTCAAGCAGTAGCTGGTCTTCGGCGATTTCGGGAAGCTGCTGGCGGATGAGAGGTGCGTAATCCTCGTTGGTGACAAGTATGATGTGGCTTTTGTCGACGATAGGGAGTATGCGGTCATAGGTCATCTGTAACAGCGAGCGGCCTGTGCCGAGAAAGTCGATAAACTGTTTGGGATAGGATGTGCGGCTGTAGGGCCAGAAGCGGGAGCCGATGCCTCCGCACATTATGACACAGTATCTATGGGGATTGATCATGGCGTATCGGGTAAGTGGTTATGGAGAGGGAGAGCGGAGTGGATTATGATGTAAAAAAGCAAAGAATCCGAGGGGAAAGGCTGCGTGAGTCCTCCTCTGCGGATTCTTTGGTTATTTATGGAAAAATCTATGTGTAATCGATTAGTCGATTTCCTCGTCAGCTTCGTAGCCGCCCATCTCGCGGATGGCGTTCTTGAGCATGGTGTACTGCTGGAAGAGGTGGTTTACAGGTACCTCGCCCTGTGTGTAGTCATGCATCGGGCTCTTGAGGAAGAAGCTCAGGAAGCGCTGTGTGCCGTGACGTCCTGCGCGGGCTGCGAGGTCGCTCAGCAGCACGAGGTCGAGGCAGAGGGGAGCGGCGAGGATTGAGTCGCGGCAGAGGAAGTTGATCTTGATCTGCATGGGGTAGCCCATCCAGCCGAAGATGTCGATGTTGTCCCAGCCTTCCTTGTTGTCGTTGCGCGGGGGATAGTAGTTGATGCGCACCTTGTGGTAGTACTGGGTGTCTTCGTCGTTGCCGTGGCCGTAGAGGTCGGGCTGCTTCTCGGGTTCGAGGATTGACTCGAGGGTAGAGAGCTTTGATACCTCCTTGGTGCGGAAGTTGGCGGGCTCATCAAGCACGAGGCCATCGCGGTTGCCGAGGATGTTGGTAGAGAACCAGCCGTTCAGTCCGAGGCAGCGTGTGCCGATGATAGGAGCAAAGCCGCTCTTGACGAGGGTCTGACCGGTCTTGAAGTCCTTGCCGGCGATGGGCATGCCCGTCTGCTCTGCGAGTTCCCACATAGCGGGGATGTCGACGGTGGTGTTGGGAGCGCCCATGATGAAGGGAGCGCCTTCCTTGAGTGCTGCATAAGCGTAGCACATAGAGGGGGCGATGTGCTCCTTGTCGTCAGCCTTCATGGCTGCCTCGAGAGCTTCGAGAGAGCCGTGGATTTTCTCGTCAACGGGCACGTAAACTTCGGTAGATGCAGCCCAGAGGACCACTACGCGATCCACACCGGTCTCTTTCTTGAAGTTGCGGATGTCTTCGCGGATCTGCTCCATCATATCCCAGCGGTCCTTGACCTGCTTTACGTTGTCACCGTCGAGACGTTTGGCGTAATTGTGGTCAAAAGCTGCCTTGAGGGGCTTGATCTGGATGAGTTCGTCCTTGACGGGCTCTATATCTTTTTCTTTGAGAACTTCGCAGTTGATAGCGCTTTCGTAAGCGTTGGCGGGATAAACGTCCCAGGCACCGAACACGATGTCGTCAAGCTTTGCGATGGGAACGATTTCGTCATACTTGAGGTACTTCTTGTCAGCGCCGCGACCCACACGGATTTTGTCATACTGTGTCATTGAGCCGACGGGCTTTGCGAGACCCTTGCGGGCCATCAGTACGCCAGTCATGAATGTGGAAGATACGGCACCGAGGCCTACTACCATGACACCGAGTTTGCCATTGGCGGGTTTAACGTTAGATGTGGCCATGATTTTGTGTTAAATGGTTGTTTTGTGTGTTTTTTGTTTTGACTTCTCGTTGGTGGTGCAAAGAGTGAATCGGCTTGCATGAGATGTGATGTGGTGGAGAGAAAGGCACTTCTTTTTCATCCACAGCCGACGGCGGACAGGTAAATGCCGCGGTCTTGGATTGCACAGCGGGCAAAATTACAGCGAAAAATCAATATGTGAAAATATTTGTAATATAATCTTCGCAAATATTCTCTAATATTAGTTAATATATTGCGTATTTGTATAAAATAGGATAAAATGGTGGAGGTTTTGACCAATAGATATTTATTAATGTTAAAGGGGCTTTAAGGTCTTTAAAGTCCTTAATGACCTTAAGGTCTTTAGGAAAGTACCTCTCAGCCGAGGTGGAGCATGGTCAGGATGTCGCGCAGGTCGGTGATGACTGAGGGGTGGGTGGCTGCATCTTCCTCGGGAGTCCACCCTTTGCCTTTGAGCCACGCCACGTGGCATCCTAAGGATTCTGCCGGAAGGATGTCCTTGCGCAGGGAGTCGCCTACGACGAGCACCTGCTGCGGTTGCATCCCGAGGGCGTCGACTCCGAGGGCGAAGATGGCTGGGTCGGGCTTGCGCACTCCCACTACGGCGCTCTCCACGATGTGTCCGAAATAGCGACTCAGGTCAAAGTCTTCAAGCACGCTTTCCACGTTGCCGTAGAAGTTGCTCACCAGCACCATCGGGTAGTGCTTGTGGAGGGTTTCAAGTACCGGGCGTACATCTTCTACCGATGATCTGGCGCGGTCGTAGCAGTATTCTGCTATAGCCACGGCAAGGCTTTCGGAGTTGTCGGGGAGCAGCAGCCCGCGGCTGATAAGCGCACCCAGCTCCAGCTTCATCTTGATGAGAAGCAGGTCGTAGAAATTATGGTGTGGGAGGATGTGTCGTGTACGGGCGAGTTCGCGTTCGGTCTCTACATACGCGTCGCGGAAGTCGGTTTTGCTGACATCTACGCCGGCATCGCGGTAGCCGTCCCATATCACCTCGCTCCAGTGGTCGCCGTGGCTGTCGATGGTGCCACCGTAGTCAAATATGATGCCTTTAATATTTTCCATTGCGTAAATCGTCGGTCAGGCGTCGGCATATGTTTTCGTGACGCACGTTCATGTATATGAGTATGATGTTGAATATGGTCAGTTCGGCGGCGAAGTAGAGCCACGGCATCAGGCAGAGGATGGAGACGAAGAGGATGATGCTGCGCCAGTTGAACGACAGTATGTTGGTGTACTTCATCAGCGGCAGGCTCAGGCGGCGGAAGTCGTCGCGGAAGCTCTGCGGTATCTCTCCGTCGGGGAAACGGCGGTGGAGCTCTGCGCGGAGCTGCTGCATGGCGCGTGTGTGGCTCTCCTGGTTGGCGGTGTAGTTGGTGTATGATGACAAGACGAGTTTCTTCCAGAAGTCGTGTTTCCAGCTGAGGGCGTCGAGTTTCTCGCGCAGCTCGGAGGAGTTCTCAAGTTCGCTCCCCTCCTTGCCTTTGAGGAAATAGAGGTGGAACTGGCGGTAGTAGTCAGCCGATGCAGCCTGCTTGGCGTGGCATATGCCGGCGCATACAGCCATGACCCATATGACCCAGTGGTGAGCCTGGAAAAAATCGCTGGTGACAGTCTCGCGCAGGCATATTGCCACATAGATGGTGGCAAACCAGATGTCGCCGCTGAGTCCGTCGAGTATGCGCCCGAGACGCGAATACTGCTTGGTCATGCGGGCAAGCTGCCCGTCCGCGCTGTCAAACGAGTTTGCCCATACGAGCAGCAGGATGCCTATGAGGTTGATCCACAGCACCGGGAAGTAGAACGCCACGCCGGCTCCGATGCCGAGAAATATACTCGCTATGGTGATGGCATTGGGGGTGACACCGAGCTTTTTGGCAAGCATCGCCCACGCATATCCTATAGGGCGGTAGAAATATATGTCAATGGTCTCCTCGGTGTCGAGCGACTTGAGGGAGTCACGAAATGATGTCTTGAGTGTCTTCAGGTCGGTGTGATTGGTTGTATCGGACATTTCTCAATACGGTTGTGATTGACTTAGATGAGGGGGATTATTTATACATGTCACGCAGCGCGTAGGTCTTTTCGCGCAGGTACGCGCCGAGGCTTTCGGGCGAATCGCCATGGGCAGCCTGCTCTTCGACCGATATGGGGTCACCGACGCTGATATGCAGTTCCGTGCCGTTTTTGCGGAACACTTCTGCAGGGAGACGCAGCGAACGGGCTGGCCAGCATACGTGACCGAGGAAATTGCACCACCAGCTGTTTTTGCCGTGGAAGAAGATGGGTATCACGGGTACTTTTGCCTTGTAGATGAGCTGCAGCACGGTCTTCTGCCATTCACGGTCTATTGGGCGCCCGTGGCGGTCGGTCTTGCTCATAGCTCCTGCTGGGAAGAATCCTATGGGGTGTCCGTCCTTAAGTCGGCGCACCACTTCGCGTATGCCGTTGACGCTGACGCGGCGTTTCTCGGGGTTGTCGCTTGCCATGGGGTCGACGGCAATGAAGTTGGGGCGCATGGCTGATATGTGGTTGAGTATCATATTGACCATGACCTTGTAGTCGGGGCGGCGCGATGCCACGATATGTATCAGCGCGATGCCGTCAAGCGCACCGAAGGGGTGGTTGCTGACAGTGATGAATGCGCCTTCGGGTAGGTGATCGAGCACAGCCTCGTTGTCGATGCGCAGGGTGTTGTGAAACTCCTCGAAAAGTAGTCTCTTGACAAATTCCGGTCCCGGAGTGTCGCAGCAGTGGGAGTGCACGGCGTTGACCTTGTCTACTTCAAGGGCATGGAGAAGCCAGTTGACGAGCTTGCGGTGTCCGGCAAGACGGGGTACTACCGAGACCACATCGTCGTAGTTGAGCACGTCGGGGCGTATGTCGGTGGCAGTCTGTGGGTTGCCGGGGCTGGTTGTATGCTGTTGTTGTTTCGTGTCAGTCATAGCTGATGGGGAGAGTGGCGTGGGGTCGGGATTATTTCAAGCCGCGCTTCTCGGCATATTCCTTGATGCACTTGAGTATGGCGCGGGCTATGTGGGGGGCGGCTTCCGTGCGGCAGGGCGCGAAGCTGGGCCAGTCGTTGAAGTCGATGATGCGGATGTCGCCGGTCTCGGAGACTATGCAGTCGCCGCCGTAGATTTTCACGTCAAGCAGTTCGGATGCGCGATCGCATATGTCGCGGAGCTTGGCGAGGTCGAAGGGCAGATTGTGGCTCTTGCCGTTGATTTCCTCGTAGCCGTATTTGCTGTGTCCGTTGTCAAATGGGTAGAACCAGTAGAAGAACGGCGAGCCCTGTATGCCGTAGAATTTGATGAGGTCGCCCTCTAAGTGGCGGTTGATTACGGCGCGTTTGATGCCGCGGAGGAAGTATTCCTGAAGCACCTCCTGGGCTTCTTCAGCATGGCGTACGTAGCATACGTCCTCCTTGTGCTGGCTGTGTGACTCGCCGCGCTTGATCCAGCACCGCTCTATACCAGCCTTTGACAGGGCGTCTTTGACAGCCTCGTTGGTGTTGGCAATCACACTGTCGGGGTAGGGTATGTTGTTGCCTAATAGTATGCGTGTCATGCGTTCGCGCATGCAGTTCTGTATGCCGTAGCCTGAGTTGATGACGAGGCATCCGGCATCCTCCTTTGCCTGGAGGATTTCCATGGACCGCTGCTCGCGGCACATGTTGATGATGACCGGCTCGGTGACCAGTCCGGCTGCGAGCTGCTCTTCGTTGTAGACGGTCACTATCATGCCGCGTTTGCGCAGCTGCTCGATAGTGCCATTGAATATGGCGGCATCGTTGCCTATATGGTTGGGCGAATAGGCTCCGGCTCTCATTATGCCGGCAATCCTTAGCTCTGACATGATTGGAGTGTTAAAGGGTTGTATCTGTATTGAGGAAATCGCATGCTTTCTTGATGTCGCCGCTGTGGTCCACGTCAAGTATCATGCCCATATCGTAGGCTTTGAGTGCGAAACCGTCGCTGACGAGTGCCCGCTGGAAGTCGCGCATGCGCGTCACTCCGCGTTCGAGGCAGTCATGCAGCACCGGGAAAGCCTTGTCGGTCAGTCCGTATATTCCACCGGAGATGTAGCGTTCGCCACCCCAGGGCTTGTCACGGAAGGCGGTGATCATCATGCGGTCATCGACATCCACATAGAGCGGCTTCTCGTCATCGATATATGAGGTGACCGCCATGTAGCCGTCGGCATGCTCGTCAGCCTCGAAGTTGGCGATATACCGCTTGAAGTCTTCGGGGCGGAAGATGGTGTCGACCGTAGTCAGGCAGAAGCGTCCCTGTGCCATCACTCGGCTCAGCTCGGCGAAACTGTACATGGAGCCGGGGGTGGATTTCACCACTAAATTAAGGGGCACGGGGAGCGACAGGCTTTCGATGAAGGTGCGTACCTCGGTCATGTGCTCATTGACGATTATGGATACCGACTCGGCGTTGGAGTCAAGAAATATGTCTATGAGACGTTGGATCATGGGGGTGCCGTTGATGTCAACGAGCGGCTTCGGTTTGCTGACACCCTCCTGGGCGAGGCGTGAGCCTTCGCCGGCGGCAATTATGGCGTAGTTCATGCTATATATGCTGTGTTGGGTCTACTTGATGATTGTCAAGCCTCGTCGGAATCCTTGGTGAGGTCAAGCACCACGTTGTCTTTGGTGTTTTTCTCGTGGAATACCTTCTTGAGCGGATTGGCGGTGGCGGCATCATATGACGCGCGGTGGTTGCATATGTCGATTGCTTCGTAGATGGCTTGGCGGAACGATGCCTCGTCGGCATCTCCGCGTCCGGCTATGTCGTAGCCTGTGCCATGGTCGGGCGATGTGCGTACAGCCGACAGTCCCGCGGTGAAGTTTACGCCCGAACCTCCGGCTATGGCTTTGAACGGTGCCAGTCCCTGGTCGTGGTACATGGCGAGCACTCCGTCAAAGCTGCGGAACAGACCGTGGCCGAAGAATCCGTCGGCGGCATAGGGTCCGAAGCACTCGATGCGCTCTTTGCGGGCTTCCTGTATGGCGGGTATGATGATATCCTGCTCTTCAGAGCCGAGAAGTCCGCCGTCGCCGGCATGGGGGTTGAGCGACAGCACGGCGATGCGCGGATGCACTATGCCGAAGTCGCGGCGCAGCGAGGAGTCGAATATCTTGAGCTTCTCGATGATGGCATCCTTGGTGATTGCCTGCGGTATTCGTGAAAGAGGCAGGTGTGTGGTCACGAGAGCCACCTTTACCACTTCGTTGTAGAGTATCATCAGTGACTTGTCTGTGCCCTCTCCGAGCGATGCTTCGAGATATTCGGTGTGACCAGGGAAAGTGAAGGTGGAGCTCTGGATGTTGGCTTTGTTGATGGGGGCTGTCACCAGGGCGTCGATGGCTCCCGAGCGCAGGTCGGTCACCGCGTATTCGAGGGCTGCATAAGCTGCGCTGCCGCCTTCGGGGGTTGACTGTCCCGGGTCGATGCGTGTGTCATCAGACACTACATTGATGATGTTGACGGTGCCGGGTTTTGCCTCCTGGACCTCCTGGATGACATTTACGGGCAGGTTGGGCAGTCCGAGCATCTTGCGGTAGGCGGTCAGTATCTTAGCCGAACCATAGATTACGGGGGTACACATCTCGGGCAGACGGGGGTCGGAGAGGGTCTTGATTATGACTTCGTAGCCCACGCCGTTGATGTCGCCATGAGATATGCCTATGATGAGTTTGTCTGTTTCTTTCATGGGGTAGTGAAATGTGATCGCAAGGGCATGTTGCCGCACTTAAACCGTCAAAATTACGCATTTTTCGGCGAAACTGCAAACCGCTGTCGGTAACGACGTTAGCATCTGCCGAAATGCGAGGTGATTCGGTGCTATAATAATTTCATGTTTTTGAAACAAAAATGAAACATTATTTGTAGAATTTTGTAGACGAATAAGAAGCGACAGGATTTGTCGGCACTTCTCAATATCAATTTAAAGTCTATTAAAATCCAAGACGTAACTGATGGATCTGTTTTTCGTAGGAATTATCATTTTCCTTTTCGTGCTGGCGGTGTTTGACCTGTCGGTGGGTGTCAGCAATGATGCCGTAAACTTTCTCAATTCGGCGATAGGGGCTAAAGCGGCTTCTTACAAGCGTATAATATTGGTTGCCGGGGCTGGCGTGTTTATAGGAGCCGTGATGAGCAACGGCATGATGGACATAGCCCGCAACGGTATATTCCGCCCTGAATACTTCTCGTTTTTCGACATCCTATGTATATGCATGGCTGTGATGGTCACGGATATCATATTGCTCGACATATTCAACAATCTCGGGATGCCCACGTCGACCACCGTATCACTTGTGTTCGGGCTGCTGGGTGCCACATTTGCCATATCGCTGCTCAACATATTCGGGGGTGTTGCAGGCGTGGATCTGTCGCATATGATCAATTCGCATAAGGCATTGGAAATCATTCTCGGCATATTCCTGTCGGTCGCTATCGCGTTCATATTCGGTATCATAGTACAGTTTTTGAGCCGTCTGCTGTTCAGTTTCGATCTTAAGAGCAAGTTGAAGTGGAAGGCTGGTCTTTTCGGGGGCATAGCCACTACCGCTATCATATATTTCATGCTTATCAAGGGTGCCAAGAGCCTGACGTTCATGACCCCCGGGGTCAAGGACTGGATAGCCGCCAACCAGCTGCTGATCGTTGGCTGTTCGCTGGTGTTTTTCTCTGTGGTGATGCAGGTGCTTCACTGGTGTCGTGTCAATGTCCTCAAAGTCACGGTGTTGCTCGGCACATTTGCCCTGGCGATGGCGTTTGCTGGTAATGACCTTGTCAATTTTATCGGTGTCCCTCTGACAGGGTTTGAGTCATTTCTCGACTACAGCACCAATGGCACCGGTGTACCCGACAGCTTTATGATGAGTTCTCTCAACGGTCCGGCTTCTACCCCTGTCTATTTCCTGCTCGGAGCCGGTGTGATAATGGTGGTTTCGCTCGCCACGTCTCCCAAGGTGCGCCACGTCTCCAAGACCGAGATAGGGCTTGGCAGCCAGATGGAGGGCGATGAGATGTTCAGCTCGTCTAAAGTAGGACGCCAGTTGGTCCGCTGGACGCAGCGCACTCTTGACACTGTGAAAGCTCATACACCGGAGAGTGTGCGCAGGTGGATCAACCGCCGCTTTGATGCCGACAAGATGGATCTGGAGGAAGGCGCGGCGTTTGACCTCGTGCGTGGCACTGTCAATCTGATGCTCGCCGGTGTGCTTATAGCTGTCGGTACTTCATTGAAGCTGCCTCTGTCTACGACTTTCGTGACATTCATGGTGGCTATGGGTACATCCCTTGCCGACAAGGCATGGAGCCGCGAGAGCGCAGTGTTCCGCATCTCAGGTGTGATAGCTGTCATCGGCGGATGGTTTGTCACCGCTTTTGTGGCGTTTGCCGCCTCAGCCTTGATAGTCAGCGCGATGCATACCGGTGGGTTGTGGATACTTTATCTGTTTGCCGCTCTTGCCATCTTCATTCTTATCAGGAGCAACCGCCGCTTCAAGCGCAAACATGCCGAGATTGAGAAGACCACTGTGCTCGGACAGTTGCTTAAGAGCTCTGACGAGCATCAGAAGCGAGTCCTCTTCCGCACTTACATGACTGACTGCCAGCTTGACGGTCTCAACCATGCGCGCGACATGTATGATGCCATGGCACAGGGATTCATCAACGAGGAGGCTGGAAAGATACGCAAGGCTACCCGTCGTGTGGTCAAATACAAGACCGTGCTTAAGGAATACCGCCGCAAGCAGATGCTCGGTCTGCGAAGCCTTGCCCCGGTGGATACGCTGCGCTACAGTTCGCCTATGCATCTGTCAAACAATGCCATGTCAGACATCAATTACTGCCTCCGACGCATAGGCGAGGGATGCCTGGAGCATGTCGACAACAATTTCCGTCCTCTTCCCCAGCGTGAGGCTGTCACGCTGGCTGACATCGCCGGTCAGGTGGATACCCTATATGGCGAGGCTATCGAGGCGGTCAAGGTGGGCGACGGTGAAGTGATCGCGACTGTCAGGACCGACTGTAACCGACTGAAGATAGATGTCGCCAAGAAGATAGGTCAGCTCATAGAGCAACTGCGCACAGTCAATGCCCAGCAGCTCAAGGTCATGTATGTATATCTCAATGTCCTCCAGGAGACCCGCGAGATGCTCGCCATGCTCCATAAGCTTCTGCGTTCGTCCTACCGCATACAGCGTCCTACCGCCGAGCCTTCCTACGAAGAAGATGTCATGGTGTGATATCGTTGCCTGACGGTGGCATGAGAAAAACGAGAGCCGTGCCTCCTGATGGGGGGCACGGCTCTTGCCGCATATTATTGTTTTGAGTTAGAAACCGCTCCCGGTCCGGAGGGTGTATACTTGAAAGTGGAGTTGTAGTTGCATGAATTCTGTAATGTGATGCCCGGACCAGGTAAATACGAGGGAGTTGCGTCCCTGCGTTATGTCGTTGCAGACATGAGTGCCTGATTACTGATAGTCGGCAAAACGGGTCTGGAGTTTACGGCGCGCGAAGAAGATGCGTGACTTGACGGTACCGAGGGGTACATTGATCTTTTCGGCAATCTCGTTGTATTTGTAGCCGGCAACGTGCATCGAGAAGGGGATGCGGTATTCGGCGGGAAGTTCCTTGATGGCTTGTGTGATCTCACCTGCGCAGTAAGTACCTTCGGGGCTTGTGATGCCTGAGTCCTGTGAGAGGTTGAGGTGGAAGAGGTCTTCGGTGGTGTCGATGACCGTAGCCGAACGAACCACGCGGCGGTAGTTGTTGATGAAGATGTTGCGCATGATAGTGAAGACCCAGCCTTTGAAGTTGGTGTTCTCGGCAAATTTGTCTTCGTTGGCAAGCACCTTTAGAGATGTGTCCTGAAGGAGGTCGTATGCGTCATCACGGTTGGAAGTGAGCATCATAGCGAAGTTGAACAGGTTGTCCTGCATCTTGGTAAGTTCGAGTTCGATAGCGGGTTTCATAATGCGGATAGATTTAATGTTGATGGAATTTGGTTATGAGTGATGCCTTTATTTCTTGTCCCCTCAGTAGGCATCCGGAGGAGAGAGGGACTGGTGAAAAATGGAGTAACGAAGTTGTTGAAGTTTGTTTGGTTTAGTGTTCTGATACAAAAGTATGAAAGTGTCATCCGCTTGTCAAGTTTTTTAGCCAAAAAAATCAAGAAAAAAGTCAAAAAAATGAACAAAATTTACAACCACCTGAAAATCAATAAATTGCAGACGAAAGCAAGGTAACAAAGATGTAACAAAATCATCGTTTGTTACATTTTGTGACTGTTACACACATAAAATGTAGGGACGCGGCGTGCCGCGTCATCGTATCAGGCGGGATGCCCTTTGATGACGCGGCACGTGCTTGTTTGTGTAAGGATGACACGTAAAAGTGTAGGGACATACCATGGTATGTCCGCCCATCAGGCGTTGCATTTGCGAGTGCTGCGGAACGCTGACATGCCATGGCATGTCCCTACACTCTTATATGACCCAGTTCAGATTAACCAGTAGAAGGTGCAAGCCTACGCATTTCAGCATGTTTTGTGTGGGAGCTGTGATACCCTTGCGCGGATTATCGCAGACCGTGGAGGAAGTCGGGGGTGGACATGCGGCGCTTGCCGGGGGCTTGGAGCGAAAGCACTGACAGGCGTGTTGTCGCGGTGTCGATGAGGAGACGGTCACCATCGATGGAGGCTGTGCCGGGACAGTTGGTGGATGGCTCGGCTGTCACCTCGGAGCTGAAAATCTTGAAGTCTCTGGGAGCTTCGCCGTCTAATGACAGCGGTGACCAAGCCGCGGGGTAGGGGGAGAGACCGCGGATGAGGTTGTGGATGGCGTCGGCTGGACGGTTCCAGTCGATTTGGCACGTTTCACGGAATATCTTGGGGGCAGGGGTGGGCTCCAAGCCGGCGAGCAGTTCGCTCTGGGGCTGGCGCACCACAGTGCCATCAAATATCTTGCGTACAGTGTCCACTGTCAGATGTGCGCCGAGTTCCATCAGGCGGTCATGCACATCGCCCACGCAATCGGTGGGATGGATAGGTGTCGATACACGATCTATGATGTCGCCGGTGTCGATGTCGTGGCTGAGGAAAAATGTCGTCACGCCGGTCTCGGTGTCACCGTTGATGACTGCCCAGTTGATGGGGGCAGCTCCACGGTACTTGGGCAGCAGGGACGCGTGGAGGTTGAAAGTGCCTAACGGGGGCATAGCCCACACCACCTCTGGCATCATACGGAACGCTATGACCACGAAGAGATCGGCACCGATCTGACGTAGGGTGTCGACAAACTCAGGGTCGCGGAGTTTATCGGGCTGCAGGACCGGGATGTTGTGGTCAAGAGCGTATTTCTTGACAGCCGACGGGGTCATGGCATGGCCGCGTCCGGCAGGCTTGTCGGTGGCTGTGACCACCGCAGCAATGTCGAAACCCTCGCTGACGAGAGCGTCAAGCGAGGGCACGGCAAATTCGGGAGTCCCGAAAAATACTATTTTCTTAGACATGTGTCAGCAGAGGGGTGATCACTGTTCGAATACGATGACATCACCGATACAGAAGTAGGCAGGGGTCAGCATGCCATACTCGTTTTTCTTGGATGATTCCATCTGGCAGTAGATGTAGTCTACTTCGCCGAGGGGCTGGAGGTTGATGCTCAGCCATTCCGTAATGGCTTGTGAGCCGTTGGCGAGGTGTGCTGTGACTGTACCGGTCTTGTAGCCGTTACGCACACCAATGAAATATACTTTGAGGAAGTCTTCGGTAGAGGTGAACTGGTTGACCTCTGCGCCACCGTATCCATATCCCCTTGTGATGGCATAGTAGGTGTATGACGAGTTGGTCACCGACACGCGATAGGGGCGGAAAGTGGATACAGTCTTGGGTGTCATCTTAAGAGACGGATTGGCGGGGATGGCATCAAGAGACTCGGATGTGTTCCAGTTTGCCACCATGAAGGGGAGTTTGCCACCGGCATAGTTAAGACCACCGGCGGTGATTGAGCTCCACTGGTAATCGAGGTAGTCGGTCTCGTGGGCGGCATTCTCTTTGCTGTTGGAGGGGCAGAAGCCTGACCAGTAGTATGTAGCTCCACCGTCCCATGTGGTCACTTGATGGGAGAAGTTGAGGCCTGTGTATGTCAGTGCGTTTGTGGTGGTGGGATTGTAGCAGTCGATCCATGCTCCGTTGGCAGAGCTGTATTGTATGGCTGAGTTGGTGTTGAATGTCACGCTTGCCAGACCGGGCACTACTACGGGTGCGTCGTCATCGTTGGAACATGATGTGAGTGACAGTGCGATGGCGGAGATAGCCAGAAGTGACGAAAGGTATTTTTTCATCTTAAGTTAGGAGATTGGTTGATAAGGTTGTAGAATGGATTTTGGTGATGTTGAGAGAAAAATGACACGTCCCAAAGCCATTGATAGTGGTGTCAGGACGTGACATTTATATTGATCAGACGCCGATTGGCTGCCTGTTGGGATTATTTCTGTGCATTAACGTCAACGAGCTCGATGTCAAACACGAGGGTCTCGTTGGGCTTGATGCTGCCGTCGGGGGTGCCGTCAGCACCGTAAGCGAGGTTGCCGGGGATGATTACGGTGTACTTGGCACCTTTCTTCATCATCTTGAGGGCTTCGGAGAATCCGGGTACTACACCGTTGACGGGGAAGTCTACTGCACGGTCGCCGCTTGTGTCAAATGTGGTGCCGTCGATATGGCGTCCAGTATATTTGACCTTTACGACATCGGTGTCTTTGGGTGACTCGCCTGCACCGGCGTTGTCAACCTTGTAGACGAGACCTG
This sequence comes from uncultured Bacteroidales bacterium, assembly GCA_947039275.1. Lineage (GTDB taxonomy): Bacteria > Bacteroidota > Bacteroidia > Bacteroidales > Muribaculaceae > Amulumruptor. The sequence goes on along the minus strand of CAMQYL010000024.1, from coordinate 12,036 downwards.
ATGCTGTGGTCTGATAAGCCTTGTCCTCTGCCTTCATCTTTGCTGCGTACTCAGCACCAGCCTTCTCGTTGGCTTTGGCTTCGGGTGAGTTGGCAGCTTCTTCGCGACGGGCTTTCTCGGCAGCCTGCTGAGCTTCCATGGCCTTGCGCTGTACCTGCATCATCAGACCCTGGAGGGCTTCGCGGTTCTTAGCCATGTCGGCTACGCTGTCAGCCTTGAATGCCTCAGCGAATTTCTCAAAGAGGAGCTGGCGGTCAACCTTGATGCCTGCCTGCTCTGGGAAACTTGCCTGCTGCATCAGTCCGAGACCTATGTTGAGACCTGCCATATAGCCCTTGTCGGCTGTGTCAGCCATGAGGACAGTCTTGATACCGGCGAGGATGGCATCCTTTGACATGGATGCGCGCTGGGCAGAGTCGAGCTGTGCATAGCTGTTAGCGATGTCTGCACCCTGCACGGTGCCCATATATTCAGCGATTGAGTCAGCGAATGAGTCGTTGCCCGTGCTGCTTGACTTTGAGCAGCTTACTGTAGCGATGGCGATAGCGGCGATACCGCAAGCCATGACGAGTTTCTTCATAACGGATACTGTTAGTGAATGATAGAAGTTGTAATTATAATGATTGAGTTTTGTTTCTTTATTTGCCGATGACCTCGAGCAGTTCCACGTCAAAGATGAGTGTGGCGTTGGGTCCTATCACGCCGCCGGCACCGTTGGGACCGTAAGCGAGGGCGGAGGGGATGTAGAGTCGCCACTTTGAGCCGGCTTTCATCATCTGGAGGGCTTCCACCCATCCGGGGATTACCTGTGTCACGCCGAATGTGGCGGGCTCGCCGCGCTCCACGGAGCTGTCAAATACTGTGCCGTCGATCAGTTTGCCGGTGTAGTGCACCTTCACCTGGTCGGCAGCTGAGGGCATCACGCCTGTGCCTTCGGTCAGCACTTCATACTGGAGACCTGAGGGTGTGGTCTTCACCTCGGGGCGTTTGCCGTTCTGGTCGAGGAAATCTTTGCCGGCTTTCTCGTTGACATCCGCCATCTTGCGGGCTTCAGCCTGGTTGCGCTCCTCCATGGCGGTGAAGAACTTGCGGATTTCCTCCTTTGCCTCGTCATAGGTCATTTTGGGTTTGGTGCCGGCAAATACAGCTTCGACTCCCGCTGCAAATTCTGCGAAGTCGAGTTCCTGAATGCCGGATGCCTTGAAATTGTTGCCCATGCTCAGACCGAGAGCATAGCTGATGCGGTCAAGACCGGTTGTTTCCATAAATCTATAGTGTTGAAAATTATATACTTAAACTGTCGGGGCATACGCAGCAGCGAGGCTGCGAATTAGCCGAGGCAAAGGTAATACTTTATTTGATGATAACGCCACATTATTAAACAAAAAATGCTTAATAATAGTTCGCACCCCCTCTGTGTAGGGACATGCCGTGGCATGTCCGCTTTCCACAGTGTTCACGATTGCAACGCCTGATGGGCGGACATGCCACGGCATGTCCCTACAAAATTCACGCGAGGTATTGGATTGATAGGTTCTAAATTAAACAGCTGGAGGGTGTTGCAGAACCGCATTTAAACATGTTTGTGCGGAAGGTGTTGCAAAACTCTGAATCGTACAATATTGTAGGGACATGCCATGGCATGTCTAATCTGCAAGTACTTGAGCATCAGCAGACATGCCATGGCATGTCCCTACATCATACAGGTAGGATCACCACAATTGACAGGTTTTGCAACACCCTCCCTACAAATTTTTACGGTGTTTGTCGCATAATTCCTGAGTTCTGCAACACCCTCCAGACTTGGGTTAGAAATGTTACATGTAGACTTTGTTGTTCACCTGTACATATACAGATGGGCTATAATACATGTCGGCAGTTCGCTCATATTCATCAAGATATCTCACCAGATCGTTATACAAACTTTTCTCTTCGGGAGAGAGATTGCCATAACCTTGGCTTTTCAACGCAATGTATGAGTTATAGTACATACTGCATAGCGTTGCCGATTCTCCATCGGAAGGGTCAACTCCGAAAATATAATAGAACCAGAATGGATTGACGAATTTTGCTTCGAAATCATCACCATTATATCGTGAAGTATAACCATAAGCCTGACTCCCAACCGAAATCTGTGTTTCTCCGTCTATGTCTCCGTGTCTGATGCCGAACTTGATAGTGGCATCGGGCAAGGCGTTGTGGAGGGTGGATGTAATTGTGAAATTCCACATATAGTCACTATAGGCGGCTCTTACTGTGACATGTTTACGGATTAATGCCTTGATCTGAGTATCAGAGGATGCAGGATCATCATTGCCGGGTGTATTGCTGCCAGCCTCAGGCACGGCAGGTGCTACATATTCCGGCTCGTCATCGCCGCATGATGTCAGCAAAATCGGCGAAAAAGCTATCAGCACAGCCGCAAAAAACTTTTTCATTGGCATAGTATAGTTTTTTGTAGTGCTTATTTTTTATAGAATGATCTGGGAGAATGGTTGGCTTCCTGTAAGATCAATTCTGTCTCGGTGAGATTGATGATTTTAAATACATCTCTACCAGAAGACTCCCAGTCGATGGTAAGATTACTGCCGTCAAGAGACCAGGTCAGGGTTTCGTCAATGCTTGAACTGCCATTACGAGTCTCCTTGTCGTACCCCGTACCGTTTTCAAGAAATACGATGCTGTAGGTGGGCTCGTCAGATTCTGCCCATTCGCCGATAAGGAGCTGGGCTTGTTCGGGAACTCCTGGCTCATCTTTGTCGTCGTCGCCGCATGAAGCTAAGGCTGTGACCATGAAGAGGTACATGAAGAACTTAAAAAACTTTTTCATGACTTGTGATGATTGGTTTTTTTGTTGGTCTTACAGCCCTGTCGACCAGATGATTGATGAAAAAGAAACGTGGACTGGATTACCATATCGCGAATGATGGTCCTGAGAAAACCTTAAGTGCAAGATATGGAACAGCAGCCCACGCTATACGCGTGAGAACCGTCTTGTTATCTCTTGCACTTTGTGAAAATTTCTCAGGTTTTCATTCGCAAGAAAGCAAAACGCCTCTTAAATAATTACAAGTATGTCCGCGCATACTTCTATGCGCACCGTAAAGGTAGGTCAAATTTCTGAATTTGACAAATGATGACAAGAAAGTCCTTAGAGTCTCTAAGGTCACTAAGGACTTTAAAGACTCTAAGGACTTTAAGGGGAGTGCGCGGGTCAGCGGCGGCGGTTGCGGACGCTCTTCTCGGCGGCGGGTTGGGTGCCTGATGATTTGGCGCGCTTGACTTTGGGCTTCTTCTTTGATTTCTTTTTCTTGCTGTCAGCCTTCTTCTTGTCGGCTTCGCTCTTGCGGGCGCGGGAGTTGACCTTGGGGGCTTCTTCGGTCTGTGCGCCTTCCTCAGCCACTACGGGGAGTCCTTCGCTGTCGATGACAGGCGCGGTCGCCACTGGCTGCCCGTTTTCGGCGGCAGCTTCAGCCTCCTCGCGGGCTATGCGGGCTTCTTCAAGTTCCTCGAGTGAGGGCACCCACATCTTCTTGCCCCAGTTGTCAAGGCTCTGCTGTATGCTGTCCTGCACCTCTTTGCGGCGGTCGGGGTCGCTGTACATCTGCATCAGCGAGAGGTTGCGGAGATTGCGCGTCTTGTAGATTTCGCCGTCATACATCACCTTGGCGAAGTAGTCGGAGATGGAGTGTGTGGCGAGGTTGTTGTTGTCATCTACAAAGATGGATGTGGTGGCGAGATAGGGCTTAATGTCGGAATATTTGACCCAGAACATCGGATATTTCACAGCCTCGCCGCCGAAGTCGCCGCTGCGGTGGAGCACCGGGCATACTGCTTCCACGTGGCAGTTGACCTTGTTGGTGCGGTGGTCAAATTCCCAACGCTCTATTATATAATAGGAGAGTACCTCGTTGGAGGGAACGTCAGCATCCTCGATGGTGAATCGCGGACGCTTCTCCGTAGAGCCTTTGGCATCGGTGTAGAGGATGTGGAAGCGGTCAAGCATGTCGCGGGTCTTGACGCGGTACTGGTCGTTGAAGATTTCGCGTCCGTCAAGATATTCATAGACGGGGAGCTGTCCGGAGGCTACAAGCTCCATGATGATGCGGAAGAGGTTTTTCTGTCCGTCGATCACCTCGTCGGGATAATAGAGCGGAGCGTTCTGCACCTTGTTGAGGTCGAGTTCGCGATATATGACGCGCATCCAGTCGAGGTCGGCATCGCTCATCGGAGTGGTCTCGGAGGCATTCTGCATGCGCTGTGTGATGCCCGGACCTGCCTGCTGGAGGGCGCGGCGACGTTCGGCGGCGTTGGTGCGCGACACGCCTGTGGTCGTGGAGCGTTCCTGAGCCATGGCTGACACCGTGGTGAGAGCCAGGAGGGAGAATGCTGCTATATAGCGTGATAATTTCATATGCTGGGGGATATATAAAAGAGCGTGTTAGTTGACTATGACTTCCATGGGGCGCAGTGTTCGCTGGGTGCCGTCAGGTCCGGAGACCTTGATCCGCGATATGTAGAAGCGTTTGCCACGTGAGAGGCGGCGGAACGATTCGCGCTGTCGCGACGAGAAGTTGGGACCGTCGCTGACTTCGGGTATGGCATTGTTCATGGAATCAAACGATACGGTCTCGAACGATATGACCTTGAAGGGGGTGTCAAGGATGCCGTCGTCGATGGCTGCTCCGAGACCCGAGGCGCTCATCAGCGAAGCCTTGCTGATGGGTGTGTCGCCCTTGTAGCGTTCCTGTCCCGAAGCACCGTTGAACGGTATGAAAGGTGTCGGATCAGGCAGACGGCGCACACGGAACTTGGTGGCACTGATGCGCTGGTTGCCGCTTTCAAGTTGGGCTGTGACTACGATTTCGGCGTCGCTGCCCACCTTGCCGGGACGTGCTATCCACTTGTCACCGCTTCGGGTCAGTGAGCCGTTGGTCATCGAGGCGTTGATTTTGCTCATCGGTATGCCGGGGACGGCTATGCTGATGGGGTTGTCGATGCCGGCATAGAGCACGTTCATGTTGGTGGCTGACACGGATGCCATCGGCTCCATGACGGTATATGACGACTTGAAGGGGAGAGTCATGTCGGAGCCGTTGCCCATATTGAATGTCACGGTGCCGGAGTAATCGAAGTTTCCGGCTGAGCCTGCGGTAAATTCGTAGAGTCCGCGGTCATTGTTGAGGGTTCTGCCGTTGATGGTCACCACAGGGCGTGCAGTGGTGTCGACCGCAGCCACGACGATGTTGGCTGAATATTTAGCCCCTTTCATCACGTAGCGGCTCTGGGGGATGACGAACGCATTGAGCGAATTGACGCGCACATCCGTGGCATCAATGGCTGAGAGAAGCTGCTGGAGCGTCTCGCCCTCGGCATAGCGGAGGTCGTTCTGGAGTTTGGTCAGATGGGTGACGGCAGCCACTACGGGCTGCCCTTCAAATTTTGCCACCTCCCACTTGACAGGGAGGGCTATGCCCGTTTTTTTGACTGGCGATGTGGAGAGAGAAGCCTTGATATTGCGCACCACGGATGAGTCTGCGATCATCTTGGTCACGAAATCGGAGTAGGAGTCGAGTTGCAGACGGAGTTTCTCGCCGAGGCGCGAGGTGGGATTGAGCATGACAGTGGCGGCAGACTCGAGGTCGTCAAGGTTGACGATATTGTGCGGGTCGCCATCCTCGCCGTCGCTTTTGCGGACTATGAGATATTTGAGAGAGTCGATTTCGTTGTAGAGACGCTGCGATTCGTCGCGCACAGCGGTAGCTTTGGCGAGCCAGGGATTCCCTTTCTCGGGATTCTGGAGAGCCATGGCACTGATAGCCCCGTATATGCCGCTGTTACGGTCAGATGCCGTCTCATTGGTGCGCGCGAGTCCGTCTTCGACTTCCTTGAAGCCGTCGAGGACATCGCTTGACACATTGAGTGCAAGCATTGCCGTCAGGACGATGTACATCAGGTTGATCATCTTCTGACGGGGTGACAGACGTGTGTTGCTCTGGGCCATCAGTTACGGGTGAATGGATTTGTGTCGGGTGTGGTGGGGTTGGAGGTGGGCTGTGCAGGGGCTGCGTCGGCAGGAGTGCCGGGCATGGGAGCGCGGTACATGTTGACGGTCATGGCGTGGATCATCTTCTCATATACCTGGTTGAGCTGCTGCATGTAGCGAGCCATCTTCTCTGTCTCCTCGTAGTAGCGCGCGCTCTGCTGCGAGCTCTTCTCATACATGTCGCGGATGTCCTTGATGCCGCGGTTGACGCGGTCGATGGAGTCGAGTTGGCTCGACACGCTCTTGAGCTGTATCTCGTAGATGGTGTTGAGACCACCGATGTTGCGGTTGAGGTCCTCCATCTGTGTGACGTAGCCTGTGGAGCTGGAGGATATGCCCTCGGAGTTCTCGGTGATGGCACGGTAGCTCTCGAGTAGCACCTTGCTGACCTCGTTGAGGGCTGCGGTGGTGTCACGCAGCTGCTCCATGGTCTGAGCGATTTCGCCCATCTTGGTCATATAGTCCTGTGTGGCGGTGGCAAGGTCGGTGATTTCCGAGGGTGCCGGCACAGAGGATGTGGTGGTTGCTGCCTGTGAGGGAGCTGCCACGGTGACGGTGGCATGACCGGCTGATGTAGACTGGCTCGCCTCAAGGTCAGAGGCGTTGATAGAACCGTTGATGAGCACACTGCCGCCAGTGCCTCCGAAATCGGGGCGGTCTTCGGGGTCGCGTGACTGGAGCACGGGGAACACGTCCTCCCAGCGGTATTCGCGAGGCGGACGGTCAAAGGCGGTGAGGATGAACATCAGCACCTCGGTACCCATACCTATGCAGAGCAGCAGGTTGCCTCCGGGGAGATGGAGTATCTTGAACAGTGCGCCCCAGATGACTACGGCAGCACCTATGGAGTAGGCGAAGTTAAAGAACCGCTGGCCGCTCTCGCCCGAGAGGAAGCGCTCGACGCTGTTTTTATATCTTTTGATTTTTCCCATTGTCGTGTATGGTCAAAGAGATGTATGGTTGGAGTCTGGTTGGTATTATGCGTTTTTATCAATGGCGTGACTTGTTGCCCTTTGCAAAGCCGATCTGCGAGCGCACACAGCGGAAACCTATATATGAACGCTGCTCGTTCTCGTATTCCCACTGGCGCAGGTCGGAGCGGACGTTGTGTGCCACGTCTTTCCACGAACCGCCGCGGATGATCTTGCGTTTGAGGCGGTAGGGGTCTTCCTTGGCAGCATTGTAGCGGTATTCGGGGTTGAGGTCGCTCGTTATTTTGCTCACTGACGGAGTGTAGGCTGTCGATGTCCATTCACTGACATTGCCAGCCATGTCATACAGCCCGAAATCGTTGGGCTGGTAGGTGCCTACACGTGAGGTTATCAGCTGGCCGTCGAGTGTATAGTTGCCGTCCTGAGGCTTGAAGTTGGCGTAGAAGCATCCTTTGTCGTCATCGGTCAGCGGCAAGTCGCCCTCCCAGGGGTATTTGTTTTCTGACATGCCTGCACGTGCCGCGTACTCCCACTCAGCCTCTGTGGGGAGGCGGTAAGGCTCTATTATGACACCGTTGCGTCCGATGGAGCGGCGCAGGTAGTCGGTGCGCCAGTTGGCGAATGCGTTCGCCTGATCCCAGCTCACGCCTACCACGGGATATTCGCTGTAGCCGGGGTGGGAGAAATAGAGGCGCACGTAAGGCTCGTTGTAGGCGTTCTCGAAGTCGTTGACCCAGCAGGTTGTGTCGGGGTAGACGTTGACGATGTAGGTGTTGAGGAAATCGTAGTCGCCGGTAAGGGCGCGGGTTACGGTCTCGCGGACTATCTCGCCTGCATCGTTGATGTAGGCTGTGTCCTTGGAGATGATGGGATTGTCGGTGGGCACCGGCTTGTCCGTGTCGTAGATGCGGCGTGTCGGGTCAAGACGGTTCTTGCGCTTGACAGCCTCGGTGGTGTTGAATATCTCGTAGCGGTAGTTGAGCTGAGTGGGGTCGAGTTCGCGCTTGCCTGTGATGGGGTTTGTGCGGTAGAGGCTTTCGATGGCTCGCTGCTCGTCCTCGTTGGCATTGCGCCAGGGTATGGGCTTGCTCCAGTTGAGGTGGGGAGTGATGGGGTTGCCCTCCTTGTCCTCCTCGATTTTGAAGGCTTCGTTGCCGCCGTATGAGGGGTCGGCGAGGCGTTCGCGGATGATGCTGTCACGCACCCAGAACACAAACTGCTTGTACTTGCCGTTGGTCACCTCGGTCTCGTCCATCCAGAATGCGTCGACGGATGCACCGCGGGTATCGGCGGCGAGATTCCAAGCCGAGTCAGCCTGCTGCGGGCCGAGGATGATGGATCCACGGTCCACGAGTACCATGCCGTAGGGTGTCGGTTCGGTCCACGCAGTGCCTGACACGCCGGTCACTTCGCCTCCCGAGCCTGACGAACGTCCCAATGAGCCGCAAGATGCTATGCCCATTGCAATGATGAGTGCTGAGATATAGATGGTGATTTTTTTCATTTGTGATAACTTAGAGTATGCGTATGCTCTTGTGCTTGTATTTGTTATGGTCGCCGAGGTCGAGCTTCAGGCTGTAGCCGGCGAGGATTTCATGGCTTCCGGATGATAGTTTCGCTATGTCGGAGAGGGGGTAGTCAAAGGAATACGCCAGGAAGAAACCTTTGTATTCGCCTGACGCCATGACCGACACTGCGTCATTGTAGCGGTAACCGACTCCAAATGTAAGAAACTTTTTCCATCGGGTACGTGCAGTCACCTCAAAAGTGGTGTTGCTGCCGAGGTCGCTTGCCACCATTACCGATGGCATCACTTCAAATAACGTGTTTCTGAGCGGAATATTGCTACCACCCATGAAATAAAGTGTAGGCTTTAAGTCTAATTTGTAATTTTTAGCGTCTCCGCTGAAGTCTGACTCCGCAGAGCTGCCTGAGGAAGCGACTGCATCGCCGAATGAGATGGAGGGTGAATTGAGATGCAGCATGCTCAGTCCAGCCCAGAAAAGCTTGTGGGTGTAGTGCACGCCCAGGCTTATGTCAAATGCCGTGCCGGAGATGTCGGTGGTGGGTATCGCCTCGTCCTGACCTATGTGGTAGTCATCATCGAATTCTATCTCCACTTCGGAGCCTTTAAACGTCATGCTCGACAGCCCAACCTGCACGGCGGCGGTCAGTTCGCCCTTGAACATCTTCTGCTTAAACGCCAACTGTACGTTGCCGCCGAGGTTGCTGAACAGCCCGTAAGAGTCCTGGTTGAGCACCAGACCCACACCCCAGCGGCGGTCAAACAGCTTGAGCGGCATGTCGGCGGCGAGGGCGAAAGTGGTGGGGGCATGCGAGATGCCTACCCATTGCAGACGCGATACGGCGCGGAATCTGACGAAATCGGTCAGACCGATGGCAGCGGGATTGTAGTATGACGGCACTTCGAAATACTGCGTGAAGAGCGGGTCGGTCTGCGCCACTGCCTTGGGGGAGGCTGCGGCTATCGCCGCTACGAGCATTGCGATGCGTATGGATAGTTTGCGTAACATCGTCATTGTCCGTTATTCAAAGTAGAATGAGACCACCACCATGTTGGAGGTGACCTTAGAGAGGCTGTTGGTAAATGCGATGAGCGACGGCTGGTCGGCGAGGGTGGGACGGTCAGTCTGGAGTATGTTTGCCATGCCGAAGCAGAATTTCACCTCGGGGATGAGCTTGAAGAACGGCAGATAGAAGTCGCATCCGAAGCCGACGGTCAGGTAGTAGTCGGTGCTTTTGAGCGAGAGGATGTCCATGGGTGGTTTCTTGCCCACGTCAAAGGCGGGCATCACGCCGCCCACGATGTAAGGGCGCAGATTGCGCCAGCGTCGCGCGGCATACTTGAGGTCTATGGGGAGCACGATGTAGGTGCTCTTGATGTCGACGCTTTCGGTGACCCCTTCGTGGGGACCCGGGAGGGCGTTGTAGAACTTGACCGTGCGACTGCCGAACCATAGTCCGGGTGAAAACCTGACGCTGAAAAAGTCGTTGAGGCGGAAGTCTATCAAGCCGTTGATACAGAAGCCCGGGGCATAGCTGGGCTGTTCGGCAAACCATTGACGCTTGTCGCCGTCGGTCAGTATGCCGTTGTTGGTCAGGTTCAGACCCTCGGTGTGCATGCCCACGGAAAATCCCAGATGCCAGGCGCGGTTGTCGGCATAGGGGCGGTTGAGCAGCTTGTCATCCTTGTATTGGGCTGCCGCCCCGGGGCTGCCGAGGGCTGATAGCAAGAATATTAGTATGCCGATACCCGTGATTGGGCAGGTAAGGGCTGAGATAAGCTTATTCATCTATAATGAAACGTGCAAACTGTCAGTTTATTGCGACATCGGGGCGGTAATTGTTGCAGGTCGGCGGAGTTTTGGCGATTCGGGTATCTTGTATCCGAGTCTTGTAATCAAGATTGAGAATAGAGGGGTGAGATAATTGAAGAAGCAAAACGGTGCGTAGGCGAGAGTGGCTACACCGAGCACTGCCGACTGAGCCAGCCCGCAGGAGTTCCATGGGATGAGCACAGATGTCACCGAAATGCTGTCTTCCATCGAGCGGCTGAGAAGGCGCTTTTCCAATCCGAAGCTGCGATAGAGCGAACGGTACATGTTGCCGGTGATGATGAGCGAAAGGTACTGGTCACCGGTCAGGCAATTCATTGAGAGTCCGCTACATAGCGTGGCTCCGACAATGGATGTGCGTGACCTCATGCGCCGTGTGAATGCGTCCGTGAGGCGGCTGAGCATGCCGGTGCCTATCATTGCCGCTCCGAATATCATGGCAGAAAGTATCAGCCATATGGTAGGAAGCATGCCCAAAACGCCCGACGAGGTGATCAGCTCGTCAAGCACGCTGTTGCCGGTGGTGAGGCTTATGCCCGACCAGAGAGTGCGCGCTACCTCCGCGATGTGCATGCCAAGCTGAGGCTGCAATATGAAGATACCGGCGATGCCGGCTATGGAGGCAGCAATCATCACCCATATCGATGGGATGCGCAAGGCGATGAGTGCTAAGGTTATGGCTGGGATGACGAGCGTCCAGGGAGTGATGTTGAATGTAGAGCCGAGTGCGTCGAGCATTGCCGCTGTCTGTGATGCCGGGGCGGGGGTGAAGCACCATCCTGCTATCAGATATATGAGCAGCGCGACAGTCATTGCCGGGACGGTGGTTATGATCATGTAGCGGATGTGGTCGAACAGGTCGACGCCTACGGTCGAGGAAGCGACGACGGTAGTGTCGCTTAGCGGAGACACCTTGTCGCCGAAATATGCGCCAGAGATGATGGCTCCGGCTATCCACGGGTCGCTGAACCCCATGGCTTCGCCTATGCCCATGAATGCTATGCCTATGGTGGCGATAGTGGTCCACGAGCTGCCTGTCATCACCGATATGAGCGCGCATGTGGCACATGCTACCACTAAGAATGTATGGGGATTGAGGATGTTGAGACCGAATGTTATCAGCGTGGGCACGACTCCTGACAGCATCCATGATGAGGCTACAAGGGCTATGCAGATGAGTATAGGCACAGCCGGGAGTATCTGGGAGGCGCTGCGGCGCATGCCCATCACAGCTCCGCGGCGCGAAACGGTGCGGGTGCCAAGTGCGAGTCCGTAGGCTATCGCGGACGCTGCCAGCAGCAGAATCGGTCCCGCCGACAATACCGCTCCGCTTCCAGCTACGACAATGACGAGCGGAAACGCTATCAACAAGAAAATCAGAGGTATGAGCGATGCGGCAAGTGAAGGATAATTACGTGTGCCGCCAAATGAGAAAAATGTCACAGTGTAGGGTAAATCAGTTTGGTTACATCGCAGGATTCTTCTCCACAAAGTTACAAACTGTCAGCCGATTACGCGCTATAGGTACGTATAAATCTCCCCAAAACCTCCCAATGAAAGTTAAAACATCATGCGAAACCGTGATTTTGGTACTAACAAACGCGATTTTGGTAATTGTATGGAAATAGAATTTATGTAATTTTGCAAAAATCACAATGATTCGGTAAAATTTGAGGTTGTTCAGCCTTGGCTAAGCCGCTAA